>NZ_JAAORM010000005.1 GCF_017695965.1 Prochlorococcus marinus CUG1416
GTAACCAGAATCCAACAAAAATTTTGAGGTAATTAATTATGAATTTTAAAAGATCACCATTCGCAATTCAAGATAAAAATAAAAAAGATCTTGATTATGCAAAAGATTATCCAACTATTGCAGATTTAATGCGAGAACAGAATGTCCTAAATAATAAGGAGAATACAGTTCACCATAGAAGAGATTTAGATTCTCTTGGTTAGTTTATGACGAATAGCTAGTTATGAATTCTAAAAAATCACTATTCTCAACCCTCAATAATGAGAGAGGCGAAATGAATTATATAAAGGGAGTTTACAAGAGAAGGATTCAAGCTGAAATTGAATCTTATCAAGATTCTGATGATGAAGATAAGAGAGATACAATTCAAGCTCAAGATATATTGATGCTTGATAAAATCTCATTTTAGTGAACATTTATTGATTGGCGAACCAATATTCATGATACTAATTTAGTAGAGATTAATTTACTGCTTCCATTGCAATTAGTGAATTAATATATCCTCTTTCTCAAAAAATATATTATCTTAGCATCCTTTTTTTTCTATCTCGGTTAAAACAAGAAACCCCTCCAGAAATTCCAAATACTGAAGGGGTTATAAAATTGACTCGTACTATATAAAGTCAATCTTTCTCTTGGAGTAAACGTAGAGTGTACTCAATGAGGTTTGGCCTCAATTAATTTATAGCAATAAAATTAAAATTTAACGAAAATTGCTGATGAGATTAGCTTTTAATTCATAAGGTAATATTTTCATCCTCAAGTTTTTTCTTGAGTTCTATAGGCATATAATCAATATCTTTCTTAATTGCATCAATTGCATCTTTATACTTTTCAGGTTCAGCTAAAAGCATTTTTATCAAATTGTATTGACTTTCTATTTCTTGAGAAGAGAATTTTCCCATAAAATAAGAGGGTTATATCTCTCAATATTAAATCGACTGTCAATAATTTCAAATGAAAGAATAATTACTATTTTTATCATAGAAAGATCTTCATTTAATAATTAAGAGAACATATAGATATTGAAAAGCTTCCTCAAAGTTAATTTGAATGTTACACAATTAGAATATGTCAGATCCAGTTCTCTATCTATCTATGGTTTTGGGATTTGGAGGTGTTTATGTATTAATCTCTTCTTTCCATGATGATGATGATGGTGATGATGATGGAGAAAAATATATTTATAATCTCGAACTCACCAACTTAGCTAAGTAGTTGAATATTGGAAAGTGATAAAAGCTAATCTTTCAAATATTAAACCTTTCATCTAGAACAAACTCATTTGATCAGTTTGTTTTTTATTAACTTGTTCTGATACCCATCCATCTGGTGACCAACCCATCATTATTGGCAGTAAACCTTTTAATTCATAAAAATCTTTTACCTTTTCAGTCCAATTTTCCTCATATCCATTTGGCACCACAACAGGCATGCGGTGATGTAAAGGTTTAATTAGATCATTTGGTTCAGTTGTCAAAACACAGCAACTTTCTATTTCAGCACCATTCTGCGAAGCCCATTTGCTCCAGATTCCTGCCAACCAAAAAGTCTCGTAATTTTCTTTACGAATACGGTATTTTTTCTCGAAAAAACCACTTGCAGGTATTAAACATCTCTTATATCTCCAACTTCCACTAAATAATTTGTTTTCTTCAACGGTTTCTGATCTTGCATTAAATGGTCTTGTTTTTTTTTCATCAAATGGATTTTTAACCCAGGGCGGAATAAAACCCCAAGACATAAAGGTTGTTTTCATTTTGCCCTCATTCTTAATCACGAGAACTGGATCACCTGGTCTAACTAATTTTTGAGTCTCATATTTAATATCAAGTCCACATGGATAGTCTTGTTTCAAAACTTTAGGCAAATTATTAAATTCGGTATTAAGTTCAAATCTTCCGCACATTTTTACAAAAACCCTATTAAAAACTCACTTTTAAAAAACGAGCTAATTTATTCTTATTTTAAATCTAATGTCAATTAAGACTTTTGATATTTTTACTTATTACTAGTTTTAGGTAGTCGGTAAGCATATGCCTCAAATCTAGAAAGAAATATAGGTTCATTTCCTATATTTTCAACTAAATGCTTATAGTTAATATGACTTTCCATAAATGATTAAATCTAAAAATAAATTCTAATTCTAGGCTGTTTCAATTTCTTTATGCACAGAAAGAAATTCCTGGTCTGTTAAAACAGGTGTGACTTCAATTTCTACTCCAAAATTATCGACCCAGATACTACTCCATTTCCAAATGTTCTGATGGTTTGAAGATTCCACAATCGCCCAACCATTAGCTCCCTCAGGGTTTACTACACGATTAACAACTTTAAAACCATCAAACTCATCACCTTCGCATCCTCCTTCCACAAAGCCAGCAAAAGCCTCTGCACCTTGCATATGACTCTCTTGATCTGGGAATTGCCAGTGAACAATGTAAGTTTGCATAACTAAAATAATTTTTTTTAATTATTAATTATCGAATTTAAAAATTAAATAAAAAATCTTTAAACACTAATTTAAAAAAGATATAAGCATAAATAGTCAAAAAAAAAGACTCTTGCGAGCCTAGGTGATGGGGATTTCTATCATGACAAATTAAACTGAAACTAACAACCCCATCAATAGGTAATTTTTATTACTTACAAACACCATATGTAGTGCTAGTATTTTAAAAAGGGCTGGGTGATGGGGATTATCCCGCTTTTTGATTAGGGCGAAGCTTACGCCCTTTTTTTTATGGAAAAATTTACTTTAATCAATAAAAATAGATCGAGGATAAAAGTATTTGAACCGTTTGAAGATAGTTCAAATCCTTCACCTATTATTAATCTATTATTAATGCAATTATGATTTCTTATGGTTGTGTTTATAAACGATCAAGTAAGCCAGTTATGAAAGGCTCAAGGGTTGAATCTATCGAAGAAGCGAGAAAAGAATATAAAGAACTATTAGTGGAGGGATGGAAGAAAACTTATAGATCCAAGAGTTTTTTTTAAATGGTTAATAGGTTTACTTTACCTAAAATTTGAAATTATTAAAAAGTAATTGCTATTTTATAAGAATGAATCACTTTTTCTTATTTCTCATTTGATATTGCATAGTAGCTTTTAGGTGTTGCAATTCTTTTTCTCAAGTCTAAATTATTTTTTATAATTCTTGATTACTAGCAATATTTTTGGGAGATATATTACTTGAAATTTATATTATTGAAAAAGCGAACTTTTTAGCAATAGTAAATTACCAATAAGTATTAGCGCCTATTGATGAGGATAATTTATCTAGATAAATTAGGCAGAATATAAAATTAGGGGGAATTTATGAGTGGAGATTATGAGACACTAGAAATTAATCAACCAAAAATCTCATATTTTCAGAAAAGATCCGAAAATAATACAGAATGGTTAGATGAATTAATCAATAAAATTGAAGACATGAAAAATAACATTTCCAAAGCTGCTTAATGAAAGACAAAGTGCTAAGGGAATAAGAGAAATTTGTAAAAATAAAATTGCTACAATGAAGAGCTAAAAGATTTATATTTAAGAGAAGTTATTGACAGAAATAAAGAATACAAATGAGATCAAATATTCGACTATCTACAAACATTCTTTTAGTTATTGGTACTTTTGCTATTGCTTTAAAGATTGCTCCAATAGCAGAGGTATATCAGGAAAAAAATTTATGTATTAAATATTTAAAACATCAAATAGATCGAGACAAACTTATCAAAAGACTAAAAATAGTCAAACAAGCAAATCCATCTAGTATTTGTGACTCTATCCTTAAAAGTTAAAAATGAAGATTAAGTCATTTACCCCCTTAATTGCAGTCTTTGCTACTTCATTTCTGATAACCATTACATTACTTAAAAGTTTCCAAATTTTTATGGGGATATCAATTTGTCTTTTAGCGATGCTCAAGCTTATGGATATTGAAGCTTTTGGAACAAGTTATAAGAAATATGATTTAATATATTCTAAATTTGATGTCTGGATATATATATTTATCCTTTTTGCGAATTATGAATTGGAATAAGTTTTCTTGATTCTTCTCCACCCTCTTTAATTATTTTTATTGCCCTAATTTTAGGAATTTCTGGAATTATTTCAGTATTTAAGGCTGTTTATTTGGATAAATTAAAATTAAATTGTGCATGTATTGATGGATATGCAAAAACTCCTTTGGGAATTATTAGTTTTACCGAAAATCTTTTAATGGCAATTATGAGTGTTTTAATTTTGATTAAATAGCGATTTTATAAATTTTCATTTGTGGTTATTTTAAATATTAAATTTAATCGTCGTAATTAGTATGGCACTTAAAGAAATATTTATGAAAAGAGGATTTTTAAATTATCTGATTTTTTCTGGAATTCTTTTTACAAATATAATTAATCCAAATAAGAGTATTGCTTTAACTCAAGAAAATACAGATATCCCAAAAGTTGTTTCTTACAGATCAGCATCATGTGGTTGTTGCAAAAAATGGATCATTCATTTAAGAGATAATGGATTAGAAGTTCTTGATAATATAGTTGAGGATGTTTCAGTAATTAAAAACCAATATCAAATTCCCAATAATCTGAGATCATGTCACTCTGCTCAAATAGCTAACTATACGATTGAAGGACATGTCCCGATTGAATCAATCAACAAACTTTTTAGAGATAAACCAAATATCAATGGGATAGCAGTTCCCGGCATGCCACTTGGCTCTCCAGGGATGGAAATTCATTCTCACGACTCTCACTCTCATGATTATGAGAACTACAAAGTAGTTTCATTTAGTAAAACTGGCAAAACAAAAATATTTGATAAAGTCTATCCTTAATACAAATACTTGATTTGAAATAATGCATATTTTTCTTAGAAATTTTAAATTTTTTATTTTTTTATACTCCTTATCTCTAAATTTCAATAGTTATTCGCATGCACATATGAGGGGTACATTTCTTTATGCAAAGGACGCCGAAAATAGATCTTTAGAGCTTGGTTGCGAAGGAATACATAAGAATCAAGATAAATGGATGCCATGCAAAAACGAAAAAGAATTACATATATATTTGAGGAAATAGATGGAAAAATTAAAAACAAATCAAAGAAAAATTCACAGAAAAATAACCGCAATTTCAGCAATCCCTTTACTAATTACTATTGTATCTGGGACTATTTATAGTATTCTTCAACCACTAGGAATAGATGCTTTTTGGTTAATAAAATGGCATACAGGTAATTTTGGCATTATTAATTTGCAACCTTTTTACTCGATATTTCTTGGTATAGCTTCAATAATCTCAATAATATCTGGCGTTAAACTATTACAAAAAAAATCTTAGATATATTCTAAGCCTGGCCAAAATCTAACTAATTAATACTATTTGCGCCGCCACTTACTAAGAAAATTATCGCTCCTAGTGCCATTGTTGCTACACCCATATAAGGGTATTTCTTAATTCTTGATTTAGTAATTGGAAGCCATGAAAGGTATCTATCAGACTTATTTAATTCATTTTTTTGTCTAGGTGGCAATCCTAATTCTTCTCTTCTTTTAGCTTCGCCCATAATCTTAAATTTGTTTATTTATCAATATTAAAAATTATGTTCTACACCTGCGAGTTAACTTTATTAAAAACAGAGGTCCTTTATAGATAAACAAATTATTTAAAATTTATTTAGCCTTCTTTAAATATAGATTCTTTGTATTTGCCTGATCTGATGTAAATAACAAAATTAAGATGGTTCCAACTAGAAATGAAAAAATCATTGTCAAACCAATAACTTCAACCATTTCAATAGGCAGATAATTTAGAAACATTAATGAATAGATATCTTATCTTAAAATTAGCAATTGTATTTTTTTATGTAAAGTAAGTATTCCTCCTTAAATTTCGAAAAGAACTTTCTGAGACTTTTTAATCTTTATTTATTTTTATTTGCGAGATAAATCTAGTTCTAGCCGATCACAATTTTCTTACTTAGCTATTCCTATTTTCTTAAGCAATTTCAGGTAAGGCAAGGTCCAATTACCAAAGGTAAAAGAGATAGTCGTATTTTTTGTAGTTGGTGATAATGACTTAGAACGTCTATGGGCTAATTTAGAAAATATCTTAATAGTCTCTGCTTCTAGATTATCCATATACAATTTTTTTTGAACACCTCGATCTTTCTTTTGGGGCAAATAATTTTCTATAAACCATAAAACTTGATCTAAATTTGATTTATTGGGTAAGGTTTTAATTTGTTTATTTTTCTTTTTAAACATATTTATTTAACTATTAATTACTGAATTAAATTTGCCATTTATAAAATTTAAATCAATAGTAAAAGAATCAAAATTATGTTCTTTTTAATAATCGATAATCGAAAAAATAAATTAATAATTACCTTGTTTTTATAAAAATAAAAAAAGGGGGATAAATCCCCCTCCTATTGATCAGTTTAAAAAAAAAATTTAATTTTTTGAGTTTTTAAATTTCATTTCTTTTTGTGTTTTCTTGATTCTTTCTTCAAAGACGGATCTTCTGTATGGAGTAACTTCTCCACTTTTAGTTGCCAAAAGTTGGGCTTGATATAGCCTATTGGCTTTTTTGATTTTTTCTCTTATTTGTAAGAGGTTATTCATGGTCTTTTGCAGTTAATGAGAATCCCGTTCCCTACTCCCATATCATGCGTCCAGAGATATAAACTTGGATGAACGTTAATGAACGATAACATCTTCAAAAAAATTCCGCGAGAGTAATTTTTACTAATTATTTTCTCAAAATAAGGACTTTATTAATTGGAAAAAAAATATTTTAATATTTAGTACATTAGGATAAGAAAATAGTCTGAGAGCCATCATTTTTATTCTGAATAACTATTTTTTTATTTGGGAATATATCTGATAATATTTTCTTCAAATTTGAATCATCTGAAGAAATTTCATTTTCAATGTTTTTTGAATTAATTTTCCAATTTGCATCTACAAATAATTCTTTATCATCATTTTTTTTTATCTCAACTGATGTCTTATTTATAATCTTAAGTAACAATTCGGAATCATAATCTTTAAATTCTTCAGGGCTCTCTTTAAAATTTTCAATCATTATTTAAAAATCTAATGTTTCTAAATCTTGCATGATAAATTTCAAGAATACAAGGTATTAATTACCTAAAAATTTCTTTAAAAATAAATATTCGGATGAAATTAAAATATTTTTCTTTAAAAAATTTAATTTCAAAATAGTTAAAGAAAGATATTTAAAAAGATTAATTAACCATTTACAACATTTATTTACTTGTTAATTTGCAAATAAGAGATTCAGGGAAAATGGCAAGAATAATTAACAAAAAAATTAGACTTTTAAGATGGTTAAACTCAGGCATGATACTACCATTTATCTTTATGGCTGCATCCTCATCTATTATTCTTTATGGTGTTTTATTTATCCTAATAAAATAGCTTTCTAATTTAAGCAGCTAAGTTTTCCTCTGATTCAGACTTAATCATTGCAGCTTTTTTTAATAAACTAACTACTTCTTTTCTTCCAACCGCATTATCAGCTTGGCGCATAATTTCAGCATATTTTTTATTTATGTTTTTCATAAATAATTTTAATTTAATCCAAAATTACAGCACAATAAGATGGTGTCAATCGTAAATAAGTCTCATATATTATTTATTTGATTTTTTTGCATAATAAAAATTTCTCATTAATTATCCCTCAAAGTTTTTTTAATTGATGGTGCAAAAGATTCATAAATATCAGAATTAAGAACCATCATAATTAAGCAATATAAAAGGATTTGAAAACATAAAATAAACCCCCAATTAAGATCAATATTGCAACTCCATAAAAAAGAAAAGGGATAATTGGATATTTATATAATGTAGACCTAACTTTTTGTTGTATGGCTTTTTTATCAAGTTGAGGCAACTTTATATCTTCGGTTTTTTCTCTAGGAGGAATACCTAAATTTTTTCTTCTCTTTGCCTCTCCCATAATTAATACTGAGGAATTCCCATACATTTTAAATAATTGTTATCAGCTAAATCTAAATTTTGATTCCATTCTTCATGAGATGTTTCCAAATTATTTTTAAAATCTTTTTCGAATTTAAGAATACATCTTTTTTCTATATTTTCTGGAGAATTATAGTTTCTTAAAAAAGTAAAACTCAAATACGATAATGATGAAAAAACTATAATTACTTTAGCAATTCTAAAATCATTCATATCTTAGATGATATTTCCTTACAAATAAATAAGTTACTTTATGGTTTTATAATTAATTTAATCTATTTAAAACAATTATCAAATGATAAATTCGGTAAATTTTAATCATTTGCCTATTCAGGGTTTGGTCTTTCAGGGCTAATAATCTTTATAATGTCGACGATTATTGGCTATATATATGACCCATTATTAGGAATAACTTATCCATTTGGAAATATACTTACTCTTACTTTTTTGAGTTGGTTATAAAAAGAGACTTGGAGTGATCCAAAGAAATAAATCAAATTCAAAAAAGATAAATAAAAAAACTACTTCTGTATTTTTAACTTTGAAGAATACTTTAAATTAACAATGTAAGTTGCAACAAGAGATAGTATCAAAAAAAATAATAAGCTCTCTAAAGTAGATTGAGGCATAACCATAATAAGTACCAAAAAATAATACATTTCTACAAAAACGAATTCTGAAGAAAAATCAACCCTTTAATTATTTTTTATTTTCAAATTAATAAATCCCAATCCCAAAGAATGAATTTGCAATAAACAATAAACTAAATAATGTTAAAAAAATTAATCCTATCCAACTTATTGTTTTTAGAAAAAATCCATATCTATTTTTAATTGGTACTAATTTGCTATTTATAGTATCCATTGCCATCCATGCAAATAAAGGGGCAGTTAGAAAACTTCCAGTCATTGCCGCAAATACAAAATCTTTTACTCCTATACCTCCAGACCTTGCAATCAGCAAAGCTATTAATGATGCAAAGATATGTATAATCATCCAAAGTTGAAATCTATTTCGCTCTGATTTGGAATCCATGTGTCCAAAATCAGTACCTCTCAATAAACCTTGAATAGCAGAAATACTTCTAGGATATGCATCTAGACAAGTAATTGTAGTACTAAACATTGCGGCAAATGCTGCAGGTATAATGATCCATTTAGCCCAATTACCAATGGATTTGGTGTAAAGGAGTATTAACTTTTGAGCGAAGGACACTCCACTTCCGGAAAGCATTCCATCGCCAGTACCATACATTGTTATTGCTCCAAGAGTAAGGAAGAAAATTGCCGTAACAACAGTTATTAAGTAACCGAGATTAAAGTCAAATTCTGCTTCACTGATATTTGGTTTATAACTTGAATCTTTTGCTCGAGAAAACATCCATAAAGAAGGCCAAACACATAACTCTACTGGGCAAGGCATCCATCCCATTAAAGGGATCAAAAAAGCTAAATTTGTTAACTTCCATGGGCTTATTTCTGGTTCAAAAAAACTCATATTTAGAGACTCATTTATTGAACCTTTGAATAAAAGCGATAAAACTGCAAATAATGTTAAAAAAGTTAGGAGAGATACTAAAAATTTTGAAATCCTATCAAGGGCTTTATATTTACCAATAATTAATATCATTCCAGAAACAATCAGGATTCCTATAGACAAATCCATGGCTGGAAAAGCTGCGAAAAAGGGAATATTAGTTAAAAGGACACCAGAGACAAAACTTACAGCCGCTATTGTGAAAGTACCTGTAATTAGACTAACTATTAGAAATAAAGGAAGATATAAAGAATTCCGCTCTTTGAAACCTTCTAATAATGATTTACCAGTACATGCTGTAAATCTAGTCCCAACCAACAAGAATGGATATTTTAAAAGATTAGTAAGAAGGATTAGGCCAACTAATGAAAATCCAAACCTTGCACCAGCAGTAGTTGATGACAATAAATGAGAACCCCCAATAGCCGCTCCAGCTAGCAAAATTCCTGGACCTAAACTTTTTTGTATTCCTTTTGTTAAATTCATGTCTTTAATCAAATGATTTAATTTAATTTTTGAGCCCTTCTAAACTTATTTTTTAATACTCTTTTTTTAAATGCAAAATCAGATAACGAGTAAAAAATAAAAAGAATAATTAGTAATCCTATTCGAACTTTCATAAGATATCTCCTTCAAATTTGCTTTTATCAGATATTTATTTTGTATTCAACCTCTTTTCTCCATAAGATCCTCAAAAACCTATCTAAAACTTCTAATTCCTTTTTATCAAAACTTTTTATTTTCTTTTTATTTTGTTTTTGCATAAATTATTACTTAAGTATTTCAACTTTAAACTGAGCAATAAAAAACACAATAAGCAAAACTTCTTAAAACTCAAGATAGTTTGGATTATTTTAATTTGATAAATATTTTTCTGCCCTTCTTAATGCTTTTATTGCACCTCTATAATCAAGATTTTTTAATTTTTCCTGACTTTTACGTTCCAACATTTTCACTATTTCATTTATCTTTATTTCATTAATTTTCAGTTTATGATCGAATATAAGATCAAATTTTGAGCAATACAAACTAGATAATTCTTTTCTATATTCTTGAATCATTTTTTCATCATAAGATTTAGATTTCAATATTGCATTAGCTTTAATTTTGTCGTCTAAAGCACCTTTAAAATTACCTAGTTTAAATTTATTTTCACTTGATCTAGTTAGCTTAATAAGATTTTCCAATATCAATCGCTCAGAATATTCCATTTTTTTTGATGACCTAAAATCAATCCTATCAAAAAAAGAAAAAACGAATTCATTTTTAATAATCAAATAAATAATTAATTAGCCAATAACAAGTCCTTTTTCAAGAAGTAAATCGAAAACCTCTACACTTTTCGTTTTCCCAAATTGTTTGGACTTATGTAAATCTAATATTTCAGCAAGGCACATTATCCAATAAGTATCTTTTTTTAAATTAAGACCTTCGCAAATATGAGAGGGAGCAGATTTAAAAAATCCAAATTCTGTTGATATATTAATATTCATGATTTGAGTTTCAAGTTCCAGACTTAAGAGTTGTATTTCTTGCTCAGAAAGGGGTGACCCAAGAGAATATGATTCAATTAAAAGTTGGTAATTCATAAAAAGAATTATTTTTTCAAGAAATCCAGCGAGTGATTTTTGTCCCCGCGTAAATATGTCCTGAAGCTTCAACTATAGGTTTTGTCTCAGGATTCATAAAAATATCATATAAAACATTTTCTGGTCCTTGAAAAATTACTGTCGCCCTTTGAGGATCATCTAATGATTTACCAATATAAAATATTTTAACTCCCATTTCTTTAAACATTGTCTGCTGGTCTTTTGCATTCATATATGATTTATACTCCTCATAGGTATTACTTAGTTGAAAATCTAAAATAGTCGTTTCAATAGTCATAAGAATAATTAAAGTTTTTTAATTCTAAATCTTTATCAAAAAAGTTAATCTAAAAAAATTAGTTTTTATTAAGCAAAGTGTTAACTAATTTTCATTTATGAGTTATAAATCAACTATAAAAAACGATTTTAATTTTGGACTCAAAAATTTCTCAGAGAGAACAATGGACTAGTAAGCTAGGATTCATTCTCGCAGCGGCTGGTAGTGCAGTAGGTCTAGGCAACCTTTGGGGTTTTGCTTATAGAGCATCTCAAGGTGGAGGTGCGGCGTTTGTACTCTTATATTTATTAATCGTTTTAATTGTATGTCTTCCGGTATTTGTTGCTGAAATGGCTCTAGGAAGAAACGCAATGGCAAGCACATTGCTTGCTCCAGTTAAGCTGGCTGGTAAGAATTGGTATCCATTAGGAATTCTTTTCTTCATAGCTCCTCTAGGAATAGCATCATATTATTCAGTGATAATGGGATGGACTGCAGATACCTTATTCCATTCTTTATTTTTTGGATTACCAAAGAATTTAACTGAAGCAGAAACCTTCTTTGGCTCAATTAGTAGTGGCAGCAGTGTTTTGTTGGGCCACCTATTAAGTCTTGTACTTACAGCAATAATAGTTTCATCAGGTATAAAAAAGGGGATAGAAAAGGTTACTAGATATTTCATGCCAATCCTTTTCATAATTATTGTGATTCTTGCTATTTGGGCTACTTCACTTTCAGGTGCATGGGAAGGATATAAAACATTTCTACTTAAGTTTGATTTTAATGAATTGAGAAATCCTCAAACAATAAGAAACGCTTTTACACAAGCATTCTTTTCATTAAGCCTAGGGATTGGAATTATGGTTACCTACGCATCCTATTTAAATAAAAAAAGTAATCTTCCAAAACTAAGTGTTGGAGTTGCATCATTAGATACTTTGGTTGGACTAATGGCTGGATTTATAACTTTCCCAATAGTTTTAACATTCGGTTTAAGTGACGCTATTTCTGAATCCACTGTTGGTGCTTTATTTATCTCAATTCCAACAGGTCTAGGTTCATATGGTGCAGCAGGAAGAATTGTAGCTGTTGCATTTTTTGCACTAGCTTATATCGCAGCCATAACTTCATCTGTTTCATTATTGGAGGTTCCAGTTTCCTCATTAATGGATAAATTCGGCTTTAAAAGAGAAAAATCGGTTTGGTTGATAACTCTTTTCCTATTCTTAGCAGGCATCCCTTCTGCATTAAATTTAAATATTCTTGGAACAGTTGATTCGATTTTTGGTGGCGTATTACTGATCTTTGGTGGATTCTTGGTTACTTTCTTTATGGGATGGGTAGTCCCTGGAAAATTTAATGAAGAACTTAGTGATTCAAAAGTTGGAATCAAAACGACACGTTATTTGAAATTCATGACAAGATGGGTTGCGCCCCCAATTATTGGTTTTGGACTATTTATTAGTGTTTTTGATTTACTGAAAGGCTGGGTAAGTTAGACAATATTTTACTGCTGAACTTTTTTTTAAGTAAATATTAAATTTTAAATTCTATTAAATTTTAAATTCTATTAAATTTTAAAAGTAACAGCAGAAACCATCCCTGATAAGAAAATGTATAAGATATATCTAGATGTTGAATTTAAAGAAATTACAACGAAATCAACAATAGATTACAAATTTAATGTCAACCAAGTCTAATTCATTAAAAGAAAAGCTTACGGAAAATTTTTCTGATTTTTCTCAATTATCTGACTATTCTTTTATGAATTGTCTCAAAGCAGATCCTCAATCAACAAAAGATGGAAATGATCATAAACCGCGTTCAGTATATTCGGGCCATTACGTACCAGTTCTCCCAACTGCTATTCCAGACCCAGAATATATCTCCCATAGCAAGAAACTTTTTAAAGAACTAGGGCTAAGCTCAGATCTTACTAGAGACAAGAATTTTTGTCGTTTTTTCTCAGGTGATATTACTGTTGCTGATTATCCAATGAGTCCTGTTGGTTGGGCAACAGGTTATGCATTATCAATTTACGGTACTGAATATACCCAACAATGTCCCTTTGGCACCGGCAATGGTTATGGCGATGGCAGAGCAATTTCTGTTTTTGAAGGTTTATTCAATGGAAAAAGAATGGAAATGCAACTTAAAGGAGGAGGTCCAACTCCCTACTGTCGTGGAGCAGATGGTAGAGCTGTCTTAAGGTCTAGCGTACGAGAATTTCTAGCACAGGAATTAATGGATGCCTTGGGAATCCCTACCTCAAGATCTTTAACACTTTATGTCTCACGTTCAGAAATAGTTAGAAGACCGTGGTATTCCAAAGGGTCCAAGTATTTTGAACCTGACATCATGATTGATAATCAAGCGGCAATTACAACTAGGGTCGCTCCATCTTTTGTACGAGTTGGACAGCTTGAACTTTTTGCAAGACGAGTTCGCAATAATGCTCATGATGAAGCTCTTAGTGAACTAAAGATGATAGTTCAACATCTTATTGATAGAAACTATAAAGATGAAATTGAAAATGAGATTTCACTTGAAAGTAAGGTAATAAAACTTTCTTGCTTATATAGATCGAGACTTATATCTCTTGTAACTAAATGGATGCGAGTTGGTTATTGCCAGGGTAATTTCAATAGTGATAATTGTGCTGCTGGTGGCTACACCTTGGACTATGGACCCTTTGGATTCTGCGAATTATTTGATCCAAGATTTCAACCATGGACAGGTGGAGGTGAGCATTTTTCATTTTTTAACCAACCTTCTGCTGCTGAAATCAACTTTAAAACATTTTGTTCCTCTCTTAGTCCGTTACTCTCAGAAAGCAAACATGATTTTGAAAAGCTAGAGCAAATCGAAAAAGACTTTTCTGAATTAATGAATAAGGCATTGATGAAAATGTGGGCAAACAAGCTTGGTTTAGAACATTACAATGAAACTCTAATAAATGAATTTTTTAATCTTATGGTCATTTCAAAAGCAGACTATACAATTTTGTTCCGTAAACTCTCTGAAATACCTGATAACTTAGATTCTTTAAAAGACAGTTTCTATTTACCAATTAATAATGAGCTCAATAATAGGTGGGAAGTATGGCTTGAAAACTGGAAATCAGTATTGAAGAAAGAGGGAAATATTAAAGCAAAATCGATATCAATGAAATCCCTTAATCCAGTCTATACATGGCGCGAATGGATGGTCGTTACCGCATATGAAGAAGCTGAAAAAGGAAATTACAAAAAAATAAAAGAGTTACAGGATGTCTTTAGCAATCCATATATAGAACAACCCTCAGAAATAGATCAAAAATATAATCGACTAAAGCCAATCCAATATTTTAACTATGGAGGAGTATCTCACTACAGCTGTTCTTCATAAAAGTTCAATCCTAAAATGAAGATTGAACAACTTTGAGAAAACTCTTATTTATTTATGGCCGTTGGCATCCCAACTACTGATACAACTCCTACATGAAGAATAACCGGCTTTTTCCCAATGTTTTTCACATAGTGG
Organism: Prochlorococcus marinus CUG1416; assembly: GCF_017695965.1. Classification (NCBI taxonomy): domain Bacteria; kingdom Bacillati; phylum Cyanobacteriota; class Cyanophyceae; order Synechococcales; family Prochlorococcaceae; genus Prochlorococcus; species Prochlorococcus marinus. The sequence continues at coordinate 14,933 of NZ_JAAORM010000005.1, forward strand.
GCACCCCCGTTATTACTTTCTACAAATGCATCACCTGCCGTAAAGAAAGTAATTTCTTCACCCCTAACATGCTTTAATCTACCTCTTGTGACATGAATCAACATTGGAGAGGGATGCGTATGAATTGGGGTTTCCAACCCTACAGGAATCATCACTTTTAAGAGTCTTAATTCAGGCTTTCCCTCGAGATAATTAAAATTTTTACCACTTAGACCTTTTGAACTTTGAATAATAGGTATAACTTCAATCTTTTCTTCAGCTAGAGACGTTTGTGGTGAAACTAAAGTTCCAACAAAAAGGTATATGAATGGAATAATATTTTTTAATTTCATTAGATATTAGTTTTCACTTATGATAATTATTTTAAAAATAAAATACTTATTTTTTATATAACTTTTCTAATTGCTTTATTTCCTCTCTTAGATCCTTACCTCTCTTATTCAATTTATTATTTTTAATTATTATTGGGATAATCCACCAAGCTTGAAGACCTAAAAAGATAAATACTAGAATCAATAATTCAAAAGTACCAGGCTGCATTTGATAAATAAACCTTCTTTGTTAATAACATTACTCTAAAAGTTATTAGACATTCATGTGATTTTCAAATATTTCTAGGCTGCCTCTAATTCAATATTAAGTTCAATACCTTTGGAAATGATTGCTTCTTTAAAATCTATAAGTGCGTCAATTATTTTTTGTTTCTCCTGATCAGTTTTATAGATATCCTCTAAAACCTCCTGAATAGCAAGTTTTACTTTTGAAGTTTGATTTCTAAATCTTCCCTGTAATTCATAAGTTCACCGAAATTATCATTTTTATTAAAAAACAAATTATTTAATAGTAAATTAAGTACTTTACCTTAAAAGGATTTATAGAGGTCTCTTACGACTAAAGACAATGATTACTGTTAAGAGAATGTTCAAAAATTAATTATTTAGGGGTTAAATGCAACGTTAATGATACAGATATGTGGTAAATATCTTAAAAATAACTCAATTTAGGCCCATTACTTTACATTTATTAATAGTTATGTTACATTATTTAACAATTACATTACTTCAATGGCTAATTCAAACGTTACTACTGAATCAGGCGGCAGGCAGAATATGTTTCCTACTGAGACACGTCCTTACATAGATGAGTCAGTTTCATACGGCAGTTACCCACAAAATGCAGAAAAAGTTAATGGTCGTTGGGCAATGATCGGGCTTGTTGCACTAGTAGGTGCTTATGTTTCAACTGGACAAATTATTCCTGGCATTTTTTAATGAGTCCTCTTTCAGGCTTTTTAGCTGTAATGGTATTCTTTACAGCCATCCTAGTCGCTTATCTAACTAAGCAATTTCAAAACGAAAATTCAAATTATTTATCTACCAATCCAATGAAAAACTCAAACGCAAAAGTTAAAACAATCGAAAAAGAAAAAATTGTTGCTGAAACTCTCAACGGCAGATTCGCAATGCTTGGACTAATCGCTGCTATTGGAGCATATCTAACAACAGGTCAAATAATTCCTGGCTTCGTTTAAATACTTACAAAAAATCAACCAAATAAAAATGGAAAATTCAAATCAAACTTATTGGCAAAACGCCGAGAGAACTAACGGAAGAATGGCAATGATGGGGTTATTTGCCTTAGTTGTAAATTATGGATTGTTCGGATGGATAATTCCTGGAATCTTTTAAAATGAATTTAGGATTACTATTTCTTAAAGTAAATACTTAAGGTGTAATAACTCTATCAGAACTTGATTATATAACTAACCATCAATCTGAATTTTCTAGGTTAGATATATCTTTAGTTATTAAGATCGAACTTCTTATGGATTCTGGAATTGTGGAAATTGATAACAGACTAACAATTTAATTTTTTAAAAGATAGATCGTCATGAGTGTTTGCCAATAGGGATACTGGCAAACACTTTTATGTTAATAAAATCATAAGAAAAAAAAAAAAAAGAGATTGTTTCTTAGCTAAAAACAATCTCTCAATTACCTAATTCTTACATGAAAATTTCAAGTAAGCTCAATGACTATAATTGATTTTTATTTAGTAGTAAATACGTAAAAATGCTTCCATTGTTTATCTTTTTAAACCGCCCCTTTTTATCCATAAAAACCACGTTACCCAAATAGGAGGGAGAAATCTAATTAAAAAAGAAATTTTATATATATAAAATGGGTCATTTTCACTTTGAAATAAATCTACCAAAAAAGTAGATATAGTTATCCAAAGTAAAATTATTAATACATTCGCTCCTAATAATGCGAACTTATTTTGTTTGAATATTTTTGGCATAAGACAATTTTTTTTATTCTTAATTTTAAATAACCTAAGGTAATTAAATATACTTTTTCAAAAAAACTTTAAGTTTAAGATCCATATCCAAATAAAAAAAATACTCAATTTTAATCCCTCTCCAAATAATAATCCAAAAGCAATAGGAGGAGAAAAGATTAAAAAAAGAATAGAGAATAAACTAAACAAAGCAACAATTCCTCTAAGAAAAAAATTCTTTCTTTTTTTTCTTTTTAAATTTTTTAAGATATTCCACTCCCATTCGATAAACCTATAGAACTTTTCTGATAATAAAAATAAATACTTCATTAATATTATTAATTTCTATGGGCTTTTCTTATTTATAAAATTAATTTCACCTGTTAGCAATAGACTTTATCCCCTTCTTCAGTAAGATAGTAAATTCTTTTTTCTGAACTTACAAAGAAAGTTAATCCCTTATATTGTGATCTTTTAAATTTATCTAATCTAAGTTTGTGTAAATCCCAATTATCAGTACTTATGTCAGGATTAAATTCTTGTTCTTTTAAGAAAGGTACATAAGTTGGAATAATTTTTGTTTTTTGGGCTAACCTTCTTTTTCGTTTTGAATAAAAAAATAATAAAAATAAAATTACAAAAAAAAGAATTAATAATATATTTGTCATTGTCAATTTCTCTAATTTGAAAAACTTTATTTTGGAGAATCAAGAACTTTTCACAATAAATTTCTTAGTAAGTAAAAAATCCTATTTTTATATTCTTGTATTTTTGAATACTTATCAAGGGGTTACCTAAATCAGATTATAAAGTAAGTCGCATTTTCAATATGACTCAAAATTACATGAATACTCCTTATACAAAAAAAGTAGCCGAAAAATTTAGAGAGGCTCAAAACTATTTAAGAACTAATGGTTTTAGTAGATCAACTAAACATTTACTTGAAGATATTGAAAATTCTGTTGAAAAATAATGCCAATTCCCCCTCACTTACCACAATTACAATATGGCTGCGATGATGGCTTTACAACCATTGTTTTGGGTTAATAGGAAGTTGCTTAGGATGTATCTTAATTTTATTAATTTCATTTTTTGAATTTAAATATAAAAACCAAAATAGTAAGCCTTAAGAGACTTACTAAACATTAAATAAGAACTCCATTACATCACCTTCGTTAACAATATATTCCTTACCTTCACTTCTTAAAAGACCTTTAGTTTTTGCATTGGCAATTGAACCTGAATCAATTAAATTTTGATATGAAATAGTTTGAGCTCTTATAAATCCTTTTTCAAAATCAGTATGAATTACGCCTGCAGCCTGTGGCGCAGTCATACCATCTTTTATGGTCCATGCTTTTGTCTCCTTTTCTCCGGTAGTGAAATAAGTTTTTAATCCCAATAATTTATATGTTGATCTAATTAAAGAACTTAATCCCCCTTCTTCTACTCCTAAACCCATAAGGTAGTCTTTTTTATCTTCTGGTTCTAACTCTATTAATTCAGATTCGACTTGAGCTGATATTTTTATACATTCTGTATTTTCATTGCTTGCAAAACTCTGAACTTTTGATGAGAAATCATTACCTTCAGCCAAATCATTTTCATTCAAATTTGTTGCGTAAATAATTGGTTTAGCAGTAAGGAGGCCTAGTTGCTTAATTATTATATTTTCTTCTTCACTCAAAGATATTGATCTAACTGAAAGGCCTTTCTCTAGCTCTTCTTCAATTTTTTCTAGTAAGGTGTCTTCTTTTGCTGCCTCTTTACTAGTTCTAACCTGTTTTTTAATTCTTTCTCTTCTTTTTTGGAGTTGAGATAAATCAGCTAAATTCAATTCCAGATTAATTATCTCAATGTCATCCAAGGGATCTACCTTTCCAGAAACATGAATTACATCACTATCTTCAAAGCACCTTACAACATGAACTATTGCATCAACCTCCCTAATATTTGATAAAAATTTATTTCCCAAACCTTCTCCTTTACTAGCTCCTTTTACTAGTCCTGCGATATCTACAAATTCAATTTTTGTTGGGATAATATTTTGGCTAGAACTTAAATTACCTAACTCTTGCAACCTTTGATCTGGGACTGAAACTATGCCTTTATTAGGTTCTATAGTACAAAAGGGAAAATTAGCCGCTTGGGCCTTAGCATTTTCTACAAGTGCATTAAATAGAGTTGATTTTCCAACATTTGGTAATCCAATAATACCTGCTTTTAACATTTGAAAAAACTTATGGAAAAATTATCAAGAAAACATCTTCTAGTAATATAGTATTTACTTAACCAATCTTGGATAAGTTAATTATAATCGTCTTGATTATTTATTTAGTTCCTAAATATTCACTACTGCTGCTTTTAAAAAGAAATGTTTGATTTAATAAAAAGAAATATAAATCTAAAAAGTGGAATTATATTGCTTTCTCTAGCTATATTTTTCGTTTTTATAACCAATTCATTCAAGAAAAATAAGTCAAAAGATATTTCTGATTTTGTAGTTCAAGTAGAAAAAGGAATCCTCTCAGATTCAATTAATACTAGTGGTGAAGTAAAAGCAATAAGGACAAGCAATATTGGGCCTCGGAAGCAAGGCGTAATAAAAGAAATCAAAGTAGATGAGGGAGATCTTGTAAAAAAAGATCAGGTTTTAGCTTCTCTTGATGATGAAGACTTTATCTATAAAATTGAAGAACTTGAATTAAATGTAGAAAAACAAAAATCTGAATTTTTAAGAAGAGAATATTTATATCAAGAAGGTGCGGCAAGTAAAGAAGACTATGAAAGTTATAAAAATAACTACAACATTAGTAGCGCCAAACTTAATGATGCAAAAGCTGAAAAAAGTTTCTATCTAATTAAAGCTCCTTATGGAGGAAAGATAACTGCAAAATATGCTGAGATAGGATCTTATGTCACACCAAGTACAAACTTAAGTTCAGACCCTAAAACCAAAAACTTTATTTTTGAACTATCAGAGGGCCTAGAAATTGTAGCTAAAGTTCCTGAGAGTGACATTGGCAGAATAAAAATAGGTCAAGAAGCCTCAGTAAGAATTGAGGCTTATCCCTCAAAAAAATATAGTGCCATAGTTAAAAAAATAGCTACAAGAGCTGTAAAAGATAATAATGTAACCTCATTCGATGTAACTTTAAATTTTAAAGATATTTCTGAAGAAATTAAAATTGGAATGACTGCAGATCTTGAATTTAGAGTCGAAGGTAACGAAGAAAAAATCTTAGTGCCAACAGTTTCTATTGTCACTAAAAAAGGTGAAAAGGGAATTTTGAAAGTTGATAAAAACAATTCTCCCAAATTTGAAAAAATTGAAATTGGTATTAGTAGTGGAAATAAAACTTCAGTAATTGAGGGATTAGAACCTGGAGAGCAAATCTTTATTGATATTCCACCTTGGGCTAAGAAGAGAAAATGAGTTTAAAATCTGAAAACTCTAAAAAACCAATTTTACTTTTAGTCGATGGTCATTCACTTGCTTTTAGAAGCTTCTATGCATTTAGCAAAGGGATTGATGGAGGTTTAACAACCAAAGAGGGATTCCCAACAAGTGTGACTTATGGGTTTCTAAAAAGCCTTCTTGATAATTGCAAAAATATTAGTCCTGAGGGTGTTTGTATTACTTTTGATACCGAAAAACCTACTTTCAGACATGAATTAGATCCAAATTATAAGGCCAATAGAGATGTAGCACCAGATGTTTTTTTTCAGGATATTGAACAACTAGAAATCATTTTAGAAGAAAGCCTTAATTTACCAATTTTTAAATCTCCTGGTTACGAAGCAGATGATCTCCTAGGCACAATTGCAAATGATGCGGCTTCTAAAGGATGGTGCGTGAATATTCTTTCTGGGGATCGGGACTTATTTCAATTAGTAGATGATCAAAAAGATATTTATGTTCTGTATATGGGTGGTGGTCCATATGCGAAAAGTGGTAATCCAACCCTTATAAATGAAAATGGAGTAAAAGAAAAATTAGGTGTTGCGCCAGAAAGAGTAGTTGATCTTAAAGCTCTAACTGGTGATAGTTCTGATAATATTCCTGGTATTAAAGGGGTAGGTCCAAAAACTGCAATTAATCTACTAAAAGAAAACGATACACTTGATGGGATTTATCAGGCTTTGGACAAGATTCAGCAGAACAATGATAAAAAATATAAAGGATTCATCAAAGGTTCGGTTATAGAAAAGCTCAGAAATGATAAGCATAATGCTTTTCTTTCCAGGGATTTAGCAAAAATAAATACTGAAGTGCCTTTGATATTAAGTGATGGTTATGAATTAAAAAATATAAATCAAGAACTTCTATCAGAGTCACTGCAAAAACTTGAATTATCAACACTACTCCGGCAAATTGATATTTTCAATTCAACTTTTAGTAAAGGTGGTTTTGACAAAAATAATGAGGCTAAAGTGGAGGAGAAAAATTCAAAAGTCTCTAGTAAAAGTGAATTAGAAAATAGTAAAAATAAAATTCCTAAAATCAAAGTAACTGTTGTAAATGATTTTGAATTACTTGATAAATTAATTCAAAGATTAGAAAAGACCAATGAGATAGTTTCTTTAGATACAGAGACTAATAGTTTAAATCCAATCGATGCGGAACTTGTTGGGATAGGACTATGTCTTGGAGAAGAAACTTATGATTTATTTTATATACCTCTTGGTCATCAAACAAAAAAAGAGACCCCCAATCAATTATCGATTGAAGATGTTTTCTCAAAACTAAGAACTTGGATAGAAGATCCAAAAAAAGAAAAGGCACTCCAAAATTCTAAATTTGACAGGCAAATATTTTTTAATCACGGACTTGATCTTAAAGGAGTAACCTTTGACACCTTGTTAGCAGACTATCTTCTAAATAATCAGGAGAAGCATGGGTTAAGTGAAATTAGTTTTAGATTATTTGGATTTAAGCCTCCTTCATTTAAGGAAACAGTTGGGAAAAATAAAGACTTTTCATTTGTTGATATTGATGAAGCTAGTATTTACTGCGGCTTTGATGTATTTCTAACTTTTAAGATTGTCAAAATTTTTAAAGAAAGATTTTCAACAGAAAATAATGAATTAATCAAATTGTTCGAAGAAATCGAGCTGCCCTTAGAGCCGGTATTGTCTCAAATGGAAATGAATGGAATAACCATCGACATCCCTTATTTAGATAAACTCTCAAAAGAACTAAAAAGTACCTTAGAAGATATTGAAAGTAAAGTTTATGAATTAGCAGAGGAGACTTTTAATCTATCTTCACCAAAACAACTTGGTGAGATCTTGTTTGAAAAATTAAATTTGGATAAGAAAAAATCACGGAAAACAAAAACAGGATGGAGTACAGATGCAGTAGTTCTTGAAAGATTAGTCGTCGAACATGAAATAATCCAACATTTAATAAAACACAGAACTCTTAGCAAATTACTTAGCACCTATATTGATGCTCTTCCAAATCTCATAAACGAAAAGACAGGAAGAGTTCATACAAACTTTAATCAAGCTGCTACAGCGACTGGGAGACTAAGTAGTAGCAATCCTAATCTTCAAAATATCCCGGTTAGGACTGAATTTAGTAGGAGAATCAGAAAAGCATTCTTGCCTGAAAAAAATTGGAAACTTTTATCAGCTGATTATTCTCAGATCGAATTAAGAATACTTGCTCACTTAGCGGATGAAGAAATACTAATTAATGCGTTTCATAAAAATGATGACATTCATTCTTTGACTGCAAGATTAATTTTCGAGAAAGAAGAAATATCATCCGACGAAAGGAGAGTTGGGAAAACAATAAATTTTGGAGTTATCTATGGTATGGGGATAAAAAAGTTTGCCCGTTCAACAGGAGTAAGTACTCCAGAGGCAAAAGAATTCCTAATAAAATACAAAGAACGATATTCAAAAATTTTCAAATTTCTTGAACTCCAAGAAAGGCTTGCCTTATCAAAAGGTTATGTTAAAACAATTTTTGGTCGAAAAAGAGAATTTAAGTTTGATAAAAATGGACTTGGAAGATTAATAGGGAAAGATCCTTACGAAATTGACCTGCAATCTGCAAGAAGGGCTGGCATGGAAGCACAGTCATTAAGAGCCGCAGCTAATGCACCAATTCAGGGTTCAAGTGCAGACATTATTAAAATTGCAATGGTTCAACTAAATAAGAAATTCATAGAAATGAATGTTCCCGCAAAAATGCTTTTACAAGTACATGATGAATTATTGTTTGAAGTTGAACCAGATTCTTTGGAAATTACTACGAAATTAGTAAAGAAGACTATGGAAGATTGTGTAAAATTAAATGTGCCTCTTTTAGTTGATATTGGTATTGGAGACAATTGGATGGAGACAAAATAAACCTTATGAAATACTTAATTTAAGATGATCAAACTTTTTAATACTTTAAGCAAAAGAGTTGAGGTTTTTAAGCCTATTGACGATGTAGTAAAAATTTATTGTTGTGGAGTAACTGTTTATGATTTATGTCATCTTGGTCATGCCAGAAGTTATATAGCTTGGGATGTATTGAGAAGATTTTTAATTTACAGTGATTTCAAAGTGAAGTATGTTCAAAATTTTACAGATATTGATGACAAGATCTTAAAAAGAGCTAAAGAAGAAAGCAGTTCAATGAAGGAAGTATCTGAAAAAAATATTATTGAATTTCATAAAGATATGGATTCTCTAGGAATAATGCGTCCGGATAGTATGCCAAGAGCAACGAATCATATATGCAATATCTGCTCCTTCATAACAATCCTTGAGGACAAAGGTTATGCATACTCTAGGGATGGAGATGTTTATTATTCTGTTTTTAAAAATAAAAATTATGGAAAGCTGAGTAATCAAAACATAAAAGAACAAAATATCAATCAGCAAGGAAGAATGGCTAATGAGGAAAATAGTAAAAAACTTAATCCGCAAGATTTTGCACTATGGAAAAAAGCTAAAGATAATGAACCATTTTTTGATTCGCCATGGGGTAAAGGTAGGCCAGGATGGCATATTGAATGTTCGGCGATGGTTAAAGATGAATTAGGAGATACTATTGATATCCATTTAGGTGGTTCTGATTTGATTTTCCCACATCATGAGAATGAAATCGCCCAATCAGAAGCAGCCAATGGCAAAAAGCTAGCGAACTATTGGTTACACAATGGGATGGTCAATGTAAATGGACAAAAGATGAGTAAATCCCTTAAAAATTTTAAAACTATCAGAGAGCTAATTAAGTCAGGTATAAGCCCTATGACTTTGCGATATTTTGTTATGACTGTCAATTATAGAAAACCACTTGATTTTACTGAAGAAGCTTTAAGGAGTGCTTCAGAAGCTTGGAAAAACATTAATGTAGCCCTTTCTTTTATGGAACTTACAAAAGGTGCTTTTAGATCTATTGATAAAAATGAATCTATCGAAGAAGAATATGAAGAGAAAATAAGCTTTGATTTATCTCAAAAAAAGCTTAAATTTTCTGAGGCTCTGGGAAATGACCTTAATACAGCAGGTGCTATTGCAATTATTTACGATTTAGCAAAACCATTAAAAAACTTTCTAAACCAATTTCAAAGGGTCGAAGGTTTTGAAATAGACCTAAATGAAAAATTCTTTCTAATTGAGAATTTTAAAACTCTTGAAAAGTTGACTGAGGTACTTGGTCTTAAAAAAGAGGTTTTAGTAAAAGAAAGTAAAATAACAGAAGCAGAAATATCAACGCTTATTAATGAAAGATTGAAAGCAAAAAAGGAAAAGAATTATACGAAGGCTGATGAAATTAGGAATTTGTTAAAAGAAAAAGGTATTGAACTTATTGATCAATCAAAGGAAATAACAACATGGATAAGGATCTAAATTTTAAGAAAAAAACCAATTTGAAATTTTTGTTTTTTAAATACACCTTTAAATGGGAAGATATTAGAAATATCAGAGAAAATTGAAATACATTACTGTGCTCGGTTCTACCGGTTCAATTGGGACTCAAACTCTCGAAATAGCTAGTGAGCAGCCTGATAAGTTTAAAGCCGTAGCTCTTTCGGCAGGAAGAAATATTAATTTATTAACTGAACAAGTTAAAACACATAAACCAGAAGTAGTTGCGATTGAGGATGAAAATCTTATAGAAGATTTAAAAGATAATATTAATAACTTAGATTTGGATAGTGCTCCCTTGGTTTTAAGTGGAAAGGAGGGGATTAACTCAGTTGCAGCATGGGATAAGGCAGATACTGTGGTTACAGGGATAGTAGGATGTGCAGGATTAATTCCAACAATGTCAGCAATTAATGCGGGTAAAAATATTGCACTTGCCAACAAAGAAACTTTAATTGCGGCAGGGCCAATTGTTATTCCTGCATTAAAGAAAAATAATAGTAGGCTTTTACCTGCAGATTCAGAACACTCTGCTATCTTTCAATGTTTACAAGGATTACCCAATTATGAAAATGCAGATTTTTCAACAGGAGAGATACCTAAAGGTTTAAAAGCTATACATTTAACAGCTTCTGGTGGTGCTTTCAGAGATTGGGCCGTTGAGGATTTAAAGCATGTCACAGTGGAAGATGCAACTTCACATCCTAATTGGGATATGGGGAAAAAAATAACTGTAGATTCTGCAACTCTTATGAATAAAGGATTAGAAGTTATAGAAGCTCATTATTTATTTGGGACCTCTTACGAAAATATCGAAATAGTTATCCACCCTCAAAGTATTATTCATTCAATGATTGAGATGGAAGATTCTTCAGTATTAGCTCAATTAGGTTGGCCAGATATGAAACTACCTATTTTATATGCGATGAGTTGGCCTGAAAGATTTAAAACAAATTGGAAAAGATTAAACCTAAGTGAAATTGGAAAATTAACTTTTAAAGAGCCAGACGAGTTTAAATATCCATGCATGGGACTTGCCTATGCCGCAGGAAAATCTTCTGGGACTATGCCTGCAGTCTTAAATGCTGCTAATGAAATGGCTGTTGAACAATTCCTTAAAGAAAAAATTTCTTTTCAAGAAATTCCAACCTTTATAAGTAAAGCTTGTGAATCACATATGGAGAATTTGAATTTGAGTCCCGAATTGGAGGATATTCTTGAAGTAGACAATTGGGCCAGACTTTTTGTTGAGCAAGAAATTAAAAAAGGGAAAAAATACGTAAGTATTGGATAAAAGTGAATATTAAAAAGCACCTTCTACTATGCGCAACACCCACAAAACAAAAATGCTTTAAAGGCAATGAAGGTCAAAAAACATGGGAATGTCTGAAAAAGACTTTAAAAAAATTTGAGAATGATCCCTCTACAAAAAACGTTCATATATTAAGATCAAAGGCTGACTGTTTAAGGATATGTAAAAACGGCCCAATTCTTCTTGTTTGGCCAGATGGTATTTGGTACGAGAAAGTTTCTCCAGAAAAAATTTCAGAAATTTTTACCTCACATATTATTAACGACAAGCCAATAGAAAAATGGATTTTAAAAAAAACACCGTTTTTAAATAGTCCTAGATACTTATAAACCAGTTCTTTACGACTTCGTCTGACCAGCAGCCATTAATCGAGTGAAAACCATTATGGCCTCCTTTTTCAGTTATGAGAATAGTAAATTTATCAATAAGTTCTTTTCTTAAATTCAAAGTATCCTTATATGGAACCCAAGGATCATCCTTGGCATGAATAAAAAGCATTTTAGGTAATTTTTTTATTGAGTTTTGGACTCTAAATATTGGAGAAGCTTTAAAATAATAATCTTCTAAAGAATCAAATCCCCAAGTAGGAGCTGTAAATTTCTGATCAAATTCCCTTATGCTTTTTAAACTTCTAATTTTTTTTCTTAATTTCTCGTTATTAAGAAGTTTTCCTTCATCATTAAGTCCGTCCCATAACTGATTTTTTAAGCGGTGAAGTAACCATTTTTGATAGATATAATTTCTAGATTTTTCAATACAGAGACTGCATGATGATAAATCTAAAGGGCTACTCACGCAGGCCAGGCCATCTAAAAGTTTTTCTCCTTTGTTTTCATCGTAATCTAAGCAGGCATTTAAAAGAATTGTTCCCCCTAAAGATAATCCAACTCCGTAAATTGGAAGATTATTCATCTTAATGAGATCTTTAAACTCTAAATTAATCAATTTTTTAAAACAATTAATTACTGAAATAACATCACTGGAGCATCTAGCACAATAATTTCCTTTAGCCAAATATCTTGCAGACCCAGATCCTCTTAGATTTAATTTAAGAACTCCAAAACCATTATTTGCTAATTTCCTAGAGATTCTTCTTAACCCAAACCGTTTAGTTGATCCCCCTAACCCATGGGTAACTATAACAAAACCCCTAAGAGAGCTTAATTTTTCAGGAAATTCTAAAAGTCCTAGAAGATAATCATATTCAAATTTTTCAGGAATAATTTTATTAATAGGAAAGAATATTTTTTTATTTTTTTTTGATTTACCAAAATCAATAACAAAAGTATCTCTCAAAGTTTGTAAGTCACCTCCTATCCAAGGTAATACTTCTCGAAATGGCTTATTTTTTAAGTAATCTGAAAACCTTGAAGATTTACTATTATTTCTCTCCAACTCCAAGATCCTTTAATTCTCCAATTAGATCATTTAATACCTTCTTTGCATCGCCAAAGACCATAGAAGTATTAGGCAGATCAAATAAATCATTTTTTATTCCGGAGTAACCTGCACTCATACCTCTTTTAATTACAAACACCGTTCTTGCTTCCTGCACATCAAGAACAGGCATGCCATATAGAGGAGAAGAGGTGTCATTTTTAGCTTGAGGATTAACCACATCATTTGCTCCTAAAACTAAAACAACATCCGTTGCTGGAAAATCAGGATTTACAACGTCCATCTCTTTAAGTTGTTCGTAAGGAACATCTGCTTCTGCTAAAAGTACATTCATATGTCCAGGCATCCTCCCTGCTACAGGATGTATTGCATAAACAACTTCAATACCATTTTGTTCTAGTTTTTTTGTCACTTCCCGTAAAGTATGTTGAGCCTGAGCTACCGCGAGACCATAACCAGGAACAATTATTACCTTGTTTGCTGCTTCTAAAGTCAAGGCACATTCTTCAACACTGCAAGAAGTTATATTTGTATATTCTCCTGAACCAGAAGAGGCTGTACTTTGTGCCGATAAGGATCCTCCAAAAAGAACTGAGACCAATGATCTATTCATACCCTTGCACATTACTTGAGTAAGTATTAGACCTGCCGCTCCAACCATTGCGCCTGCTACTATTAAAAGCTGACTATCTACAACGAAACCTGCCGCCGCTGCTGCAATCCCTGAATAACTATTTAATAAAGATATAACTACTGGCATATCGGCTCCACCAATGGGCAAAGTAACTCCAATACCTAATAAAGAAGAAACTATAACTAAAAGCCAAATAGAACTTGTATTGCCGTTTATCAAATCAAAAAAGGCTATCAAGGAAGCAACTGCAAAAACAATATTTACAAAATGTCTAACTTTGCTCTGAGTCCATCCTGGAGTTGACAACCAACCCTGCAACTTTGCCATTGCAACAATTGAACCTGTAAAAGTTATTGCACCAACAAATATAGAAACAGATATTGAAACTTCGTTAATCAGTGACTTAAAAATATCAAAATTTTCTTGGCCACCAGATATAGGAAAAATAGCTACTCCCAAGGCCACTAAAAGTGATGACATTCCTCCACAACCATTGAACAATGCCACTGTCTCAGGCATTGAGGTCATAGGTACTTTTTTTGCAAGTATTGCTCCGAATAAACTACCTATGATTGATCCAATTATTATCCAAATCCAAGACTGAATAGCAATTCCAGAAGTACCCAAATAATAAGAAAGTAATCCTACTACTGATAGCGACATTGCAAATGCAGCTAATCTATTGGCATCCCTTGCTGATTTAACTTTTGACAATCCTTTTATTCCCAAAGCCAGTAAAAGTACTGCTAGAAGGTCAATAACGAATTTAATGATTACAGGTAGATTCATGTTAAAAATTACTTCTTATTTGATGGTTTACGACTAAACATCGCGAGCATTCGATCAGTTACAAAGAAACCGCCTACAACGTTAAAAAGAGCAAATCCAAGAGAAACTGAACCAATGATTAAAAGTGGTACGTTACCTTCTGCTTTTACAATTAAAGTTAATGCTGCCAGCATTGTTATTCCTGAAATTGCATTTGCTCCGCTCATTAGAGGTGTGTGAAGAGTAGGAGGAACTTTTCCAATTAACTCGAGGCCTAATAAACTGCCAAGTAAAAGAACCCAAAGAAGACTTATAAAAGACATAATTTTAAAACCTCAATTTTCAAAAACTTTATTTTGAAGAACAACTCCTTCATCGCTTAATAAACATCCAGAAATGAGTTCATCCTCTTTATCTAGTTTAATTACACCATCTTTTATAAAAGGTGTAATCAAAGATGTTAAGTTCTTAGCATAAAGTGAACTTGCATCATAAGGAACTGATGAGGGTAATTCTCCCGCTCCTATAAGTTTTACTCCATCTTTGATAATAGTTTCATTTGATTTTGTTCCTTCGCAGTTACCTCCTTGAGAAACTGCCAAATCAATCACTACTGCACCAGGCCTCATTTTTTCAATTATTGGAGAGTCTATTAAAACAGGAGCCTTTTTACCTAGAACTTGCGCCGTACAAATAGCAACATCAGCTTCAGATAAATATTTAGTTAAAGTAGCCTTCTGTTTTGTAAGGAATTCAGGAGTTACGGCCTTTGCATAACCTCCTGCCTCTCCTGGTTTTTCGTCAACTTTAGGAAGTTCTATAAATCTTGCGCCTAGGGACTCTACTTGTTCTTTAACAGCAGGTCTTATATCTGATACAAAAACTATTGCGCCAAGTCTTTTTGCTGTAGCAACTGCCTGCAATCCTGCAACTCCTCCACCTAGAACAACTACTTTGGCAGGTTGGACTGTGCCTGCTGCAGTCATAAGCATGGGGAAATATCTATCTAATTCACTTGCAGCTAAAAGAACTGCTTTATATCCGGCTATATTGGCCTGCGAAGAGAGAACATCAGAAGATTGAGCCCTACTAATTCTCGGAAGCAACTCTAATGATAAAGCTGAAATCTTATTACTATTTATAATCCTAAGAAGCTCTTTATTACCATATGGGTTAAGAAGACCAAGAAGAACAGAACCTTTCTTTAATTTATTTAAATTATCTTCAGATGGAGTTTGAACACAAAATACTATGTCCGCTTCACCCCAAATGTTTTGATCTAAGTCACTGATTATTATGCCACCGGACTTTTCATATAATAAGTCACTAAATCCTGATAATTTCCCTGCTGAACTTTCAATATAAACATCACATCCAAGACTTTTTAATTTCTTTACTGCTTCTGGAGTAGCTGAAACTCTCCTTTCACCAGAGGTTGTTTCGGAAGGAATAAGTATCTTTGTCAATTTATTTATTTTTTTAACATATTAAATATAAATTGAAGAAAGTCAAAAGTCTTAGATTTTTGTTAAAAATATATTTTCTTTTCTAGAAAAAATAGCTATGTAGAATATATAGGTACTAAATAATCCAATGAGTATAAAAGCAATCGAATGCCCTGACGGAGTATGTCACAGCCATCATGGTGGTCATGCTGTTCCAAGGCAAGCTATGCAGAAAAATCTAGAAAAGCATGGTAAAGACTGGTGTGAGAAATTAGCAGAGAGAATTTATGAAATGTCAGTTGATACTTATTCACAGACAGTTATGCCCAGTCTCCACTCGGCAGGTTGGCAAAGAAGACATTTAGATTGGGAATTTAAGCTAGCAGAAAATGATTCTGAACCTGATGAAGCTCTTGTTGAAGGAATTATCAATGCCACAGAAAGCTTTCTAAGGAGTAGTGAGGTGCATCGATTATTTATTCAGGAATTAGTCCAGGGTACATTTGAGGAAGCAAATGACAAAAAAATAATTTCCAAAGCAATAAAATCTATCATTGAAGAAGAAGTTGTTAGTTCACTAAGGGAAAAGAAAGAAACTCTTTTAAAGAAAATATCCGCAAAATTAATTTCAGAAGAAAAAGTTAGCGAGGAACTTGCAATAAATTCAGCTAAAGAGGGTTTTGAGGAAGTTGAAAGGTTACTTGCCAATCACAGCGAGGCAGTTTAATCTTATTTCTTTATATTTTCTTTATAATCTTGCCAAAAATTAGCTCAAATATAAATTAAAGATTAAATTATTGTTTTGAAGTACAAAGTTGTAACTTATTAGACATTAAATACATTACTTCATGTGTTTATCTATAAACAACTTTTAAGTATCAATGGAAAATTTCATTAGAAAAAGGATCGATATCGCAACCTGTTGGGCTACCAACAGAATTTCTGCAATGGATACTCTAGAAAGATATGAAGACAGTTATGCAATCGCAGAAGAATTTAGAGAGTGGATACTACATATTGGAGAAAAGAACGAAAATTTAAAAGATTCTGTTTTAAACTTACCAAAAGAATTAAAACAATTATTAGACCAAAAAGTAAACGATTAAATAATAAATCGATCGCGTGAAATCCGACCTACATTATTTGGGTTTGTTTATTATTATTAGTAGTGAAATTAGTTAATAAATGGAAAATAAAGAAACAATTTCAAACGTAGAAAATGTTGTAATTATAGGTTCAGGCCCTGCAGGTTATACAGCTGCAATATATGCAGCAAGAGCAAATCTTCAACCTTTACTCGTAACAGGATTTAATTCTGGTGGAATTCCTGGTGGACAATTAATGACTACAACATTCGTTGAAAATTATCCAGGTTTCCCTGATGGAGTACTAGGTCCTGAATTAATGGATCTAATGAAGGCTCAAGCAGAAAGGTGGGGTACGAATTTATACGAAAGTGATGTTGTCTCAATTAATACTGATTTACATCCCTTTGAATTAAAAACTTTAGAAGGGACTATAAAAACTAACTCAATTATTATTGCTACTGGAGCAAGTGCAAATAGATTAGGCGTGATAAATGAAGATAAATTCTGGAGTAAGGGAATAAGTGCTTGTGCAATTTGTGATGGAGCCACCCCACAATTCAGAGACGAAGAATTAGCTGTGATAGGAGGAGGGGACTCTGCATGCGAAGAAGCAGCATATCTCACAAAGTATGGCAGCAAAGTACATTTGATTGTTAGATCAGAAAAATTAAGGGCTAGCGCAGCAATGGTTGACAGAGTAAACGCTAATCCAAAGATAGAAATCCACTGGAATACAAAAGTAGAGAAAGCTAATGGTTCTGAATGGCTTGAGAAAATAGAAACTAATCACTCTCAAGAAGGTAAAGGGGAAATCAATATAAAGGGTCTTTTTTACGCTATAGGGCACACACCAAATACAAAGTTCTTAGGCAACAAAATTGATTTAGATAAAAAAGGATATATTGCTTGCAAATCAGGACGACCAGAGACATCTATTGAAGGCATTTTCGCAGCAGGTGACGTTGTTGATTCAGAGTGGAGACAAGGAGTTACCGCTGCAGGGACAGGATGCATGGCAGCATTAGCTACTGAAAGGTGGCTAGCCGAAAAAAACTTAGCAAAAACTATAGTCAGAGAAACACCTGAACCAGAAAAAACATTAAATTCCTCAGATTTTAATGAAGAGGAAGTTAATCAAGCGACCTTCGATTCAAATTCAGAATGGCAAAAAGGTAGTTATGCATTAAGAAAACTTTATCACGAGAGTAAAAAACCTATCTTAGTTATTTTTAGTTCCCCAAGCTGCGGGCCATGTCATGTTTTAAAACCTCAGTTAAAAAGAATAATCAAAGAACTAGATGGTGCTGTGCTCGGTGTAGAAATAGATATTGATAAAGATCAAGATATCGCAAAACAAGCTGGTATTAACGGAACACCAACAGTTCAACTTTTTAAAGAAAAATTATTAAAACAACAATGGCAAGGTGTTAAACAAAGAAGTGAGTTTAAAGAAGCGATAAAAAATCTTATCTAAAATAAATTTTTACTTATTATTCCTCTTAGGATTATTTTTATTAGTTGTAGGTCTTGCACCACCTCCTGCATTCCTTTCTCGATAAGTTATCCTCCCTCTTGAGAGATCATAAGGACTTATCTCAACTAAAACTTTGTCTCCAGCTAATAATTTAATTCTAAATTTAGTTAATTTACCTGCAGCTCTGCACAAACACTGATGACCTTCAGGTTGCTCTAAAGTAACCAAATAAAAACCATTTCCCTGTTCCTTTTCTATTACACCTGAAGTTTCAATCATTAAATAATTATTTTCTTAATTTATTTTATCAGAAAAAGTTTGGCCAAAATTGATTCAATAAAAATTACTCAATTAAAAAAAGGAATTTAAATTAAATTGAAAATTTTATTTCATTAATTATTTGAAGTTGTCCATAGTAAAAATTAGCTTTCGCAATTTTCTCAGAATCTTTTAATTGATCAAAAAACACAAAGCCAAGGGTTTCCCATAACGAAGAACCGCAGACATTATTCAATTCATTTTTTGCTTCTTTTGCAAAATTATCTAGTTTTCGTTCAAGATTTTTAGATTTAGAAACAGACATAATAAATTAAATTTATAGTACAAGTATACTACATAATTCTACGAGTGCAATATTAAAAGGGTAATCTCTTTTTTTCCTCAATATTTAGATCTGCTTCCATTTCTCTTAATCTTTTAAGTATTTGTTGGTAGTAATCCTTGATATAAATCTCTAGTGATGTCATATCTTCTTTTTTAAGATCCAATATTTCGTAGGTTTTACTCATATCAGCATCTAATGATTCTCCACTACTGGTTACTTCAGCAAATGCCAATCTTTCAGCAACATTCAAAGAATCCTCGAAAAAAGATACAACTTTTTGCGTGATGGTGATAAGAAAAGGTGAAACCCTAAATACCTTTGCTTTTTTTTCACTAAATTTCTCACACAATGAGATCACTTCATCAGAGTTCCAAGAGGAGGGGCCCACTAATGGCAATGAAGTTCTATACGTTTTTGGATTATTTACTGACGCAACAATAACTTTTGCCATATCTTGTGTATTCATATAAGCAATTTTTGTTGGAGTCCCACTAATCCATACTGCTTGACTATCTAATATTGGGATAGCAAATTGACCTATAACTCCTTGCATAAAAGCTGCACATTTGAAGATTGTATATTCTAGATCCGATTTTTCAAGAAGTTTTTCTGTACAAAACTTAATATCCATTAATGGAACATTCCTAAATTTCTCAGTTAGTAGTATTGAGAGGAATATTACCCTTTTTACATTTAAAGATTCACAAGCATTGAATAAGTTAAGTTTTCCATCCCAATCTATTTCATAAATACTTTTAGGATCATCAGGTCTACTAGTTGCTGCATCAATAACTACTTCGATATCTTGCAATGCATACTCAATATCGGAAGAATTTAATAAATTACCTTGTGTTAATTCACATCCCCACTCTTGTAGAAAAGAAGCTTTTTTTGGGTTTCTAACAAGGCATCTCACTTCATTTCCATCTTCTATAGCTTGCTTTGCTATTTGCCTTCCAAGAGTTCCTGTTGCTCCTACTAAAAGAATCTTCATATTTAAGATTTACTTAACTTGTAGACAATAACTCACTTTGTTATGTATTCGTGAGAATTAATCTCCCTGAAACTTTAATAATAATGCACCACCAATCAATCCTATTGGTATCAGTATCCAAAAAACTGCCGCAATACTAAAAATTTCTTTAGCCATAGTAAAATTTAATGATTACTATAATTTACATTCAATATACATTTATTTGTTAAAAAAGTAGATAATGCAAATAACTTGAAAATTTTGAATAATATGAATACCAATTTTAAAGAAGAAAATATTAACAAACCTTATTACTGGAATTGGAATGGGTTTAAGATTTGTTGGAGTGTTATAGGCGAAGATAATGAAATTCCAATTATCTTCCTCCATGGATTTGGTGCTAGTCGAAAACATTGGAGAAATAATTTAGAGTATTTTGCAAGAAGGAATTGTGCCTCCTATTCTTTGGATTTAATAGGATTTGGCGATTCGGATCAACCTGGGATAAAAGAAATTGGAAGATTAAATAATGAGATTTGGGGTAATCAAGTTAAAGACTTTATTGCACAAGTTATAAGACCAAAGAATTCTGGCAAAGTCATTCTTATTGGCAATTCCCTTGGAGCATTAGTGGCTTTAACCTGCGCTGTTTCATTAGAAGACCAAATTGCAACAGTTATTGCATCACCTCTTCCAGATCAATTTCAGGAAAACAAAAAGAAAATAACAATTAAACCATTTTTAAAAAAATTCATAGATAGATTCATAGCAATATTTTTTATATTGCTTCCTTTAGAGATTATTTTATTTTTAATAACCAAATCAGGGGTTATTAGACTAGGTCTTAATTCTGCATATTTCAAAAAAGATAATATTGATCGCGAACTAATAGAAATAGTAACAAGGCCAGTTCTAAGGAAAACTTCAGCTAGATCATTAAGAGCAATGTGTATTGGAATGTCTTCAAGAGATCAAAAATTACAAGCCTCTTACCTTTTAACAAAACTTAGCGCTTCAAAAAAAGTTCCTTTTTTATTAATTTGGGGAGATAAAGATAATTTCATACCTTTGTTTCTTGGTAAAAAGATTGCAAATTTACATAGATGGGTAAAATTAAAAATAGTATCCAATTTAGGGCATTGCATACATGATGAAGATCCTTCAGTATTCAATAAAATCTCTTATGAATGGATTAAAGATTTAAAAACCTTTTAAAATTAAAATATGAAACATACATTATCAGTTCTTGTAGAAGACGAATCTGGAGCATTGAGTAGAATCTCAGGCCTCTTTGCTAGAAGGGGATTCAATATAGATAGCCTCGCAGTTGGTCCTGCAGAATCCAAAGGGATTTCAAGGTTAACAATGGTCGTAGAAGGTGATGATGAAACTCTTCAACAAATGACGAAGCAACTTAATAAGTTATTTAATGTTTTGGGAGTTGTTGATTTTACTAATCTCGCAGCTGTTGAGAGGGAATTAATGTTACTAAAAGTTTCCTCTAAAGAAGATACCCGAAGCAACATCTTAGATTTAGTTCAGATTTTCCGTGCAAAAGTTGTTGACGTTTCAGATATTGCTTTAACGCTAGAAGTGGTTGGAGATCCTGGGAAGTTAGTTGCTTTAGAGAAATTACTAGAACCTTACGGCATTCTTGAAATAGCAAGAACTGGCAAGGTAGCTCTAAAACGCTCTTCAGGAGTTAATACAGAAATGTTAAAAGTCAACAAATATTCTCTAGAAATTTAATTAGATATCTGGACTTCCTTGATATAGTCTTCTTTCTTAATTCTTTCAAGTACATCTATTCCTTTTATAATTCTTCCAAAGATTGAATATCTTCCGTCTAGTTCTGGAATCTTATTAGTTACAAAAAAAAATTCAGTAGAGGAAGACTTATTCTTACCGCTCTTAACCATAGCGAGTGAACCATTCTCAAAAGTATTAATTAATTTTTTAGATTCATACGGAGTTTTTATTTCATAGTTATATCTTGGCTTGATTTCTTCTTTAAATTTTATTTCTAAAGGTATTGAAGGACTGGTCTTATTTAAGGTTTGATTTCTTTCAGCATAAAATTGATTTCCTGGATTAATACCACCGTGAATAAACTTTATTTGGGGATAATTTATTATTTTATAAAATTTTTGATTTCTATAAATATTATTATCTATATTTTCTAGAAAGTTAGATACAGTTACTGGGTTATCTTTACCAAATAATTTAACCTCAATGTCACCTTGTGAAGTTTTAAAGTGAATTATTTTATTATTTTGTGTACAACTAAATTTAAGTTTTTGACAAAAAGAATTTGAATCAATCTCATTTTTAAAACTACAAGCTGTCGCAAAAAATAAAACCTGAATGAAAGATATTGCTTTTAAAAAATTATTTTTTTTTATTTTAAACCCTCCAAATTAACATTTAAAAATTTAGCTAGCCGAGCCCCTTCTTCTTCAACCTGAAGAAGTGGTTTAAGTTCACCTGCTCCGCTAAGAGGAAGAGGTTTTTTTCTCCCTTTGAGTACCAAAGCAATCCTTCTTCTAGGATTGAATCCCTCACTAATATCCAACTTAACTGATTTAATTTCATCGAAATTGAATTTAACTTCAATATCTTTAAATAAGCCTTTTCTTTTTATTTCTACAGATTTTGATGATTTATCAAAAGAATTAATGCCTGAACCAAAGTTAATATAAACCATATACCATAAATAGAAATTTAATAGATTAGCTATCAAACCATAAGCTCCCATTATTATTCCTTGAGGTATAAACAATAAAGTTGAAGGGTTTCCTAAGGGTAATAAATCCCTTCCTATGTAGCTAGATATTGAGGCCAAAAGGAAACCAATACCGCCAATCGTAAGCATTCCACCGATGATGTAATTCGAAATTTTTCTTGATCCGCCAATTTTTTGTTCGATTTTATCGAAAGATGTGAGTTCTGAATTCATTTTTATCTTTTTTTAGAGCGTAATTCAGATAATTTAACAAACTAAGGGAGTATTCTTACCTAATTTTTAATAAAAAAGTCAGGAAAGCTTTACAACGCATTTCAGATATACATATATTTCCCCACATTACTCTCAATCTTTGTTAAAGTCACTCCGTATCCCGAAGCTAAAAACGATTCTCATGACGATCGCAGTTGGTAGCGCCCCACAAAGAGGATGGTTTGATGTCCTCGATGATTGGTTGAAGCGCGACCGCTTTGTATTTATTGGTTGGTCCGGACTACTTCTACTTCCTTGCGCATATCTTGCGATAGGAGGTTGGTTCGTCGGAACAACATTTGTTACCTCTTGGTACACACACGGAGTTGCAAGCTCATACCTAGAAGGTTGCAACTTCCTAACAGCAGCTGTAAGTACCCCTGGAGATGCCATGGGTCACAGTCTTCTTTTATTATGGGGTCCAGAAGCCCAAGGTAGTTTTGTAAGATGGCTACAACTTGGTGGTCTTTGGAACTTCGTTGCATTACATGGAGTATTTGGCCTTATAGGTTTTATGCTTCGTCAGTTTGAAATTGCTGGCCTTGTTGGAATTAGACCATACAACGCTTTAGCTTTCTCAGCAGTAATTGCAGTATTCACAAGTATTTTCCTTATTTATCCTTTAGGACAGCATAGTTGGTTCTTCGCACCTTCATTTGGTGTTGCAGCAATCTTCCGTTATATTCTGTTCATTCAAGGTTTTCATAATATCACTCTTAATCCTTTCCATATGATGGGAGTAGCTGGGATTCTTGGAGGTGCTCTACTTTGCGCTATCCATGGGGCTACAGTACAAAACACATTATATGAAGATACAAGTATCTATACAGATGGCAAGGTTCAAAGTTCAACATTTAGAGCTTTTGACCCAACACAAGAAGAAGAAACCTATTCAATGATTACAGCGAATAGATTCTGGAGTCAAATCTTTGGTATTGCTTTCTCTAACAAGCGTTTCTTACACTTCTTGATGCTTTTTGTACCTGTTATGGGTATGTGGACATCTTCAATTGGTATTGTCGGCTTAGCACTAAACTTGAGAGCTTATGATTTTGTAAGCCAAGAGATCCGTGCAGCAGAAGATCCAGAATTTGAAACTTTCTATACAAAGAATATACTTTTGAACGAAGGTATGCGAGCATGGATGTCTTCTGTGGATCAACCACACGAAAATTTTGTATTCCCTGAGGAGGTTCTTCCACGTGGAAACGCCCTTTAATAATTTATTAAGAGCTCCAAACCAAAGTATTGAAGAAACTGGTTATGCCTGGTATGTAGGCAACGCTAGACTAATCAATTTATCTGGACGTTTATTAGGAGCTCACATCGCTCACGCTGGACTTATAGTCTTCTGGGCAGGTGCAATGATGCTCTTTGAGGTTAATCATTTTACTTTTGATAAACCAATGTGGGAGCAAGCCCTAATCTGTATGCCGCATGTTGCTATGTTTGGCTATGGGATAGGTCCTGGTGGCGAAGTTACAGATATCATGCCTTTTTTCCAAGTAGGTGTGGTTCATTTAATAGCTTCTGCAGTCCTTGGATTTGGTGGAATTTACCACTCTTTAGCTGGTCCAGAAAAGCTTGAGCAAGATTTTCCTTTCTTCTCAACTGATTGGAGAGATAAAAATCAGATGACCAACATTCTTGGTTATCATTTAATAGTCCTAGGTATAGGTTCATTAGCTTGGTCAGTAAACTGGTGTTTTATTGGTGGAGCATATGATACTTGGGCACCTGGTGGCGGAGAAGTACGACTTATTAATCCAACTTTGGATCCAAGGGTAATTTTTGGTTATCTATTTAGATCTCCATGGGGAGGTGCTGGTTCTCTAATCGGTGTTAACTCAATTGAAGATATCGTTGGTGGCCACGTTTATGTTGGTGTAATAGAAATACTTGGAGGTCTATTCCATGTCTTTACAAAACCATTTGGATGGGCAAGAAGAGCATTCATTTGGAACGGTGAAGGTCTACTAAGTTATGCTCTTGGTGGAATTTGTGTAGCAAGTTTTATTGCATCCACATTCATCTGGTTTAACAATACTGCTTACCCATCAGAGTTTTACGGTCCTACAAATGCTGAAGCTTCACAGGCCCAAAGCTTTACTTTCCTTGTGAGAGATCAAAGAATTGGAGCTAACGTAGGTACAACAATGGGACCAACAGGTTTAGGTAAGTATCTCATGAGATCTCCTACAGGTGAAATTATATTTGGTGGTGAAACAATGAGATTTTGGGATTTCAGAGGACCATGGTTAGAGCCTCTTAGAGGACCTAATGGATTGAGCCTTGAGAAAATTCAAAATGATATTCAGCCTTGGCAAGTTAGAAGAGCTGCTGAATATATGACTCATGCTCCTAACGCTTCTATCAACTCAGTTGGTGGAATCATTACAGAGCCTAATGCTGTTAACTTTGTTAACCTAAGACAATGGTTAGCTGCAGCCCAATTCTTCCTAGGATGGTTTACATTTATTGGTCACCTTTGGCATGCTGGACGTGCCAGAGCAGCCGCTGCTGGTTTCGAAAAAGGAATTGACAGAAAGAGTGAGCCCGCTTTAGAAATGCCTGATTTAGATTAATCTCTAACTCATATAAAAAACCCTATCCTTTGATAGGGTTTTTTTTTTGCTCAACTTACTTCTTTATATAAATTTTTTCTTAGCCATGGCAAACTTAATCCCATTACATTACTAAAACAACCTTCTATTTTTTCTATATATTTTCCTCCTATACCCTCCAAAGCAAAGCCTCCAGCGCAGTATAAAGGTTCACGGGTGTCTACATAACTCTTTATTTCCCAATCCTCTAACTTAGAAAAATAAACTCTTGAACTTACTGTTTCTTTAATTGTTTCAGTGATTTTAAACATATTATAATTAGCATCAAAATTTCCAATTATTAGAGTATGACCAGTATGTAAAAAACCAAATTCTCCAGACATTTTTTCCCATCTAATAAATGCCTCTTCTTTATTAGATGGTTTTCCAAAAGCTTTCCCTTTAAATTCAAAGATTGAATCACATCCAAGAATTTCCAATAAACCATAATTAAAGTCTTCTGGCAATAATGTTTTTTGAATATTTTGAGATAAACTATGAGCCTTTTGAAAAGATAATTCCAAAGCTAAATTAGGTATATTCTCATCTTTGATTAAAGACTCATCAAAATTACTTGAAATTTGAAGGAACTCAATTTGACAATTTTCTAGTAATTTCTTTCTAGATTGGGAAGCAGAGGCTAGAATTAACACAAATTTTTTTTCGAATTATAATTCAATTTACAAATTAATAAATTTCACAATTAATATAAACCACAAATGCAGTTAGAAGCGAAATCATATGCAATAAAGAAACCAATTATGGTCCTAGGCACTTCCAGTGGGGCAGGAAAATCATTAACGGTAACAGCAATTTGCAGGATTCTTAAAAATTCAGGAGAAGAGCCAATACCCTTTAAAGGACAAAATATGAGTAACAACGCTTGGGTTGATTGGGAAGGGGGAGAGATGGCATATTCACAAGCACTTCAAGCATTTGCTTGTGGTATTAATCCTTCCTCAGAAATGAACCCCATTTTATTAAAACCACAAGGAAACTCAATAAGCGAAGTTATTCACCTTGGCAAAAGCATAGGAACCACAACCGCAAAATATTACTACAAAGATTGGTTTATTCCAGGATGGGAAATAATTAAAAAAAGTATAAAATCTATTTACAAAAGAAATCCAAATTGCCGTTTAATTATCGAAGGAGCTGGCAGTCCAGTAGAAATGAATTTAATTCATAGAGACCTTACTAATTTAAGAATTGCAAAGTATTTAAAAGCAAATTGTATTTTAGTTACTGATATTGAAAGAGGGGGCATATTTGCACAAATAATCGGAACCCTTGAATTAATGAAACCTGAAGAAAAGAAACTTATTAAGGGAATCATTATAAATAGATTTAGAGGAGATCTTTCATTATTTGAAGAAGGTAAAAAATGGATAGAGAATAAAACTCAAATCCCTGTTATTGGAATCATTCCATGGTTAAATGATTCATTTCCTCCAGAAGATTCTTTAGACTTGTTAGAAAAAAAATCACGTTCCACAAATCATGAGATCAAAGTCGGAATTATAAAATTACCATCAATAAGTAATTTTTCAGATTTTGATCCATTAGAAAATGAAGAATCAATATTAATTGAATGGATTGTAGAATCGCAAAACTTGAGTAAGTATGACTTTATTATTCTGCCCGGTAGTAAACAAACTATTAAAGATCAAATATTTCTTGAAAAGTCTGGTTTGTCTAAGGATATTAGGGAATATTCCAATAATAAGGGAAATATTATTGGAATTTGTGGAGGTTTACAAATGTTAGGAACAACTCTTTATGATCCTTTTTTTAAAGAGGGTTCCAAAAGTCAGTCTGAACAAACGATTAAAGGCATTGGATTACTACCATTAAAAACAACTTTCTTTGAGAAAAAATTAACACGACGAATCAACTCTGAATCGGTATGGCCATGCCAATCAAAAATCAATGGATTTGAAATTCATAATGGGCAAACTGAATTTGATAATAATCAAAGCTCATTAAAGATTAACCCTATTTTTAAAGACTTAGATCTAGGTTGGTACAAAGAAAATAATAGGGGTGGGACTGTTGCAGGAACTTATATTCATGGAATCTTTGAAAATGATAGCTGGAGAGATCAATATCTTAATTTAATAAGGAAGAGTAAAAATTTACCAATATTAAATAAAAAATCAATATCTTATAAAAAGAAGAGAGAATCTATTATTGATAATCTTGCGGATGAATTCAATAAACATTTAAATCTCACATCATTTTTAAGTTGAAACAAAAAAAAATAAAAATTATTTGGCCAAATAATAATGAAACATTTGTTTCAGAGGGAGATGATTGGTTCTCTTCTGCAGAAAAGGCTGGTTTTGAAATTCCAACTGGCTGTCTTACAGGAAGCTGTGGAGCCTGCGAAATAGATGTGAATGGTGCAACAGTAAGAGCATGTATAAGTGATATTAAAAGCAATAAAAAATGCTTATTTAAAGTTTCATTAACTACAGACCCATTTTGGGAAATATAAACTTTCTTTTTTTATTAATATAAAAAATTAAACTTAATTCCAAATCTATATTGATTATCTTTCAAAAGTTGTCCAAGGTCTTGAACTCCTGCGGCATTAGAATAATACAAATCTAATGACTTTTCAGGTGAGAAAGAATATCTCAATGCAAGAGTAGAGTTTAAATCCGAATCTTTTTTAATTGAAGTATTTATTTCTGGGATAAGCATCAAATTATCTGATAAATTTATATAACTTGAGAAGCCGATCCCACCAAAACTGTCCACCCCACTAAAAAAGTATTTGGGAGTAATATTAAAGGCCAACCAATTGTTTAATCTAAAAGTATTCATAAATTCTGTGAATAAATACCCTTGATTAGTATCATCATTTCTTCCTACTGATGCTCTTAATGCAAGCCAATAAAGGTCATCTTTTTGAGGACTCAATATTAGAAGCTTACCGCCTAACCTAAAATTAATATTATTTTCACCTAAGTAGGTCGAATATAAATTTGAATTTTTACTTCCGCTAAAGTTTAAATCATTAAAACTACCAATATTTAGAAGCTCTAATTGGAATATATTTGATAAAGAATAACCATAAGAGCCAAATAAATTACCTCTACTATCATAGTTAAAAAGTATTTGTGAAGTTCCAGCTCTTGGTATCAAGGCATTATTTACAGTAATCCCACTATTACTAATAAATCTATCTCTCTCATTTAGAGGATTAAGATATGTATCCTCGCCGTGGGGTTTATAAGTAATATTGGCAGAGTAAAGTGGAAGGTTATCTGAGGGAATAGTAAGCAATCCAGTAGAGGGAGAAGCTCCGTATGAGTTTGTTATTTTTCCTTCAATTCCAATCTTAGAATTAATATCCCATCCCAAACCAAAACTATATATACTCTTTCTAGAGTAGTTTAAATCACTATCAAAATAATTATTACCTGGACCTAAAGGAGTCGTATATGAGAAAAGAAGATTAAGATCTTCAGCCGCATTAAAGATAATGCCACTTCCAATATAGAAATTATTACCATACGCATTTTTTCCAATTCCTTTGGAACCTAATTTCTCAGGCAAAAATGTGATGCCGGGGACAATTAAAGCAGTAAAGTTTTCATTTAAATTTTTTGATATTGGGAAAGATAAAGCTCCAACTAGATCTTCAAATTTGTCTTTACCAAGTGAACTATCACTTTGATTAAATATACTTTTTGAGGTTTCAGATCCACTAGCATGTCTCCAATATTCAAGAGTAGATACTAATGACAATCCAAATTCAAAATCTTCCTCATCTATTAATTTTTTCTTAAATGAAAGTCCATAATTTTGCCAATAATAGTTAATTTTCTGACCGTCTACTAAGTTATATAGATCATCATCAGCTCCCGTTATATAAAGAGAAAGAAGGGAAGAATCTGAAATTCCGTAATCAAAAACGAATGAGGGATTTTGCTGCCCAATACCATCCGAGGCACCTCCATCAAAAGATGATTTCCACCTTATAGAGGTTTGAAAATTACCATAGTCAAGGAAATTATTGAGTGGCAAAAAAGGTTCGAGTTCCGTTATCTGAGGAACTGATATTTTTGAGGATTCATATATTTTTTCTTCGTTTGATGAATTCGTACTATTTTTTATTAAACCTTGTTTATTTTTATTTCCAAAATAAAATTCATCATTTTTGTAGGATTTCCAGATAATCTTTTGCAATGGTTTAGATTTATTTTCATCTACCTTTTTCCAATTAATCGAATTTAATTTAGAAGAATCTTCTTTTGCTTTACCTGCAAAGACTCCCACAAAATTCAATAATTGACTAATTAAAAATATATAAAAAACTATCCTCATATTAACAAATTCTAAAACTTACCTTCTAACATCCAATTATACAAAAAAAAAACTATAATTATCAATCTTAAATTTCCCAAGATAATAATTCACCAGGGTATACAACTAATATTGTAAATAGTTCTATATTTTGGTCTAAACTTATCTACATATAAGTTGGAATAAAATGTAGTTGAAAATTTCATAAATTCAATAATACCTAAAGAAAGATTCCACTAAGCATTCCCGATGATTAAATAAAGAAAAATATAATATAAAAATGAACCTAAAAATGTGTTGATTAGGATAACTTTTTTTTTGATTTTTGAGGAGGCAATAATATAGCTTCCTAAGACGTGAGGTATTATTGGGAAAGATCTTATGATTAAGATATAAAAGGATCTAAAGGTGACATTTTCAAAAAATTTATAAAAATAATTTTTCTTTGGTTTTTTCAGAAACAATATATTTCCAGAAAATCTGAATTTAATTTTTCTCAAAATAAGAACCTGAATTACACTTAAAATGGTTAAAGCAGGAGAAAAAAATAAAACATAATATAACCCAAAAAGTTTTACTAATATAAAGTCAAAAATAATCGAAAAAGGAAGACCTAAAAATATAGAAATTATATTCAAAGCTATCAAATATTTGTATTGAATATTATTTACTATTGATTCAATATCATAGGTATATTTAGATATTAAAGCCAAAAAATAAACCAATAAATAGGTAAAAAATACTTTAAAAATTACTGACTTAAAATTCATATTTTTTTAACAAATAAGATCAAATATTCCAAATAATTATCAAAAATAAGTAATTCAAAAAGATCCCCTTTTTAAGTTAACGCTCATTAAAATATATATGTTAAGGTAGCATCTTTTTTGTTTTTCTTTAATAAAATATATCTTGCAAATCTTGAATAAGTTTTCTATCTCTGAAATAGAAATATTTTAATTAATAAAATGAGAGGGTTAAATCCTAGTTGCATACCATCAAGGAAGATATAGAACTATATATAATTAAAACTTTAACTTTTAATTCATTCCCCGTCACTAAATTCGGTATAGAAAATAACACTTGGAAAGAAATAGGAAAATCAATAAAAGTAGTGAGTTTGCATAAAAAAAGACCTCTATTTCTAGAGGTCTTTCTTGGTGTTACCAAATCAAGTGTTTCCTTGTTTCCACTGTTTTAGTAAAACCACTCCTTCACACACTTTTAAAATATGACATTTTTTTCTTTTTCGTGGAAGGGCGAATGGGATATTACTAAACTGTCACATCTACAAGTTGTCTATTGCAGTATATTTGTCATTAAAAACACCCTAATTTAGACAGAAGGGTGTTTAGTTATCAAAAATTAGTTTGTGAGCAGTTTCTGATAAATATAATTTAATGGCAGAAGGTATCAAATATCTACACTATTAATTACTAATTGTTTTCCAAAAATAGATAAAGATTTGAAAACTGGTTTTTAGTATCTACTATTGCGGTACTTGTTGACATCAACTTCCATCCTGCAGAATTACTTTTTTCATAATTAATGCAATTTCGTTTTCTTGTCTTTGAGTATTTGCATTTCCTACTGCGTAATATATCAATATCATTTTCTACTTTTGCCATTTTTCAAGGTGATGCTTTATTTAGAATTAATATGACTAAACCTTTCATCTTTAATTGGAGAACTTAGGTAGGGTGGTTGAAAATAATTCTTATATGGTATTACCTTCTCCTCAGATTGCGATTGGATTACTGCTTATAAGTATTGGAATAGTAGTTACTTTTGATATCAAAATTGATTTATTCAAAAGTAAATTAGTTAAAGAAAAAAGTTAGATATCTGGGAAAATAACTATATTAATTAGATTAAGAATAAAAAACATCCTGTAATAAATCCACTTAAATGACCTAATAAACTTACCCCTGGCAAGAAAGAAAAAATCAACCCTATAAGGCATATTGTCTTTGACATTTTTTGAACTTCATAATTGGATTTAAAACCTATTTCTTTACCTAAAAAATAACTCTTTCCATAAAAAGAAGTTAATAGTAGGAATCCAAAAAAAGCATAAATTATTCCACTAAATCCTAAAGCGGCATAATTTGGATATATATTAAAATAAGATAAAATCTTTTCGTAAAACCAGATAATAAAAAAATTTAAAAAAGAACAAATTAAAATAAATTTTAAATAAAAAAATCTGCTTTTAATTCCGAGTCTCATCAAGAAATATCTAGTGATGATTATTCCACCAAGATTACTTAATAAATGATTTAAATCTGCATGGATTAGAATTGATGTGAAAATCCTATGGGGTTGATCACTAATTAATCTTGGTACAAAGTAAAAATATTCTTTATCAATAACACCAATTAAATCTGTAAAAATAAAAACTGAGATTAAAAAAAATCCAGTCACAAGAAACTGCCAATCATATTTAAAGATTGAATTATTAAAAGGCATTTTTTAGTTTTAAATAAAAAAACATCTTCTTAAATAGAAGAAAAGACCCTTGTCAGGGTCTTCATTGATATCTTAATTTATATTACCTTTAGTAAACTTTGCAATGAGAACTTGTTGGGTGGTCTATGCATTCTTTTTCCCAATAATCTTGTCTTTGATCTTTAGGTAGTTGATAATTAAAATCATGCATTCTCCAAATATCTGAAGTTGCATTTCTAAGGGCAGTGAATGGAGTAGTTAGTCTCATAAAACCTCCTATATCTCTACTAATTAATTATCCTCCTATTCATTTGAAATTAATAGAGTATTAATACTCGAGTATTAGTGCTTTGTGGATGTCTCAACTTTCTATTCCCATTCAGTAGTAGTAGAAATAATTCACTATTCAAAAGCACTTAATCTAATTTGTGGACAGAGAGGTGACTAAGACTAGAAGAGGGGGTTTGTTTGCCCTCTTATTTTTTTTGAATTTTATTCGTGTTTTTTGCTAAAGGATTAATCTTACAAAGTAAATCATAAAATTTCTTATTCAAAAGATAATGATTAAAATCTTTTTGGATGCGTTCAAAAAGTATGTAGGGAAAGTATGAGCACTAAATGGGATGACAAATCTTGGCAGAAAGATTTCTTAAATATGAAGTCACATTCCCCCTCAGATGCGAAACTCTTAATGGGAGTTGTAAAAGGATTAAAAGATGCATGGCGTCTAGGTGTTCTGCATGTTGAATACGAAAGACTGAAGAAAATTCAGGAGGAACAGCAACAGCAATGAAAGAAAAATTTAACTGGCAGAAAGAATTATTAGAAAGTGGAAAATTTAATGATAAATTTTCAAAAAATCT
The DNA here is from genome assembly GCF_017695965.1 of Prochlorococcus marinus CUG1416. NCBI lineage: Bacteria > Bacillati > Cyanobacteriota > Cyanophyceae > Synechococcales > Prochlorococcaceae > Prochlorococcus > Prochlorococcus marinus. The sequence goes on from NZ_JAAORM010000005.1 coordinate 48,007, forward strand.
TCTAGAGCATGGAGCAAAAAACTTTATGCAAGGAATCTATCTTGGATATATGTACTCAAGATGGAGAAAAATAAGAGGTTTAAATAAATATGATCCTGTAGAGAATGCAGGTCAAATGCAATCATTATTCAAAGATTTTGAAAAAAAATCAAATGAAGATGATACGTAATTCCCTATAAAATAATCAGAATCACTCATTATTAACAAGAGATCTCAAGGAATCCACCAACACCATATTTCGTCAATCAAATATCCACCAAAACATTAAAGATATCCCCCACCACATCCAACAAAACTTATAAAAATAAAAACCAACACTATTTAAACTGATATTTTCTAGAACTCTTCTCTATCATTGCAATTTGAACTAGAACTCAAGAAATCAAGAGTACTAGTTATCCTATTAAACCGGAGAGGGTGTTCATAGAGTGATTTTAATATGAACAGTCCTGAACAGGTCTGAACAGGTTTTTAATAAAAAAATTTAAATATCACAAACATATCACAAACACACAACACAAAAATACTTAACTAAAGTCAAACAATATAATTTATTTTTTTGTTTGAAAAAATTTTCAGAAATTATAACTTGTTGAATTTCTCTGCCGCGATACAAACAGGTTCTCCCATGCCAATTTCTCTAGTCTTTTTTTTACCATTCAGTGCTGAAGCGCAAACATAGGATGATTTATTATAAGTATATTTATATCCTGCCAAATTTTTAATAACTCCACTTCCACTGCAATACCACAGGTTCCCATCAGGGTATGATTCTTTCCTACAAGAAACATTTTCTTTTTTAAATTTTACTGTAGAACCATTTGATAATTTTATCTTTGCTTCACCTCCAAATAAAACTGCATTACCAAGAAAGATAATTATTATTCCTCCTCCAATTTTAGTAATGTACTTATTTTTATTGTTTCTTCCATACCAAGATAAAAAGTTCTTCTTATATGGATCGATAAACTTGAGTATTTTTTTTAAAGAATCTTCTATTTCAGACATATAAAATAAATTTTTTAATTAATAATAACTTAATGCTTTCAAAAAATCATCTTTTGTTGGAGAATAAAAAACTAAAATTGGAAATCACAAACACTACATTTAGAAATCACAAACATATCACAAACAGACAAAAACCAAAACTTAACTAAAGTCAAAAAAGGTGATTTATTTTTTTTAAAAACATTTTCGTATAATCATTTCTGGGAGTTTCTACAAAACATAAAATTAGAATATCCGGAGAGGGTGGGATTCGAACCCACGAATAGTTACCTATTAAACGATTTCGAGTCGTTCGCTTTCGACCACTCAGCCACCTCTCCAGGCTTTATTGATTATCTACAAAATTGAATCAAAAAAATAAGGTCTATTTATTTATCTTAATTATTAATTCCAACCTGCATCTTTCATCAATTTTATTGCAAGAGAGTTATTAACCCCAAGATCGTATACTGTAACCTCGTCAGGAGTAAATTCTCCAAAATCTTTGACAATAGGGTTTTGATTAACCTCTTTTAATGGATGTTCAAAAGTAGGATCAGCTAATCCTTTACTACCTCCTGGAGATGCTAAATATTCAAGAAGCTTAATAGCTTCGGCTTTATTAGAGGCATATTTAGCAACGCCACCAGCGCTAATATTTACATGAGCAGGACTTGGTGTAAGTACTACTGTTTTTTTTGCATATAAAGCATCTCTTCTTCCATTAATCCCTGCCAACATCCTTGCTACATAATAATGATTAACTATTCCTATTCCGCACTTTTTCTTAGAAACTGCTCTGATTATTGAAATATCTCCTGGGAAGAAAGGTTGAGAAACATTAGATATCATCCCATTAAGCCAAGTTTTTGTTGCCTCTTGACCTTTATTAACAATTTGATTAGCTACCAATGATTGATTATATGGACTTTTTCTGTTCCTTAAACATACTTTACCTTTCAAGGATGGATCAGCTAGATCTGTATAGTCATTTATCTTACTCACATCTACAACTTTTGGATTAGCGACCATAACTCTTACTCTTCTAGTTAATGCATACCATTGCTTATCCTTATCTTTTAAACCATCTGGTACATCTTTTTCTAAGGATGAAGATTGAATACTCTGAAGTAATCCAGCTTTTGCAGCATTCGTGATTCTTGCAGCATCAACTAGCAATATTAAATCTGCTTGGGAATTCTTTCCCTCCCTTTTCAATCTTTCAATTAAAGAAATTCCTGCCGCTTCGATTAACCTAACTTTAATTCCTGTTTCTTCTGCAAATTTTTTGTATATAGCTCTATCAGTGTTGTAGTGTCTACCCGAATAAACTTTTACTTCTTTTTGTGTTGAATTAGATGGTAAATTAACATTTAATAAAAATGTAAATGTTAGTGCTGAGTAAAAAATTTTTTTTAGTTTTTGCACTTATTCAAATCAGTATCTATGGTTACTTTATACCCATCAAAAGTCTTCGGGCTTTAAAAGCGATCTTCTATACATAAAGATGTATCATTTTTTATATTGCATATGAATTATTTAACTCATCAGTTACTAAATGCTGAAGAAATAAATTTTATAAAAGAAAAATTAGGTCAAGAAATTGAAGGTTGGGAGGACGGTAAAAATACTGCAGGAAGCCATGCTTCTAAAGTAAAAAATAATTTGCAACTAAATAGAAAATCAGATATCTCTAAAGAATTATCATTGCTAATTAAAAAAAAGATTTTAGATGATAATTTAATCAAAAGTTTTACTTTGCCAAAACATATTCATGGAATCATGTTCACAAAATCCTTAAAAGGGATGAGCTATGGTCGTCATATAGATAATGCCTATATGTCATCAGGAAGGGCTGATTTATCATTCACAATTTTCCTTTCAGAAAAGAAACAATATGAAGGTGGTGAACTATTGATTGAGAATATGACTTCAGAAAGCAAATTTAAACTTAATAGAGGTGAAATTATAATTTATCCAAGCACAAATCTGCATTCCGTTAAAAGTGTTCTCAATGGAGAAAGAATAGTATGCGTTGGATGGATCGAAAGTTATGTAAAAAGTATTGAGGAGAGAGAATATTTATTTGATTTAGATGCAGGTGCGAGGAGTCTACTTGCAAAGCATGGCAGATCTGACGAGCTTGATCTTATTTTCAAATCATATTCAAATCTATTAAGAGTTATGGGTGATTAAATATAGATCATTTTATACAACAAAAAGAATAATAATTTGAAAATGGTTAACATATTAAAAAAGCAAATTATCTAATGCCAAAAAAAAGTTCAATTGCAATTTTTATTGCAGCAACAAGCGCACTAGCTATTTCAACTGCAGATACTAACCCAGTTAAATCAGGTGAAAATGATTTAGGAGGATTAAAAGAATGGAATACTGATATGCCTTTAGACGCAGATTTCAAACTAGATGCAGATGCAAAAAAAATAGCTGACGAAGCAGCAAAATCAAGTGCTTGTATTCCTATTGGAGAAGGGGAGAACTGCTGGTAATATTTTTAAATTAAATAAAACCAATTCTTAAATTTAAAATAAAAAAAAGCCGGTTAAGGCTTTTTTTATTTATTTAATTAGAAAAAAAAACGCTTATTAAGGCGTTTTTTAATCGGTAAAATTAAAACTTAAATGTAGTTTCAATTAGTGCACCAGTGAAGTCTTGACCAGTTGTACCGTTTCTATCAGATCCACCAAATATAGCAGGTGTGATTTCTATTGAATCATTAGGTCTGAATGAATAGTAAACTTCGTACGCGAATGGATCGGTATCGTTATCTTCATTTTTAGTAGGCTGTCCAAATGCAATACCAATTTTGTCATCTGCCTGGAAAATATCATTCCAATTTAAACCAACAAAATATGCATCAGAGTTTGATGTAGCATTTGTAGCATTTTCATAACTAGTAGTGTCATAACCAACAGAAATTGCTGGAGTAGCAGTACCTGTTTCTTCTGGTCTCCACCAGCCTCTTAAACCAACTGAAGTGAAGTTACCAAGAGTTTTACCTGACTTAGCAGTTCCACCATGGCCACTTGTGTGATAATAAGTATCACTCCAACCATTTGTTTTAACGTTTAGAAGAGCTGATACAGAATATCTATCCTTTGTATAACCAACTTGGGTAGCCCAACTTGTCTTTGTTTCGTCAGTAAGGAGACCTGAATTTACGTAAGATTTAGTCTTATCAGTACCACAAGGATCAAGAGTTTCGTAACAAGATGTATTTGATTTAGTACCTATGTTTGAACTAACTGCAAATCCATTGTCTGCTTTGTAAGCCCAACCAGCACCTGTATCTGTACTTGCACCATATGCTTCTCCATTACCGCCAAGAGTAAATTGCTTTGTTACTGGCTTATAGATGGAAGGTGTAGTTCCATGCATATAATAGTTTTCAATTTTTGGACCTACCCAAACTGTGTTTCTCTCACCGAGAGGGAATTCATACCAAATTTTGTCAACTTTTAAAGTATCACCATTCTTGTTAGCTGAACTTAAGTAGGTACCATAAGTTTTAGTTTTAGACCAGTCAGCATGATTACCTGTCTTGATTCTTACGTAAAGATTATCATCACCAGTAAAACTTGTATTTAGGTTCATGGTGTATGTATACATGGCCTGAATAGCTTCAGAAGCTGTTTCAGATGCTAAGTCATAGTCAACACCACCAAGTGTAAATACAGCCTTACCGTCTAAAGTTGTAGTTTCAGAGAAACTACCAGCCTCAAAATTGTTTTGTCTAGCTTCTAGACCATCTACACGTCCTTTAAGTGTCGCTAAATTTTCATTAACTTCGTTAACGAATGATTTGTTATCAATTCTTTTGGATTTAGATTCGCTACGACCGTAGCTACTCATGCCCTCAAGATTGATTGTATCGGAAGCTTGTGCTGCAATAGGGGAAATTAAACCAACTGCAGTACTAGCAACCAACAATTGTTGGAAGAGTTTCATTGTGCCTCACACTAAAATTACCCACAAGAATGGGTAACTATACTGTATCTGGTGTAACAAAAAACAAAAGAATAATTAGTTGCCTTTTGAAGTATCTTTTTATACAGGACATAAAGATTTAAAGGTTAATTATCTTTTATTTAATGGATACATCAATAGTTCTCTTTCTTCAATCCAAGATGATGCAACTTCTCTGGCTAATTTTCTAATCTTTTCAATATATTGAGCACGATCTGTAACTGAAATTACTCCTCTTGCATCAAGCAAATTAAATGTATGACTACATTTTAGAACAAAATCAAGGGCAGGGTAAGTTAATTTCTTTTCGATTAAATTATTTGCCTCATCCTGATAAATTTCAAATAATTTCCTAAGATTATCAGGATTAGATTCATTAAAATTATATGAGCATTGACTTTTTTCAAATTGAAGCCAAATATCACTATATTTCAAATTTTTGTTCCAATTTAAGTCCCAGATACTTTCCTTATCCTGCAAAAACGTTGCAATCCTCTCTAATCCATAAGTAATTTCAATTGGGATTGGATTACAATCTAATCCCCCGCATTGTTGGAAATAAGTAAATTGAGTAACTTCCATACCGTCCAACCAAACTTCCCAACCTACTCCCCAAGCTCCAAGAGTTGGTGACTCCCAATTATCTTCCACAAATCTTATGTCGTGATTTCTAGGATTAATTCCTAGAGATTCTAAAGATGTTAAATATTTTTCTTGAATCCCCTCTGGGGAAGGTTTAATTATTACTTGATATTGAAAGTAGTGCTGGGCCCTATTTGGATTATCTCCAAAACGTCCATCTGTGGGTCTTCTACATGGCTCTGAATATGCGACACTCCAAGGCTCTGGTCCAATTGCCCTTAAAAAAGTATGCGGATTCATTGTTCCAGCACCCTTTTCAGTATCATAAGGTTGCATTATTAAACATCCTTCCTCGGACCAAAATTTGTTTAAGTTTTGAATTATGTCCTGAAAAAACATCTAATTAAAAAGTTGAGAGATTTAAATCAATTCCATAAGCAATACTAACAAAGCTTCACACGAAGAAGAACAAAAATAAATTATTAAAATATTAATTGCTCTCAGAAAAGACATATTTTCAAATGTAAAAATAAGAAATTTTCAAACTAATAATCACAAAAGTAATTAACAACTCTAATTTCTGAAATGGTTCTCTAGTTAAAAAATTTATTGCCTTAAATATTTTAGATTTAAAAGTAAATTAAATATTAATTAGTTAAAGAAATCTAATGGCAATGGCCCAAAAGTACTGGCCTCTTTAGATTCATGGTCATACTGACAAGTTAACAAGATTCCTTCTCCAAGACCATTTTCAGATCTAATAAAAACATTCCCAGTTTTTTGATTACCTTTTAAAAAAACACTTCCATTAGCATTAAGGGATTCTAGATCCTTGAATTTAACAGAGGAATATTTTTTGGAAATTGATTTTAATGCCCCAATAGCATCAACATCAGAAGGTGCCATTATTCCTATTGTTATCCAATCAGCATCTATAATTTTGGCTTCAAGCTCTTCTAGTAATTGTTTGATTTGTACTTTACTTAATTGAGGAGCTGATCTGAGGCTGTTTAAATCAAATAAGTTATTTATTTCCATTTAGTGAATTCCTGAACAAAATAAATTGTTATCCAAATGTTCTACCATTCCATGCCCACATTGAAGCAGAGACATCCTCGAAAGAAATATAAATCTTATCTATTGGTATTCCCATTCTCTCATATACAAAATCGGAAATTGGCTTTGCCATATCTGAAGGACTTAAAGAACCTATTGACTTGATTTCTAGAAAGCAACAAGGGGCTTGATCATTAAAATACATTTCGCAATTATCATCTAATTTTGCCATGACAAATCTTTTTGATTTGTTAGTTAAAGATGAAACTAATGTTGAAATTTCTTCAAGTAATTTTTTCTTATCCCCTATTTTTGATGATGTTAAAATATTAATATAAGGCATTTTTATGCAGCCATATAATCTTTTTGGGAATCACTTTGTGAATAAATAGTTTTATTCTTTACCACTCTTTTTGATGATAGATATGCCATATCGTATGAACTTATTCCGTTTTTATAGGGATTGAAAAGAGCATTTCTGGATCTACCTTTTTTGCTCCTTTTAAATTTAATCATCTTTAATTAAATTATTAATTAATAATTTAACTTTTTCTGAATAGATGTCTAGTTTTTTTAATATTTTTAATTAATTTATATAGAAAATAGATTTTTAAAACACAACATGTATTCTTATTTATTAAATTCAATATACATTTACTTATTGTTTTGGAAGTTTTAAATAATTACCAGAGAAAAAAGCTTGATGAGAGTAATGATGAAGAATTTTATTCTGATCCAAAATTTGTCTATCATCTAGATTCAAACTTTAGACAATATCTATCAGGTGTTTATGAAAATGAAATCGCAGATTTTTCAACAGTACTTGATTTAATGTCCAGTTGGGATAGTTATTTGCCTAAAGGGAAAAAATATAAAAAAGTTATTGGGCATGGATTAAACAAACAAGAACTTGAAAAAAACAAGATTTTTGATTCTTATTGGATACAAAATTTCAATTTAAATCAAGAAATTCCTCTTGATAATGAAAGTGTGGATTATTGCTTGATGGTGGCAGCATGGCAATATTTACAATATCCAGAAAATTTAACCAAAGAAATCTTGAGAATTTTGAGTGATCAAGGCAAAATTATAATTGCTTTTTCAAATAGAGCATTTTGGCATAAAGCTCCTTACATATGGACTTCATCTACTGAAGAAGAGAGAGTCAAATATGTTAGAAAAGTATTAATATCAAATGGATTTAATGAGCCAAGAATTATTAAAAAGTTTAATGAACCAGCTCTTAACATCTTTAATTTTTTAAATAAAGACCCATTTTATTGTTTAATTGCGACTAAAAATAAATAATTCTCTTATTACATTGAGGAACAAGCCATAAAATCTAATAAATATAATCCATAGCCATACTTTTAAATTTTTACTACTATTGGATAGTTAAAATTTATAATAATGGGTTCTAAAAGAGAAAAATATCCTGAAAAATGTCCTTGGGATCTTGGACCTAATCAACATTTAGCCAAAGAAGAGAACTGGACTTTAAGATTAGGCGAAGCAAATGTATGCTTTAGCAAAAACAAGCTTGATAATAATTATTTTCATGTAATTAGTAATGAAAATGAAGAACAAATTTTAGCTTTCAGAGCAAGAATCCTATATCAAAAACTACTTGATAAAGGTTTCAGATTGGTTGAATAAAAAATTAGTTCAATAAACATATATCCTCGAAAACAAATTTTTGTATTTCTTCTTCTTGATTTTGGTTTAAGTATTTTATTGTTCTTGAATTTAAAATCCAATAATCCTCATTATCTATATTTATAAATTCATCTTTATATTCCAAATTCAAAGAATTTGGTTTGAGAGTGTTTGGATCAATTTGTTGACTTGTATATCTTTTACTTAGAAAGCCACTTTCTGTATCAATGAATTCATCAACAAAAATTTCAATTATAGTTCCATGAATTTTTCTATAGACCATATTAATATAATTATTTTTAACTCTATATTTATCACCTTCGTTCTTGCCAGTTACACTCATTTCAATACCGCTTTCAGAACTTTTTACTAAATTAAAATTATTCTCTGAATGCACAGATTGAAATTTTCTCTTTACCCGATGTATACATACTTCAAATAATTGAGAGGCAATACTTTTTACAATTTTTTCATCATCTATTTTTTGAATATGTGGTTTAAAATCTTTACCTAATACAAACTCACCCTCATTAATACTACTATTTTTTGAAAAAATACATTTACCTTTATAACCATTAAATTCATTCTTCCAGGTATACCTATTTTCATAAGCCTCTCTAAAAATCTCCTTACAATTAATTTCTTTTAGATTCTCCATTAATTTTTAAACTCATAAAAATAATTCTACAAAAAAACCTCTCTATTATAAGGAGAGGTTTTTTGATAAATTAAACTATTTTTGAGTAATTTTTGCGTTTTCCATATTGTCAAATGCTTGACCAATTTTCTTAAAGTCAAATCCCATTGCTCTTAGAGCATGCCATAAATGACCTTGTAAGAAAAAGAATCCCAAATAGAAATGAGAATTTGCAAGCCAGGCTCTTGAGCTATTTAGACTAGAACCTAAATCAACTGTGTCAATAAAATAAGGAGCGAACTCAAATTGAAGTTTTAAAGGTTCCCCATAAAGATCAACTGGGTATATTGTTGTGTTTGAAGCACACCAGAATGCCGCTACAAAAGCCATATAGGAAACGCCTACTACTGAGTAAGACAAAATAGCCTCAGCACCTAGTAAACCTTTACCTTTGAATTCTGTATATTCTCCAACTTGCTTAGTAAAAATGTGGAAAATTCCACCAATAATTTCTAAAAAGGCTAGAAATGCATGACCTCCCAAAACATCTTCTAGACTATCTATTTTTAGAAAATCAAATTGATGATTCCATATATGTGACAAATTCAAATCATATTCAACTTGTCTTACTGCTCCAAGAGCTGGGTCATAAATACCATGCCATTTAGCCCATTCTACGAACCAAATAGCTCCTATACCTAAAAAGATTAAATGATGGCCAAGAATAAAAGTTAATTTATCTGGATCATCCCATTCAAAGTCGAATTTTCTTGGCTTACTGGTTTCAGGATAATCTGCAAGATCCCCAGCAAATTTAGTGGAATGTAATAATCCCCCAGCACCCAAAACAGCAGAAAAGATTAGATGCAATGTACTAATTACAACAATTCCATATGTTTCAGTAATAACTCCATTTTCAATACCACCAATCCCAAGACCTGCGAGGTGAGGTAAACAAATTAAGTTTTGTGCCCCCATTGGAATACTGGCGTCGTAACGAGCCAACTCAAATAATCCAAAAGCACCTGCCCAGAACATCATAAGTCCTGCATGAGCAGCGTGAGAAGCTATGAATTTACCTGAACGGCCAACAACACCAGAATTCCCTGCGTACCAGTCATAGGTGACATCAGATTTTCCGTAAGTTTGTAACACTTGATTTAAATAAACAGCATGTTGAGCATATTGTTAATCAGTATGAGTTTTTACATGTTCTTTACAGATTTAATTACTTATGTAAAAAAAACATATTGTTAAAGAACAAATGTTACAAATTTAGGAAGTAATATATTCAATAGCTTATGCCAATGAGGGAATTTCTCCCTTTAGCTGAGAAGCCCATGCTTCAAGACGTGAATCAGTTAAATCAGATTCACTATCCTCATCAAGAGGTAATCCACAAAAGGTTTCTCCAATTACGCTTTTAGACTCATCAAATGTATAAGAAGATTTATCTACGTAACCGACCATTTCGGCGCCTGCTTTAGTGAAGTAGCTATGAAGTTCTTCCATGGCATCACAGTAATTTTCTGTATAGGTAGAAGAATCTCCTAAACCAAAAATTGCAACCTTTTTCCCTGATAAACTTAGTTCACCAATATCCTCTAGGATTGAATCCCATGCAGTTCCTGATCTTTCTTCATCTGCTCCGGTATTCCAAGTAGGTATCCCACAGATAATTCCATCAAGGCCTTCAAATTCTGAAAGATCATCTACATCAGATACATCTTTAGGTGCTTCCGCTGAAGAAAAAAAGTTGTGAAGACGATCCGCCACATCTTCAGTTTTTCCAGTTGTAGTTGCGTAATAAATTCCTACAGTCATAACTTCAAAATGTTTACCTTAAAATAATAAAATCTAAAAACGTTAAATTAATTTCTTTAAAAACTTTTTCATGTAAAATTTTATACTAATTAAAGTAAGAAAATTTTTTTGAGAATAATTCATAAAAAAACATTTCAAGCATCATGACTAATAAATTTCAAAATGATATAAATAATCTTGTTGAAGAATTTAACTTTAAAGGTAGGGGGGGGTTTAAATTAATTGTTTTATTTGGTTTATTGGGAGATTTTGATAGCTTTGAATATGCAATAAATTTGAAAAATTTTATCGATAATCATCAAGATAACAATTTAGATGTTTTTGCTATAGCTATTGGCAATCAAAATGGCAAAGAAAAATTCTGTAACTTTACTGGCTTTAGTAAAGAAAATTTAATGGTTGTTTCTGATAACCAAATTCATAATAATCTAAAAGTCTCAAGAGGATTAGATATAGGTTTAGGAGGTTGGATAAATATGCTTTTGATGCTATCTGGAATAAATTCTTTTAAAACAATACAAGAAGTTTTTAGAGGTTACACAGGAGACAGTAAAGCAAAACAAATCTATTCAGAACTCGACAATATTGACGTTTTAAAATTTCTAAAATTTTCTGGTAATTCTTTCAGACAGGTTTTCGGGGATGGTTATTTAAGACCATTTGAATTGGCAACATTTAGATTGAATAATATGAATGAAATAATTCAAAATTGGAGTGATTATATACTTAATGAAAAATACCTTCCTCAAAGAGGGGCTTCTTTTTTATTAAATGAAAAAAATCAAATTATTTATAAATTTTTTTCGAGGGATGTTCTTGGATATTCATCAAACATGAGAGATCCTTTAGGATTTTTATCTAATTTAATTAAAGAATAGTTTTTAAAACCTTTTTATGAATATAGACATATTTGGTTATTTTGCAGCGATTCTAACAACAGCTGCATTTTTACCTCAATTGATAAAAACTTTAAGAACGAAAAAGGCAGATGATGTTTCTTTGACAACTTTAGTAATGTTTATTATCGGGGTATTGTCTTGGATTATTTACGGTTATAAGATTTCATCTACACCAATACTGATAGCTAATTTAATTACCTTAATCTTAAATCTATTGATATTAATCTCAAAGATATATTTTTCAAAAAACTAAAGACAGCAATAGTAGCTCTAATAGTATTAAAGTATTTCTATTTTACTTAAAAAGTAATTATTATAGAATTAAAATTTACTGATCTTGAAAACTTCAAAATGCTGGGTTTGGTTTAAAGGAAGCCTTAACAATAGTGGTTTTTGGAAAGAAGGGTTTACATGCACTTTTGACGAGAAACCGGGGGTTTTAATAGAAAGTCCTGCTTACGTAACTTGTAGAGTTCCAACTTGGAGAGTTTCGACTAGAGAACCAGAAAATTTATATAAATCTCCGATAATCCCAGATAAAGCATTATGGAAAATAATTTAAATAATCCATACCAAAAAAAACTTTTTTTTACTGCACTCCGGCAAGTTAATATTACTTTAATGAATATTTAATTAATACCATCTACTCTCTTTTTATAAATATTATCCCTTTCTTAATTTTTGGTTTTTTTCTTGGTAAAAAGAACCCAAAGATTTCTGAAAATATTGCAAGACCTTTAATAAGATTTGGCATTCCATTAAGTGTAATGGGTCTTTTATTAAAAGAGGGTATAGATATAAACCTAATTAAAAGTGCAATATTGGCATTTTCTATAATTGGATTTTTATTAATTTTAATAAACATATTCCCAATATTTAAAAACAGACTTCCAAATTACAGCTTGCAGCTGGCAGGCCTAATAGGTAATACATCATTTCTTGGAATACCAATTGCAATAGCTCTTCTCCCTTCAAAAACCATAAACTTTACTATAGGATTTGATTTAGGGACAACACTATTCGCTTGGATATTTGGACCTTTTTTTCTACAAAAAAAATCTCAAAAAAATAATATCCCATATATCAAAGGATTATTAAATGCATTGATAAATAGTCCTGCATCAAGAGGGATAATTGGTGTACTTTTAGCATACCTTTTCCAAATAGATGGGGCCTTAGGTAATTATCTTTGGGTCCCTGCAAGAATAGTTATTGCTTTGGCAATAATTACTGTAGGAACAAGACTTGGATTAATAACAAATCAAAAGGATAAGATTCTTGATCTAAATGAAGAAATTAAATTTTCCATTTTATTAAAGTTATTTATTCTTCCTTTTATTATTTTTTTAGCAAGCAAATTTCTAAATTTTGACTTCTATCAATCAGCAGCAGTAATTCTTCAGGCAGGAACTCCAACGGCAATATCAACAATTTTAATGGCAGAGGCTTATGGAGTGAGACAAAAGATCGCTTCAAAAATTCTTTTTTCCACAACTTTAATTTCAATAGTTACAATTCCTCTTTTAACAATTTGCATAAAAGCAGTCAATGAAACGACTTACAAAGGTTAGACGCATGGTTAATGAATATTGTAAAGATAATATCCGGATAACTACATAATGTCTTAAGATTTAGGTTATGAAGTCAGCAAGCCCTGAAAATGAATATATTCCTTTAAATCTCAGGATTTCTTTGAGGAAGGATACTCTAAGGCTTATAACAGAGATGGCTCAAGATATGGGAATAAGCATTAATGAAGTTTTTAGTTTTTTAGCTGAAGATTCTGTAATTGATCTCGAATTACTCGAAGATTTGCATCAAATTGAAATTCCAAATAAGTGCAGCCTTGATGACCTGAAAAAAGCTATTCTTAAAAAAAGGCTTTGTTAAAATTTCTCAACTTTTCTATTTTTCCAGTCAGATTTATAACCACTTTTAACTAAAAAATCAGAAAACTTATTTAAATCACTTTTCTGAATACGCCATAAATTATAAATCCCATATTGGCCCAATTTTTGATGATTAATTTTTGACCAATGAGGTTCTTGGGAAGAATAATCGTCTATAACAACCAATAAAGATTTGTATTCATAATCAGGTTGATCCTTATAATTTTTTCGCCTGTCAGTATTTATTCTGTCTGACAGGTTAATTAATCCTTCTTTAGTATTTGGCTCATAAAAAACTATTTGTCTCGAATAATAATGTAAAGACGGTTTTCTTATCCCAATCATTGCTAGAGTTTCCTTCCCATCACGAATACCTAAAATTAATTTTGAGATATTCCTTAAAGGTAATTGCCTTGAAGTATCTGCTAATTTTCTTATTGGCGACATCAAAAAAGTTTGTCCAATTAGGAGCAAAATTTGAAGATAAAGAAAGATATCTTTGGCTTTTAAAGAAAATAAAATTATTGCAAGAACAGTAAATAAAGAGAAAAATAATTTGGCTTTAAAAATTATCCCATAACTTATTAGATCAGATGCAAGATTAGGCATTTCAGGATCATTTATTGAACCTAACCAAATATTTGAGAAAAAGAATGCTATTGAAAGTCCAAACAAAATTAAAATATTAATAATCCATAAATATACATAAGTTTTATTTCGATCTTTTAAGTTTATAAAGCTATTACTGATTAAAATTGCAGCCGCTGGAATTGCTGGCAACCAATAGCTTGGCAGTTTCGTAGCAGAAATACTAAAGAAGATTAAAACTGATGTTAACCAGCATAGGGAATATGTATAAAGGGTTTCAGAAACCTTGCAACTTTCTTTTAAACTTTTCGAGAAATCCTTAAAAGCTTCAAATACACCGTGATATAAAAAAGGGGTGAATGGTAATGAAGCCAATATCATTATGTAGAGAAAAAACCAGAACGGCTCAGCATGATTATTGACAACTGATGTATATCTTTGAAAATTATGATAACCAAAAAAATTGTCCCAAAAAGGCTTTCCTTCTTTAATCAGTTCTAAGATATACCATGGAACACTTATTAGAATTGTTATTAATAAACCTTTCTTAGGGTTTATCTTGCAAAGCAAACTTCTCCAATCTTTCTGAATAAATAAAAATGATGTAATAGTAAGTGTTGCTAAAACAAATGCAACAGGTCCTTTCGTTAAAATTGCTAACCCCAAAAATACCCATGCTGAGATGCATTTATCATTATTCTCACTTGCCATTCTTCTCCAAAATAAAAGCAGGCTAATTCCTAAAGTTCCAGTTAATAGAGAATCACTCACAGCAGTTCTACTCCAGATGATTATTAATGGAGACAGAGCAAAACCTAATGATGCAACTATTGGAGTGAGGAAATACTTATCACCTTTCTGTGGCCAACAACACAAGGTATCTCCAATCATCAGCATTAAAAATAATGAGCCTAAAGCCGAAGGAAGTCTGGCTGAGAGTGTCCCGAAACTATCCCAAATCTCATTTTTTGGTAATGAGTAAAAAAAACCCATTAGCCAATATATTAGTGGAGGCTTATCAAAACGGAAAATTCCATTGACTTTTGGCGTTAACCAATCCCCAGATTCACTCATTGCCCGTGCAGCAGCGGCAAATAAAGGTGGGGTTTCATCCACCAGTCCTGTTTTCCCTAAATCTAAAATAAATAAAATAATCCCAGAAACTAAAACTATTAATAAGGTTATAATCCTTTTTTTTGAATTTAGAAGAATCATTTACTATATTAATTTTACTTATATTCGTTGATTACCTTATTAAGCCAGTTCATAACCTTGTTAGCAAATATATCTGTGGAAGCATTTTTTTCTACCCATTCTCTACAATTTTTACGCTTTATTTTTTCAATAATCTCTACATAGGAAAGAAGACTTTCTTTATCATCAGGATCGGCAAGATAACCTGTTTGCCCGTGCTGAATAATTTCACTAGGTCCTCCCCTTTTATATGCTATAACTGGCACTCCACAAGCTAAAGCTTCAACAACAACGTTTCCATATGCCTCATTCCATTTCGGAGTATTTAGCAAAACTCTGCATTTACCAAGTTCTTTTTGTAATTCATCGGTTGTCAAGAAACCCATCCAATCTATAGTTCCTTGAGGAAATGATTGTTCTATCTTTGATGCGTAGGTCTCATCTTCTATAACTCCCCAAACATTTAGTTTCTCGCCAAGTTGATTTGCTGCAAAAACCGCATCCTCTAAACCTTTCTCCGGTGCCACTCTTCCAACCCAAGCCAAGGGTCCCTTCGATGAATCTTGGAAAATATAATTATCTAATTTAAAACCGTTCCCAATAATTGTTGGTTTTTTTATAAATGGATAATCACTAGCTTGTATTTTTGAATGAAAAGCAAAATTGTTTGGATGTCTAGCATATACCTTGGAGATTAAATTACTAATGACTAAACTTTCAGAACCCATACTAATAATATGTGCAATGGGTATCTCTACATTTAGAGTCATCCAAATAGGCAACCAATCATAAGACATGTTCAACAATACATCTGCTTGTTTTGCGATATCTAATCCCTTTTCTAGCATTCCTGCTAGAAGTGAATTATCTGGGATAAGTACAGGAGAATTGTAATTTTGATGCTGCCAACTAATTTGATCTTGACCTTCTACAACATGTAATTTTGCTTTTTCATTACTATCATATAATTTAGATTTTTTGGGAGCTATCACATCTACCGAGTGACCTAGAGAAAGCAAACCTGAAACTAAGGAATTCAAAGTTAATTCAACTCCTCCACCTTTCCCGCTTCCCAGAAAACCTATTGGAGTACTAATCAAAACTATACGCATTATTACACTGTTTTAAAAATCAAGAATCGAATTAAATAGTAGTGTCTGTAAATTTATTTTCCCATAAAGACCTTCTCTGGCTAACAAAAAATACTGATATAAGAACAAAAACTACTCCTATCCATTGCACAAAAGTAAGTCTTTCATCTAACCAAACACCTCCACTGAGAAGCGCAAATACAGGGGTTAAAAATGCAAGGGTACTAAATCCAGTTATTTCTTTACTATTAGCGAAGTAGAAAAACAATCCATAAGCTACAGCTCCTCCAAAGATACTTGCGAATGACATGAGTCCCCAATCAAATATTGACCAATTTGGGATAATTTGAAAATTTGATTGTAAGCAATGCTTAATGATTAAGGGCACACTCCCTAGAACCATATGCCATCCCGTAACTGCAACAGGATCACTTTTAGTACAGGTGAACCTAATTAAAATTGTTCCTAGTGCCATAGCTAAAGCAGCTGCAAGCATCCAAAGTTCACCAAAGTTAAAAGCTATATCATTCACAGACTTATCAGACAATAACCACCAATTCTCTAAAAATTCTTGTGGGACTCCTAAAAAAACTATTCCTCCCAAGCCAAAAAGTAAGCCTAACCATCCAATTGGATTAATTAAATTTCCAAATATAGCCCTTGCTAAAATCGCTACCAAAAGGGGCTGAGAATCAATCAATACAGAGCCAAGACCTGCTCCAGTTTTTTCTATGCCCAAAGTTAAAAATAACTGAAAGAAAGTGGCATCGACAATTGTAAACACAAAAAACCACTTCAAATCGCACTTATAAATTTTTAAATCTCTTTTAAACAAATATGTTGTTATAAGAACAAGAATCCCTGCAGGAAGTAACCTTAAAGAAGCAACAAACTCTGGCCCAGCACTAGATACTAAGGGAGTCATAGCCGCCATCGAAGTACCCCAAAGAGCAAAAGGGAGTATCATTAAAAACCAATTTAGGATTGAATTCATTAGGTCTGCTGATAGTCTTTTTAAAGTAGTTTTATGTTTTACCTTAAAAGTATGATTTGGCCTTTTAGACGAAAGTCAAAAAAAAGAATGGCTCGTATAGTAATTGATGAGCCTATTACGAGTTCAACAAGAGTTTCTGTCCTTAAAGCTCTTAAACAAATAGAGGATAGAGAATTTCCTGCTTTAATCGTGAGAATTGATTCGCCAGGAGGTACTGTTGGTGATAGCCAAGAAATATACTCTGCTATTAAAAGACTAAAGGATACAGGATGTAAAGTCATTGCTAGTTTTGGGAACATCTCGGCATCTGGAGGTGTTTACATTGGTGTTGCATCTGACAAGATAGTTGCGAATCCAGGTACAATTACAGGATCTATTGGTGTGATTATAAGAGGAAATAATTTATCTGAATTATTAGATAAAATTGGTATAAAATTCGAGACGGTTAAAAGCGGTGTCTTTAAGGATATACTTTCTCCAGATAAAGCTTTAAGTGAGGAGGGTAGAAGACTACTTCAAGGCCTGATAGATGAAAGCTACAAACAATTTACTGAGGCAGTAGCTGAGGGAAGAAATTTATCTGTTGAAGAAGTTAGAAAATTTGCCGATGGAAGAATTTTCACAGGGACGCAAGCAAAAATATTAGGTCTTGTTGATGAAGTTGGAGATGAATTCGTGGCAAGAGAACTTGCTGCAAAGATGGTTAATATTGATCCAAAAATTCAGCCCTTAACATTTGGGAAGAAAAAAAAGAAAATACTTGGACTAATTCCTGGAAGTAAAATTATTGAAAAAGTTATTAATAGTATCTTTTTTGAGATTGATTCATCTAACAAAATACTTTGGTTGTATAAGCCTTAAATAAATCTGCATGAAAAAATGATTGTTGAACATAAAATTACATTTATTCGAGGAGCAACAACAGCATCTGGGAATTCAATTAATGAAATAGAAGATGCAGTTGTGGAATTAATTGATGAATTAATTTCACGCAACAATCTGAATAAGACAAACATATTGTCTATTACATTTACTGCAACAAAAGATTTGGATGCATGTTTTCCTGCTTCAATTGCAAGGAAATGTCATGGACTTGATTTAGTCGCATTCTTAGACTGTCAACAAATGTATGTCTCTAATGATATCGATTTTTGTATAAGAATAATGGCACAAGTTTTATTACCAACAATTCAGCCTGTAAAGCATCCTTACTTAAGAGGCGCTTCAAAATTAAGGACAGATAGATGTTAACCTTAGTAAAACAATTCTTCCACTTTTAATTTGGATAGATCTAATTAATTCTTAGAAATTTATTTAATCAATGCTAAAAAAAACAAAGAATACTATTTTAAATATTAAAATATTAAAATTTCTTCTTATCCCTATAATTTTAGTCTCAACTCCATTCTTTAGTGATATTAAAGATGCTAAAGCAGGCTTAGAATTCCAATGGGACCAAAATTCTGGACACAGAAGATTAAAGTGGTTTCAAAAAGAGAACAAAAGAAGATTTAGAAATAGGATTTATTTTTTCCTGAGGCCATCCGATAGAAATACTGAACTCTTAAAAATAAATCTATCCATTCCTAAAGCCTTTAAAGCTACTCTAAATAAAGAAAAAATCAGCCTTTGCAAGGTAAGAATAGGCGGTTTTGAGAATAGAACTAAATGTCTGGAAGATATTCCTGCTGATATTGAAATTAATACTGATGAATCATCCTTAAGATCAGTAAACATTTACCCCTACAGACCAATTCCATACAATAAAGAAAGTTTTGCAATTGTTTTAAAACTAATTAATCCAAAAAAATCAGGACTTTATCAATTTCATTCCTATGGACAGCCTAAAGGTAAATCAGTTTCAAGTTATTTAGGAAGCTGGACCATAGTGATCGATTAAATGATAAATTAATTAAGGATAATAAAACAAATGACTAAAAGAACTTTTGGTGGAACTTCAAGAAAAAGAAAACGTGTATCTGGGTTTAGAGTAAGAATGCGTTCTCATACTGGTAGAAGAGTTATAAAAAGCAGAAGACAAAAAGGTAGAGAAAGAATAGCTGTCTAACTCAACATAAAGATGGCCTTACCTAAAGATATGCGTTTAAAAGGTCATAGGACTTTTAATTATATTCATAAAAATTCCAAAAAATATCATGGGAAATTAATGACATTTAAAGTGGCCAGATCAAATACTGAAATCCTCTTATCCCATAAAATCACAAATACATCAAACAAATTTAGGGTTGCAATTGCGATTAGCAAAAAAGTTTCAAAAAAAGCTGTCGATAGAAACAAAATAAGAAGAATCCTGCAAGATTGGTTATTAACAAACTTTCAAAAAATTAATAACCACAAACCTTATTGGTTACTTGTTAACCTTAAATTCGGAGATTTCTGCAATGATAAAAATAGACTTTTGGAGGAATTTCAAAACTTAATGTTCAAATCTCGTCTAATCAAATGATTAACATCAACGAAGAAACCTTTTACGAAGGTGGTCCTGCAAAAAGTGATTTAATAATAAATCTACTAGCGGGTATAACTATTCTTGGTTTGCCATTTACCTTTGCAGCAATAGTTAGAGCATTGTGGTTGAGATATAAAATTACAAACAAAAGAATTACAATAGATGGTGGATGGTTTGGTAAAAACAAAACACAAGTTTCATTAAGTAACATTGAAGAAATCAGATCTATCCCAAGGGGATTCGGATCATATGGTGATATGGTTCTTATTCTTAATGACGGATCAAAGGTTGAAATGAAATCATTACCTCTATTCAGAGAAAAGCAAAAATTTATTGAAGAAAATATAAATAAAAGATCACAAATACCAAATCTCAACGAGGTAGAAGGATTTGCTACTAAATCCTAAATAAATTAATTACAAAAACCTGTTTATCCTGTAAAATAAAATGTCTAGTAAAATTACACTCTCTTTAATATCGTGATAGGGTTCATTTCTGAAAAACTACTTATCCCTATTCTAGATTTTTTCTACGGTTTAGTACCTAGTTATGGTTTAGCGATTGTTGCATTAACAGTTGTAATTAGGATCGCACTTTTCCCTTTAAGCGCTGGTTCCATTAGAAGTGCAAGAAGGATGAAGATTGCCCAACCAGTAATGCAAAAAAAGCAAGCAGAAATAAAATCTAAGTTTTCAGGTGATCCAAAGAAACAGCAAGAAGAATTAGGAAAACTAATGAATGAGTTTGGCAGTCCCCTCGCCGGTTGCCTTCCATTGATTGTGCAAATGCCTGTTCTATTTGCATTGTTTGCGACCTTAAGAGGCTCACCATTTGCTGATGTTCCTTACAACATAAATCTTAAGGTTGTTCCACAGGATCAAATTGCAGCGATAGATCCAAAACCTTATAAATCACCAAGACACTCTATATTCATCACAGAAAAATCACATTTTCCTGTGATAGCTACAATTCCTAATGGAACAAAATTAGGAACAGAAGAATCAATCAAAATAAATTTGCAAACAACAAATGGCAATAGCTATGCGGAAGTTTTATCTAAATACGATAATGGTTCGAAATTTCTCCCTACTTGGAAGGTATCAAAAGGATCTGAAAATCTAAAAGTTTCCCAAGACGGTACTGTAACTGCAATTAAACCAGGTGATGCAACAATTGAAGCAAAAATACCTGGTCTAGCCGCCAAAAGTGGTTTTCTTTTTATTAAAGCTCTTGGTCAAGTTGGTTTTTATGTAGATGGGGCTATTAATTGGGATATTGCGACACTAGTTGGGGCCTTTGGATTAACCCTACTTCTTTCCCAAATTTTGTCTAGTCAGGGGATGCCTGCGAATCCACAGCAATCAACAGCTAACAAAATTACACCAGTAATGATTACTGGTATGTTTCTGTTTTTCCCTCTACCAGCGGGAGTTTTACTATATATGGTTGTTGCAAATATTTTCCAGGCATTTCAGACTTTTCTTCTTAACAAAGAAGCCCTTCCTGAGAATCTACAGAAAATTTTGGATCAACAATTATTGGCCAAAGATCAAGTAATAACGACTTCTGCTTCAACTATCTCTGACAAAAGATTACCTTTTGAACCTAACAGTAAGAAATAGTCTTAATCTTAAATAATGAATTCTTGGTGTAGAAATTTAGAATTACTTATAAAATCAAGAACTTCATTAATTTGGATAAGGACTAAAGAAGAGGAAAGATTAGAAAAATTAGTTAATTTCTCTTGTGAAAGTTTAAGTATAAAAAGATTCGTTTGCTGGGATTGTGTTAGCGGTATTAAAGGATTAATAAATGAAGAAGGTAAATTTTCTAACAATCCTTTAGGAGTGCTTAATTGGCTTAAGGCACAAAGTTCTGAAGTTTCAACAGTTTTATTAGTAAAAGATTTTCATAAATTTTATGATGATCCATCTATTAATAGAACTATTAAAGAACTATCTTCAGCGCTTAAGGAAACCAGTCATAATTTAATTATTAGTTCTCATCTATTTCCATCATCAGAGGAGCTGGATGAATTAATGACAATTTTAAACTTACCTTTACCTGATCAAAAAGAATTGAAAAATCTAATAAAAAGAATTGCTATTAATACCAATTCAAATCTTGAGGAACAAGACTTAAACCAACTTTCTATAGCTTCAAGTGGATTAACTGAAATAAAGGTAAAGCAAGTCACTGCAAAGGCTCTTGCTCAAAGAGGAAAAATAAGTAAAGAAGATATTAAAGATATTCTTGAAGAAAAAAAACAAGTTATAGCAAGAAGTGAAATTTTAGAATTCTTCGAAGCCAAATCAAGTCAAGATGATATTGGTGGTTTAAATGTTTTAAAAGTTTGGCTTAATCAAAGATATAGGGCCTTTTCTAAAGAAGCTAGAGACTATGGACTACCTATTCCAAAGGGAGTCTTAC
Organism: Prochlorococcus marinus CUG1416; assembly: GCF_017695965.1. NCBI lineage: Bacteria > Bacillati > Cyanobacteriota > Cyanophyceae > Synechococcales > Prochlorococcaceae > Prochlorococcus > Prochlorococcus marinus. The sequence goes on from NZ_JAAORM010000005.1 coordinate 70,291, forward strand.
TTTTAGGAGCGCAAGGAACAGGGAAATCACTTACTGCAAAATCAATTTCCAAGAGTTGGTCGATGCCACTTCTTAGATTAGATGTGGGGAGACTATTTTCTAGCCTTGTTGGTTCAAGCGAGGCAAGAACAAGAGAAACAATATCGAGAGCTGAGGCCATGGCACCTTGTATCCTTTGGATCGATGAAATTGATAAAGGCTTTGGTGGCGATGCTAGAAGTGATGGAGGGACAAGTCAAAGAGTTTTAGCAAGTTTGCTAACTTGGATGGCTGAAAAAGAATCCGCCGTATTTGTAATTGCCACCGCTAATGCTATAGATAAGCTTCCTGCTGAATTATTAAGGAAAGGTAGATTTGATGAGATATTTTTTCTTGACTTACCAAATTCTGAAGAAAGATTAAGTATTCTGGATTTGCATTTAAAAAAAAGAAGACCAACTTACAGTTTCCCTCTTTCTACTATTATTGATAGAACAGATGGATTCTCAGGAGCAGAACTTGAACAAGCAGTAATAGAGGGTATGCATATTTCATTCTCTGAAAATAGAGAGCTTATGGAGAAAGATTTAATAAAGGCCGTTTCTGAATTAGTGCCTCTATCCAGAACAGCTAAAGAGCAAATTGATTTACTAAAAGAATGGTCATCTACAGGACGTGCTCGTTCTGCATCGTAATTAAAGTTCTATTCATTAAAAATGTTTTAAAAGTTAGGAATCATTAATTTAGTTAATTTTTCATCAAAAATCCCAAAAAATGAATTGAGATTAACTATCTTAATTAAGGCATTACAAAAAAAGAGTGTTAGATCAAAAATTAATAAGAGAAAATCCAACATCTGTTGAAGAGAATTTATCCTTAAGAGGAAAAGTTTATAAAATATCCCACATACACGAATTAACTGTTAAAAAAAAAGAAATTGATATAGAAATATCCAGTCTCCAATCCGAAAGTAAAAAATTAAGCAAATCAATCGGTCAAGTAATTGGGAAATCGCAAAATAATAATTCACAAGAACTAAATGAATTAAAGAAAATGGGCAACGAATACAGAATTAAAATTTCTGAACTTGAAGAGAAAAAAAGATTATTAGATAAACAAGTAGACGATGAGATTTATAATTTGCCAAATTTTCCTAGCAAAGATGCACCTATTGGAAATGATGAAAGTGATAATGTACAAATAAAAACTTGGGGGGACCCTTTTAGAAAAGAGAATATTAAATCACACTGGGAAATAGGAGAAAGTCTTAATATTTTTAACTTTGTAAAATCAACAAAAATTTCAAAAAGTCGTTTTATTACTCTTATAGGTGATGGTGCCAAATTAGAGAGGGCATTGATTAATTTTATGCTCGATATGCATACTAAAAATGGTTATTTAGAGTTAATGCCCCCAGCTTTAGTAAATTCAGAAAGTCTTAGGGGATCTGGACAATTACCTAAATTTTCAAATGAAAGTTTTAAGTGTACTAATGACGATTTATGGCTTTCTCCAACAGCTGAAGTTCCACTAACTGCTTTTCATAGGAACGAGATTATTGATCCTCAGCAGTTACCTATTAAGTATGTTGCATATAGTCCATGTTTTAGGAGAGAAGCTGGAAGTTATGGTAGGGATACTAAAGGTTTAATAAGACTTCATCAATTTAATAAGGTTGAGCTCTATTGGTTTTGTGATCCAAGTCAATCTTTAGAAGCTCATAAAAAGATTACTTCTGATGCAGAAAGCATTTTAAAAAAGCTCAACTTACCTTATAGATTAGTAGATATTTGTACTGGAGATTTAGGCTTTTCCTCCAGTAGAACATTTGATCTTGAAGTCTGGCTTCCTAGTAGTAAATGTTATAGAGAAATTTCAAGTTGCAGTAATTGCCTTGACTTTCAGGCGCGTAGATCATCAATAAGATCAAAAATTGATAAAAAAAATACATATTTACATACCTTAAATGGCAGTGGGCTTGCTGTTGGAAGAACAATGGCCGCTATTCTTGAGAATGGTCAACAAACAGATGGCAGAGTTAAGATTCCAGATGCTCTGGTTCCATATTTTGGATCAAATTTTTTAAAAACTGCTTAATATAAAAGAATGAATGTCTTAACCTCAATAACAGTACTTGGATTCCTCATATTTTTTCATGAGATGGGGCATTTTCTTGCAGCAATTTTACAAGGTATTTATGTTGATGGATTCTCGATTGGCTTTGGACCCTCAATTATTCAAAAAAAAATTAGAGACATCACTTATTCATTCAGAGCCTTTCCCCTTGGAGGCTTTGTATCCTTTCCTGATGAAGAACTAAATAATATTGACCCTAAAGATCCAAATCTTTTGAGAAATAGGCCCATAATCCAAAGAGTTATTGTAATCTCCGCTGGAGTATTCGCTAACTTAATACTTGCTTACACAATCTTAATTATAAATGTAACTACTGTTGGTATTCCATTTGATCCAGAACCGGGTATTTTAGTTTTGGCGACTCAACCTGAGAAAGCTGCCTCTATTGCTGGCTTAGAACCTGGAGATAAAATATTAGAAATTGAAACTAGTACTTTAGGAATTGGTGATCAAGCTGTTTCCACTTTAGTAAAAGAGATTCAAAATTCATCAGATGAACCAATTGCAATAAAAATTGAAAGAGATGGGATTTTAAAAGATTTAACTTTGATACCAAAAAATATTGATGGGAAAGGAACAATAGGTGCTCAATTGCAGCCGAATATAAGGAAAGAAACTAAAAAGACAAAAAATATTTTCGAACTTTTTAAATACACTAATAATGAATTTTCATCACTTTTGATAAAAACAATTCAAGGTTATAAAGGTTTAATAACAAATTTCTCCTCAACAGCTCAACAATTAAGTGGGCCGGTAAAAATCGTTGAAATCGGCGCACAATTATCTCAACAAGGTGGAACAGGCATATTATTATTTGCGGCTTTAATTTCTATTAATTTAGCAGTACTTAATTCATTACCTTTACCATTGTTAGATGGAGGACAACTTGTTTTCACTTTAATTGAAGGTTTCAGGGGGAAACCTGTCCCAGTCAAGGTGCAAATGGTTGTTACTCAGTCCAGTTTTTTTCTTTTAGTTGGACTAAGCGTTCTGCTCATTATCAGAGATACTAGTCAACTATTAATCGTACAAAGATTATTAAACCAATAAATAAATTTTAAAAACTGTTCTCCAAGCTGTTAATATGTTATTTAGTTTAAAGATTATATTCAATGGCCAAAAAGTCCATGATTGCTAGAGAAGTTAAACGCAAAAAACTTGTGAAGAAATATGCTGCAAAAAGGAAATCATTATTAGATGAATTTAATGCCGCAAAAGATCCAATGGAAAGGTTAGAAATTCATAGAAAGATTCAAGGTCTGCCAAGAAACTCTGCACCAAATAGAGTAAGAAATAGGTGTTGGGCAACTGGTAAACCTAGAGGTGTATATAGAGATTTTGGTCTTTGCAGGAATCAGTTAAGACAAAGAGCTCATAACGGTGAACTTCCTGGAGTAGTTAAATCAAGTTGGTAGTATGAGTTTTTAACTTAATAAGTACTATATTTTCTCAAGAAAAAATAATAGTTTTAGAAATTAAGATTCATTTTTAGGAAATTTTTAAAAATTTTTACAGCTTATCTAAATAATTTACTCAATATGTCCCTATTAAATGTAAGAATAAATTATGTATAGATTTATAATTTAAAAAGTGGAAGGACAAAATAAGTCGATCACGTTTGACGGACGAGAGATACGACTAACTACAGGACTATATGCTCCTCAAGCAAATGGATCAGTAATGATTGAGTGTGGTGATACCTCACTATTAGTTACAGCAACAAAAACTGCCAAAAAAGAACCATCAGACTTTCTACCTCTGATATGCGACTATGAAGAAAAACTTTATGCTGCAGGGAGGATTCCAGGTGGTTTTATGCGGAGAGAGGGTCGCCCACCAGAAAGAGCCACTTTAATTGCAAGATTAATTGATAGGCCAATGAGGCCACTTTTTCCCACATGGATGAGTGATGAGATTCAAATAGTCGCATCATGCCTTTCTCTAGATGAAAGAGTTCCAGCAGATGTTTTAGCTGTTACGGGCGCTTCAATAGCAACATTAATAGGAGAAATACCATTTTATGGGCCAATGGCTGCGGTAAGAGTTGGCCTAATAGGGGATGATTTCATCTTAAATCCTAGCTATAGGGAGATTGAGAAAGGAGATTTAGACATTGTGGTTGCAGGATCACCAGACGGTATCGTCATGATTGAAGCCGGTGCAAATCAATTATCAGAGCAAGATACAATCGAAGCTATAGATTTTGGATATGAGGCTGTTACTGAACTTATTAAATCTCAAGAAGATTTACTAAAAGATTTAGGAATAAAACGAATCAAACCATCGGATCCTGAAGAGGATAAAACATTACCTTCTTATTTGGAAAAAAATTGCAGTAAAGCTATTGATTTGGTTCTTAAGAAATTTGATCAATCAAAAGATGAGAGAGATCTTGAACTCGAAAAAATTAAAACTGAAACTCAAAGCAAAATTGATTCTCTTAAAGATGACAATCAAGTAAAAGTTCTGACCTCAGAGAATGAAAAATTAATTCATTCTGACTTTAAAAAACTAACAAAAAAATTAATGAGGTCCCAAATCATTAATGATGGTAAAAGAGTTGATGGAAGAGAACTTGACGAAGTTAGAAAGATAACAGCCTCTGCGGGCATTCTTCCAAAAAGAGTTCATGGCTCTGCACTTTTTCAAAGAGGTCTAACTCAAGTCTTATCTACTACGACACTTGGCACACCAAGTGATGCTCAAGAAATGGATGACTTAAATCCAAGTACTGAAAAAACATATTTGCATCACTACAACTTTCCTCCATATTCAGTTGGTGAAACTAGGCCTATGAGAACTCCTGGAAGGAGAGAAATTGGTCATGGAGCACTTGCAGAAAGGGCAATAATCCCTGTTCTACCTGGCAAAGAGACATTCCCATATGTTTTAAGAGTTGTGAGTGAAGTTTTAAGTTCTAATGGTTCCACTTCAATGGGGTCTGTTTGTGGAAGCACCCTCTCATTATTAGATGCTGGCGTTCCTTTAAAAGCTCCTGTAAGTGGTACTGCTATGGGTTTAATCAAAGAAGGCAAAGAAGTTCGAATACTTACAGATATTCAGGGTATTGAGGATTTCCTTGGAGATATGGACTTTAAAGTTGCTGGTACTGATAAGGGTATAACTGCTTTGCAAATGGATATGAAAATTTCAGGTTTACCTGTCTCTATTATTTCTGATGCAATTAAAAAAGCTCGTCCTGCAAGATTACATATCTTAGAAAAGATGCAAGAGGCAATAGATAAACCTCAAGAATCTCTTTCTCCTCATGCTCCTCGACTCTTAAGCTTTAGAATTGATCCTGAGCTTATAGGAACAGTTATTGGACCTGGAGGAAGAACTATCAAAGGAATTACTGAAAGAACTAATACAAAAATAGATATAGAAGATGGAGGAATTGTAACTATTGCATCTCATGACGGAGCTGCCGCAGAAGAAGCTCAAAAAATAATAGAGGGATTAACAAGAAAGGTTCACGAAGGAGAGATTTTCACGGGTGTCGTGACAAGAATTATCCCAATAGGTGCATTTGTTGAAATCCTTCCTGGGAAAGAGGGGATGGTACACATTTCTCAATTATCTGAAGCAAGAGTTGAAAGAGTAGAAGATGTTGTAAGGCAAGGAGATGAAGTAACAGTAAGAGTTAGAGAGATTGATAGCAGAGGAAGAATAAACCTTACATTAAGGGGGGTTGCACAAAATGGAGGAATGTCTTACCCAGAACCAACTCCAACTCCAGTTGCTCCACTCAATTAGGCCTAAAAATCATATAAATCATATTTTTTGATCGTTTCTTTTACCTTCATGCAGATATCCTTGTGATTCAGATAGTTATTGGATGCAACAATAACACCTCTTTGCTCAAATTCTAATTTACAGTAAGAGAGTTCCTCATTTTTTAATGTTGAGATTTCCCCACCAGCTGTTTTTAAAATAGCCTCAGGAGCGGCAAAGTCCCAATCCTTCGGAGCACTTTTACCAGGAATACTTAATGATATGTAAATATCACTTTCTCCTCTTAAAATTGAAGCCACTTTGCATCCGATACTTCCCATAACTATTACATCTTTGAAATTAAGCTTTTCTATTAATTTGTTTAAAGTATTATTTCTGTGATTTTTGCTTGTCACTATTTTCATGTCCTTAATATGATTTTTACGAGACATTTTGGAATTTATCAATGAACCATTTTTCCTCTCGCACCATGATTTTTCTCCATTAGAAATCCATAACTCATCTCTTTCGGGAATAAGAACAAATCCTATAAAAGGTTTATTTTTATAATTTAAAGCCAAATGCATTGCATAATTTCCTGTACCTTGAATAAAGTCTTTAGTACCATCCAAAGGATCAAGAACCCAAATCCAATCAAAATTTTTATTAAATGAATCAAAGTTATTTTTTGCATTCTCTTCGCTTAAGATAGTCCAACAAATATCTTTATACTTTTGTTTAATCCTATTGATTATTAAGTCATTTACTTCTAAATCAGCTACTGTTACTGGGTCTTGGACACTTTGGCTTTTAATAATTTCACTTTTATTTTCGGAATCTTTAATCTTTTGGGAGTAAAACAATAATATTTCACAAGCCTCCCAACTTAAAACCCTCAAATCGTCGATAAGATTATGAATATCTACGCCATCAGGCAATTTAATCATTAAATGAAAAACAAATTTATATTATCTCATAGAGGTCAAGAACCTGAACCCAGTACTTTATATCTCGTTGGAACTCCAATTGGTAACCTAAATGATATTTCTTCAAGAGCATTAAATATTTTAAAAAACGTTTCTCTCATTGCTTGCGAGGATACAAGACAAACAAAAAAAATAATGAGTAAGTTTCAAATTTCTAATAATCTTATAAGTCTGAATAAGCATAATTCCTTAACAAAAACTCCTAAAATAATTGATTTTATAAAGTCAGGGAAATCGATAGCACTTGTAAGTGACGCAGGGATGCCGGGAATATGCGACCCTGGCGAAGATGTTGTGAAAGCAGTCAAATCAGAAGGTTTTGATGTTATTTGTATACCAGGAGCATGCGCCCCAATAACGGCACTTGTCTCAAGTGGGATGCCCTCATCAAGTTTTACATTTGAAGGTTTTCTACCTAAAAAGAAAATTGATAGAGAAAAAATTATTCAAGAAATTAGTAAAAGCGAAAAAACGACTATATTTTTTGAATCCCCTCACCGATTAAAGAAACTTTTAAAAGAATTACATGAATTTTGTGGGGAAGATAGAGAAATAATTGTAGCAAGAGAGCTAACAAAAAAATATGAAGAACATGTAGGTAACAATATAAAAGAGGTAATGAAATTCTTTGAAAAAAAGGAAATCTTAGGAGAAATTACCATAGTTTTAAAAGGTATTGATAAAAAAATAAATTTAGAATTTAATGAATCAGAACTAAAAAAGGAAATTAGCGAATTAATGAATGCAGGAATAAGTCTATCAGCAGCTTCAAAATACTTATCTAAGAAAAAAGGAATTAAAAAAAACCTACTTTATAATATGTACTAGAATTTGATATAGGATATATGCGAATTTATGTTTTTTAATTTTAGAAAGTTATTTTTTGTATTTTCTTTTAACACTTGTTTATTTTTACTACTAATAATAGGTATCCAAAATAGTGCAAAAAAAAGTCGAGTTAATTTATTATTGAACGAAACAATAATATTGCCAATAAGCTTCATCGTAGGATCAAGTTTTATTTGCGGATCACTACTTGGAAGTTTTTTAACACTAAATTTTGATAAAAAAAAGCAACAGCAATTTAAAGAGATATAAGTCTATCTTCATTAACAATTCTTGAAATACCGCGAGAAATCAATAATGGGGCAACAATCCTAAAAACATCAGTATTAGGAACTTTAATTACTTTTTGCTCCTTATTGCAAAATCTTTTCGCAAGCTTTAGATCTAAATACACTGCTATTGTTTTTCTATTTAAATCATCCTCAGGCAAGAATCTCCATTCAGGGTAATCTTTCAAAAGTTTTATTTCTAACTCAATTTTTTTATCAACAATCATATAAACTAATTTAGGAAATTCAACATCTGAAATTGGAATGGATGTTAAATCTTTTTGGGATTCCTCATTAATTTCGTAATTAAGTGGAGTAATTTCAAAAAATGTTGAGGACAAAGAAAAATTATCATCTTTTGTATTAAGGTCCAAATTATTAATATTTATTGAATCATATTTTAAATTTAGGTTGTTTTTCTTAGATTCTGACTTATTTTTTCCCTTTTCTTTAATAGATAAATCTTTAATTAAAGAATTATTTTTAATTGCTAATTCCTTATATTGTGAATCTCCAAGATGTTTCTTTAAATTTCTAATAATTGTTAGTTTAGTACATCCATAATTTTTAGACAAAATTTCTACACTTGAACCTTGAATAAAACTTTGTTTAATTTCCTGTATTTGCTTTTCAGAAAGTCTCTTTGCCAAATTTAATTAAATATCTTTTTACCATTCTATGAAATATTTCGAGCAAAAAAAAACAAATAAAAATACTTAGCAATAAAAATAAATTTTATAGCCATTTTGATTGTTTAGATTTTAATAGTCAGATATAATAAACAAATGCTTCCTTAGCTCAGCTGGATAGAGCAACTGCCTTCTAAGCAGTGGGCCGCAGGTTCGAATCCTGCAGGAAGCGTTTAAATAAAAAATTCCGAATTAAAGTCAATTTAACATTAACAAAATGATCCTAAACTTAACTCATAAGAATAATTTGAAATAAAAAAATTTTAATTTGAGATGAAATCCGAATGATAAATACTTTTAAAAAAATTAAAAATAAAGAAATTAAGCTTCAGGAAATATCTGAGAAAATCTTTTTATTAGGCTTATTCTTACTCCCCTCAACAATGTCATTAGGAATATTACTAATCCTAATTTCTTCAATCGCAACTTTATTTTTCAGGAAAGATAAACAGAACGAAAAAAACTATTCGATTCTTTTGATATGCATATCTTTTTTAATGGTTGCATCTTGCATTTTTCAAACTTTGAATCTTTCAAATCAGGAACTGTATGGATGGCAAATTTCACTAACCTGGTTAGGATTATTAAATTGGATTCCATTCTTTTTTTTATTTTGGAGTACTCAATCTTTTCTAAAAACAAATTCTCAAAGAATTAATGCTGCAAAATTTGTCATCTCAGGCAGCATTCCAATATTAGTAACTGGATTTGGGCAATATTTTCTAAACTGGCAAGGCCCATTTAAATTCTTATACGGAACCATAATATGGTATTTAAAACCTATTGAAAATCATTTAGGGCTTTCAGGTCTTTTTAGTAATCAGAATTATACTGGAACTTGGCTTTCAACAATATGGCCTTTAATACTTGGTCTTCTAATAATTAACTTAGAAAAGTTCTATAAAAAATCCATATTGATTTTTATGATTGGGAGCTTTACTTTTGCCATCATTTTAACTACTTCCAGGAATGCTATTTTAGGTATTATTATTTCCATACCAATAGTTTTGGGATTAAAAAGCTTATTTCTTATTTCAACAATATTATTATTTTTATTTTTGTTAAATTCGTCATTTTTACCAATACCTACTTTCTTATCTGAAAACTTAACAAGATTTCTACCAGAACAATTTATAGACAAATTTAATAAATTTGGTTTTAGTAATTTACTCGAGTACCGGAGGATAAATTTATGGAATAACACATTAAATTTATTACTTAAAAAACCGATATTTGGTTATGGTGCTGCCTTCTTTCCAATAATTTATGCCATTAAATTTAGTGATCCACTTTATACTGAACAACACACACATAATATTTTTCTTGAAATTGCCTCTAGTTATGGTTTATTGGTGTCAATATTGTTAATTTATCTTATTTTATCTATCTTCAAAAAAGCATATAAATCAATTAAACATAGAATTCCAAACAAAAAGGAACTGATATTTAGTAAAAGTTGGTTTGCCTCTTCGATCATTATTTTATTATCTCAAATGAATGATATTACTTATTACGATGGAAGAATAAGCGTAATATTATGGATATTAATAGCAGGGCTTAACAATATAGGCTCCGAAAACAATTCTGATGAATTTATAAATAATTCAATTAAGCATAAATATTAAATCTTTTGAGTAACATTTTTTTTCATTGATTACGCCTGTATTATCGATAAATTTTTCTAACTTTATTGAATAGTGATTTTCATTAAAAATATTTTTTATTTTAGTTTCACTTATTGTGGATGATGGATACCAAATCTCTCTATCAATATATTTTTTCAAATGTTTCCCATTACCATTCTCAGATAAAAAAGATTTTTGAGCAAAAGTAAAAGGATTTTTTGAGAAATTATTTCTCGTTAAAATTACATATGGAACTTTCTCAGATACAACTTGCATTATTGGATCATAAGGATTTTTCAGGTAATTAATTGCACAAGAAGTAAAAAAAATATCAATTTTATTACTTTTTAAAACACTTTTTAGTGATGAGGAGAACCTAATTTTCCTGGAAAAGCTCCATTTCCTAGACTCTTCAACCTGTGCTGGAGTTTCAATTACCCATGATTTATCATATATTTCATCCCCAAAAATAGACTCTAAGAACAAAATATTTTCTCCACATGCACCCCCAAAATCAACAAATGAAGGGATTATCGATTTATTTGAATTAACAAAAAGCTTTATGCAGCGTAGAAGTATATTTAAAGACGGTGGTATAAAAAAGTCTTGATTAACCTCTAGTAAGTTACTCATTTTTTCAAACCGATATTTACATAAAATTTCGGATTGATAACAAGATTTATTTTTTATTTCACAAAGTTTTTCTGCATAATCATAATTCTCCGTTACAAATAAATTTGAACTTACAACTCTTCTTTTTAGTTTTTCAAGTATTTTTAGCATTAAAAGGACTAACTAAATATAAATATATATCAATTTGGATGTAAATTTTCTATTTACATAGAATAAAAAAAATGATTCTTCTAATTAAATAGAATAACCTTTAGTAGCCAACAAGTATAATAATTAAAATAACAAATATAAATGGAAATAAAAGGTCGGGAAATCAGTTCTAATAATTTTCCGTTAATAATTGCGGAAATTGGTATTAATCATGGGGGAAGTTTGGATGTAGCAAAAAATATGGTTTATGAAGCTGCAAAATCTGGAGCCGAATGTGTTAAGCATCAAACTCATTTCGTGGAAGATGAAATGACAGAGGATGCAAAAGAAATTTTTCCTCCTAATGCTAATGCTTCAATTTGGGAAGTAATTGAAAAATGTGCTTTAAATAGGGATGAAGAATTCGCCTTAAAACAATATGCTGAGGAATTGGGACTTATTTATATCTCAACTCCTTTTTCAAGAGCTGCTGCTGATTTTCTAGAGGAAATTGATATTCCAGCTTTTAAGATAGGTTCAGGAGAGTGTAATAACATACCACTTGTAAGACATATTACCAAATTTAAAAAACCGATCATCATCTCAACTGGTATGCAATCTCTAACAAGTTTAGATAAAACTGTAAAAATTTTAAATCAGGGGAAAATTGATTACGCTTTATTAGAATGTACGAATTTATATCCATCTCCTCCTGAATTTGTTTCTTTATTGGGAATATCAGAGTTAAGCAAGAAATTTCCTAATACTATTATTGGGTTTTCAGATCACTCAATCGGACCCCATATGGCTTTAGCCTCTATTCCTCTAGGCGCATCAATAATTGAAAGACATTTTACAGATACAAAATATAGAAAAGGTCCTGATATATCTTGTTCAATGGATCCTAGTGAGCTTAGTTTTTTAATTAAGAAGTCAAAGGAAATATACATAGCATCTAAAAATCAAAAATCAAGAACAACGCCAGAGGAGGATGTATATAAATTTGCTCGAAGTAGCTTAGTTGCTGATAGGGATTTAAAAGAAGGGCAAATCATAAAAGAAGAAGATATTTGGGCAAGAAGGCCCGGGAATGGTGAAATACCTGGTTACTTATTTGATGAGATACTCGGAAAGAAGTTAAAAAATAGTATTAAATTTAATCAACAGTTGAAATGGGAAAATTTTGTCAAAGATTAATCAAAAATGCGAAATTATAATAAGAATCTTCTATTTGTAACTGGAACAAGAGCAGACTTTGGGAAATTACAGCCTCTAGCTATTGAAGCTATAAAAGAAGGATTTAAGGTAACTTTTTTTATAACTGGTATGCATATGTTAGATAAATATGGACTCACAAAAATTGAAGTTTCCTTGAATAATGATTTTGAGACCGTTGAATTCCTTAACCAAAGAGATGGAGATCCTCAAGACGTTATTTTGTCAAAAACAATAATAGGCTTTTCTGATTATGTAAATGAATTAAAACCAGATATGGTAATAATTCATGGTGACCGAATAGAAGCAATTGCGTGCTCAATTGTATGTGCGACTAATTATATATTGAGTATTCATATCGAAGGAGGAGAGGTTTCTGGAACTATTGATGAAATATTTAGACACTGCAATACCAAATTATGCAATATTCATATGGTAAGTTCGGAAGACGCGAGAAAAAGAGTTATCCAGCTTGGAGAGAATAAAAAAAATATTTATGTAATTGGTTCTCCTGAATTAGATATTCACAGGGAGAACTCAGGGGTAAGTATCTCAGAAGTCAAGAAAAGATATGATATAACTTTTGATGAATATGGAATTTGCATATTTCATTCAGTTACTTCTGAACTAGATAAGATCGACACTCAAGCAGAAAAATTCTTTCAAGCACTATGTCTTAGCAAAAAAAATTTCGTTGTCATACTTCCAAATAATGACCCTGGATCTGAGGTTATAAAAGAAAAGATTCAAAAACTTGATAAAAAATATTTTAAAGTTCTCCCTTCAATGCGATTTAACTATTTTTCTGAACTTATAAAAAATTGCAGTTTATTTATCGGCAATTCAAGTGCAGGAGTAAGAGAATTACCCTTTCTAGGGATTTGTTCAATAAATATTGGTTCAAGACAAACCAATAGAGGTTTATCATCTTCAATAAAACAAATTGATAATTTTGATGAGTTAATTATCAAAGAAGCTATTCTTGAAAACTGGAATAAAAGATTTGTAAAAGACTTAGCATATGGGAAAGGTAATGCTGCAAAAGAGTTTGTTAATCTTTTAAAAAAGGATGAGTTATGGGAAAAGAATCTTCAAAAAAAATTCAAGGACTCCTTATGAATAAATTCATATCAATAATCCCCTTAAGAAAAGGTTCAAAAGGTATAAAAAATAAAAACACTAAATTACTTAATGGTATCCCGCTTTATTTATATACTATTAACCAATCATCAAGACTATTTGAAAAATGTATTGTAAATACAAATATTGAAGAGATTTTAAATAAAAAATTTACATCTAACATTGATACATTTAAAAGAGAGGAGAAATATTCAGGAGATAAAACTTCTATGCAAGAAGTCCTAAATGATCTATTTTGTAAATTGAATTTAGTTGATTACAATGCTGTCTTATTGCAAGCAACATCTCCCTTAAGATCAGATCAAGATATTATCAATGCCATTAATTTATTTAAAACTAAAGAGTATTCACTTGTAATAAGTGTAAAAGAAACTGAAAAAAATATTTTAAAATATGGAATTAAAAAAAATAATTTTTTTAAACCTTTACATAAAAAGTCTCTCTTTAAAAACAGACAAGAACTTCCAAAAGTTCTTTCTCCTAATGGTGCAATTTATGTTTTTTCAATAAAAGATTTTTTGAAATGTAAAGACTTTCCATCAAATAAAATTGGTTTCTATGAAATGCCCTTAGAAAGATCAATAGATATAGATAATATAGAAGACTTTAGAAAAGTTTCGAAAATTATTAAAAAATAAATTAATCTGCTTTACCATAAGGGAATAAATTACAATCAAATCTTGGCAAATGTTGCCTCGAATTATCAATATCATCAGGACTAATTTCCCTCGGTTCAACATTAAAAGAATATGACACCTTCTCGAAATTTAAGATTTCAATTGTTTTTTTGTTAAAGGTATGAAAACCTCCATATGGGTGACAATAAGTTTTTGGTGCCACAATATTTATACTTTCTAAGAATTTAAGTGATTTTTCAATTTCAACTTTCTGTTCAGCAAAAGATAACTTACTCATTACTGGATGACTATAAGAATGTGATCCAATAATCATTCCATTTTTTGACATATTTTTCAAATTGATTGGTCTTATATAAAAATCCTCTATATTAAATTTATAATTCAAATCGAATGATATTTGATCAATTAACAATTCTCGATACTCATATGAAATATAATAATTTAGGATTTTTTTAAATTCTGTAATCATATATGAGTTTTCCTGATTCTTATAAGTGTTTTTGTTAAATTCTTCAATCTTGCTATCTGGGATCATATATTTTCTAAGATATTTATTTAAAGATAGAAACAAAACTTCTCCAGAAAAAGCACCCGTTAAAAGGTGGATTCTATGCACATCTAAAAACTTGTTATCTATATGCGGCATTGCGGGAATATAGAAAATACCCCATAATCCCCTTCTCAGTAGTTCTTTAAAAACAATCTCATAATGGCATTGAAGTCCATCATCAAAAGTTAAAATTACCTTACCTTTAGAATTTGGATATACACCATTATCTATAAAATCAATCCATTCTTTTTTTGATACAAAACCAAATTTTTTATCAAAGAAATCTAACTGTAATTTGAAATTCTTAAAATCAAGAAATCTGAAATTTGGATGACTTGCATCATATTTTTTAATGTAGTGATACATTATGGCCTTCATACAATCTTTTAAAAACTAATTAAAAACTACAAATTCTTTAAGAAGAGATTTTTTCTAAAGCTTTATTCTTCACAATATATGGCAAGTTAATACTATCTATAGTATTGATATAATTTTCAACTAAATTATTAGAAAAATTTCTGTAAAGACTTTTACAAGCCTTTTCATCAAAATCTTTCTGAAGATAGAGTTTACCTTGAGAGATGGGTTGAACTTCTTGGCTTAAATCATTAAATTTATTAATTATTTCTTTGTATAAATTTGACATTTCTTTTATCAGTCTATTACCTATTGAATGTGGTCCGTCTCCAAGAAATATACTTGCTCTTATTTGATGAATAATTTTACCTGTATCTATACCTTTATTTAAATACATAAAAGTAGCTCCTACCATATGTGGCTCATTATTTATTAATGCCCATATATTAGTACCACTTCCTCTATAGTAAGGTGATAAGCCTAAGTGAACATTTAAAAAACGATTTTCAAATACATTTATAAGTTCCTCTTTTATTAAAGAAGAACCATAACAGACTATAAGGTCAGGATTAATTTTTATTATTTTTTCAATAATATATTTATCATTAATCTCTCCTTTTTTAATCATTATTGGATTTGAAAAATCCTCAGTTAATCTAATTGAAGTATCAAAAAAATCTCTTTCTGAAGAATCTCTTGCTGCAGCATGTAGTTTCTCTATTTTAGAAACATTATTATTAATTGATCGATTTAATAAACTTTTTTCATTCCCCTCACAGAAGCTAGCAATAACTTTATAACGTTTATCTGATGCAATATTTTTCCTAAAAAATTCATGTCTTCTCTCATTTCCTGTCAATAAGATAATTTTTTTCATAGATTATATTTTTTTCTTAGTAACTATCAAGGACCTTACTAACTCTATTAACGACCTCGTAAGTAGTTTCTATCGGCATCAAATCAAATATTGGCAAAGATATATTATGTTTGCAAAATAATTCCGTTTTTGGCAAGTCACCTTTTTTATATCCTAAATCACGATAAGCTTTCATCAAATGTATAGGATTTCTATAACTAACATTAGTGCCCACACCAGCATTCTTTAATTTTTCTTGAAAATCATCTCTATTTTTTGCGAAATAAAAGGGTATTAAATAAAAAGAGCAATTTGAATATTTTGGGATTGGTATTGGATTGAAAAATTCTCTTGTTAAATTTTTATAATAAATTTCAGCAATATTTTTTCTATAAAAAATATTCTTTTCTAGTTTTTTTAACTTGAAATTAAGAATAGCTGCTTGTATTTCATCCATCCTAGAATTAAAACCATCAACTTCAGCAACATAATCTTTTTCGATCCCATAGAATCTTAATCTTTTAATTAGTTGATATTTATCAATATCATTAGTACAAATAATTCCAGCATCGCCATAAGCCCCCAATGGTTTAGTTGGATAAAAGGAAAACGCTGAAAAATCCCCTATAGATCCTACTTTCTTACCTTTAAAACTTGCTCCATGTGCTTGGCTACAGTCTTCTATTAAAGTAATATCATATTGATTTGATAATTTTTTAATCTCTTGAATATCACAAGGATAACCATAGAGATGTACAGCAATAATTGCTTTGGTTTTGCTAGTTAGAGCATTTTTAATTTTATTGATATCAATTAGGGCGTTTTCATTTACATCAACAAATATTGGAGTTCCTCCAGATTGCCTTATAGCTGAAACGGTTGGTATTGCTGTATTTGCTACTGTAATAACCTCTTCCCCTTTTTTTATTCCTATAGACTTTAAAATCAAAAAAAGTGCATTAGTTGCATTATCACACCCAATAGCAAAATTTGTACCTATATACTCTGAAAAATTCTTTTCAAAGTTTTCTAATTCCTGACCAAGAATAAGCCTTCCTGAATCAAATACTTTATTTATTAAATCAAAATAAGTTTTTTTATTCTCATTCAATTCATATTCATATGTCCAAGAGGGTATTGTTTCGCCCATTTTAAAACATAGTTTTATTTGGATGAATACTATACTAATATACTTTAAGTAAATAAATCATGTAACTTGAATAATTGAGAATTGAAGAAATTTTAAATTATCCACGCAATCTTAATTGCAGCAATAATTCTTGGTTTTTGATTTTTAATTATTTAAAAAAATTTTGTTTTAAACAATTAATAGTAAAAATTAATTAAAAACTATCTGGCATTTTTATATGAAAAAAGCTTTAATAACAGGCATTACAGGACAAGATGGTTCATATCTGGCCGAATTACTTATTAATAAAGGTTATGAGGTACATGGTATCAAAAGAAGATCATCTCTATTCAATACTGAAAGAATTGATCATTTATATCAAGATCCACATTTAGAAAAAAGAAATTTCATTTTGCATCATGGAGATATGACTGATTCAATTTCTCTTACACGCATAATTCAACAAGTCCAACCAGATGAGATTTATAATTTAGCTGCCCAAAGTCATGTTGCTGTATCATTCGAAGAGCCTGAATATACAGCAAACTCTGATGGATTAGGTGCTCTCAGAATTCTTGAATCTATTAGAATTCTTAACCTAGAAAAAAAGACACGTTTTTATCAAGCAAGTACCTCTGAATTATATGGAATGGTTCAAGAAACTCCGCAAAAAGAAACTACACCTTTTTACCCTAGGAGTCCTTATGCAATAGCCAAATTATATGCATATTGGATAACCGTAAATTATAGAGAAGCATATGGTATTTATGCTTGCAATGGAATTTTATTTAATCACGAATCTCCAGTAAGAGGTGAAACATTTGTAACGAGGAAAATTACCCGCGGACTCTCAAGAATTAAATTAAAGCTTCAAGATTGTTTATACCTAGGCAATCTAAATGCCAAGCGAGATTGGGGCCATGCTAAAGATTATGTCGAGATGCAATGGTTAATGCTTCAGCAAAATAAACCTGAAGATTTTGTTATCGCAACGGGTATTCAATACTCTGTAAGAGAATTTATAGAAATTGCTGCACAAGCTCTAAAAATGGATATCGAGTGGAAAGGAAGTGGCCTTAATGAAGTTGGGATATATAAGAATAAGGAAGTTATTAAAATTGATGAAAGATATTTTAGGCCTACAGAAGTTGAGACATTATTAGGAGATGCTACTAAAGCTCATGAAAAATTGGGATGGAAACCAAAAATTAGTTTCCAAAACTTAGTGGAAGAAATGGTTGAAGAAGATTATAAAATTTCAAAAAGAAATGAATTAATTAGAAATAGTGGTTATTCAATTTTAGATTATTACGAATGACAAATACATCTCAAAAAAGAATTTTTATTGCTGGGCACAATGGGATGGTGGGATCTGCAATTTTAAAGGTTTTAAAAAAAAGCAAAAATATCATAATACTTACAAGAACAAGAAAAGAGCTTGATTTAACTAACCAAGATTCTGTAAGAAAATTCTTTCATTATGAGAAACCAAATGAAGTTTATATTGCAGCAGCTAAAGTAGGCGGTATTTTTGCAAATAATACTTATCCCGCAGAATTCATTACTGAGAATCTTTTAATACAGACAAATATTATCCAAACCGCCTTTAATTTTGGAATAAAAAAGTTACTTTTTTTAGGCTCAAGTTGCATTTATCCCAAACTATGCGATCAACCAATAAGTGAAAAAGATTTACTTAATGGATTTTTAGAGAAAACTAATGAACCATATGCAATTGCAAAAATAGCCGGAATAAAAGTATGTGAAAGTTATAATCGCCAATATTCGGAAAGCCATGGAATTGATTATCGCAGCATAATGCCTACAAATTTATATGGTCCTGGAGATAATTATCATGAAAAAAATAGTCATGTAATCCCAGCTTTAATAAGAAGAATTCATGATGCTAAGATTAAAAATCTAGAAAAAGTTGAGATTTGGGGTACGGGTAGTCCAAAGAGAGAATTCCTTCATGTGGATGACCTCGCTGAGGCATGTCTACATATCATGAATCTTGATAAATCAAAAATAAATAAATTTATAGATCCTATGTGTAGTCATATAAATGTTGGTACAGGTTTAGATATAACAATTAAAGATTTGGCTTTTAAAATAGCCAAAATAATAAATTATAAAGGACTCATTGAGTTTGATAGCTCAAAACCGGACGGTTCACCTAGAAAACTCTTAAATACTAGTCTTATTAACAACTTAGGTTGGCATCCAAAAATAGAACTTAATATTGGATTAGAAAAAACTTATCAAGATTACTTAGATAATTATTATTTAGAAAAATAAATATCTTTTATTTACTTAAAGGAATAAAGAGACTAATGTAACTGCATTAATGATAAATTATTAATAAAGGATAAAGATAATAAAATTGAAATTTCTTATTACTGGTGGACTCGGATTTATTGGATCTGCTCTAATAAGAAAAATTTTAGAAGATACCAAACATAATGTTTTGAATTTAGATAAACATACTTATGCCGCAAATTTATTTAATTTAAAGTCTATCCAGGATTGTGATCGCTATCAATTTATAAAAGGAGATATTTGTGATGAAAATCTTATTCAAAAATTATTGGATAGTTATCAACCAGATTTCTTAATGCACCTTGCAGCAGAATCTCATGTAGATAATTCAATAAATAATCCTTCAGAATTTATAAATACAAATATTCTTGGAACCTTTATATTATTGAAAAGTTGCCTCCAATATTGGAATTCATTACCATATGCAAGAAAAACCAGATTCAAATTTCATCATATCTCTACTGACGAGGTTTATGGAAGTCTGAACTCAGATAAAACTTTTGATGAGAATTCTAAATATCAGCCCAGCTCACCATATGCTGCTTCAAAGGCAAGTTCTGATCATTTAGTTCGCTCATGGTTTAAAACATATAATTTACCAATAGTGATTACTAATTGCTCTAATAATTATGGTCCCTTTCAATTCCCAGAGAAATTGATTCCTCTTACAATACTAAATGCTATTCAAGGAAAAAAAATCCCAATTTATGGAGATGGTCTGCAGGTAAGGGATTGGTTACATGTTGAGGATCATGCTGAAGCATTATTAAGAGTCATTTCAGAAGGAAAGATTGGCGAAACTTATAATATTGGAAGTAATAATCAAAGAGTAAATATTGATGTTGTTAATAAAATATGTGATATTTTAGATAAAATCGTGATAGAAAAACCTGCAAATTTAAATTCATTCAACGATTTAATCACTCATGTCAAAGACAGACCTGGGCATGACTTTAAATATGGCATTAATTCATTAAAGATACTTAAAAATTTACAATGGGAACCAAAAATTCAATTTGAAGAAGGAATTAAAAAAACTATAATTTGGTATCTAAATAACAAAAATCATTATATTTAAGAAATTTGATTGATTAGATATAAAATTATTGCGAGGTATAAATCTTATGAAAGGTATTCTTCTTGCCGGCGGTAAAGGGACTAGGTTAAATCCCGCTACCCTCGCGGTTTCAAAACAATTACTGCCCATATATGATAAGCCAATGGTTTATTATCCATTGTCAACATTAATGCTGGCAGAAATAAGAGATATTTTGCTAATCACTACTGAATTTGATGTCTTTAGATTTAAAAAATTACTTGGTAATGGAAATAAGTGGGGTTTAAATATTTCTTATGCAGTTCAAAATAAACCTAATGGTATTGCAGAGGCATTCATAATTGGAGAAAAATTTATTAATAATGAAAATTGTGCCTTAATTCTTGGTGATAATATTTTTTATGGAAATGAGCTTTCGAGAGACTTAATATCAGCTAAGAATTTCTTGGGTGCTTCAATTTTTTCTTCACAAGTCAGAGATCCACATAGATATGGCATTATTGAATTTAATCAAAATCAAAAGCCGGTAAAACTAATCGAGAAGCCTACTGAAAATGTTTCTAATCATGCGATTACAGGTCTTTATTTTTTTGATAAAGATGTAGTAAGTTTTGCTAAAGACTTAAAACCTTCAAAAAGAGGTGAACTTGAAATTACTGATATTTTAAAAGTTTATTTAGAACAAAATCGGTTAAATGTTAATAAGTTAGGCAGAGGGCATGCATGGCTAGACACAGGTACACATGATTCATTGCTTGAGGCTAGTCAATTTGTGGCGACTTTGGAACATCGGCAAGGTCTAAAGATTAGTTGCCCTGAGGAAATTGCATATAAAAAAAGTTATATTTCATCAGATCAACTAAAATCGATTGCATTGCAATATAAAAAATCGAACTATGGTAACTATTTGTTATCTCTTTTAGGTGATAAGAATTAATTAATTTATTTAATTACAGGTAAATAAATCAATCTCATTAAACTGTTATATTAAAATCAAATCTAATAGATTTACATGTTAAATGATTTTAAGAAAATAATTAGTTTATTTAGCAAAGAGGAAAAATCAAAAGGATACAAATTACTAATCTTAGTTTTAATAATGGCATTTATAGAGGTTTTTAGCGTAGCCTCCATATTTCCTTTTATTGGCCTAATTACAAATACAGAAATCATTTATAGTCAGCCTTTAATTTTGAAAATTTATAATTTCATTGGAATTAATAATGAAAAGTATTTTATTATTTTTATTGGCTTACTTTGTTTATTATTATTCACTATATCCTTAGTAATTAAGTCTTTTACTACATATTTTCAAATATTATTTGCAGAAATATGTGAATGTGGCTTATCTCAAAGAATGTTTGATTTATATATCCATCAACCACATTCTTGGTTTCTAAATAGAAATAGTTCAGTACTTGGTAAGAATATAATCGAAGAAGTAAGTACAATTGTAAATTGTGGCTTGATGCCTTTGGTAAATATTGCAGCACAAAGTATTGTAGCAATATCGCTTATAACTTTACTAATAGTTGCAGAAGCAAAATTAGCTTTTTCTATTATCTTTATTCTACTTTTTCTTTACTTAATAATTTTTAAAACTGTAAGCCAATTCTTAAAAAGAATTGGAGCAGAAAGAAGTAAAACAAATTCATTACGATTTAAACTTTTAAATGAAGCTTTTAATGCTTATAAAGTGATAAAAATTCTGGGCTTAGAATCTAGATATCTTGAAAGATTTAAACCATTAGCAAAGAAGTATGCTTTTAGAAATTCCAATTTGCAAATTACAACTATTTTGCCGAGGTATTTTGTAGAAATAATTGCTTTCGGATCGGTTCAAATTATAATTTTATTTATGATTGCTAATAATTTAAATCTTAAAAGCGCTCTCCCATTTATAACTCTTTATCTTTTCGCAGGTTATAGATTATTGCCTTCACTACAACAAATATATTCTAATTTTGCTCAACTAAGATATGTAAAAATCCCTTTAAAAAATATATATAATGATTCTATAAATTTAAATAGCAATAAGTTTTATAATTATAATAATGAAATTAAAATAGAACTTAAAGACTCACTTTTATTAGAAAATATAAACTTTGCTTATGAAGATCAAAATAAAAAAATAATAAATAACCTTAACCTTGAAATAAAAGCTAATACAAAAGTTGGACTAGTAGGAGAAACAGGAAGTGGTAAAAGTACCACAATAGATATAATATTGGGACTATTAGAGCCTCAAAGCGGAAATATTAAAATTGACAGCGAAATAATAACTCCAACGAACTCAAAGTTATGGCAGAAAAACGTTGGATACGTTCCACAAGAGATTTTTATTTCAGATGAAGATATTGCTTCTAATATTGCTTTTGGAGTAAAGAAAGAAGAAATAAATTTAGATAAAGTAATTTGTGCTTCCAAAGTCGCTAATCTTCATAATTTTGTAAATAAACTTCCTAAAAAATATTTAACTAAAATTGGCGAAAGAGGAGTAAGGTTATCGGGGGGGCAAAGACAAAGAATTGGTATAGCTAGAGCGATTTATAATAATCCGACAGTATTAATACTTGATGAAGCCACAAGCTCACTAGACAACCTTACCGAAAAGGCTGTTATGCAAGCAGTTGATAATTTAAATAAAAAAATGACGATAATAATAGTTGCACACAGATTGTCTACTGTAAAAAATTGTGATCAAATTTATTTTTTCAAAAATGGTTCAATTGCAGATTCAGGAAGCTATGAGAGTCTTATAAAAACATACAAAACTTTTAGAGACATGGCACATCAATAGTTTTTAAAAAAATTGTTTTATTAGTATAAATAAAGATAAGAAATTTCTATCATTATTTAGCCTTCAGAGCTTTATTGATATTATAAGAAAATAAGAAAAAGAAAAAATGCCTTGTATATTAAAAAAAAGTTCAAAAAATAGCCCTGGAATAATAACATTTACTCATAATGAAGTATTACGAGGACTTCCTGCAAGATCAAAAAAAATAAGAGAATTTTTAACAAAAATGTCCAAAGAAAATAAATGGATTTTTGGAGTTCATATTCAGGGTAATTGCCAACATATGCAATATTGGCCAGTTTCTGAATGGGAATCATTCTACATGTGGGGGGATATTAAAAATTCTAAATTTTTGTCTAATATTCAAGATGCAAAAATTATTCCTTTAACAGCAGAATATTTTTTGCCAAAAAATAATATTAATAATTCGAAAAAAAAATGGGATATATGTATAGTATCTAGGCCTTCAAAAATAAAAAGAATTGAGGAGACACTTTATACGATCAAGGAACTTTTTAAATTAAAAAAAGACTTAAAAGTTATTTTTATAGTTCCAGATCCAAGAATTCAGTCTCAAGGATCAAGAACCTATAAATTAGGTATTGATGAAAAATTCTTTAAACTTCCAAAACTAATATTTAGTTGTACAGAATTGAAAAATATTACTTTTTTAAGTTCATCACAAGAATCTTTTGGAAACTTTCCAATACCACATAGTTTTATCCAAGAAATTATATCTAGATCAAAATTTATTTTTATAAATTCTTATCTAGAAGGTGGTCCTAGAGTATTAGCTGAAGCATTTAGTTTAAATGTTCCTTGTATAGTATCAAATAAACTTCAATCAGGTCTAAGAAGTTTTTTTAATGAGAAAAATATAATTGAAGTCGATGATTTACCAAAAGTGGCCGCTAATCAAATACTGAGCGGATTAAATAATTACAAATTTTTTGATTTTAAATATTTAAATTTAGAAAATATGTTCAATGAGGAAGTTAATCAGAGAAAATTAAAAGAACTTTTAGAAGAAAAGTTTCTTATTCTTAAGAACAATAATAGTATTTGGTATTTAAATGATCTTCTATTTAGATTACCTTGTCACGGATATAAAAATGATATGCAGTTCTTTTATAATGAAAATCTATTTTTCGAATGGATAAACGGTATAAATAAATTGAATAAAGATTTTAGTGAAGATCTATTATTCTCAGAAATTACTTCAAAGGATAAAAAGAAATTTAGTTTTTTTGACATAAAAGAATATTTAAAAGGTTATTTTATATTGCCAATTTTAAATAAAATTAAGAAACATTTATTTAAATCTATAATTTAGTAGAATAAATAAAAATTTTTTTATATTAACTTTCAAATTTGCAAAAAACTTGAATAATAAAATACTCAAATATAATGCAATATTTTTATTCCTATTTTCATTTATAGGTATTGGAGTATTTCTTATTTACGATTTCATTTCTAGCGAAAGGGAAAATATCATCACAAGTGCAGAAAAAATAAATAACGATTCTAAAAATTTCAATACTGCAGAAGAAGCTTTAATTAATGATGGTTTAGGTAGGGACTATTCACTAAATTATTATCCTGATTTTGCAACTAATATTATAGATTTAAAAAAAAATATATTACCGATTAATGGAATATCAAATATAAAAACTTATTACTGCAATGAACAAGGATTTCTTTCTAATTATTTTTCTGATAGGCATGGCTTTCCAAATAATGATGATGTTTTTGAATCACAAAAAATTGATATTGCTTTAATAGGAGATTCTTATTTAGATGGAGCATGTACTAATAAAAGTTCGATACAACAAAACCTATCTAAACAGAATAAAAATCTTAAAATAGCTACCTTTGCTCAAGGAGGTGCTGGGCCCTTACTTTCATTAGCTTTACTTAAAGAATATGCTTCAGAATATAAACCAAATCATGTTTTCTGGTTTTGGGTTGGTAACGACCTTAGAAATTTACAAGATGAATTACAATCTCCATTAAGATTTTATATGCGTGAAGGATATAGCCAAAACCTCATAAATCCTATAAATAAATTGAATGCAGATAAAAGCGTAAAAGAAATTTTACAAGTTTACCAACAATTTAATAATCAAGAAGATTCTAAAAGCCTAAATAAAATATCTAAGAAAAATCATAATCAAAAAGATATTTACTCTAATACAAAAAATATAATTAAAAATTATTTCCCAAAAACCTTTTCTTTAATTAAAAAAATAAGAAAAGAAAAAAAAATACTCTAATTATAAAGAAAAACAAACTCCAAGAAATATGATCATTTCTAGAAGAGAAATATTAGTGAGAAGATTACCACATAAAGAAGATTTACTTATGGCTAAAGCATCTAAAGAGATATTAAAAGAAGCTAAAAATTATATTGAATCAAACGGTGGGGAACTTGTGATGATTTATCTTGGGTGGGGTGGATGGAACTCTAAAGAATATATTGATAAAGTTAAATATGAAAAGACCCATCATCTTCAAAAAAATTTAGTTAGAGATTTTTCAATCAAGAACAATATCAGATTCTATAATCTAGATAAAGATATAGATAAACTTTTTAAATCAGGAGATCATATTGATGGCCATTTTTCTGATTATGGTTATAAACTTGTAAGCAATATTATATCTAGATATATAAAAGAAATATACTCTAAGTAAAATCTCGTGTCAAAAGAAAAGATAGTCAATATTTCAAATATATTTTTTCTTTATATTTCTTTTACTAAAAATTATTTATGAATTTAAGAAACATTTTTATAGAAATTAGATTATTAATCTTAAAAAGTTTTTCAAGTATTATTAAAAAAATTTTTAATAATAAAGTACCGAAATACATGGCAAAACTTCTTACAAAAGTTGAGCATAATATTTTCTTTATCAAAAGAAATAAAAATAAATCACATTTAGCAAATATTGATGATTATAACTCTCATATCATTAATCAACTGGAGTTAAATGGATATTATGTTCTTAAAAATTACTGGTCAAAGGAAGCTTGTGAAAAAGTAATAATAGAAATTAATAAATTCATAGAAAAATATCCTAAATATGTAAACTCTAATTGTTTATCCGACGAAAGATTTTTTGGAGCTGAAAACTGTTCTGATTTTATAAATAATTACTTCAAAGACAGAAATATAAATGAAATAGCCAACAGATTTAATGGCCAAAAGACAATCCTCACATTTACATTGGCAGCTAAAATGAATTTCAAAATTGGGAATAAAGGTTCTGGAGAAGGTTGGCATCGAGATGGATTTCATAGACAATTTAAATCAATGCTTTATCTAACTGATGTAAATATGGATAATGGTCCATTTGAGTTAATTTTGAATTCTCAAAAGATTAATTCACAATTAAGTGATATGAAGTCTGCTAATTTGAAATTTAACCAATATCGTCTAAGTGATGAAGAGATAAAAAAAATATTACATAAAAATAAACACAGAAAAAAATCATTTTGTGCAGAGGCTGGATCATTAATTTTGTTTGATACTAGTACTTTGCACAGAGGAGCTCCAATAAAAAGAGGTTGCAGATATGCCTTAACGAATTATTTTTATAGAGAGGAGCAAGTTTCTAAAGAACTTTTTGAAAAATTTAATGTTTTTCCAAAAAAGAAAAAAATCTATTAATAATATGTTTAATAAAAAATTAATTGATTATTCAAAAATTGATTTTAAGGGGAATGGCTTTCAGTATTCAGTAGATATTTGTAATTCAATAGAAAACTATACTCAAAGTATTTTAAATAAAGATAAAAATGCTTTTAATTATAGGGACATCAACATGAGATATTCGATAGAAAGATGCATCTATATAAAGTGTATTAACTCTAAAAGTCTTTTCCTAAACTATGAAAAATACTATTTAAGAAAAAACTCAAAAACTAATTTACCTAATTTAAGTCCTATTGAAAAAGATATTCTATATTTTATTTTAAATAAAAATATTTCTAATCAATACTTAAAGAAAAATATTAAAAGAGTAGTTTTAAAAAAATCAATTCAATTTTGGAGAAATACAATACAAAACCTAAGAAAAATTTTGCTTAAGAGAAAAATTAAAAATAAAAGGAGTAAAATTATAATAAGTATTAACCATATTAAATTTCTAAGTATTCTTAAACCTATATTAAGTGCTTTGCCTAAAGATTCATTTATTATTGAAGCAGGTAATGATGAAATTTTTTGGGAACAAATTAAAAAAAGAAATTATAAGGTAATAGATTTTAAAAGTTATTATTCAAATTATAATCATTTAAATTCTTCTAATTATATGGTTGAATTTTTAGAATTATTTAATATAGTTGATGATTTAATTTTTATTTTAAAGCGTATTAAACCAAAATCAATTTTAGTTATAGAGGGAGTTGCACCAAAAGATATTTTAATTTCGGAAGTTGCAAAATCCATGAATATTTCAACTTTTTGTGTTCAGCATGGTTACCCACCATTTATAGATACAGGATTCAGAAATATGCAATTTTCAAAATTTTTAGCCTGGGGCACTGGGACCTCAAAACTGCTACAAAAATATAATCCAAAACAAGAGTTTATGATAGTTGGGAATCACTCTTTAAAAACTAAAAATAACTATAAGGTAATCTCAAAGAAAAAATTTAAAGTTGGTTTCTTCTTGCAAGGAGAATGTGCTCTATTGGATAAAAAAGAAATCAGAGTTTTTTATAAATTGATTTTATTTTCAATTAAAAAATATAAAAATATCGACTTTATTATAAGAGAGCATCCCTCTTCAAAAATCAATAAAAACTTCAAAAATGAAATCTCAAAATTTAAAAATGTCATCATATCTTATCCTGAAGAAAATAGTATTTCTAATGATTTAGAATCAATAGATATTGCAGTAAGTGTTTTTTCTAGTGTAATAATGGAATCCATTGCATTAAATGTTGTTCCATTAATTTGTAGTTTTGGAACACTTCCAAAATACATCCCTGAGATAGCAAAACAAGGAGCTGCAGTAGAAGTTTTTAATTTGAATGATGCAAAAAAAGAGTTAGAAAAGCTTCTAAATAATAAGAAATATTTAAAAGAGTTTAAAAAGAGTATATGTAAAATCAAGTCTGATTATTTTTCAGACAAAAACACAATTAAAATAATAAAAGATATAATTTTATAGAAAAATATGATAATTAATTTATTTTAAAAATTTTTATAAATATCTCATTAATCTAAATTTATGAACACTATCAAAGATCTTGAATTAATTGAAACAAGAACTTTTTGCAATGAAGAAGGGGTTCTTATTCCTTATGAATATTCTGATATTTTTAACACATCTATAAAAAGGACATTTATTGTTTTAGGAAAAAAAAATTCAACAAGAGGGAATCATGCGCACAAAAAATGCATACAATATCTTTGTTGTATTAAAGGTAAGTGCTTAATTCAATGTGATGATAGTAAATATTCTAGTAAAATCTTTTTAGATAATCCTAAAAAGATTTTAAAAATCCCAAATGAGATTTGGTCATCTCAAGATTATTTGTCAGAGCAAAGTATATTAATAGTTTTTTGTACGCATAAATATGAAGAGTCAGATTACATAAGAGATTACAGCAAATTTAAAGAATTTAGATCTCTTAAAGAGATATAGCTTAAAAACTTTAAATTTTTTATTTTTTTTAATTACATAAATTTGAATAGATAATCTATTAATTGATATTTTAGGGAAAGGAAATAAATAATGTTAATTTATCAAAAAAGTAAATAATGATTTATGTAGTTATTCCTGTTTTTAATCGATTAGAAAAAACTAAAAGTATAGTTTCATGTTTACGGGAACAAACTGCAAAAGATTTTATTCATACAATCATTATTGATGATGGATCAACAGATGGCACAAGAGAATGGCTCATAGAACAAAATGATATTAAAACAATAAAAGGTACTGGCAATCTTCTATGGGGAGGTGCTGTTAATTTAGCCTTTAATTATTTAGAAAAAATTGCAAATTATACAGATTGGGTTCTTCTAATTAATAATGACGTCATTATAGAAAAAAATTACATTAAAAACTTATTTAATCTTGCTAAAAAATATTATCCAGCGGCGATTGGAAGTGCAATCAAAAATTGTAACAAAACTCCCGAAATAACTTCTTTAACAATAAAGGTAGATACTTGGAATTTACAAATAAATGATGAATTAAAAAATAAAAAGAAATATCAAAGTTTTGATATTGCAGAATCAGATGTTTTATCAGGAAGAGGAGTTATTTATCCCTTCGAAAAAATAAAACAATGTGGAGGGATGAGACCAAAATTATTACCTCATTATTATTCAGACTATGAACTTTCTTTGAGAGCTAAGAAAGTGGGACTAAAATTACTTGTCTCTTTAAATAATTGTGTCTTTTCTGAGGAAGATTTCATGAAAAAAAAAGCTGAACGTAAAAAAGAAAAATTTTTAACAAAATTATTAGTCAGAAAATCTTCTTCCTATTTTGTTGCTAAGATTGCATTTTGGATCCAAGCCAGTGATTGGTTAGGATTGATAACCTTGCCTTTTAGGATAATCATATTTATGATAATCCCAAATCGAGGAAGTAAATTATTTTGAGAATTTTAATAATAGATACTTATTATGAAGATTTTTTAGATAAATTTTATCAAACAAATAAATATCTTAAAAGGTCTACTTATGATGATCAATTAAAAGCTTTGATAGATTCCAGTTTCGGTACTTCAGATTATTATAGTTATTACTTGAATAACCATAAAGCATTTAAAGCCTCCGATTTAATAGTTAATTGCAAATACTTACAAAATGCTTGGGCCAAAGAAAATAATATTAAGGTTTTCAGAATAAATCTTAATTACAAAATATTCAAAATTCCGATATTTGGTAATTTCTTAAATAAGCTTCCAAACTTAGCGGATATTGCCTTTGAGCAAATAAAAAAAATTAAACCTGATATTATTTATATTCAAAATTTATCATTTTTCCCAAAAGAAGTTTTATTAAATATAAAAAATTATTCTAAATTAGTTGTTGGACAGATCGCATCTCCTTTACCTCCAATTTCTTTTTTAGAGCCTTATGATTTAATTCTTACCTCATTCCCACATTTTGTAGGTCAAATTAAGAAATTAGGAATTAATAGTGAATATTTTAGAATAGGTTTTGATTCAAGAGTTCTTAAAAGATTAAAACATCAAAAAAAAGATATAAATTTCAGCTTTGTAGGAAGTATTAGTAAATACCATAACAAAGCAATGCCAATACTTGAATATCTTATTAAAAAGAATAATTTAAAAATATTTGGACAGGGTGTAAAAAACTTACCTATTTTTTCAAAAATCAGAAGATGTCACTCTGGAGAAAAATGGGGTTTAGAAATGTATAGCACACTTCAGAGAAGTCTCATATCACTTAATAGACATATATCAACTTCAAAGAATTACGCTAATAATATGAGACTTTTTGAAGCTACTGGTATGGGTTCGCTACTGCTAACAGACTATAAAGATAATTTAAATGAAATGTTTGTAATAGATAAAGAAGTAATTACATATAAGTCAAAAGAAGAAGCCTCTGATAAAGCTTCTTATTATTTAAGGAATCAAGATCAATTAAAGAAAATATCATTAGCTGGACAAAAAAGAACACTAAAAGATCATACTTACGAAAAAAGAATGGGAGAATTAAATATAATCCTAAAAAAATACTTGTAAAAAGATTTTCATCTAATTTAATTCTGATAAATCTTTTAAAGTCTTAATATTTATAATAAAGCTTTCTAAAATGATCAAGAATTCTTTATGGTAGTAAAAAGATTTTTTATTATATGGATTTCTTTTGCAACTACCCAAGTGAAGTTAACAAAACTAATTATCTTGAACTCAACGATAATACTGAAGTTTTTTATGGGTTACCTAAAAATGTAAAATTTTGTAAGTCATGTGTAATAAGCAATCAAAGACCTTCAACTAGTGTAGAGTTCAAAAATGATGGGAAACAACCCAAACAAGCTATAAATTTTAATGATGATGGAATATGTGATGCTTGCAAGGTAAGAAAAAATATTGAAATTATTGATTGGGAAGCTAGAGAAAAAGAACTCAAACAAATATGTGATAAGTATCGAAGAAATGATGGAAGATATGACTGTTTAGTACCTGGCAGTGGAGGTAAAGACAGTTTCATGACCGCTCATTTATTAAAATATAAATACGGGATGAATCCTTTAACTTGTACATGGGCACCACACATATATACAGATTGGGGCTGGAAGAATCATCAAGCTTGGATTCATGCCGGATTTGATAATTTACTTTTTACGCCAAACGGCAAAGTCCATAGATTACTTACAAGACTTGCTATGGAAAAATTATTCTATCCATTCCAGCCTTTTATTTTAGGTCAAAAAAATATGCCTCCTAAAATAGCAGCCAAATACGATATTGAATTAATTTTTTATGGAGAAAATCAAGCAGAATATGGCAATCCAAAGTCTGACAGCAAAAATCCTAAAATGGCCAATAAGTTTTTTTCAAAGGATGATAAAGATAAAATATACTTGGGAGGAACATCCTTAGATGAACTTAAAGAGATAGGATTAAAAAAAGTAGACTGGGAACCTTATTTACCTATAGATAACTGCTATTTAGAGGAGAAAAAAATAGAATATTACTATCTTGGTTATTTTGAAAAGTGGCACCCTCAAGGAGCCTATTACTATTCTGTTAAAAATGGTGACTTTAAAAGTGCTCCTGAAAGAACAGCAGGAACTTTTAATACATACAACTCAATAGATGATAAGGTCGATGACTTTCATTACCATACAACATTTATCAAATTTGGAATTGGTAGGGCAACTTATGATGCGGCTCAAGAAATCAGATCAGGAGATCTAATGCGTGAAGAAGGTATAGCGCTAGTTAAAAAATTTGACGGGGAATTTCCTGAAAGATGGGCATCGGAAGTTTTTAACTATTTAAGCCTACCAGAAAAAGAGTTTCCAGATATCTCGAAATTCTTTGAAAAACCAATTTTTGATAGAAAATATTATGATCTTTTAGCAGATAAATTTAGATCGCCTCACATATGGAAATGGGACAACAAGAATGGATGGTCTTTACGATATAAAATATTCGAAATCGAAGAAAATAATAAACAAGAAGATTCCGCAGGATCATGGCAAGGTAACAAGGCTAGATAATGAGTGTTTGCAAAAGAGTTTTGGCAAGATTAGACATTAAAGGATCTAAGCTTATAAAAGGAGTACGTTTTGAGGGAGTAAGAGTAATTGGCAATGCATATGAAGTAGCTAAAAAATATGCAAATTTGGGGGTTGATGAGATTTTTTATTCTGATGCGGTAGCAAGTCTTTATGGAAGAAATAGCCTATATGATTTACTTAAGCAAACCTGTAAAGATGTATTTGTGCCCATAACTGCTGGCGGAGCAATCAACAGCATTGAGGATGGACGAAAATTACTCGCTTCAGGAGCAGATAAGTTAGCAATTAATACAGGGGCTGTAAGAAACCCAAATTTGATAAATGATTTAGCAAATGAATTTGGGACCCAATGTGTTGTAGTTTCGATTCAAGCTAGAAAGTCTTACAATTCTAATTCTTGGGAATTAATGATCGAGGGTGGCAGAGAAAAATGTGATAAAAATTTAATTAGCTGGATTGAAGAGGTCCAAGCCAGAGGTGCTGGAGAAATAATATTAACTTCTGTTGATAATGATGGTATCGGGGAAGGAACCGATCATGATTTGATAAGAAAAGTCCAACCATCAACAAAAATCCCATTAGTAATAGGTGGTGGCATAGGTTCTGAAGAAGAAATAACAAAAATATTTAATACTCATAAAAGTCTTTCAGGGATTTCAATAGGTTGGTCTTTCCATAATGATCATCTCAATATCAATAAGGTACACAAAGCAATTCAAGAAAGTAAATGTGAAACAAGACTATTAGAAAATACTAGTAAAATATTAAATATAACTGAAGCTAAGGTAATAATTGTAGATTACTCAATGGGGAATCTAGAAAGTTTGTCAAATGGATTAAAAAAGATAGGTATTGATGCAATTATCAGTTCTGAAAAAAGTAAAATAATGGATGCTGATCTTGTGTTTTTACCAGGAGTAGGTTCCTTTCATAAAGGGATGAGAAATTTGAATTCAAGAAAACTCATAAATCCTCTGCTAAGAAGAGCAAATGAAGGGAAAGCTATTATAGGTATTTGTCTAGGAATGCAGCTATTATTTCAGGAAGGTGAAGAATACCAACCATGCAAAGGACTAGGTATTATTAAAGGTAAAATCAAAAAATTATCAAATAAATCTTATAATAATGAAAAATTAGTACTGCCTCATGTTGGCTGGAATAAACTTTATATAGATAAAAAATATGAAAATTCTAATTTAAGATTATTTGATAAAAGTTATCAATATTTTGTTCATTCTTATGCTTATCAACCCGAGAAAACTGACTCAGAGAATACTCTTTTCAAATCTACCTATGGAGGTAAAGATTTTATTTCTGCAGTAAAATATAAAAGTTGTATTGGACTTCAATTTCACCCTGAAAGGAGTGGATATGAGGGGTTAAATCTTTTAAATGAACTAATCAAATCTTTAATAAGAATCTAGATGAGATATTTTTGTACTCTTTTTGATAAAAACTATCTAATCAAAGGTTTGAGCATGATTAATAGCTTATCAAAGAATTGTATTAAATATTTTATATATGTACTTTGCTTAGATAAAGAGACAAAAGATATTTTAGATAAGATCAATTTAAATAATGTTAAAACCATATTATTGAATGAAATAGAAGATAGAGATTTATTAGAAGCTAAGAGTAAAAGAACAAATACAGAATATTGTTGGACTCTTGCATCCTCATTTACTTGGTATGTTTTAAATAGATTCAAACAAATTGATTTAATTACATATCTTGATGCCGATCTTTTATTTTATTCGGATGTAGAGGTTATTTTTAAAGAAATAAAAAAATCGTCAATTGCGATTATAGAACATAGATTCTCATCACCCTTCGAGTACTTAGAAGTTAATGGGAGATTTTGCGTTGAATGGAATAGTTTTCGAAGAGACAAAGAGGGTATTAGATGCTTGGATAATTGGAGAAAACAATGTTTAGCTTGGTGTTATTACAGACTAGAAAATGGGAAAATGGGCGATCAGAAATACCTTGATGAGTGGCCAAGTAAATTCCGTAATTGTCATATCATAAAAGATGATGGAGCTGGAATAGCGCCATGGAATTATGCAAAATACGAAATAAAGAAGCAAAATAATAAAATAAAAATTAATGAAAGTAATCTAATTTTTTATCATTTCCACCAATTTAAGATTCTGGAAAACCAAAGGTTCTTTAGACTTGGAGATATGTATTCATCAAATAAGAAAGAACCTGATTTGATATATGAAATTTATGAAAAAGAAATTTTAAAATCTCTGAATATCATAAGAAAAATTGATAAAAAATTTAATCACGGAATATTTACAAGAAAAAATTATTTTTTTAAGGATAAAATCAAGAAATTGATCCCAAATACTATTAAGAAAATTATAAGGAGAATTATATGATAATTAAAAATATGCCTTGGTTGGTAAGTAGAAGAAGAGTATTAATATTGAGTATTGTTGATTACTCAATAATTTTAATATTATTTTTAATCCTACAAACAACTAAATATATTAATACTAATTTTTTATCTATTAACCTATTAGCCTTATCATGGTTAGTTGTTAGTTATATCCTTGATAAATATTCTGTTTCACAAGATGATTTCAACATCTACATATCAAAGAGACTTTTAAGAGTTATAAACACTTCTATTCTTTCAGGAGTCTTATTTAAATTTATAATCATATTTTCCTCCATTCTAAATTGGAATGTTGGAGATGGTAAATGGATTGCATTTATTATATGTACCGCATTTTTTAGTTATCTTTATGAAATATTTCATGCTTTTATAATTAAAAAATATTTATCTAAAGATATTGAATGGATATCCATATATTCAAATATTGAAAAAGGTTCTTTATTGTCTGAACCATTATATGTCAAAAATAATAGTTATTCTAAATCAATTCATAAAAGTAAAATCAATCAATTAACTAAATTAAGTAATAGTAAATTTGGATTGATTATTGAAGATATAAATTCATTTGACAATAAAGAAAAAACCATCTTAATTAATCTCAAAAACAGAGGCTATAAAATTTTATCCTTAATAAATTGGTATGAAAGGTATCTACATAGATATCCAAAAGAAATAACTAACTCTAATGATATAGCTGGAGAAGTTTTAATTAATAAAGAAATTAATTCTTCTCAGAGAATAAAAAGATTCAGCGAATTTTTTCTCTCATTATTATTACTTTTGATATTAAGTCCCCTAATATTTTTGATTGCTGTTCTTATAAAAATTGAGGATAACGGTCCTATCTTTTATTCTCAAATCAGAAATGGATTTGCGGGTAAATCATTTAGAATTTATAAATTGAGAAGTATGAAAGTAAATGCAGAAAAAAATGGAATAAAATGGTCTTCTCTTAATGATGAAAGAATAACTAAAGTTGGAAAATTAATTAGAAGAACCAGATTAGATGAAGTTCCGCAACTACTATCTGTACTAAATGGCGACATGAGTTTAATTGGACCAAGACCTGAGCGTCCTGAAATAGACGAGATGCTTTCAAAAGAAATTCCCAATTATCAATTAAGATATTTAGTAAGGCCTGGATTAAGTGGCTGGGCACAAGTTAGCTATCCTTATGGGGCATCTGTTGAAGATACAAAAATGAAGTTCAGCTATGATCTCTACTACATTAAAAACTTTTCAACCTTATTTGATTTATTAATACTTTTAGAAACAATAAGATTAGTCTTTAATTTGAGGGGTTCTTTACCTAAATAAAATGAAAACTAATGTAGAATTTTCTATTATTACAGTAACTTTAAATGCTAAAGCAGAATTACTAACAACAATTAAATCTGTTCAAGAGCAAAATTATAAGCATTATATCCACATTATAAAAGATGGTTTTTCTAATGATAAAACTAACCAAATAGATTACTCAAAATATAGAAATACCAGATTTATCGAAAGTAAAGATGAAGGTGTTTATAATGCAATGAATCAAGGTTTCAAACTTTCTAAAAATGAATATATCTTATTTCTAAATGCTGGTGACATTTTTCTTTCTAAAAATAGCTTAAGGGATTTAGCTGAAAATATAAAAAAAAATCCTAACTTCACTTCATATTCAGGAGGGACTTTACAAGTTAATCTCAAAACTAAAAAAATAAAAAGATTAATTGGGCTAGGAATCTTATATCAAAATCTACCTTTTGCTCAATTACCACACCCCTCCTTTGTAGTTAAGAAAGCAACTTTATCAAAATTAAATAATCCTTTTGATTCACGTTTAAAAATATCTGCAGATTATAAATTGCAATTGGAATTAAGAAAAAAACAACTTTGGAAAAATTGTTATCTTAATCAAATAATCTCCATAATGCCTACTGGAGGTATCAGTTCTTTAAATAAAAGATCAATCATTTTTGGATATAAAGAAACTTTGATTTTTTCTTATAGGCTATATAATCTAATTTCGATTTATATTATCTTAATTAAGTTAATTCTAAATCTATACTCCAGATTAGAAATTTTAAAATTAAAAACTTCAAATATCCATAATAATCTTTTTCAACGATTTTTTAATTGATAAATATTTTAAATTTAGTAAAATATTTTTTATTATTTCTATCTTTATTTAAAAAGCTTAGTTAAGTTATAAATTTAATAACGTATAAATCCAATGAATCATAATCTAGTTGATATTAATAATGTTCTTGTAATTGGATGCGGCGGGGCCGGATTAAGAGCTGCTATAGAGGCAAAATTGAATGGACTGCAGGTTTCTATTTTGGGGAAAAGAAGCAAAAAAGATTCTCATACCGTTCTTGCAGCAGGAGGGATAAATGCAGCTTTTGGTAATATTGATCCAAATGATAATTGGAGATATCATTTTGCAGATACATATTTAGAGGGTTATGAGTTAGGTGATCCAGAGCTTATAGAAAGAATGTGTATAGAGTCTCCATATTATGTTGAAGAAATTGATAAGTGGGGAGCAAATTTTAAAAAATTAGATAACAATAAATTTGACCAAAGGTATTTTGGAGCACATAAATATAGAAGAACTTGCTACTCAGGTGACTATACAGGTCAATCAATTTTGAATGCCTTGTTGCGAAAAAGTCTTTCTCTTAAAATCCCCATCCATGACTCTCAATATGTTGCAGAATTATTGGTAAAAGATAATAAATGTTTTGGAGCCATGTCTTTTAATATTATTACAGGTGAAAGAACAGCACACTTTGCAGATGCTGTTATTCTCTGCACTGGAGGACATACTAGGATTTGGAAGAATAGCACCTCAAGAGAATATGAAAATACAGGTGATGGTTTTCATCTAGGTCTTAAAGCTGGTTGTGAATTATCAGATATGGAAATGGTCCAGTTCCATCCAACTGGCACGGTCCTTCCTACAGCAACAAGAGGAACTCTAGTTACTGAAGCAGTAAGAGGTGAGGGAGGCTTACTATTAAATTCTAAAGGAGAGAGATTTATGGCTAAATATGATTCAAAACGATTAGAACTTTCCACTAGAGATAGAGTCGCAATGGCTAACTATACTGAAATAATAGAAGGCAGGGGAACAGAAAATGGAGGAGTATTTCTAGATATATCTCATAAAAGTAAAGAATTTATTCTCGAAAAAATACCAAATATTTATAGACAATTCATTGAAAACTCCTTAATTGATATTTCCAAGGAGCCTATGGAGGTATCGCCAACAGCCCATTATTCAATGGGGGGTCTAAAAGTTAATGCATTAGATCATTCTACAAGAATAGAAGGCTTGTTCTCTGCTGGAGAAGCAGCAAGTGGATTGCATGGAGCTAATAGACTCGGCGGCAATTCTTTAGCAGAAATCTTAATATTTGGTGCTCATGCTGGTAGAGCTGCTGCAAAGTTGTCAAAAGCCTTGTCTTCTCAATTAAGATCAAGGAAGTGTATTTCTGAAACTCACGATTATTTAAATCACTCAATTTCAAAAGGTAATGAAAACGTTTACTTATTAAAATCAGAGTTAAGAGATTTAATGTGGGATTATTGTGGAGTAATTAGAAATGAAAAAAGTTTAATTAAAGGCATAAACAGAATAAATGATCTTGAAAGCTTTTTGCCAAATACAGATATAAGATTAGAATTTAATAATCAGAATGATTTGATTAACAAATTAGATTTACATTCATCTCTTATCACGGCCAAAGTAACATTGTTATCAGCACTAGAAAGAAAAGAAAGTAGAGGTGCACACCAAAGAAGTGATTTTCAGAAAACCGAAGATGCTTGCAAATTTAATATTAATATCCTTATGAAGGGGGATAAATTTATTATTAAAAGGAGCAATCATAAGAGTGTGAATCAAGAATTAATTAATCATATAGAAAGATCAGAAAGAGAAGAAGAAATTGCAAAAAAATTACTTGAATAAATTCAAAATTAACTTTTATAATTCACTAATAGTTTTTAATTTTTTTATAAGAACTAAATATTATTTATAATTGATCGAGAGAAGTTTCAACCTTCACACACTTTTCCATTTAAAAGTTTTTTGTTGATGTTTGAATTCAACTCAATGAGAGGGGTTTTGGAAATATAAGATGCCCACATCGAAAATGTACTTGGCGGTCCTACGATTAAATCACAACATTGGAGAATAATTTGATCATCTTTCCAAGAACCTTCAGAAAAATAATCAGCCCCAATATCTATCATTTTTTTTTCATTACTGACAATAACAAAAAAGGGCTTCTTACTATCGTTAATTAATTTTCCCCTTAAGCAATTAATTATATCTCTATAAAAATCATCATCAAAATAATACTTTCCTTTGTTCCACTCTTTGTAATCTCCTCTTCTAATGTGAACACCTATGATAAATTTTCCCTTAGATTTTTGATTAATTAAAAACTCTTTTAGGGAAATTGATTTCCTAGATAAAAATCTTTCATCAAAACTATAAATATTTTTTAATACTTCATGATGCTTAGCCGTTAATTTATATTGTCTGTAATTCCAACCTGTCACAAATTTGATGTAGTTTTTTTCATTTATATAAAAACAAAACTCATCTTTGCCAAAAAATAATTTAAGCGATTTAGTTAAAAACTTAAGAATAAAATTATTTATCTTATCAAAAAAATAAAATAAATTATTATCAAATTTTAAAAGTCCTAACATAGAAGGATTTAAAATTTTTATCTCTTTTTCTAAGGCATATGCATGATAGTGTAATGATTGAAAAAGCCTATTACAAAAACCTCCATATTTTTCAATTACAATAAAAACTTTCAAAATTTGATTCTTATAACTTTAAAATTAAGTTTATTCACTTAAGTTATCTCTGCCATATTTATCATCAAATCTCACTATGTCATCTTCACCTAGATATTCCCCGCTTTGAACTTCAATTAGAATTAATGGGGATTTACCAGGATTAGAAAGTCGATGTTTAAAACCTAAGGGTATATATGTACTTTCATTTTCAGAAAGAATACTTTTTTCTTTCTCAATCTCTACTAAAGCTTTTCCATTTACTACTACCCAATGTTCTGTTCTATAATTATGTTTCTGCAATGATAGTGAGGCACCAGGATTTACATTTATTCTTTTTACCTGCCAACCTTTAGAACTAGACAATGATATGTAGCTACCCCAAGGACGATATATTTTTCTATGCGTGGTAGCCTCTGGAAAGTTTTTTATTTTCATGAGATCAACAAGATTTTTAACTTTTTGACTAGATCCTTTTTTTGTTACCAATACAGCATCAGATGTTTCTACAACAATAAGATCTTCAATATCTACACCAACTAATAATTTATTCTCACTTCTTAAATAACAATTTTTGATTTTTTCAGATAAAACATTTCCAGTTAATGTATTCCCATTCAAATCTTTTTCAGATATTTTAAATAAAGCGTCCCAACTCCCTACATCGCTCCATTCAACATCTAAAGGTAATACCATTCCAAATTCAGTCTTTTCCATAATTGCTATATCAAAAGGAATATCTGGACATTTTTCAAAATTTTCTTTCGAAATTCTTAGAAAATCTAGATCAACAGAACTTTCCTTAATACATTTCTTGCAAATAGATAAAAGCTCAGGCTCAAATAAATTATATTGTTGCAAAACAAATTTTGCTTTAGTTAAAAAAATCCCACTATTCCAAGTATATTTTTCATTCTGAAGTAGTTTCTCTGCAGTTTTTTTGTCTGGCTTTTCTATAAATTTCTTTATTTTGACACCTTTAATATCTAATTTATCCAAAGGTTCTTCAGCTTCTATATATCCAAATCCCGTTTCAGGATATTTTGGAGGTATCCCAAAAGTTACAATTTGGTTATTCAGGGCATATTTAATTCCCTTATTAATAATTGCATTAAATTTATCAGGATTTTTTATCAAATGATCCGCTGGCAATACTAATACGAGGGGATCCTGATCAAATTGCATTGCGTTAATTATTCCTAATGCTATTGCTGGGGCTGTATTTCTGCCAAAAGGTTCAAGAATTATGGATTTTGGTTCAACATTTATTTCTCTCATTTGTTCAGCGACAATAAATCTATGTTCCTCATTACAAATCAAAATAGGTTCTTGTACATTATTAATATTTTTTAATCTCAAAAAAGTTTCTTGAATAAATGAAATTTTATTTTTAGGGTTACATTCTAAGAATTGTTTAGGTAAGCTTTTTCTTGATAATGGCCAAAGCCTAGTTCCTGTGCCACCACATATAACCAAAGGGAATATTTTATTTTTATTTAAATTAACCATAATGAAAATTTATCATATTTGATTTCATATATCTCAACTTTGCATATTTATAAACTATCCTTTATTGAAACTATGAGTTAATTTATGATAGTAAATATCAAGAACTCTTTAGCAAAATTTGATGATA
Source organism: Prochlorococcus marinus CUG1416 (assembly GCF_017695965.1). Taxonomy (NCBI): domain Bacteria; kingdom Bacillati; phylum Cyanobacteriota; class Cyanophyceae; order Synechococcales; family Prochlorococcaceae; genus Prochlorococcus; species Prochlorococcus marinus. The sequence continues at coordinate 111,447 of NZ_JAAORM010000005.1, forward strand.
ATTAAAAATATTTGTTGTATTGGAGCTGGTTACGTGGGTGGACCAACAATGTCAGTTTTAGCAGAAAAATGCCCCAATATAATAATAAATGTCGTTGATTTAAATCAAGAAAGAGTGAACAGTTGGAATAGTAATGATTTAAATAATCTTCCAGTTTATGAGCCTGGGTTAGCCGAAATTGTTAAAAATTGTAGAAATAAAAATTTATTTTTTTCCAATTTAATTCAGGAAAAAATTAAAGAAGCAGATATGGTTTTTATATCTGTAAATACTCCTACAAAAAAAAAGGGATTAGGTGCCGGTAAAGCAAGCGATTTAAAATGGGTTGAGGCTTGCGCAAGACAAGTGGCTCAATATTCTTCTGGTCACACAATAGTTGTTGAGAAAAGCACTTTACCTGTAAGAACTGCAGAAGTAATCAAATCAATACTAAAGGAATCAAAGAAACAGAATATAGGTGAAATGCCTCTGAAAACTTTTGATGTTTTATCTAATCCAGAATTTTTATCAGAGGGTTCTGCTATAAAAGATCTTTTAATTCCTGATAGAGTCTTAATAGGAGGTGAAAATAATGATGCCATAAATTCTTTGTGCGAAATATACAAAAATTGGGTTCCAGAAGAAAAAATACTTACTACAAATATTTGGAGCAGTGAATTAGCGAAATTAACATCTAATGCTTTTCTAGCTCAAAGAATAAGTTCTATTAACTCTATTAGTGCTTTATGCGAAGCTACTGGAGCAAATGTTAAAGAGGTAGCCAGAGCGATTGGATCAGATAGTAGGATTGGCTCAAAGTTTCTGAATACTGGGCCAGGGTTTGGTGGCAGTTGCTTTAAAAAAGATATTCTAAATTTAGTATATTTATCGGAATTTTTTGGATTACCCGAAGTGGCTGCCTTTTGGGAAAGTGTTGTAAATTTAAATAATTGGCATCAAAATAGAATCTCAAAATTAATTACCAAAAAGTTATTTGGTACTTTGTCAAATAAGAAAATTGTAATATTAGGTTTTGCTTTTAAAGCAAATACTAATGATACAAGAGAGTCTGCGGCTATACAAATTTGTAAAAATCTACTAGAGGAAGATGCATATTTAGTTATACATGATTCAAAAGTGGCCTATAAACAAATTGAAGTAGATCTAGAAAAGAAAGTTTTAAACAGTCATCTAACAAATAATGATGATTCCAAAATATCTAAAGGTGGCAACTGGAATTATACTCAAGATTTATCTGGAATATTTAATGATGCCGATGCTGTCGTAATTTTAACAGAGTGGGATATTTATAAAAGTATAAATTGGGAAGTGGTCTCCAAGTTTATGAGATCTCCTGCTTGGATATTTGATACTCGTTCAATTTTAAGCCCTATTGATATAAAAAAATCAAATTTAAACTTCTGGCAAATAGGAGATGGTCTATTATAAATTTACCTATTTGAGTACCCATTTGGATTTTTGGATACCCAATTCCAACTATCTTTGCACATGGCTTTTATATCTTTATGTGGTTCCCAATTTAATAACTGCTTCGCCATTGAATTATCCGCTACAGAGTATTCAATATCTCCGGCTCTCCTAGAAGCAAACCTATAAGGTATTGATATTTTATTTACCTCCTCAAAAATATTAATTAATTGCAAAACGCTTTTGCCAATACCTGTTCCTAAATTCAGTGTAATTAAATTAGGTTTACTATTTTTACAAAGATATTCCAATGCCTTAATGTGACCATCAGCAAGATCCATCACATGAATATAATCTCTTATTGGTGTTCCATCAGGAGTATTCCAGTTATTCCCAAATATATTTAAATATCCCCTTTTACCCAATGCAACACTATTAATAATTGGCATGATATTATTAGGCGTATTTTTAGGACTTTCCCCTAATTCTCCAGCAGTATGTGCTCCAATAGGATTAAAATATCTCAATATTGCTATTCTCCAATCATTTTTTTCTACATTATTTAGATTATTTAAAATCTTTTCTATGGTTTCCTTTGTCATACCATAAGGATTAAGTGGATTTTTGTAGTGATTTTCTTTTAAGTTTTCTTTACTGTTATTTGTTCCATAAATAGTTGCGCTACTGCTAAAAACCAAAGTTCTGCATTCAAACTTTTCCATTACATTAAGCAAATTGACTGTACCCAAAACATTTGAAGTCCAATAGCTTAATGGATCTAACAATGAATCTGATACGGCTTTTAAACCAGCAAAATGAATAACAGCTGATATTTTATTACCATCTTTATTAGATTCTTCAAAAGCTTTCTCTAATGAATCACGATCCTTTAAATCACAATTAATAAGTTTAATTTTATTTGTTTTTTTAACGTATTTTTCAAAAAATAAGTTTTTTATTTTATTTATTACTATGGGATAACTATTTACAAAAGAATCAACTATCAATAATTCATAGCCCTTCTCCAGTAAAGCCAAAGAAGTATTACTACCAATAAAACCACATCCGCCAGTAACAAGTACTTTTTTCATTTGAAGATTTAAGCCTTAGATTATTCTTATATTGAAAGACTTCAAATTAAATATAATAATTGATGAGTTATTAAAAATAAATTTAAAAGAAAAATTAATGAATTAACTGTTAGCCTTTTATATTAATTATAACCTTATTGGATTCAATTCTCTTGGGATAATTCCTTTAATGTCAACGAATTTACCCTTTTCTACAATCAATTGTTTGAAAAATTCTGTTTTTAGTAATTTAAATTGTTCATGAGCAACTGCAGCAATTATTGCCTCAAATTTTTGATTAGTAGGAATTTTATTATAAAAATCTATTTTTTTTGGTAAATTCTTATCTGTTTTTTCAATAAAGGGATCCACCACCACGATAGAAATTCCGTATGACTTTATTTTTTGGATTAATTTAATAACCCCAGAGTTTCTCATGTCAGGACAATTTTCCTTAAAAGTCAATCCTAATATTAGAAACGTAGACCTACTTAATGTAAATCCTTCACTAGTCATGACAGAAACTAATTCTTCAATAATCCAGTCTCCCATATAATTATTTATTCTTCTTCCTGCTAATACCACCCCTGGAGAGTAACCAGCTAATGTTGCTCTATGAGTTAGATAATATGGATCTACACCTATACAATGGCCCCCAACCAATCCAGGTCTAAAATCTAAAAAATTCCATTTTGTATTCGCTGCTTCTAGGACATCAAGTGTATCGATATTAAGTTTTCTACAAATTATCGCCAACTCATTTACTAATGCAATATTTAAATCTCTTTGAGTATTTTCTATAACTTTTGCTGTTTCCGCAATTTTGATGCTTTTTGCTTTATGAGTTCCAGCCTCTATAAAAGAGGCATAAAAACTATCGACCCAATTCGCAGTTATTTCATCCATCCCACTTGTTATTTTTACAATATCTCCTATTGATCTTCCTCTATCACCAGGATTAATCCTTTCGGGACTATAACCACAAAGAAAATCTTTATTTACTTTACCAACCATCTCTGCCTCAATTATTGGTATACAAATCTCTTGGGTTAAACCTGGATAAACTGTACTTTCAAAGAGTACTATGGGTATATTTTTGATTAATTCATTATCTCGCCTTATTTTTAAAGTTTTACCAATTAACTTACTTGCTATTTCTATTGGCTTTAAATTTGGATTATTAAATGAATCAATTGGAGTAGGGACCGTAATTATATAAACATCAGAATTTTCTATCTCGCTTTCTAAATTAGTAAAAGAAATATTATTCCCATTAATCAAATCATTATCTTTGACTTCATTAGTTCTATCAAATCCTTTTTTTAATTCTGAAATTCTCTCCTGATTGATATCAAAACCAACTATTTTTCTTCTTAATTTTTGTCCAGTTTTATGGCAATTTAAAGTTTTATCAATTTGAACTGCTAAAGGTAAACCTACATAACCAAGACCAACTATTGTAACTTTACAATTATTTAATTTTGGAAGTAAATGCATAGTTAAACATTATAAAAGCTCTTATACCATGAAATAAATCTAGAGATACCTTCCTTAATAGTCGTATTAGGTTTATAACCTATATATTCTTCTAGTTCTTTAGTATCAGATTCTGTACTTTTCACATCTCCATCTTGCATTGGCATAAAGTTTTTAATAGCTTTAATCTCTAAAATCTCTTCAATATTGATAATGTAATCCATCAAATTAATTGGGCTTGAATTTCCTATATTGAAAATTTTATATGGAGCCCAACTTTGATGAGGTTTTGGATTGGAGAGTTCAAACTTAGAATCTCTAGTAGGTTTTTTTTCCAATAACCTGCTAACTGATTCCACAACATCATCGATATAAGTAAAATCTCTAATCATATTCCCATTGTTGAAAATATTTATTGGTTCTTTATTTAAAATAGCTTTTGTGAATAGAAATAATGCCATATCAGGCCTCCCCCATGGTCCGTAAACAGTAAAGAACCTTAATCCAGTTGTAGGGATATTATATAGATGACTATAAGAATGGGCCATCAATTCATTAGATTTTTTTGTAGCCCCATATAAAGAAACAGGGTGATCAACATTATCTTCTTCTCTTAAAGGTAGATTACTATTGCCCCCATAAACAGAACTACTACTCGCATACAATAAATGTTCAGTAAGATACTCTCTACAACACTCTAGAATATTACTAAAACCAACAATATTAGATTCTATATAAGCCTTCGGATTCTCAATAGAATACCTCACCCCAGCCTGTGCAGCTAAATTAATAACAAAACTAGGTTTATATTCATAGAAAATGCTATTTAAATAGTCCTTATTTATCAAGTCTCCTTTCTTAAAAACAAAAGAATTTTCTTTATCCTTGATTTTTTTTAATTTCTCCAATCTAGCTTTTTTCAGATTTACGTCATAATAATTATTTAAATTGTCAAATCCAATAACAGTAAATCCATCATTAATTAATTTAGCTGAAAGATGGTAACCAATAAATCCAGCTGCTCCAGTCACAAGTACATTCATTATTTAGACTTCATTTTTTCTTCTTATTCTTTAATAGTCTATCTGAAATGAAGAACGAAAATTCAATTTATTAAAAATTGATCTTATAAACTTACTAAAGTCATAAAAAGTTAATATCTGAAGACATATTCAAGATTTGAACTTTTAAATTAGGTTATTTAAAAAAAATAATATCTATAAATTCAAAAAATAAAGTCCCTTTACTAAAATGCATCTTAACAACAGAAATTTGAAAATGATCTTAAAAAAACACATCATTTATGGTGCTCGAGGCCATGGGAGATCTTTACTTTATAGTCTTAAGAACGATGGCTTAGAAATTTTATGTTTTATTGACCAAGATAAAGATTTACTAGGTAATTGTATTAGTGGCATACCTATATATAAAAGCCTTGATGATTTTCAAAATATTAATGATAAAAATGATGAGATTTCTATTTTAATTGGAGTAGGAGGCACTAATTCAACTGACCGAAAATATTTGTTTGAGCAAGTAATACGAAAAAATTATTCAATTGACACTTACATATCTAAATCTGCAATAGTTATGAACACTTGTTCTTTATCCAAAGGTGTTCAAATCTTGTTAAATACTACTATTGCCGGTAATGTTAAAATTAGAGAAGGAGTAATAGTAAATAGTGGAAGTATTATTGAACATGACTCAAGTGTTGGGGCATTTACACATATTGCGCCCGGTGTAACAATCTGCGGCTCGGTACACATTGGTAACATGAGTTTTATAGGAGCTGGTTCAACAATTCTTCCAGGAATAAAAATTGGCTCAAATTCAATTGTTGGAGCAGGTTCTTTAGTAACTAAAGATATAGAATCTAATATGATTTCATATGGATCACCAGCAAAAGTAATTAAAGCCCGTGAATAAATTGTATAGCTTTAAGATTTTAAATTTTCTTCTAAAAAGAACTAATTCTTATAGAGAATTCTTTTTTGTAATTGCAATGTTTATTTTTGCAGCATTATTTGAAATATCAACAATTGCACTAGTTTTTTCATTTATTTATTCGCTAATATCAACACCTCTTGAAGCAACTACTTTCGTCGAAAAGCTTTATACATTTTTTCCTCAATATGGAAGCAATAAAATCATTGCGATAACTTCTATTTTATTTTTTATTTTAATTTCAGGTCTTGTAAGAACTTTTTCTATTTATTTAACACAAATCATATCAGCAAATATCAGTATTAGAGTTAGCAACACTGTATATAAAAACTCATTATCAAATGAGTATATTTCTTTTAACTCAAAAGAAGACTCAAAGATTAAATCAATAGTACTAACCAAAATAAATCAAGTTGTGAGTGGTTACTTTATAAACTCATTACAGCTTATATCTTCATTGATATTATCTAGTATTTTGATTTTGGTACTCTTAATAGAGACTGGTAGTTTATTTATATATTTTGCTTTAATAATTTTTGTTTTTTATATTCTTATTTATTTTTTAATAAAAAATCGAATCGAAATATATGGTAATAAATTCGTTAATGCGAGTAATAAACTAGCACTAATTCTTGATGATACCCTAAAACTTAAGCAGGAAATTAATATTTATAAAGTTCAAGAAAATTTCATAAAGATTTTCTTCAAAAATGACTCAGAGATGAGATTATCATTAGCAAAATCTCAGTTCATTGCGACATTTCCAAGATATCTTATAGAGACAATTTCCTTAGGGACAATTGTTTTATTATTATTACTTAAGGTAACCCTTAATGAAGGGAATAATATTGATGAAGTATCAGGGATAGTTGCTATTGGAATATTTGGCCTGAAACTTATTCCATCAATCCAAGTTGTTTATTCTTCCTTAACTCTTATAAAAACCTCAACACCTGCTTTATTAGAATTAACAAAACAAATAGATTTTAAAAAATCTTCATTTAAAAGTAATTATAAATATCGCGATATTCCAGATAAAGAAAAAATTCATGCAATTACTATTGATAAATTATCTCATAAATATATAAATTCAAATTCCTATACTTTCAAAAATCTTTCTTGTGCATTTAGATTGGGGAAATCTACTGCTATTACAGGCTCAAGTGGTGCCGGGAAAACTACTCTAATGAATATTATTCTTGGGCATGAAAAATTTTGTGAAGGCAAAATAAATATATTTACCAAAAACAACAAAGTTTTTAATTATGATCCCAAAATCCTCTTAGGGAGAATTTCTTTTGTACCCCAAAAACCATACTTATTGACTACTAGTATTAAAGAAAATATTTATTTTGGCAGAAAAAATCTTATTAATAAAAATTCAGAAGAAAAAATTAGTAAATGGGTAAAAGAATTAAACCTATTTGATACTTTCCAAAAATTACCAAAAGGAATTGAAACTATTTATGGAAAAGAAATTGCATCATTAAGCGGAGGTCAAATACAGAAAATTGCCATATTAAGAGCTCTTGTAAGTCAGCCTGAAATTTTAATTTTTGATGAGCCTACTAGTGCAATGGATATAGAATCTTTAAATCAGTTTTCGAATATATTGAAGTCTCTTTCAAAACATTTCATCATTATAACAATTACTCACAGCAAAAAATTAAGTGAATTGCATGAAGAAATTATTAGATTAGATTAATGGTTAAATCAAATATGCAAATTTAACTTCAAATATTGATTTTAATATTATGAGAAACAAATAAATCAACTTAAAATCATTATTCTTACTACTAAAAATCATATAAGTTATAGGTATATAAAGAGTTGCGAATAGTCTTCCTAAAAAGGGAAAGAAGAAAGTACTTAAAAGGCAAAAAAGTAAACTATGGCTAATTAGTGAATATTTTCCAAACATTCCATATGCATTACAAAAAATAAGGAAGATGAATAGGTATAGTAAGATACCAAAGTTAAATCTATTAGTATATAAAGAGTATATTTCTAAACTAAATGAACTATTCTCAATAGTTAAATTATATATATTTATAAGGAGAATAACTAAAAAAGGAAATGCAATTAATAAAAATTTGTTTACATTTTTATTCTTTAAAAGAGCATACCTTGATAAATAAAAGCTTATTAAAGGTCCCAGGAAAAACAAAGAAGATCTATGAATAGAACTAGCGAATAAAATAACAATAAAAGATCTAAAGAAACCTAAATTATTAATAAAAACAGGTATTAAAAATATAATTGCTAAACCTTGTCTTACTTGATTAAAGGCTGGAACAATTGATTGAGGAAGGATATTAAATAGAATACTTAAACAATATATCAAGTACAATTCTTTATTATTTTTTAATTTAAAAATATTTTTTAGAGCTTTGAGTATATAGTATGAAAATGAGGTGTAGATAATAAAACTTAATAAATTAAGTATAAATTCTGGCTCAATTCCGAGGATATTAACAACTGTAGCGAAAGCTTTCCATAAATATTCGTTTGTTAAATTTATTATTGATAAATTTGGTAGTTCATAAAAAGAATTAAAAAATTGAGAATAAATGGGCCAGTCATTTTGTAAAACAAAATTTTTTAGAATGCTAACGGCACAATAATTTAATGCTAAGAAAATAAAGAAATTTAAGTTTTGAAACTTTATATTCTTAATAATTATATTTTTCATTCACAAAAAAAATCATTCCCATTAATGTAGCCCTCAATGCCTAAATAGGGAATGTTCTTAATCGGATATAAAAAGATTCCTATAATATTTTCTAAAGAAATATTTGAAGCCGTTAGGAATAATAAACTCATAAGTCTTATCTTAGATATTTGTCTTTTTACAATTATTATTCTTCTTGTAGAGTGATTATTATTTCTTCTACAAATTTTCATATAAACTCCTTTCGATTTTATTTTGTTAAGTTGATTAGATATTAATTTATATCTTGCAGGAATGATATTTAAATTATTTCTATTTTTATTAATTAAAGAAGCCACTTCTAATCCAAAAATTATAGTAACTAATGCTGGGACTCCCTTATTAGTAGATTTTCTTGATTTTAATACTGACTTATAATTTTTAATAGAGAAATATAAATCAGATTTTTCTATTATTTCTCTCTCCATTTCAACATTAAATTTTGAATTATCGACGAAAATTATATAGGCATTCTTATCATTTTTCTTGATCGAATTTAAAGATTCAATAGTATCTTGATATCTACTATTTACATTTAAGTTATTGTTAAAATTAGTAAAATTTTCATTATCAAAGGGATTCAAGCAAGAATTAGTAATGTATAAATTTTTTCCTTTTGGTACACTTTCTAAAGTTTTATTCTTTAACAAATTTCTCCTAAACAACTTTAAGTTTTTTAATAAACTTAAAATCAAAGCTAATTTATATGGTATACCTTTAAATATGTTTTTGGAAGATTTAATTAATCTTAATAATACTATTAATTCCCAATACACATTTAAAAATGTTAAGCAATAATAACCTAGCATATCAACGCATTCAAGGAGGTTTTGGGAATCAGTTATTTCAAATATGTGCTGGAATATTTATTGCAAACGTAAATAGAAATAAAAAATTATATGTTGATTGCAATGATAGTATTTTCAGTGCCAAATTAAGCAATAATAGTAAATACTTAAGACTTAAGAAGATATGTAAGTTAATAATGCTTAAAGAAGATTTTAATAAATTAAATTTTCCAACCACCTTTATCACAATTTTAAATAGATTATTATTACGTACAAATTCACTTTTTAAGAAACATTATTTAAATTCATTAAATAATAAAGATGATTATACATTAAGTACACCCTTCTCTTACTTAATCACAGGCTATCTACAGGACTATAAATATGTTGAAAAAACTATAAATAAAAACAGTGGCGATAAATTTTATGGTTATTATAAAAACACCTTTCCTTTTAGTCCTAAAGATAATTCACTATTGTTGCATTTTAGATACTACCCCAAGGATGGATTTTCTATAAAAGAATGTGTAAAGCCTGATTTTTATAAAGAATGCATAAACAATATTATTTCAAAAAACATCAAATATTTATATATATCCACTGATTGCGAATTATCTATAAATGCAATATTAACCTTATTAAAATTAGAAGATAATAATTTCAAGGAAGTTATAGATTTAAGACCTCTTACACAAAAAATGGAGGTTGACGAATTACTTACTTTTTTAAGCACTTTCCCAACTATCTTATTAAGTAACAGTACTTTTTCATGGTGGATTGGATACTTTGCATCAAAATTTAAAGGGGCTAATGTAATTGCTCCTTCAAACAAATGGCTTCAGGAAGGTTATGTTCATCCATGGACAGATTTTCCAATTAAAATTGATATTTTTAATTGGATATAAAATATGTGTGGAATATTTGGTTTACTAAATTATGACAATCATCAAAATTTAGATTTTTTAAAATCCTCACATGACTTTTTATCTAAAAGGGGACCTGATGAATTTAGTTTTACAGAGCTACATAAAAATTTATTATTTGGACATGCTCGATTATCTATAAGCGGCAAGGAATTTGGTAAACAACCAATGAAGTCATTTTGTGGCAGATATCATGTAGTTTTCAACGGAGAAATTTATAATCACGAATATTTAAAAAAAAGCCTATTAAAAAAAATTACTTCACAAAGAATCATGGACCTTTCTTCTGATACAAGAGTATTTGTTGAATTTCTTTCTTTACATGGGATTGAAGAAACTATAAAGAAACATGCTGAGGGTTCATTTGTAGTTGCTATATATGACTATTTAGAGAAAAAAATAACAATTGCGAATGATAATTTCGCAGAAAAACCCCTATATTATTCTCTTGGAAATAAACATTTTATTTTTTGTTCTCGTTTACTGCCAATATCCAAATATCTAAAAATAAACCCTGATATAGAGTCTTTAAACTCAAGTCTTTTGAAAGTAAGAAATATCTTCCCAAATACTATTTTTAATGGCGTAAAAAGATTAGGCCCTGGCCAATTAATAGAAATTGATTCCAAACTTAGTTTTAAAACCAAAAATTATATTCATAACTCTTTTAATAAAAAAGAAAATAAAAATAATTCAAATAGTTTTAAATCTAAAAATAGGCCTTTCAAAAAAAATCTAGATTATTTTGAAGAAATTTTTTCTGAAACAATTAAAGAGATGATCCCAAAAGATCAAAAGGTTTCCGCTCTTCTTTCTGGAGGGATAGACTCCTCTTTAGTAAGTATTTATTTAGCAAAGAACCTATCTTGTCTAGAAACTTTTACAGTTTCATTCCCTGATCAAGAGTATGATGAATCAATATATGCAAGAGAAGTTGCAACGCACATAAGATCTAAACATAATGAATATAAAATTTTTCCTTCAGATCTCATAGAAATAATGGATAATTATACCGATATTATAGATGAACCTTTTGGAGATTCCAGTTTGGTTCCAAGTACCTTTATTTTTAAAAAAATCAAATCAAAGGGATTTAAAATTACATTTTCAGGCGACGGAGGTGATGAATTGTTTTATGGATATGAAAGATATAGATATTTACGAATGTCTTTATGGATGGATAAATTTCCAGTTTTTCTTCGTAAATCAGCAGCAGCAATATTAGAAAAAGTCATTTCAATAAAATATGTAAATTTATCCCCAAATATTAGATATAAATTAAAAAAAGCTATTGATAATGGATTCCATTTAATGACATCAAGAGAAATATACAACCTTTTAATTCAACAAAACTCTAATCTGAATATTTTTTCCAATAGATTGGATAATTCCAAAAATATTAATTCAATTTTTTCAAGTTTACATCAATCTGAAATGCATTTTTTTAGGACATCAGATATAGCCAACTATATGTATGAGGATACACTTGTAAAAACTGATTCGGCAAGTATGGCTTCTTCCATAGAATCAAGGCTGCCATTTTTACATCCCAAAATTGCGTCTTTTGCTCTTGGTTTAGACTATAAGGTTCATATGCATAATTTCAAAACAAAAAGTATTTTAAAGTATCTTTTACAAAGCCATCTAGGTAAAGAATTCATTACTCGTCCAAAAAAAGGATTCTCACTTCCTTTGGATAAATGGTTAAGAGAAAGTTTAAATTCTTGGATGAAAGATAATATAGACGCTGCAAAATCAATTATTCAATCTGAAGAGATGATTACTTACTTAGATGAATTAATTATTTCCTTAGAATCCGGAGATAGAGTTTCAGATGCACTATGGCCTTTTATCTCTTTAGGATGCTGGTATAAATGCATAAAAAAATAATTATCCTTCACATTTTACCTCGATTGTATGGAGGTGGAGCCGAAAAGATTCATAATCTCCTTTATCAAAAACTATCTAAAGATTTCGTTCAATTAAGATTAGTAATTTTTGATAAAAATTCTTATATTGATCTTTTGAAGTTTGTTTTATATAGGCATAAAAATCATAAAAAAATCTTATTTGGATGGATGTATTATGGAGGATTATTAGCATTTATTATTTCTTATTTAACGCCTATTTCTGGTCAAATAATTTCTTTGCATTCATTACTTGATAAAAGATTGGAAGGTTTACCAGTAAAAATATCTAGAAAACTGATAAAAATATTTCTTCCTTTTAAAAAAGTAGTTTTTACTTACCCAAATAAAATAAGTATGAGTCAACATTTATTAGATGGGTTTCCTAAAAACAAATCTATTGTTGTAAAAAATGGTATTTTTTTAGAAGAAGACTTAGAGATAAAAAGCACTAAATCAAATTATGAAAAGGTTTTTAAAATTGGAGTTCTTGGAAGAAATAATAGATACAAAAATTTAGAACTTGCAATTAATGCATTTTTAGCATTTCATTATTCGACTAAATCAACTGCAAAAATATATTTGAAAGGAGATAAGGTAGATTTACTTTCAAAATATATTTCTAAAGATCAAGAAAATTTAATTTTCTTAGATTCAAATACTAATAATGTAGATGTTTTTTTTAAGGAAATAAACCTCTTAATTGTACCTAGTATTTGCGAATGTTCTCCCCTAGTTATTCCTGAAGCAATATTCTCTGGAACCAGAGTTATATCAACACCAACTGCAGATGCATATCGATTAATTGGAAATTTCGGAACTATTACAGATGATTTTGAAATAAGTAGTATGGTTAGCGCAATAAAAAAAGAATATAATTTATTTAGTAGAAATAAAAAAATTCATAAAAAAAATTATTTTATAAGTATGAAGACTCATTCTTATAAGGTTTCCAATTTAAACAAAATGTCTAGTGAATTTAAAAAAATTATTTTAAAATTAACAAGATGAGATTTAAAGATTCTTTATTCCATATTCCTGAGAAATCAGAGCCAAAACCACTTATTTTAACTAGACCAATTTTCCTAGGATTGAATACTACTTCCATTCCATTTATTCTTTGGATTTTTTTAAGAATCACAAAAGTTCTTACTTTTAAACAAAATCTCAAGAATATATTCAGTTCTGGGCATGGGGCTGTTTATAATTCCTTAGTTAGAGGGTCTTTATCAAGATTAGATTTTAATAATTGGGGTAAAATTACAGGCCGTAAAAAGGTGGTAGTTATTTCATCAAGGTTAGCAGCACTTCAAATGCATTTTCATAAAAAAAATGGTTTTATTGAGAGACTGTATGCAGGTCCAAATATAGAGTTTATTTTTTTCAGAAAAAACTTTCCTTACTTATCTGGAATTTTAGTTCCTTCTAAAGAATCCTCATCAATTATAAGAAGTGCCAACTATGAGAATTTCAAAAAGACATTAATATGGCCATCTGGCGTAGATCCAAAATACTGGGAAAATAGAAAAACTAATAAAAAAAAATCAGAAATATTAATCTATTACAAAAATCAAAAAGGGCCAATACCTAGTAAAGATATTATCAAATTAAAACTCTCTTCATTTAATCTAAATATAAATTTCATAGATTATGGATCTTACACAATTGAAGAATATAAAAAAGCTTTAGAAAAATCTAAATTCATGATTTTTCTTTCTAGAGATGAAACACAAGGTTTAGCTTTCTTTGAAGCATGGTCCATGAATGTTTTTACTTATGTTTGGGAATATAAAGTTAAAACAAATGAAGGTTTAGATTATGAAGGATGTGTTTGCCCTTACATAAATAAGTCTGTGGGCAAATATGTAAATAATTTCGACTGTCTTATTAGATCTATAAAGAATAAAGATTACTCTTCGAAAGATATATCACCAAGAAATTGGATTCTTAAAAATGGAACTGACAAAATTTCTGTAAGTAAATTAATTAAATTAATATCTTGCTAATTATGGAACCTTTTTTTTCTATAATAATTCCAACTTTTAATTCAAAATATACTATAAATGAAACATTGATATGTTTATCAAAACAAACTTTTAAAGATTTTGAAATTATAATAGGAGATGACGGAAGTAAAGATGGAACTATCGAGGTAATTAAAAATAATTTTATTTCAGATAACAAAATAAATACAAAAAATAATTTAAGAGATAAAATTAAAATTTATAAATTTAGTCATAGTGGATTAACAAAAACACTTAATAAATGCCTAAAAAAATCAAAAGCTAAATATGCTGTAAGACTAGACTCAGATGATTTATTTTCACCTAACTATTTAAACACAGCTTCAAAATTAATAAATCATGAATTGTCTTTGCAAAATAAATATTTTTTAATCGTTTCTAATTACAAAACATTCAGTAACATATCAAAGCCTAAGAAAAGAAACCGACTTATGTATTTTCTTGCATCTTCAAAATTTGGGATATTTCTTCCTATTTCATGGTTTAATCATTCAGGTTCTATATTTCCAATAAAAGCAAATAAGGAGAAAATATTTTATGATGAGAATTTTAAGTTTTCACAAGATAGAGATTTATGGTTAAGACTTTTGAGAAGAAATTTTAAGATTATATTCCTTAAAAAAGAAAATGTATTTATTAGACAGTCATCGCAACAGATTGGACAAAAGAATACAGAATCACAAAGATGCTATAGAAATTTAGCAATCGCTCTTCACTTTCATTATGAAAAGAACAACTCAAAATTAAATCAAATATCATTTGATAAAATTTATAAAATTAGTTTGAAAATAGATAGAGATATAAGAAAGTTTTTTACTTCTAGATTTTGTATCGATGTAAAAATGTCACTTATTATTTCACCTATATTAATATTTTTATATCTTAAAAAAAACAATGTAGTAGATTCATCTATAACTAATAAATATTAATATGCTCCTACAATTTTTAAATGGTCTTATTAATAAACTGAATTTCACAAGTAAAAAGTCAATAAGACTTTTTAAGCCCTCATTAGGGAAAAGAGAACTTAAAGAAGTTAGAAAATCATTCAAAGATTCATGGATTGGTCTTGGACCAAAAGTTAAAATATTCGAAAACATGTGGTCTGATTACTTAGGGTGTAAATCAGCATATGCTTTAAATTCAGCAACTGCAGCTTTACACCTTTCATTATCAGTTTTTAAATTTAAGCCAGGCAAAAAGGTTCTTGTTCCATCCTTAACCTTTTCTTCAACAGCATCTGCCGTTCTTTACAACAATTTAATTCCAGTTTTTGTTGATTGTGACATAAATACTCTATCAATGGATATAGATGACTTGGATAGAAAGTTTGATGAAGATTGTGTCGCAATAATTCCAGTGCACTATAGTGGGCATCCTTGCAAAATGGAGTCAATAGTTCCTTGGGCCAGATCAAGGAAATTAAAAATAATTGAAGACTGTGCTCATACAGCAGGTTCTATATATAAAGGAAAAAGACTAGGTCTGTGGGGCGATATAGGATGCTTTTCATTTGAGGAAAAGAAACTATTGACTACTGGTGATGGCGGAATGATTTGTTCAAATGATAAGGATCTTCTTAAAAATTTACCTTCAATGCGATGGGTAGGAATAGATAAAGATACGTGGAAATCTGCGAAATCATACGTTGATAATGTGAATACCTCAATGCATTGGTACTATGAAATTAATCAATTAGGATACAAATATAATATGAATGATTTATCAGCATCTTTAGGAATAATACAATTAGAAAGATTAAATTACTTTCTAAAAAAAAGGAGTCAAATAATAAAAAGATATTTAAATAAATTAAAAAATTGCCCTCATTTAATTCCTTTAGTTCCATATGAGCCAGATATTTATTCATATCAAATATTTGGAATTAGGACAAAATATAGAGATGAATTAATAAAATATTTAAAAAAAAATAGAGTCGCTACAGGATGTCACTATTCACCCCTCCATCTACAACCTTTATTCAAACAATATAAATCTTCTTGTCCAAACCTTGAATCACAAGCAGATTTATTACTGACTTTACCCTTTCATGTTGATTTATCTTTTAGAGATATTGATTTCATAAGTAAGAAAATCTACAAATTCTTATCAACAATATGAATTTAATAAAACAGATTAAAAAAAAGAAGTTTTTAAAAGAAATTCTGTTATTTTTTTTCCTAACTTTCAGAGGTTATGGTTTTGACCCTTTAAAATTTTTTAAGTCATTATATTCTACTCCTAAATTTATAATTTCATTTTTATATTTTTTTTATTTGAGTATTATTAAAAGTAATTCCACTGAATTTAATATCAAAAAATTTGGTATCTTATACCCTATATTTAGTGAAAATACAGAATCTTCTGGAGTAGCAAAAGGGCATTACTATCACCAAGATCTTTATTTTGCAAACTTAATTTATAGAGATAAACCTAGAATTCACTTTGATGTTGGGAGCCGAATAGATGGTTTTATTTCTCATCTATTATCTTTTGAACAGAAGCTTTTAATTGGAGACATAAGAAAATCTGAAATTGACAATTCTTTAGTTAAAAATATATATTTTGATCTTTCAAAACCATTAAAACGTAAAAAATTAACAACATATACTTCGATCAGTTGTCTTCATGCAATTGAACATGTTGGACTTGGCAGATATGGGGATCAATTAGATCCATTAGGTCATCTTAAAGCTTTAAAAAACTTATCCTTAATATTAAAAAAAGAGGGTATCCTTTATTTATCCCATCCTACTTCAAAGGAATCAGAAATATACTTTAATGCACATAGAGTAATTTCTTTAAAAGATATCTCTTATATTTTTTCATATGTTGGCTTAAAACCAATAAATTTTGCATATGTTGATAATTCAGGTTTATTCCATGCTCCCATATCACCAGACAAAATTGATTATTTAAATAACTTTGGTTTAAATTATGGATGTGCGTTATGGTGTTTAAAGAAAATTTAGGATAGACAATGAAAGCAGTTATTTTAGCAGGTGGATTAGGTACTCGTATTTCTGAAGAGACTCATATAAAACCTAAGCCTATGATTGAGATTGGAGGCATGCCTATCATATGGCATATAATGAAATTTTTATCTAGTTATGAAATTAACGAATTTATAATTTGTCTTGGATATAAAGGTTATGTAATTAAAGAATATTTTTCTAATTATTCACTTCATTCATCAGATGTAACTATTGATCTTAAACATGGCTCAACTGAAGTTCATGCTCATAGGTATGAGCCTTGGAGGATATCTTTAATTGATACTGGATTGGGAACGCAAACAGGAGGTCGGTTAAAAAGATTAAAGCAATATTTAGAAATGGAAGATGATTTTTTATTTACTTATGGAGATGGTCTTGCTGATATAAATATAAATTTATTAAAAAAGACTCATATTGAAAACAAAACTCTCGCCACTGTTACCGCTGTTGCACCTCCTGGAAGATATGGAGCTATCAAGTATAAAAACAATAAAGTTACAGGATTCGCAGAAAAACCAGCAGGTGATGGAGGAAGGATAAATGGAGGTTTTTTTATTTTAAAACCAGAAGTAATAGATTTAATCGAAAATGATTCCACACCTTGGGAGTCAGAACCCTTAGAGAAATTAATTGATTTGAATCAGCTTGGTTTATATAACCATAATGGCTTTTGGCACCCTCTGGATACTTTAAGAGATAAAAGATATTTAGAAGGATTATGGCAAAAAAACCAAGCCCCTTGGAAGTTATGGAAATGAAAAAATAAGATCTGGAAATGCAAAATCTAATAATAATTGACAATTCTAGATTTATAAGTTTAAAAATCAGAATAGATCTTTTTAAAAGGCTTAGCAAAGATTACAAAGTAAAACTTTATTACCTTAGAGAAGATAGCAAAATCAAGGAAAATATATACATCTCTGATAATTTTTCAACTCAAAGATTAGGCTTAATTACTTTTATAAAGTTAATAACTCAAATTTACAGAACTGACAAAATATTGACTTTCACCATAAGACCATTAATCATTGGCTTTTTATTAAAACATATATGTCCTCGCTTAAGCTTATATCCAACAATAACTGGAACAGGACCTTTAATTGATTCAAATAATTGGATCTATAAATGCTTGAGATTTTTCTATCCAATTATCTTATCTAGTGCACAACATATTTTCTTTCATAATAGAGATGATGCAAATTATCTAACAAAAAAAAATAAAAAACAGAACTTCACAATAACAGGAGGTTCAGGTATAGAAATTTCACAAAAAAAATCAACAAAAATTAATTACAAAATCCCAGAAAATATACCTAAAATCGCATGTTTTTCACGATTAATCATTGATAAAGGCATCCTTCATTATCTTAAAGCTACTGAAATTATTTTTAAAGAGTATCCTTTTATGAAAGATAATATATATCTTGCAGGAATTAAATATAAAGGGAATTTCAAAAATAATACACTAAATGATTCTGATTTACAAAAATGGGAAAAAGCAGGAGGTATTTATATTGGTCAACCATCGAATGTAAAAGCCTTTTATTCATCTATTGACATAATTTGCTTACCAAGTTTTAGAGAAGGACTATCTAATGTATTATTGGAAGCAGGCAATGCAGACTGCTTATTAATGAGTACTAATGTCCCAGGTTGTATAGATATAATTGAAAATGATTGTGGTATAGTTTTTGAACCTAGATCAACTGAATCTTTATATAAAGCATTAAAAAAAGTTATATTTTTACCTATTAATGAACAAATTAAATTTAAAAATAATTTATTTGAGAAAAATATTAAAAAATTTTCAAAACAAAGAGTTATTCAAGATTATTTAAATATTATAAATTAATAAATTGATATAAGGAAATATGAAAATTAATTACAAAAGTTCAATCTTTCTAAAAAGTCTTTACAATCAAATTTTAATTTTTTTGTTTAAAACTACCGAAAAAATTACAAAGTCCAGGCCTTTAATTAGGAAGTTTATTCTTATTTCCATAGATATTATTACACTAATATTATCTATAAATTTTTTCTTATGGATAACTAAAGGTACTTTTTTGAGAGAAAGTATTGATTCATTTTTTGATCTTTCAACATTCTTATTAATAAGTGTTTTAGTTTTTTTATTTTCGGGACATTACAAAGGTTTAGTAAGATACCAGGGAAGTAAGTCTTTATATTTAATAGCATTACGAAATATAATTTCGATAACAATATCTGCCTTATTAATCTCTAAAAATAATTGGGACTCATTTAGTTTTGAAGGATATATAGTATTGTGGATTTTTTCTACAACCTTTGTTGGGAGTATCAAATTCTTTATAAGGGACTTTTTACTTTTTTACAGACGAAAAAGAAATTTCAAGTCGAGTATTAAAGTAATAATATATGGAGCTGGACAAGCAGGTGCTCAACTTGCAGCATCCTTAATTCTTACTGATAATTATGAAATAATTTCCTTTATAGATGATAATCCTGATTTGTGGAAGAGATCATTAAAAGATATTCCTATAAACCCACCTTCTAAAATTAATAAATTCAAAAGTGGTATAGATCAAATATTAATAGCTCTTCCATCTATAAACCAAAACAGATTTAAACAATTAATTGATAATTTAAGTAAATTTAATATCCCCATCCTTAAAGTTCCTACACTTTCAGAAATATCTAGTGGCAAAGCTAAGATTAATAAATTAAAGCCTATTTCAGTTGAAGATTTGTTAGGAAGGGATCCTGTTAAGCCATTAAATAATTTACTTGGACCAGGTATTGAAAATTCAGTCGTAGCTGTTACGGGAGCAGGAGGCTCAATAGGTTCAGAGTTATGTAATCAGATTTTATTATTGAAGCCTAATAAATTAATACTATTCGAAATTAGCGAGCCTTCACTTTATGAAATTAATCAGAAATTGAATTCTCATGAAGATATAAAAACAGAGCTAATTCCAATACTTGGAGATGTGGCAAACTTTAATTTAATAAAAGAAATTTTTAATATTCACAAAGTATCTATAATTTTTCATGCTGCCGCATATAAGCATGTAAACATTTCTGAAATAAATTTAATTTCAGTTTTAAAAAATAATATATTTTCAACTAATTCTATAGCTAAAGCTTGTATAGAAACCTCAGTAAAAAAAGCAATATTAATATCATCTGATAAAGCAGTTAGACCAACAAATATTATGGGCGCATCTAAGCGAATTGCTGAGCAAATTTTTCAAGCTTATGCTTTCAAAGAAGGAATCAATACTAATAAAAATAGTACCCTATTTTCAATGGTAAGATTTGGAAATGTTATTGGTTCATCAGGATCAGTAGTTCCATTATTTGAGAAGCAAATAAGAAATGGTGGTCCAATTACATTAACTCATCCAGAAGTAGTAAGGTATTTTATGACAATTAGAGAAGCAGTAGAGCTACTAATACAGGCTTCAGTTTTAACAAAAGGAGGGGAGGTTTTTTTGCTTGAAATGGGGAATCCAGTAAAAATAAAAGATTTAGCATATAAAATGATAAGTTTAAGTAATCACAATAAAAAAGACCAAATTGAATTAAAGATTATTGGATTAAAACCTGGTGAAAAACTTTATGAAGAATTAATTATAGACTCTACATGTCAAAGCACAGAACATAAACTAATTTATAAAGCAAAAGAGCAATGTATTGATCCCTCGAAGTTTTTCCCCATATTAGAATTATTGAAAAATGAAATCCTTGCAAATAGGGAATTAGAGTCAATAAAATTTGTAAAGAAATTAGTTCCTGAATGGAATATATCTGACTATTTTAAAGAAAAATATGAAAATTTAATTTCCTAGAATTTAAATTAAAAATTTTTTTCTTAATCTTTTTTATAACCTATTCCAACCCAATAAGGAGCATTAGCGCTAAAAGATATGTTTTCCAATCCAGAATCTTGCATCATTTTCTTAATCTCTTTTTTTGTAAATCTTTTTTCTAATTTTGTTCCAAATCTATCTAAAGAATCTGTAAGCATAACATAAAAACGTTTATTCCTATATTCATAAAGAGGTAAATTATTATTTTCTATGCCAAATTTATTTAGAATAAATGAGAATCTGGCTAGGGGGAAATAGATAAAAATAGCTATAATTCTTGATAATAATAGTTTTAATTTAAAAGGCAAAATACAAATCATCTTTCTAAGTAAATTAGAAAAAATCCATAAATATTTATACCAAATAGGTTTATTATCGAATTTATAATAAATATAAACTAGAAAAGGAGCACCAGGCTTTAATTTTGAAGTGCAACTTTTCATTGCACTTAATGTATTTGGAATATGATGTAAGACACCTAAACAATATCCAAAATCCATTTCTCTAGGTTTAATAGTAGATGTATTGATTGTGGCGCATTCAAAAACACAATTTTCGTATTTAATTAAATTTTGTTTTGCAACTTCAATTGCCTTTTTACTCGGTTCTATGCAATAAAGTTTTTTTACTTTTGGAGCAATGAAATTAGCCCATCTACCTGAACCACATCCTGCATCAAATCCAATTGCCTCGTTATTTAAAAACTTCTTAGGAAATATTGAAAAGTATTCATTAAAAGCTAGCTTATTAAAGCCAAAGATTTCGTCATAATTATATTTTTCCCACTGGTTTCCAAAATCGTTCACAACATCATCATCAAAATTTTTATATGATTTATTCATTTGACTTAATACTGCAAAATATAGATTACTACGAGATAACAAGATAGAAAAGTTTTTTATAAATAATTTATAAATATTTAATCTTGAAAAATTATTTATAAAATATTCTGTTTAAGTGATACCTTTCTTATAAAGGAGCAAAAAAGCAAATCAAGAATAATTAATATTGAAATATTAAATAGTAGGTAATTCAAAGTACCTATGCCTTCCTTATAAAGATATAGAGGAATAATGTAAATAAAATATTTAACAATATAGATTATATTTACCATCCAATGTTTAAAGCCTAACCTATTAAGAAGTTGATAGGTATGTTGATTATGTGGTGTAGAAAAAAATTTTTCGCGATTTTTGAATCTAGTTAAAATAATTAAACTACAATCTACAAATATAGGTAGTAGTGGAATTAAAAGACAAACAAAAGAAACTATATCTCCATTGTGGATAGATTTTAAAACTACATTAGAAATGAATAATCCTAAAAAACAACTGCCAATATCTCCCATAAAAATCAATCCACCTAGATTAAACAATAAAAAAGATATCCCTGCTAATGAAACTGAAGCAATAGAATTAGTATAATTTCCAATACCTAAGGAATTTCCATAATTAAGATAAAAAGATGATACTAATAATAATTGGGTTATTAGTAATCCATTTAGCCCATCAAAAAAATTAAAAATATTTATTGAGTAAATAATAAAAAAAGAGGAAAATAATAAAATTATGAAATTTAAATCAAATAAATTAAAATGCAAAAGTATTGGAATAGTAGCTAAAATTTGAACCACCAGCCTTAAATACCTATTTAAATTATATTTATCATCCAATAAGACTAGAATAATCAATATTGTTGAAGAAAAGGATAAAGAAATTTCAAAGAAGTTATTTAATAAACTATCTATTAGAAAAGCAAGAAAAATTGCAAGGCCTCCTAATTTTGGTGTAGGTTTTGTATGAGATTTCCTTTTATTAGGTAAATCAAATAATTTAAATTTTTGCGAAATTAAAATTATTAATGGACAAAGAACTAAAGAAATAAAAAAACTACTAAATTGCATAAAGTGAAAAACAAGCTTCGAAAGATTCTGCATATTCCACACCGGATTCGGAACCTCTTAATGTTGCCAAGGCATTAATTGTTTTTTTATTTCTAGGATGTGGCGTTTTTCTAATAACATTTTTATAAGCCTCTAAAGCTAGTATCTTTTTGTCCAAGTTATCTTTTTGAATTTGAAAATAATGATTAGGTTTGAATTGATTATTTTTTGTAGGATAGGCCCATTCAGTTGAGCTTAGAATCTCAGAAAATAGAACCTTTCTTATTAGAGGTAAATTTAAATCAGGTCTTCTTTGAGGCAACCTACAAGCTGCTAAACACAAATCAGATAAAACTTTATGGTCAATATTTAAATCGCCGGGGTGATGTGTAACTACAATCTTAGGTTTTATTGATATAAAGGCATTCTCGATAAAGTTTACTATTTTAAAAGAATCTACATTATGAAGGGCCAAATTTGGAAAATCTCCAAATAATGGTTCTTTAGCCCCAATAATAGAGCAAGCCTTACGGCATTTCTTCTCTATATCATTCTTATTATCGCCTTTATATCTTTTGTCAGCTTGACCTGAAACTAAGATAGGATAAACTTCTATGCCTTGAAGAGATAAATTATGTGAAGTTGCACCGAATCCTAAAACCTCGTCATCAGGATGTGCGAAAACACATGCTATTGGTCCTTCAAATTTCATTTGCTAGCCTTCTTAAACTGGAACCTATAAGTAGAATCCCACATTTTTCAAAATTTAAGCTTCCATTTTTCTCAATTTCTAGAATAGCGTTCTTATAAATCTCCTCAGAAGCATCTTTATCAAAATAAGTAGTAGCCTCATAAAATTGTTGAAAATCATTAAAAGACGTGATTTTTAATCTACTCTGAAAATAATGAATTTCTACATCCCAAAAACATTTCCTAAAAATATCTTTCAAGACATTCTCACCAAAATATAAACTATCTGATACTGGATCAGAGATCTCTTGAAATTTACTTACAAAAGAAATCATGCCATGAGGAGGTGCAGGTGTAAAAATTGATACCCTTCCAAAATCTTTTGTTTTATCTTGCATTAAGCTAAGAACATCTATTCTTTTTGGAGAGTAATAAAGTGCATAACTGCTTTGAGCAAGAGAATAATTATTATTTGGATAATTTTTTTTCAAGAAATTAGCTACTTCTCCCATATCTAATTCAAATGAAGAAATACGATTTTTTAAATAATGAGGAGTAGATTTCCTTAAATTTTGAATTGAATCTTTTGAAATATCAAAACTTGTGACGTGACCGTTTTCACCGGCATCCTCTGCCATGAAAAAAGTTTGTGCGCCATTACCACATCCTATATCTAAAATCTTTTCACCTGGTTTTACATTTAATCTTTTTCTTAACCAAGATTGAAAATCTTTGGATTGATATTTCTTATTTAGATCTAATCTCATCTTTAAATCTGAGCCACTTATAGCTCTCTTTTTTTTATCCCCTGTCCAAACATGATTTTTCATTATTTTCAGTATTTTATAAATCTAATTGTAGAATAAAACAGTGATACTACCTAATAAGATAAATCTTCTAAAAAATTAAACAAAAGTCGGTATTAATTAATGGAATTTAAAAAAACAAACATAATTGATTGTTGGATAATAGAACAAGAAAAAAAATCTGATGAAAGAGGTTTTTTCTCTAGGTCTTTTTGTACTAGAGAATTTAAGAAAATGGGATTAAATACGGAATACAAACAGTCAAATATAAGCATGAATCTTAAGAAGGGAACCGTAAGGGGGATGCATCTACAAAACAAGCCTTACGAAGAAATAAAACTCATTAACTGTTTTGCTGGCAGTATTTTTGATGTTGTTGTTGATTTAAGAAAGAATTCACCTTCTTTCCTAGATTGGGTTGGTACTGAATTAAATCCTGAGAATGGAAAAATGATATATGTTCCAAAAGGATGCGCACACGGATATCAATCCTTATCAGATAATTCATTTATTCATTACATGGTAAGTGAATTCTATAATCCAGACTTTGAAAGTGGATTATTTTATAATGATGAAAAAATCGGAATAAAATGGCCTGAACAAATAACTCAAGTATCTGCAAAAGATAAACAATTAAAAAAATTGTCTTTTTAGTATATCTATTAATAAATTAATTCTAGATACAATTAAATGAAACCAATTTATTATGAACAAAGATAATAAATAAAATAGAAGTCAATATCCTCTCGTATCAAATCAGATCTATTTAATATTACGCTCTTAAATCTTCAAAAACTTTATTTATGATCTTAAATATTTTAAATAGGAAAAGTTGAGAAATTCTTACCTCTTTTAACTGGACTATATATTTATTTACCTTTATTATTCTTCGAAAACATTTCAGTTGCCACTGCAATAGGAGTTGGGATGCATTGGTGTCAATATCTAGCAATAATTTGGTCAACATATTTGCGTAAACATAATCTTACAAACAATAACTTAAAAACATCTAAATACTTTTTTTCTAGATTAGGTTTCGTTCTTTTTTATTCATTTCTAATGACTACGTTTGCTTATATTGGAATTAAAGATTTAGGAATTAACCAAAACAATTATTCAATTTTTTATTTAATTCCGATTATTTTCCAGCTTTATCATTTCTACATAGATGGTTTTATTTGGAAATTTTCAGATCCTCATATTAAAACTACTATTAAGCCATATTTATTTTCTAATAAGAGTTAATAATATAATTTGATGTTTAATAATTATTTAAGAGAATTTGAATTTTCTTGCCATGTATTTGATAATATAAATATTTAAATTTTAATAAATTCAGTATTTATGAATAATATAAAAAAAATTTCAATTTATACTTTTTTTTATATTTTAATACCAATATTAGCTGTAGAAATCTTTGCGCAATATAAATTCAACACCGGTTACATCTATGATAATTTTGGATTTAACAAATCTAAGTCAAGATTAAAGATCTTAAAAGCAGGGTTGCATGAACCCAATCTTAATATAATTAATAACTATAAAAAAATATATGGTGATCCCAAAGAACTAAAAAAGACAATTTTCAGAACAGATTCATATGGCACAATTAAGCCATCATCTATAGAAAGAAATAAGACTTTAATAAATTCCTCTATAATATTTTGCGGAGGTTCAACAACTGAGTGCGTTGCTGTGCCAGAAGGTGAAAGAGTTACTGATAAATTTACAAAAAATACAAAAATTCCATCAATTAATGCTGGCATGTCTGGGAAAGGGCTAGAAGGTTGTATAAATACAATCAATTATTTTCTTAATTACGTAGGTAAGCCTAAGGCTATAGTAATTGCTAATAATGCAAATACTCTTCCTCAATTTATTAATAAAGGAAAGACATCTCCTTGGATGTTATTTACAAAAAATCTATTCAAAAAATCATTACCTGGAATATATGATTTTCTTGGGAACTTAAAGCCTTTATTTAATAATAAAAATTCAACCTTAAAGGGAAATGATTTCAGTTCTAATCAATTGGCCTACGAATTAGCTTTATCTGAGGGCTGCTGTTATGGTGCTTCACAAATAAATAGGACAAGTTCTAGCATAAAATTTGAATGGTCAAATAAGGAAAATAAAGAAGGATATTCTAAATTCATTAAGTCCTTAGGATCTAAATTGGATTCAACTTTAAAGCGAGCAAATTATCCAAAATCTAAGGTCTATTTTTTTATCGAGCCAAACTCTTTTTTAAACAAAAATACAGCAGGAGTTTTTGATTTTAGGCAATTCTTATTTGATAAGAATGGCATTAAGTTGAGCGGAAATGAATCAGCTTCAATTATCAAAGAATATGACAATAAATATTCGGAGACTTTAAAGAAAATTGGTTTTAAAATATTACAAATAAATCAGAAAGATTTAAAAGATAATTATTTCTATGATGCTGCGCACCTTACTAGCGATGGCACGTCATTTATTGCAAATTTTTATTCCCAATATTTCATTAATAATTAGTTAAAAGCTTAAAAAGAATTTAAATTTTAAGAAATTTTTTAATTAAATTTTTTAATTAAATTTTTTGATAAAAATTTTTAAGTTTACCTAATAATTTAGTATTTTTGATTAAATTTGATAAAACAATATCCCTAGCTCTAATTTTTAAATCTGATTTTAATAGAGTTAATTTACTATCATAAGAGTTTCTATATGCCCATAAAAATTGTTTTAATTCTTGAGCATCATTAATGCGTACATTATCAACATATTTTGATGGAATTTTAAGAGTATTTCTAAAATTTAGAGTTTTTTTATTTGTTATTATTATTTTGGCAAAGTTTCCTATAAGCAAATCATCAAAGATGTTCGATCTAATTGCTCTTAAAAGACTTTTTCTAGGAGCATTAAGTATAAAATTATATTTTTGATAAGCCTTAATATTGAATCTATCTGAAGATATTATTTTCTTACCAACTTTTATGGAGAATCCATTTTTATTTATTTCTTCAATTTTATTTAGATAATTGATTACAACTTTTTCTTCCATAAAAGAAAGTTCTTCATCCCAATTATCTCCATATTCCTGAGGCATTTGAACGGCAATATCATTTTTATCAGGATATGTTGAGGGTAATTTCATGAATCCTTTTTCATTAATTAGTATTGATGAGAATTGTTTAAAATATCCTATATTCTTATTCCAACCTCTGGTTAAATCATTTTCAGGTGTAGTGTATTTGTTAGCCCATAATGAATCCTTCCTAATATATTTATGAAAAGAACTAAAATGCATTGCATGGGTACAATTTAATTTGTTTGCTTGAGAAGTTAATAAGAATCCAGGAGCAGGTTTTGTAGCGGCAATAGGCTCAATAAATCTGCTTTTCTCATCATAAATATTTATCATGTCTGCATCCCCATATCCCGCTAACTTTAATAGCAATGAGCTTTTACTTTTTGCCACTTCTTTTTTAATGAAATTCATCGAGGGGTCCCAACTTGTATCATTTGAGTTGATAACAAGATTTTGTTTAAATCTTATTAGAAGAATAGAATCCACTGTAGATAAAATTGGGAAAGTAGCAATATCTAAATCATCTTCAATATTTATAAATTGTCTGGGAGGAAGAATTACAACTTTCATACCCGCCCTTCTCAAATCTTCAGCCACCCTATTGCAATATTGATAACTAAGCAAAATTGTTTTTTCTCTAGCTTTTAACTTTAATAGACTTCTTAAGTTAAGATGATCAGGATGAAAATGTGATATCCATATAAAAGGAACTTTTTGGAGTAATTCAAAATGAAACTTTGGTATCTTATGACTAGTACACCAAGATCCAAAATAGGCTGTATGTATATCTAACCAAGGATCAGTTGCCAAAATAGGGACTGAATTTTTTTCTAAAATTAATGTCGCATTCCCACATGTATGAAGTCTGAGTTCAGACAATTTTTTAACCTAAATCTCTATTAATTAAATTATAAAGTCTTACAATAAAGCGATCAACAAAAATAATAATAGAATGTTAAATATTAGGCTATTTATATTTTTAATAACTATAAAAATAAAGATGTCAAATACTTTAGTTCAAAAAATCAGATTAGATTGCAATATATGTAAAAGGGACTAATACCTGAACAACACTTACCATTAAAATTATAAGAATTAGGATTATAACCGCAGTTATCAAAGCGGCTTGATTAGGAGTAGAGTTTTTCCAAGTAGATATAACAATATGTTTAAGGAGCCTGAAAATTTTTCATTATTTTATTTTTTCATAGACAAACCAAGTTTGTAGATATCTAATTAAGTATATAAATGCAATTTAAAGAAATTTTATATTTAATTTTTAATGCAAATTTAACTTTCATTGCAATCTACTAAAGATTTTTGCACTGCAGATAGTATATAATTATTAAAATTTTTAGAAAAAATTGACGCCATATCTACTTGAATTTTTAATTGATCCTGCAACTGGAGAAAAACTTACTTTAGAGAATCCTATATATGATTCTTTTGGGAACATAGAATCTGGGATCCTAAACTCAATATCTGGTAATAACTATCAAATAATTAGAGGAGTGCCTCGTTTTTTAGAAAACCTTTCTGTAAAAACAGCCGCAGCATTTGGTGATGAGTGGAATTTTTTTAATTTCGAACAGTTTAAAGAAAATTGGTTAAAGCACGTCGTAAAAAATACTTTTGGTAGCGTTAATATCTTCAAAGATAATATTATTATTGATGCTGGATGTGGAAGCGGTGCTCAAGCAAAATGGTTTTTAGAATACGGAGCATCTCATGTATTTCTTATGGATTTATCTCATTCAGTCGATGATGTAGTTAAAAGAAACCTTTCTGGAGTTGATCCTACAAGATTTGATATTATTCAGTGCAGTATAGATGCACCCCCCTTTATGCCAATGAGTTTTAAAGGGTTAGTTTATTGTCATAATGTAATTCAACATACTCCTTCTGTAGAAAAAACAGCTAATTCTCTATATAACTTGTTAGCACCAGGAGGAGAATTTGTTTTTAATTGTTATTCCACTAATGACCATAATTTAGTAACCTGGATAAGGTTTAACTTTATATATAAACCTTTAAGATTTACTTTAAGGAGATTACCTTTCAAATTAAGATTATTATATTCTAGGATAGTTGCATCCTTAAAAATATTACCCTTGATTGGTTTTTTATTAGAGAAAAGTGGATTTGTAATACAGGGAGATGTGCCAATAATTAAAGGTGAAAGTCCTATTAAGCGATTTAAGAGAGCATTTAGACTTTCTGTTTTAAATACTTTTGATGCATTTGGAGGTCATACTTACCAATGGCATAAATCAGATGAAGAAATTAAATCTATAATATATTCCTTTGAACCTAAACCCACAAAAATATTAAATACAGCAAAATATTTTCAGAAGCCAAGGCGCCCTATTGGTTGTGCACTGAGAATATTTAGATAATTTTGAGTAACGAATTTTTACTAGGATTATCTTGTTTTTATCACGATAGTGCAGCAGCATTGATTTGTAATGGTGAAATCATATCTGCAGTACAAGAAGAGAGATTTTCAAGAAAAAAGCATGACTCAAGATTCCCATATAATGCTATTAAGTATTGTTTAAAATCAAATAATATAAACCTGAAAGATATAAAAAATATTGTTTATTATGAAAAACCACTTCTTACATTTGAAAGACTTTTAGAAACCTACCTTGCCGCATCTCCAAGAGGTGGAAGATCTTTTGTAGCAGCAATGCAAGTATGGTTAAAAGAAAAACTTTTTTTAAAATCAGAACTAAAGAAAAAATTTAAAGATATTCAGAAAGAAATTATTAATAATGAAGATCCATATATTCCTGAGATTCTTTTTGCTGAGCATCATCAATCACATGCAGCAGCAGCATTCTATCCAAGTCCTTTTGAAGAATCAGTCATTCTTTGTATGGACGGAGTGGGTGAATGGGCAACAACCTCTACATGGATAGGTAAAGGCAATAAAATTAAACCACTATGGGAAATAAGTTTCCCTCATTCATTGGGACTTTTATACTCAGCATTCACTTATTATTGCGGCTTTAAAGTAAATTCTGGTGAATATAAATTAATGGGTTTAGCTCCTTATGGGGAACCAATTTTCACAAAAGAAATTAAAGAAAAACTAATTGATATTAAAGACGATGGCACTTTTAAATTAGATATGAGTTATTTTAAATACCATCGAGGTTTTCGTATGACTAGTCAAAAGTTCAATAAACTTTTTGGCTCTCCTCCTAGAGACGCAGCAGAAGAATTAACTCAATTTCATATGAATCTAGCATCATCTATTCAGGCAGTGACAGAAGAGATCGTCCTGAAAATTGCTTGCTCTCTCAAAAAGGAAACAGGTATTGAAAATATTTGCCTTGCAGGGGGTGTTGCTCTAAATTGCGTTGCTAATGGTAAGCTGCTTGAGAAAAAAATATTTAATGATATATGGATTCAACCCGCTAGTGGAGACGCTGGTTCTGCTTTAGGAGCTGCACTAGTTGGCTGGTATGAGCATTTTGATAAGCCAAGAAAAGTTAATCCAAGCGATTCTATGAAAGGTACTTATCTTGGTTGTAATTTTTCTAATGAAGAGATTATTCATTACCTAAAAAAAATTAATGCTCCTTTTGAAACGTATCAAGATAACGAACTTTTTAAAAAGATAGCCTTAGAACTTGAAGGAGGTAAAGTAATTGGATGGTTCAATGGGCCTATGGAATTTGGTCCACGAGCTCTTGGAGGGAGATCTATTATTGGTGATCCAAGGAACCAAGAAATGCAAAGTGTAATGAACCTAAAAATAAAATATCGAGAGAGCTTTAGACCATTTGCACCTTCAGTACTTGAAGAAGATGTTGCTAGTCAATTTGAAATGAAAAATAAAAGTCCTTATATGTTGTTGGTTGCCCCTGTAAAAAAAGAACTTTGTATTGATATGAATGCCGAGCAAAAAAAACTATTTGGCATAGATAAACTAAATATAAAAAGATCTACCTTACCTGCAATTACTCATGTTGATTATTCTGCAAGAGTTCAAACAGTTAATAAAGAAACCAATTCTCGCTATTACAATCTAATAAATGCTTTCAAGAAACTAACTAATTGCCCATTAATAGTTAATACATCATTTAATGTAAGAGGCGAACCCATAGTTTGTACTCCTCAAGATGCATACCGCTGCTTTATGAGAACAGAGATGGATATATTAGTACTACAGAATCAAATCCTTTATAAATCTGAACAGCCCAAAGTAGAAAAAGATGAAACTTGGAAGCAGAAATTTGAATTAGATTAATTATGAAGAAAAATTTTTCAAAGAAAATATTAAGGGAATTTGGGTTCCTTGTTGGTTTTATATTTCCAATCCTAATCGGATGGTTATTACCTGTAATAGGTGGTCATTCTTTTAGAGTATGGACCTTATGGTTTAGTTTCCCCTTATTAATTGCCGCAATTATAAAACCAATTCTGCTTTACTATCCTTATAAGGCATGGATGAAAATTGGAAATATTCTGGGATGGTTCAATAGTAATATAATTCTAGGATTAGTCTTTATTATTGTTCTCATACCTATCTCAATGGTTATGAAAATGATTGGTTATGATCCTCTTAAACTTCACAAAAGTAGTCAAAAATCATATAGAGAGATTAAAGTAAACTATAAGGTATATTTAAAAAAAATATTTTAGATATGGAAGCTCTCTTAGAATTAATAAAAGACATATGGGATTTTCTAAAAACAAGAAAGAAATATTGGCTTGCCCCTTTAATTATAACTATTGTGCTTATGGGCTCAGTTTTAATATTTTCACAAGGATCTGTTGTTGCACCCTTTATCTATTCCATTTTCTAAGAATTGAAATTAAATCGTAAGTTAAAGATCTATACAAAATAGATAATCATCAAAACCAGGTCTCTTCTCTACCCCTTAAATTCAACCCTTTTACGCAATCGCCGCAAATATCGGCTCTTAAACTTTTGACTCAATCCAGAGTTAATGCCATACGAGCTATTTGTAATTCTTTAGAATATTTTTTATCTTTCGCTTCTTAAGGATCAGAAGTAAAATTAGTAATATTTTTTTTATTAAATAATGATTAATTTAATTATATATTCCCAATAAAAAAGAGTAAGGAATAAAATTTTAAAAATTTCTGAAAGACGATAATTTTTAAATAAAAATCGTTCGATAATTTTTTTAAAATAGTTTTAAGATTTAAAATTAATTTTGTTAATAATATAAAATTTATATTGATTAACTTAACCTATAGGCTAATAACTTAAAAACAATCTTTAACCATATATTTAGAGAAAACAAGTTTAAATGAGGTTTATATATTAAATAAACAAATTAGACAAGATGATCGAGGTCAATTTTGTAGATTATATGGGATTGATGAATTAAAAAAATTAGGATTTGACTTAAAAGTATCCCATGTAAACAGTTCTTTATCACTGAAAGCTGTTACTCTCAGGGGAATACATTTTCAATATCCTGTTTTTTTCAGAGTGTAAGATAATTTCATGTATCACAGGAAGCATTTGGGATTTAGCTATAAATCTTAGACCTAATTCCAATCAAAGATTTGAATGGTTTGGGGTAAAATTAACTCCTTCAAACGGAAAAAGTTTAATTGTACCGGAAGGATTTGGACATGCTTGCCTATCTTTAGAAGACAACACCAATATAATTTATGTATCATCTGAAATTTATTCTGCAGAATACTAAAAGGGAATAGCCTATGATGATCCTTTTCTTAAAATAAATTGGCCAATTAATCCATCTTTTTTATCAGATAGAGATAGATCTTGGAGAGAAATAAGTACAAGATTAGAGGAATTATCAAATGGTTTTTCTAGAAAGAAATAGTTATTATCTTGAGTTAAAAGATCTAATATTTTCTAAAATACATTTATAGGGAGAATTACCATTATGTACGTTTTGGTACCACTTAACTGTGTAAAAAATAGTTTTTTTTAAGTCCCATCTTGGATACCAATTTAGTTCCTTAAGTGCTTTTTCAATAGAAAGTGTTAAATATGTAGATTCCACAGATTGATGCTCTAATTTTTCTATTGTTAATTCTTCTCCCCAATATGATGAGATCATATTTACTAATTTTTGCACTGATACAACATCCATAGAATTAGGTCCAAAGTTATACTCAAAACTTTTCTGTACATTTATTTGTTTTTCAGCTAATTTCAAATATCCCAATAAAGGATCCAAAACATGTTGCCATGGCCTGACAGCATCTGGATAACGTAGTTTAAGTGATGTCTTATTTATAAGAGCTTTAATAGTATCTGGCACAATTCTATCTGCGGACCAGTCGCCTCCACCGATTACATTCCCAGCCCTAACTGTTGAAATTTTTATATTATCTTTAAAAAATGATTTTCTCCATGATTTCACTGCTAATTCTACCGATGCTTTACTCGAACTATATGGATCATAGCCACCTAACTCATCATTTTCCCTATAACTATATGGCCATGTATGATTTTCGTAAACTTTATCTGTTGTGACAATTATGACTGAACATTTTTTCATTAATCTAAGTATTTCGAGTAAATTTATTGTCCCCATTACATTAGTATCCCAAGTTGATTTAGGATTAACATAACTCTCTCTCACTAGAGGTTGAGCAGCTAGATGAAAAATAAATTCCGGGTTGAAATCTAGAATTGATTCTTTTAACTCATCTTTTTGCCTTATATCTATATTTTCATGTGTATATAAATTCTCATCAAAAAACTTTTTAAAGTCAGTATCTGTTACTAGCGAATTATAAAGAATATTTGTTGAATCAGGCTTTAAGGAAATACCATGCACTTTGCTCTTTTGATTTAGAAGTAGACAAGTCAACCAAGAACCTTTAAAGCCAGTATCACCTGTTACTAAAACTTTTTTATTTTTCCAGAAATCAACCACTTAAAGATAAAATAATTTCTTCTACTAACAATATAAATAAAAGATGTTAATTTTTTTTAATTTAAGTTTAATTAATAAATATTGAAAAATTATTTTTATCTAAAAAATTTTAAATTAGTGGCTATTAACTATATTTCTTTCTTTAGATATTACTTGTCTTAATTAAGTTAATTTTAGGATGCAGAATTGCATAATCAATCATGGAAAAGTGGCAACAAAAGTTATTTTGTTACTAAAAGCCCTCTAAAAACTCATTTTATCAATGCATTTCTTAAATGGAGCCAAGGGGATTTGAACCCCTGCCCCTGCATGCCATGCAGATCACCAACTAAGCTATAACTAGGTTTTGCAGGTATTTTTTGCACTT
Organism: Prochlorococcus marinus CUG1416; assembly: GCF_017695965.1. Taxonomy (NCBI): domain Bacteria; kingdom Bacillati; phylum Cyanobacteriota; class Cyanophyceae; order Synechococcales; family Prochlorococcaceae; genus Prochlorococcus; species Prochlorococcus marinus. The sequence continues at coordinate 146,257 of NZ_JAAORM010000005.1, forward strand.
TGGTCGCAGGGTTGGTCGCAGAGGTGGTCGCAGAGACTCCATATTTAACCATATTTAACCCTATCAAAACCTATCGTTTTGTTATGATAAATTGACCAAACTAATTGGTATAACTAGTGTTTGCAACTGTTTTAGCTAAGTTGGTCGCAGGGATAACAATATTAACAATACTCAACAAAACACCTACTTTTTCTTTTGGCTAATTGATTTTAAATATACTAATGAAGATATAATTTTCTAAATTAAGTTATGAATAGCTATTCATATTTGCTTGATAAAATTAGATTATCTAAGGTTAAAAAAAAACCATTTGAATTTATTTATATCGATAATTTTTTATCAATAGATGATCTAAATATGATTATTAGTCATAGTTCATTTAAAACATCTGGTAATAATTTTGAAGAACTTTGCTCACAAATGGATAAAAAAGGTTGGACACCTCATCCCCATCCAGGGACATTTAAAGATTTAGAGTCATACAAAACTTGGAGAAAAAATAATTACAGGCTAAATGAAGATATCTATGGTCATAATGAAATAAATAAATTATGTGAAGGTTCTGGAATGGCTTTTAGATTATCTAATTTGCCTGAATTTTTATCTGAGCTTAGAAACTTATTTTTAAGTGAAGATTTTATTGATTGTATTAAAAATAAATTTAGTTTAAATGACAATTTTAAATACAAAATTGATTGTGGTTTTCAAAAATATTTATCTGGATATGAAATTAGTCCACATCCAGATGTAAGAGAGAAGGCATTAACTTGGATGCTTAATTTAAATTTAAATGAAAAAAGCGAAAATGAAAATTATCATACACATTTAATGAAATTTAAATTAGAAAAATCTTATATATATGAAATTTGGAATAACTATACTAATATCCAAAGACCTTGGGTACCTTGGAGCTGGTGTCAAACTGAATTTATGCATTCCAAAAATAATTCCATAACTATTTTTTCCCCTAATTCATATACTTTGCATGCAATCAAGGCAGAATACAATGATCTAATAGAACAAAGAACACAACTTTATGGAAACATTTGGTATGACATGGAGAATTCAAAGAATATGCCATATTACTTAGAATCAAATCATGAAAACCTAGACTACGAAAAAGTTGTAAATGCTTCACTAAAGAAATCAAGACTTAAAAATACAAGTCAGAAATTCATATATTTTTTTAAAAATCCTTTAAAACTATTAAAAAAATTTAACTAAATATTTTTGATAAATTATTTCTAAATTTGAAAATATATTTTTTAAAAAGGGAATAAAATTCTATACAAACTTTTCCAAGTTTAAATTATTTTAAATAAAATTTACAACATTTTTCAAACACTTTTTTTTACTTACTGCTACATTAAATTTTTCTTTATAGTGTCCTAAAGCAATAAGCATTATTACGCTTTCATTTTTAATTCTTAAGATATTTTTTAACTTTATATCTTTATCTGGAGATACATCCCAATTTAAACAACAACTAGCTAAAGAATTAGAGTGTAAAGCATATAATAAAGACATTGAAAACATACCACCAGAAATATATGGTTCTCTTCTTTCAATAGGATGAAAAAAACAGTTTAATTTTGAAGTTATTATTAATATTTTTGAGGCATGGATTCCAAATCCTTTATTACCATTTTGCAAAGATAAAATAAGTTTTCTTTTATAATAATCATCAATAACATAGACCTTATTAATATTTCTATTACATACTGTAGGGGTACCAATAAGTGCTTTATTAACACATTCCATTATCAAATTATTATCAACTTCAATATCTGAAAAATTTCTTATACTTCTTCTACTTCTAAAAAAATCTTCATTTAAATAAGTAATCTTTTCTAAAATGTCTTTTTTATTTTGAGAAATAATACCACCATATTTCTGATCAGATTTTATTAATTTCAAATGTTTATATTTTTCAATGAATTTGATAAGTGGTTTTTCCAAAATATCAATTTTTTTTTGTTTATGCCAAATTAAATAATCGTTTAATGCATCATATACAGAAATTACTATGGGATCTTGATAATCAAACTTATCAATATAATATTCAGTTAATTTTATAATTTTACTTATTACTTTTGAGTCGGAACCAAAATTTGGTTTAACTTTTTTTAAAGAAAGACCTTTTTCTAATTTATGATAGTTATAAGTAATATATTCAACTAATTCATCCTGATTCATTTTTTGATAATTAAGCTTAAAATTATTTGCAGAAGCCAAGCTAAATATTGCATTATCATATAAATTATAGGTATTATTCAGAAAATTCATATATCCAATATTCACTAAAAAAGTCTTTAAAAAAAACTTAGAATTATTATAAATTTTCAAAATATTATTGATTATAAAGTTTGAATATCCCACTAAAGAAAAATGAAGTATTTACTTTAAGTAATTTAAATGATTTATTCCAAAATGCAAATACTCTTATAAAAGTTGCTATTAAAGAGAAAATAGCTGCTCCATTTATTCCTATTTTTGGTATTAAAAGAAAATTTAGTATAATTCCAATAATTAAAGAAAGTCCAGAATAATAAAATATTACTTTTTCATAGCTATTTGCAAGACTTACTGGTCGCAGAGGTGGTCGCAGAGGGGGCATATTTTGCCATATTTTACCTTATCAAAACGTATCGTTTTGTTATGATAAATTGGTCAAACTAATTAGTATAACTAATGAAAACCTTGATGGAGCCAAGCGGACTCGAACCGCTGGCCCCCTGCATGCCATGCAGATCACCAATCAAGCTATAGCTAGTTTTAGCTGCTGTTCTTAATGATTAGCTCGCAGAATAGCTCGCAGAAAAAACAATATTAAAAATCCCTTAAAGAATTGCTCTTATTATTCTTTCTATCTTTCATTAATGATGAGTAAATAATTACTATCTGAATTTTTCTATTTAATAATTAATTTTGAATTTCTTCTATTTATTTTTAAGTTCTGAAATAGTTTTTTTTAAATTTATTATTTCTTCTTTTTGTTTAATATTTATAATCATAATATTTTCAAAATTCCTTAGTTTTTGAGCATTAGATAATGAACGACAAATATCCATTGCTTTTTTTATTTTTTGGTTGTAATCAAAATTAGGTTTTTGTTTTTCAGAAGAAAATTTTGTCAAATCAGATTCGGTAAATATCTCTCCACCTAATAAACGATCTATAATTTCTTTTCTTTTTACCAAATCAAAATTACCAATTTTAGCTAATGATCTTGATGATAATTCTGCCAAAATAGTTTCAGGAATATTTGTTTTAAATAACCATGATTCATACGCGGATGCTAAATCTCTACAATTTCTACCACTTAAATAAAAAACTCTTGAATCAGTTAGCTTAACCCAATTAGTATTTTTAAAAAGGATCTTAATCTCAGATAGATTTTTTGCAACATCTAAAATAGAATTACCAATATTAAATATTGAAGAGTTTATAATTTCAATTTTTTTATTGATTTCATTAATTTTAGAATGATCAAAACCTTCTTTGATTAAAAATTTATTATGGTCGAGATTTATAGATTTACTAAATAAGGATTTAGAATTATTAGATAAAGAAATGGTCATTAATAACGAAAAATTAATTACTAGTAATATTCTAGTAATAGCTAGCCCTGTTCGAAAATATAGTATTAAAATTTACAATGGACGGTTCGTCCAATCATGGTATATCAATTAGTGCTACTAAATATGAGATAAGGGCTCGCACAGTAGCTCGCAGAGAACCCTTAATTATCCATATTTGTACATTATTATCCTATCGAATTATTGATCACACTCATTGGTATAACAAGCAAAATCTTGATGGAGCCAAGCGGATTCGAACCGCTGGCCCCCTGCATGCCATGCAGGTGCTCTACCAGCTGAGCTATGGCCCCAAATCTAGAAACGTCTTTTATAACAATCTATTTAAAGATTTCTTTCTCAACGTCACTAATTCCTATGTTAGTTTATATCGTTTGATTATTAATATCTACTTCCTAAAATGGACATAGAGATTTACAAGTTTTAGAGTGCTTTCTGGTACTTTTATAACGCTATTAAGAGCCTTCTTAAATAGTCAAGCTTGTCTTGTATGGAGTATAGAAGTAAGAAAAATTAAAGGGAGACTTTTAACAAGAGTCTGTATTAGATATTTTTCCAAGAAAAGAGGTTAGGTTTAAGGAGAAATTAATTTCGAAGGTGAGTATTAAAACGAAAATGTGAGGATTTTTAAAAGAGATTAAATAAAAAATTTGAAGAGTTTTTTTAGATAAATTAAAATTTTTACTAATTTTTTCCTTTTTATTAATTAGCTATATCCTCTCCAGAGTTAAAAAAAATCATGATAAGGATTCTAGTTCAAAGAGTTTTTGAGAAGTAAATAATCAATAAATAAAAGCTATTAGGAAATTAGAACTATTTTTAAATGAAAAGAAAGAATTTTTAATTATCGAACAAAAATTTATTTATAAAAAATAGGAATTAATTTTGCCTAATGCTCTTCTTGATTTCTATTATAGTAAGTTAATTATTTTAATAAGTACCTTTTTGGGAAAAGATATACCATCGCCAGAATATATACATTTTCTTGAGGAAGGAATTACTGATGCAGGTATTTCAAAAAAAGCGATTCTTCCTAGCTTGCCACTCCCTGTAGGTTTTATTTCATGAGGTTGACTACCTTCAAAGAAAATAATATCTGTAGGATCAACATAATCTGATAAACAAATACTATTATTTGATTTATCCGTTAAATATAAACCTCCATTATTATAATCCTTCCCCTTATGTGTTAATTCAACTTTAAAGTGAATCATAGGTTTTATATTCCATGAAGGCTTGAAGTCTATATGCTTATTCAAAAATCCTCCCCCTAAAGGATAAAGACTTAATGAAGTATATGTAAAAAAATTATTCTCTTCAATAAAATCGCCATATTCCAAATCGTTTCCATAGATTACATTTCTAATTCTAGATAAAGAATGTGAAGTCTCGAGAACTTTTATTAGCTCAATATTAGGTTTATTCCATCTAAAACCGCAATATCTAAATAAATGCCAAGCTGTATTCTTTTCATATCCTAATAAATCTGCCATTCCAGCTGAAACATTCCCACGAAGGGCAGTAGGTAAATCATTCTTTTTACAACTATATTTATTAAAATATTCAATAGCTTCCTTGCGACAAGAATGATACCATTCATTACTGATAAGTTTTTTTGCAATAAAATAACCGTTTTTATCAATTTCTATTCTTGCCTTAGAAATAAAATTTTCAAGATCTATTTCTTTATTTAGTATATCTATTGGAATTTTACTTCTTAATTTTTCAAACACTTTATTAGAAAATTTATCTAATTAAACCAACTCTAACAAAAAATTTAATTTTATAAAATCAAAAACAATTAAACATATAAAATGTATTCTTAAAATAAGAATACTTTTTTAGTTTTAATATTAGATCGAACATTATAATTTTTTATGAGGTTAAATAATTTTATTTAAAGTAAATATTCAAATTATGCCTTAAATTACATAAAGAGTAAATTAAAAACATGAATATAAAAAAAGAATTTTCTTTAATAATTGGATGTTTATATAAAGAAATTGCTGAAATTAAATTTTTAATTGAAAAACTAGATGAAAATAATAAATTTTTAAGTGAAATAATATGCGTTATTTCTGATATTAATCAATTAGAACAAAAAAGAGTTTTATCTTTGCTGAAAAATATTACAAAAATCAAATTAGAACTAGTTTTCTTTAGAAGGGTTGTTCTACCTGGGGAAGCAAGGAATATTGGAATTGATAAAAGTAGCTTTAATTATCTTTGTTTTTTGGATTCTCATACCTTACCTGAAAAAAATTGGTTATCAATTTCAATTAAAATAATGGAAGAAAAAAACTTAAGGGGAATATTGGGGAGAACAAGATATATAGGTTTAAATGAATTTGAAAAATGCTTTATAGCTGCAACTTTTGGAAATATACCCCGCCATACATTACCTGGGACTTTGATAGAAAAAAAATTAATAAATCAAATAGGCTTCTTTATTCCAAATAAAAGAAGCGGTGAAGATTCAGAATGGATTCACAGATGTTTAGCATTCGAAAAAAACATAAAACAAATCAATGTTATGCCTTTAAATTATATTGGTTTAAAAGACTTAAATTTTATAGATTTATGCACAAAATGGTACAAAAATTATTCAAGCGCATGTTTAAATAATAGTCTAATTTTTCAAAGATTCTATTATTTATCTTTTTCGACAATTTCTATAATATTGATCGCATTAAGTTGGAATGACAAAGTTGCTAAATGGGATGAGAATAGTCTTTTTTATTTACCTCATATTTCAAAAATAACTTTCCTATTTATATTAATAATTTACATATTATTTAGGCTAATCATTCTACCATCAAAGAAAAATATAAATTTCTTTAAATTAAATTTTTTTCAATTTATTAGATTTTCTTTAATTTCAATAATATTAGATATTATAAAATTTATAGCTCTAATAACTTATAGGAGCTGACAAATTATGGAGCTAGAAATAAAGAATTTAAATCAAAAAAACTTCTTAAGTCTATTTCTAAATATTATTTATTCTTCTTTAAATTTTTTCTTAATTTTTATTTTAGCCAGATTTCTTGGTGCTGCGGAATTTGGAAAATATATATTTTCCTTATCTCTAGTGAAATTTATAGGATTACCAATCTTAATAGGTTACCCCTATTTTCTTTTAAAAAAATCATCATTCTTAAGTAAGAATAGGTCAGTAGAGGTTAATAAATTGATCAATAGAAACTTATATATTATTTTATTTTATTTACTTTTTTCTTTAGTATCTTTTCTTTTTCTGAAATTGATAATACCAAATTTTTTAGGAAATTATTTCAACATAATTATCCTTGGAATAATATTCATAACACCTTTTTTATCAATTATTAACTCAATTTCATCAATAATAAGATCATCTGGAGGCGAGCTGAAAGGATTAATAATGGAGAATTTGCTCCAAAATCTTATATTTATTTTATTAATTTTCTTTTTAAAAATTTTTATAAATTTAGAAAATTACTCATCTTATATATTCTTATTTGCGTTATCAGCTTTTATAACCCTTACTTACTCTTTTTATCAAATAAGAAAAATATTCAAATTTAAAATTTTTAAAATTAATTTGATGAAAAACATGCTTAGGAATCTAAAGGAATCAACATCATTTATTCTATTTCAAATTTTTGTCTTGGTAGATAAATTATTGCCAATTATCATTTTAGGATTTTGCCAAGCACCTGAAATTGTAGCAAACTTTAAAATTGCTGTTCAAATCTCAGCTATTTCAGGCTTAGCTTTAGATTCTATAAACAAAATAGTACAGCCCAGATTTGCAAAGGGATTTAGTAATAAAGAAATTAATAAAATCGAAAATATTGCTTTAACAAGTAATAAATTTGCTTTTATTTATGCTATAGCAACAAGCTTAATAATCTTTATTTTTTACGAAAAATTTATTGGCTTATTTTTTGGAAGTTTTTTTATTTTACCGAAAACAACTGTTTTCTTAATTTTACTAACGCCATTAGTTAACTCTTTTTTTGGTTCAGTAGGTTCAATAATAAACATGAGTGGTAATGAAAAAGTTTCTATTTTTTATTGTGGGATAACTTTGCTAATTGGAACCATATTTGGCTTAGTATTAATTCCAATAATTGGAATAAATGGAGCAGCAATTTCAACTTTAATATCTTCTTTATTAAGAGGCTTTATCCTTTGGAATAAATCAAAAAATTTGTTAAATATTAATTCTTCTTTTATTCTAAGTAAGGTGCATAAACTAATAATTCCTTTGAAATAGAAATACTATTATGAGAAAAATTTACCTCACAGGTCATCATACTTTTAAGAATAGAGGTTGCGAAGCTATTGTAAGGTCTACTATTCGATTATTAAAAAAACACGATAGCTCACTAAAATTTATCGTACCTAGTAAAAATATTAAATGGGATATAGAACAGTGGCCAGCAGCAAAAGAATATGGTGTTGAATTTATAAAATATAAAATTCCTAATTATCTAAAATTGGTTTGGAGGATACAGAGACTAGGGAATTTAAGTAAATATGAAATTAAATATCATTATCCTAAATATCTACTAAATATTTGTGAAAACGTAGATGCTTTTCTCTCTATTGGAGGTGATAATTATTCTCTTGATTACAACATCCCTAATTATGTAATCTATCAAGATCAACTTGCTCATAAATTAAATAAGCCCCTTATTTTATGGGGAGCATCTGTTGGACCTTTTGAAAGAAAGTATTTTTTAATTCCTAAAATAAAAAAACATTTATCAAAAATGAAAATGATTTATGTACGTGAGGAAATTTCATATAAATATCTTAAAGAAAAAATTGGATTAAATAATATAAAATTATCATTTGATCCGGCTTTCACTTTATTACATGAAAAGTCATCAGAGGTTGATTTGCTATTAAGAGAAATAAATAAGAAAAATATTATTGGAATAAATGTTAATCCACTAATTGAAAAATTCTCTAACAGAAAAATTAACCTAATAAGCATAATCAAATCATTTATTAAAGAACTAAAAATTAAATATGATATGGAAGTTGTTTTAGTTCCCCACCTTTGCCGCAAGAATGACCCTTATGAAGATTACCAATTTTTATTAAGAATTCAGAAAGAATGTTTAAAAGAAAATATTTCTGTTTACTTAGTATCTAATAGACTTAACGCAGTTGAAATTAAGTACTTAATATCTAACTTTAAAATTTTTATAGGAGCTAGGACACATTCAACTATTGCAGCTTTATCTTTAAATATTCCATCAATAATTCTTTCTTATAGCATAAAGTCCTTGGGAATAAACAAATTCTTTTTTGAGAATAATTATCTTGTTCTCGATTGTAATCAAATAAATAAAGATAATTTGCTAATTAGAGTTGACAATATTCTAGAAAATGAGAAATATTACAAAGATATTTTAAATAGAAAAAACAAATTGATCAGAGATGAGATGAAAATTTCCACACTTTCCCTTTATGATGATTTTTTTAATTAAAGGATATCTTTAACAAAATTTATAATTAAAATACTTAGCCTCTTATTTTATTAAATATTTAAAAGCTTTATTTTTTTGGGATTTTTTATTAAATATTTTTGAAAACTTTTAATTATTTTTGATAATCAATTTTTTAATTGATATTAATTTATAAATTTGTAATTCATTCGATTTAAATGTTTAATATTAATAGGTAAAATATTAAAAAAAATAAAAAGTAATTTGTCTTTTAATATCTCTAAAAAAAAACATAGAGTTATTTTAGTTCATGATTTTATTGAGTCAAAAAGAAGAGGACTTAATAAGAATCAAGATGAGAAATATTTGTTATCATTTTCAAAGTTTAAATCCTGTATTGAAGCTTCAATTAAAAATGGAATAAATTTTGAAAAGCTTTTTACAAATCATGAGAACAAGAACTTTGTTCAAATAACAAGTGATGATGGCGGTGGTTCCGCATTATTATTAGCTAATTTCTTAAAGGATCAAGGGATTAAGGGGATTTTCTTTATTATTACATCTAAGATTGGTTCAAAAAATTTTCTGAATTATGAGGAAATCAAGTATATTCATTCAATGGGACATCAGATAGGTTCACATAGTCATACTCATCCAAATCCATTTTGCAAATTAAATAAAGACGAAATAGCATACGAAATATATAAAAGTAGATCAATACTTGAAGAATTATTGAATGATAAGATAACTACTTTTTCTGTTCCAGGAGGAGAATGCACAAAAAGTACATTACTTACCCTTAGCGGGGAGGAATTTGATTTAAAGGAAATATATACATCTACACCATTTCAAGGGGAGTATTTTAGGAATTTAAATTCTGTTTTTTATGGCCGCTTGTGTATATTCAAATCTATGGGTAAAAAACAAATTATAAGAATAATTAATGGAGAAGGTTGGACTTTAAAAAGAATAAGATATCAATCAGGTAGATTCAAAAGAGAAAGAGAAGCTGATTTTAGAAAACTTAATTCAAGAATATTAATAAAATAAAAATATCAAATTTATGAATTCAAAATATATTTTGTTAATAAGTAATGAGTTATCTACTTTCTATACTGCTTACCTTTTAGTTAAATCAGATACACCTCCATCAGGGATAATAATTGGAAACTATAAAGGGTTAAAAAATAGAATAAAATTTGAAAAGTCGCTTATTAGTAAATATGGAGTTTTCAAAAGGTTTTCTCAAATATTTGCCAGTATCTTACATAAGTTAATAGATGGGAGAAAAGATAAAAATATGCTAAAAGAACTATATGAAGAATTTACTCAGGAGGATCTTTTCGAGATAGCCGAAAAGTTATCTTTACCTATAGTTAATTTAAAGTCATATGATTATGGGAATCAAAAAGTGGTCAAATTTATATCATCTATAAATCCTTATTTTTTAGTTTGTCATACTCCATTTTGGATACCTAAAAAAATTAGAGATCTAATTTATTCTAAAATTATAATAGGTTCTCATCCAGGAATTATACCTTGGTTTAGAGGTTCTAATTCTACCTTTTGGGCGAGATATAAAAATAAAGATGATTATAATGGCTATAGTATTTTTTGTATAAATTCAGGAGTTGACTCAGGACCAATAATCAAAAGAGAATATATCAAATATGATGTAAACATTTCTTATAGAGCTAATGATTATTTGCTATTAAATATGATTTCAAAAGAAATTGTGAAGGTTGTTGATGACTGTATTAAAGGAAAATTACCAAATCTTAAAAAACAAAAACCTATCCTATCGAATCAAATTTATAAAAATCCTGGAATTATTGAATATATAATTTTTAGATATAAAGAATTTAAAAAAATAAGGGATAAAAAATAAATTTTAAATTATTGTTATTAATTTTAAATTGTATCAAGTATTATTTTTAGGAATAAATAGAAAATTATAAGAGTCTAAGGGAATTTTATTTTTATGAGTATTAAAAATCAATGATTTATCAATTTTCTTATTTGGATTATTTACAAAATAAGCATCATAGCCAAGCGACCATAAGAGCTCAAATGTTTTTAAAAATTTCTCATTCCAATATGAACCTTTTGGTTGATGTTGATTAGTAGTTATTTCTATAACAAGATTGGGTTTGGGATTTTCTGCCAAGAATTGTTTAGCACCAAGTAATGCTTCAAATTCATAACCTTCAATATCCATCCAAAGCAATGTTTTTTTATTCCTAATTGAACTAGTTATCTGATCAATTGATAATAGAGGAAGATAGGAATAATTTTCAACAGTTGCATTAGCCCATCCTTTAACAAACGAAGCTGCAGTTCCATTACCATAGAGTTTCTCAATTCCATTTTTTTTGGCTGCTCCAACAGGATAAAGAGAAAACTTTTCAGAAAAACCATTAATTTCAATATTTTGGATAAGTAATTTACAATTAAAAGGATTAGGCTCTACGGCAATTGTTTCTATATTTTGACTCAATGCATGCAAACAATAGTAGCCAATATTTGCTCCAATATTGACAAAGCACTCATAATCTTTAATTATCTTTCTAAAAAATTTTGTATCAATTTCTTCAAACGTTCCCTTGCTCATTAAATCATTAGGCGAGAACATTGAAAATCCCCATATGCTTTTTTTTAATTTCAAATTAGAACTTCTTTTGATTTCAATTAATTCATATATAAACCTAAGCATTTTCGGAGAACTTCTAATTAATATATTTTTTAATATTTGTTTCATTTATTTAACTATAAAATTTTTCAAAATAATAATATAAATCTATAATACAACTATCTAATTCATTATTACTTAAAAATAGTATCTCAAAAGAATAATTAATTAATATAAATTATAAATTTCAATTATTTTCAAATTTTATAATTAGTTCATATTAACTCTAATTTAATTTTCTCAATTAGTTTCTTATTCTGAAAAATTAATTTGATCAAAACTTTTGAATTAAATTTGTCCTCAAGAAACCAATTTATCTTAGATTTAGTGGTAACTCTTAATAGAATCAAGGATAATGAATATTCAACTATATGCAAAATAAAAGCAATTTCTTTTTTAGAAAAATTATTTAAATTTGATTTTACATATCCATAAATATCATTCGAGTTATCGTCTCCCTTATATTCAAGACTTATATTTTTAATTATTTTTTCAAACAAGGCCTTTGCCTTATCAACAAGAAAATCATTTGTTTCTGATAAATAAGGATCAATAGGATTACTTCTAAGTAAATCACCAATCTCTAAGAATGTTTCCTTAGTCAATCTTCTAGAGAACCTAACTACAGATGCGCAGGCAACTTTTTTGGTCGTATTGATAATCCCTTTATGAAAAAAAGTATCGTTCCAAATTATCCATTCGCCTGCTTTATGTTTGTTTCTCAAATTAATATTTTTACTTTTTCTAAAGATTTTATGAGCAATTTTTAAACCTAAATATTGTGCAACAAAATTAAAATAGTTTCCTTTAGTAATAATTCCAGGATATTCATAATCTGTTAATGGCAACCAAATAACTCTTGTGCCATATAGATCTACACTCATATAATCATTATGTAATCCACCTTCTTCAGAATAATCATTGGGGAAGTGAATTATTGGATATAACGGAGAAATATATTTATATTTTTCAAGATCAAATGGCGTGGATTTGATTCTTGCAGCTTGAATAACTAATTTTTTTAGTAAGATTTGCGATTCAAATTTATATCTAAATTCTATCCTTAATAAGGTTTTTTTTATTTCTATATCAAAAGGGCTACTACTATTTTCACTCATAAAAATATCAAAATTTAGAGGACAAATTTTGTTGATTTCTTTCGAAAGATTTAATCTTGGAATAAAAAAATTCTGAATCCTCACATAACTAAAGAGTTTATTTACAAACTTTTCACTCTTTTTTAATAACCAATTAGCAGAATTAGAATTATAATTATTCTCATATTTATGAATTCTGTTTAGAAAATAACTTGACATAACAATATGATGACAAAATAATTTAAATCTTCTTTAAGTAACACCATAATATCAAAGATTGAATATGCCACCTTTGCGTAATACTTAAGTTATTTTTACTTAGGAGACTTTTAACAAAACTCCTATCAAAAACTGACCAAAGATTTGATGATAGATCTAAATTATCTATATCGAATTCTCTATTTTCTAAGAAACTTTTTACTGTACTAATAGGAACGCCAAATCCTTTCTTTTTTATATTTTGAACATGAGGTAATTTATCTGAAAGCATTTTTCTTAAACATATTTTACCTTTTTTTCTTGAAATTTTATCCTCACTTCTCAAACTCAAACCATAAGTAATTAAATCTTGGTCAAGTAATGGTTCCCTTAGTTCAATTCCATGTTGCATAGATGCCCTATTTATCTTAAAAAGTATATTGTCCTTTAGATAAAAAGACATATCAATAAATTGGAGCTGTGACAAATTTGATAGCGAATTAAATTTTTCAAAAGATTTGTAAAAACAGCCAAAATCAAATTGCTCTTGTTTATTTAATAAAATCTTATCAATGATTTTGTTTGGCCAAACTTGATGTTGATGAATAAAGATAGATTTATCTAAATCCTTATTTTCAAGAAATATATCTGCGATTTTTGAAAATCTATTTATGTCAATCTTATTTGAAATCCTAAAAAATTCATCTGGAAGAAAGTTTAACTTGGAAAAATATTTGTAAAATTTAAAATTTTCTAAATACTTTGTATATCCGCCAAAGCCTTCATCTCCTCCGTCAGCAGAAATTGCCACTTTAAATTGATTTGAAATAGTGCTGCACAATAATGTTGTTGGAATAATAGAAGTATCAATAAAAGGTTGATCTAGATTTTTCATTATTTCTAAAATCTTATCCTGCATAGCAACCTCACTGAATTTTATTATTTCGTGCCTTAAATTTAATATTCTGCAAGTTTCTGATGCAATTTTAGATTCATCAAATTTTGGAGTGTTATCAAATGCAATAGTAAAACATGGTAACTTAATACCTAATTTTTCAGAATATATCCACGCTAGAAGATTGGAATCAATTCCTCCACTTAGTAGTAATGAAATTGGTACATCTGCAAGAAGTCTTTTTTTACATGCATTTTCTAAGATATTTAAGAAATAATTCTCGGAAAAATTTACATTATTGTTTTTAATAACTTTAGGAATAATTGATTTTTCGATATCAAATCTTATAATCTTTTTTTTATGATTTAAAGAATAATCTTTATTCAAATATAACTTTTTATAGGTTCCTGGTAATAATTGATTTATTCCAAGAAAAGGAGACTTTATATGGGGGAAAAATCCAAACCTTAAATAAGATCCTAGACTTTCTGGATTCAAACTATTACTAATTGCAGGATTTAAAGTTATGGCCTCACTTGTAGAAGAAAAAATTGGATATTTATTATTTTCATAAGCATAATAAAGAGGCTTCACACCAAAACAATCTCTCCCACATGAAACATAAAATTTAGAAGAACAAAAATAGACAAAGGAAAAGAAACCTTTAAATTTATGTATATATTTTTCAATCAAATCATTATCTAATAAAAAACTTAAAAATTTTGTATCTGAATTAATATTTTTTTCTAATAAATCATTTGGTATTAATTTCAAGATTTCCTTCCAATTAAAAATTTCCCCATTGAAAACTAAAATATTATTACCACCTGATACGAAAGGCTGATTTGATTCATAAGTTAGATCTTGAATAGCAAGCCTAGAATGATATGCAGTACATCCTTGATTCCTTATAATGTTTTGAAAATCAGGCCCTCCATTTTTAAAAAAAGAGTCTAGTTTTAACTTTAAAAATTCTTTCCTAATATTTGCAACACTTGATTCCTTACCTATTGATATCCAGAAACGACACATGGTAAGTTTTAAAATTGAACATAAAGGTATTATATTTAATAAAAAGAAAAAATTCTTTTTTAGAAATAATTTAATTCAATTTTGAAAACTATAAATTTAAAAATCAAATTACTAATATGATTCCTTTCAGTTCGATATCATAAAAATTCAAAATCTTATTAAGATTTATAGCATCTTTTATTTGTAAATTATCTAAAGATGTGATCAAAAAAAGTAACTTATTTTTATCCTTATTACTAATTTTATTAATTTCCGAAAATTCAATCTTAAGATTAATCTTAAGATCAGTTAAAAAACTCTCAATAAAATTTAAATCTTTATTTCTCATAATATTTAAATTTATTAGATTTATATCTTTAGTTTGAGAAGATTTTATTTTTTCTTGCAAAAGTATTGATTCAAAATTACTTTTTGACTTAATACTTATAATTTCAGTTCCCATTATTTCTTCCAAAACTTTCTTTTCATAAATAAATCCAGATTTTTTTTCCTTATAAGAGGAAAAAAAGGATCCTCCAATAATTCCAAATATTAATCCAAAAGTGGCATATTTTCTTCTGCTTGGTGCAACTGGATCCAAGAGTAAAGATGGTTCGGTAATTAACTGCCAAGGATCCTGCATTCTTGACATATCTAACTCAACCAATATTAACTGATTCTCAAGATTAATAAGTGTATTTTCATCTCTAAGAGCCTCTCTAATTAACTCCTTATATTTTAATAAAACCCCTTTAGGCCTTTTAGCAGCCTCTAATTGAACCTCTGCATCAATTTTTTCTGCTTTAAGAAATCCAATTGTTCGCTCTACTAAAAATTTATTCATAAATTCTTTGCGCTCTTTTAAATTTTTTAAATAAGGATCTTCATCAGTGAAAAGTACCTGTTTTTCCACAATTTGTTCTTCGATTTCCCATAACTTATCTTGGATTCCCTCATCATCAAGGGGTTTTAATGTTGAGCTTATATATTTAATTTGATCAACATCTTCTCCCATCTCTTCAATTTTCTTTAGTTGTAAATCAATTTTCCTTATTTTATTCTTCAATTGAACACGTATATTTTCAATTTCAATATTTGATATTGGAAGATTCTTATTAGATAGTTTGGAACCTTCAAAATTATTTTTATTTAAATTTTCTTCAATATAAAGCATAAGATCTTGATCAATTGCAAATTCCTGGGCTGATTTTAAAGAGTTAGAACTTTTTTCTTTATAAAGTAGAATTTGTTTTTTAAGAAAATCTCTTGAAAATTCTAATTTGCGTTTTTTACTTCTCCCCGCATATGCCTGATAAGTCTCAGACATTTTCGTGAGAAATGGAATAATTAAGTCTTTATCTTTATCTCTATAAGATATATCTAAAATAGAAGTACCCTTTTTCAATTCGATTTTTAAATTATTTTTTTTCCAATCAGCAAAATCTAAATAACCTTTTTTTGATTTAATTTGTTTTTGAGAATTAATAAAATCAAATATTGGCAAAAGCACAGAAGGACTTTCCAGAATTCCTACTTCAGTTTTTAAGTCTTTTGAAGCTCTATTTAATCCACTAATTTTTTCTAAAGCTGAATTAATTCCTAACTCTAAATTAGCACTTTTATCATTATTAAGTACAATTTGAAACTCTCCTTGCCAAACTCTTTTTTTTGTTAGGGAAAATAATGAAGCAAATATAAATAATAAAATTCCTGCTAATCCTATAACTTTTTTATTTCTAAAAAAGAAATTAAATAAATAACTTATATTGATTTGATCTTTATCAAGATCTAAATTTTCATTATTATCTATTTCCTTGTTCACTTTCATCAATCTGTTAAAGCATTTATTAATCCATAAGTTGAAAAAACACCAACAAATGGAGAGGTAATTTCTTTAGTTACTTCATTAATGTTTGAAATAAGGCTATTCCCAACAACGATAAAATCGCCATCTTTTAATTCTGGATTTTTAAAGGTACCTCTTTTATGGGATTTTCTTAAATTAAAAACTCTTTTATCAATTGTCCCATCGTTTCTAAATCTTAGAAAAGTAATAGGTCCTTTTAATATCTTTGTACCACCTGCCATATCAATTGCATCATGAAGTGTACTGGATGTAGGTATTTTAGTCGAACCTGGGTTATTAACCCTTCCAGCTACAAATATATTTACGAATTTAGGACTTAAATTAGACAAAATAGCTTTTCTTACAAGCTCAGAATTTTTAGATTTATCCTTACTTACCTTAATAATATCTGAATTATAAATTCTAATATTTTGAGAGTTATCTCCTTCAATTATTACTTTATCAAAATTTAAATTAGCTACAATTTTGCCTCCTCCATCAGAAAGATTATTTTGTCTAATAACTTGGACATTAGATAAATCAGAAAATGCAGTTATTCCTCCAGCAGATCTAATAGCATCAAAAACTGTCGGAAAAAAATAAGATTTAGCATTATTCTGAAACTGACTCGAAATATCTTTATCTGAAAATTCTTCTAATGAATAAGATCCTTTTAAAGATTGAACGCCAGGATTTACAACTTCACCCTCAACAAAAACTCTAATAGGTCTATAACTTTTAATAGTGATCTCCACTGATGGATTTTTCAAAAATTTTTTATACGCATTATTTACTATTTGGTTCAATTCAGTTAAAGTTAAATCTTTTACAAAAACTCTTTTTAGCCTAGGTAGATAAATAGTACCTTCTCCATCAACTTGAACTATGCTGTTTAGATCTGTATATTCTCTTGATATTAGAATATTCAACGTGTCACCTGGACCAACGATATAATCGTTAGCTGGAAGTTGTTTTAGATAATCAGAAGTTATTGAATTATATGTTTTTTCTTTTTCAAGATTTATAGAGGATAATAAAGGTAAATTGCTTCCTAAAAAACACAATCCGAAGGAAAGAAATAGGAAAAATTTAATTCTCAAATTGAAATGTGAGTACTTTATATCATTATAGCGCAGCCAATAATCTTAGATCTTTTAAGTTTTTTTATATACATGACTATATTTTTCGCCAAACAGCTAAAAGTTTTCCCTGCAAGATAACTTCTTCTTGGTTCAATTGAATTGGCTCATACGCATTGTTAGCGGCCTCTAAAAATATTTTATTATTTCTTTTAAAAAAATATTTTAAAGTTGTCCCTAAACCTGGAACTAATGCTGAAACAATAGTTCCGTTTCTTACACTAGATGAATCATTAATTGGCTCCATTAGAACCATATCTCCATCAGCGATACAAGCATCTATCATTGAATCACCATTAACACTGAGTGCAAAAACATTTTTCTTTGTAAGCACATCTGAAATATCTAAATTTTCATTAACATCGCTATAAGTTTCAATTAGACCACCAGCAGCTACAGAACCTAAAATTGGTACTCCTTCAACAATCTCATCAACTATTTGCATTGTTCTGGCTTTACCTTCTTGCCAGGAAATATATCCTTTGTCTTGTAAGTGCTTTAAACGACTTTGAATTGGAGCAGGAGATTTTAGCCCCATTGCTTGCATCATCTGTCTGATTGAAGGACTATGTTGGAATTTTTTCATATAATCCTTTATCCATCCATACAGCTCATGCTGAGCAGCTGTTAAATCATTTTCTGAAATTTGGACCATTAAAACAAATGTACTCTAATACATTTGTACCTTTTATCATATCATCAGGCAAGTTTTTATTGGAGTAAGCATGCAAGCAATGCCTGTTGAGCATGCATTCTGTTCTCTGCCTGATCAAATATTCTACTGTTTTTGCTTTCAATCACTTGATCTGTAATCTCTTTTTCTCTGTATGCAGGAAGACAATGCAATACAATCGCATTTACAGCAGCTTTCTTTAGCAAATAATCGTTAATACAAAAGTCCTTAAAATCTTTATCTTTTTCTTCTTTTTGATTTTCTTCCCCCATTGATGACCAAACATCGGTATATAAAACGTTTGCACCTGAAACCGCAGAGATTGGATCATTAGTTATTTTTAACATCTCCGTATTATTAGTTATATCTACTGACTTTTTAATTATTGATGAATCTGGTTCGTAACCTTTTGGACAAGCTATTCTAATCTCTACTCCCAATAGAGCACCATTCAAAATAAGGGAATTAGCTACATTATTACCATCACCAATAAAAGTTATAACCACATCTTTAAGTTCTCCAAATTCCTCTTTAATGGTAAGAAAGTCAGCTATTGCTTGGCATGGATGCTCTAAATCTGTAAGAGCATTTATTACTGGCTTTGTTGACCATTTAGCGTACTCTTCTAAATTAGATTGATTAAAAGTTCTTACTGCGATTGCATCACAATATCTACTTAAAACTCGTGCAGTATCTTTAATTGGCTCACCTCTATTTATTTGTGAAGTTGTAGGATTTAGATCAATAGTGGTTCCTCCAAGCCTAGACATGGCAACTTGAAAACTGACTCGTGTACGTGTGGAAGATTTATCAAAAATTAATCCCAAAACTTTATTCTTAAGATTAATATTTAGATCTTTATTTTTAAAGCTTCTTGCAATATCTAAGATTTGTATAGCTTCTTCTTTTGTCATATCTAAGCTTGACAAAAAATTCCTACTAGCAAGCTTTTTTGGTTTAATCATCAATCCCTATCTTGTGAGCCAATTCTACTATGCGGGCATTTTGCTTTCTGCTAAGAGATTTTTGAGATCCTCCCCTTCTATAACTTCTTCTTGGAGGATTTTTTGAGAAATCGATTCCAGAAGAGGTAAATTATTCCTCAAAATATTAAGTGCAGTTTCATGCGCATCATCAACTAAATCTCTAACCTCTTTATCTATTGCTTGAGCAGTAGCATCACTAACAGATCTCCTAGGATTATTACCATTACCTAGAAACTGACCGCCACCTTGTTTATCGTAAGCAAGCGGGCCAAGAATATCACTCATTCCAAATGTACCAACCATTTGTTCCGCTATATCGGTTGCTCTTTGTAAATCATTTGAAGCTCCCGTAGTAATCTTTCCAAAAACTACCTCTTCAGCAGATCTTCCTCCAAGAAGTGTAGCTATTTGTCCTTTTAATTCTTCTTTTGAATTTAAGAATCTTTCTTCAGTTGGCAATTGAAGAGTATAACCAAGTGCACTCATACCTCTTGGTACAATAGAAATCTTTGCAACTTTTGAACCTCCAGGCATAAGGTGACCAACTATTGCATGACCAACTTCGTGATAAGCAACGACTTTCTTTTCATCATCTTGCAAAACACGACTCTTCTTTTCCAAACCAGCAACAACTCTCTCTATCGCTTCACTTAAATCTTGTTGTTCTACACTTTTTCTTTTGGCTCTTGCTGCAAGTAAAGCAGCTTCATTTACCATATTAGCTAAATCAGCTCCTGCGAATCCACTAGTAGCTTGAGCAATTGAATCTAAGTCAATTGAATCTGCAAGTTTAACTTTTTTTGTGTAGATCTCTAATATGGTTTTTCTACCTGATAAATCTGGTCTATCAACTAGAACTTGTCTGTCAAATCTTCCTGGTCTTAAAAGTGCCGCGTCAAGCACTTCAGGTTGGTTTGTGGCGGCTAATACTATAACTGGTTTATCTGCGGATGCAAAACCATCCATCTCAGTAAGAAGCTGGTTTAGAGTTTGTTCTCTCTCATCGTTACCTCCAACAACTCCCATTGAACCAGAACGACTTTTACCAATAGCATCTAGTTCGTCAATAAAGATAATGCATGGAGCTTTTTTCTTGGCCTGTTCAAATAAATCCCTTACTCTTGCTGCACCTGCACCTACAAAAAGTTCAACAAATTCAGAACCAGAAATAATAAAGAAAGGAACTTCTGCTTCACCAGCAACAGCCTTTGAAAGAAGTGTTTTTCCAGTTCCTGGAGGTCCTACAAGAAGTACACCCTTAGGTATTCGTGCTCCTATATCTGTATATCTTTCTGGCTTTTTTAAAAAATCGACTATCTCTGTTAATTCGTCTTTGGCTTCATCAACTCCCGCAACATCGGCAAATGTTACTTTAGATTCATCATCGGGTACATAAACTTTTGCTTTACTTTTAGTGAAACTTAGTGCTCCTTGAGCACCTCCGCCCCCCATACTTCTTCTAGCAAAAAATTGTAAAACAAGTATAAAAATTAATGGTGGCACAACCCAACTTAAGATTGTTGAAAAGATATTAGGCTTCTTTGGAGGAGCAGCAGCGAATTCCACCCCTTTACTTTCTAACCTTTGTGGGAGGTCCATATCAAATATTGGGGTTGTCGCCAATACTGAAGGTGCACCTTCTTCAGCTCCATTTAATTCATATCTTATTTGCTCTTGTGTTATGTATGCTCTCTTAACTTCCCCATCATTCACTTGATCTATAAATAAAGAGTAAGGAACCCTAGGGATTTGCATATTTTGATTCGGAAAGAGGCTACTAAAAAGAAGTAAGGCTCCTACACCTATCAAAATGATATTTACTATTCCAAATCTTTTATTAGGTTGATTATCGTCTTGTCTTATTGGCATGATTGTTATCAATTTTGAACTTATTATAAACTAAACGAAAAGCTTCCGTATCTGTTTTGTTTTTTTGGGTAAGAACCGTACGGTACTATGACCTATAGAAATAAGTATGAAAATTAATTTTCAAATGAACTCTTAACGCAAATATCGTTGCCAATCAAACTAACCTTAGAATCGCTTAATTTAATAATTTCATTCATTTCTCTAAATTCAAAATCTCCAAAGGGGTTCGTACTATTTTCTCCACCTAAAATTTTTGGCGCAATAAAAGTAATGATTTCCTGAATGCAATTAGATTTAATAGCTGCGGTAGCCAATCTAGGGCCACATTCCCACAAAACTTTATTACATCCTCTTTCAGATAGTATTTTTGAAATTAACTCTGGATTATCTGATGATACCTTTTCAACTTCCACACATTTCGGAATCCTTGCAAGGTAGCTTTCATTTGCTGAAGAAGAATCATAAATAACTATAGTTTTTGCCTTATTACAATCCCAAAGATTAGATTTTGAAGGGAGATCTAAACTTTTTGTAAAAACAACTCGCAGAGGCTCAGGATTTTTTGAACCTCTAGTAGTCAAAAGTGGGTTGTCTCTTCTTAATGTGTTTCCACCAATGATTATTGCATCAAATTCTGCTCTAAAAGAGTGAACTAATGACCTTGATTCTTCATTAGTAATCCATTTACTTTTTCCATTTTTTAAAGCTATTCTTCCATCAATACTCATTGCCCATTTAAGAACACCAAAGGCCTTTTTAGTAATATTCCTATGAATGAAAGCTTTATTTAATTCCAAAGATTCTTTCTTACATAATCCTAAGTGAACTTGTATTCCAGCTTCTTTTAGCAGCTTAATACCTCTACCAGAGACTCTTTTATCAGGATCTTCAATAGAGATATATACTTTTTTTATCCCAGAGGATATTACCTTATCTACACATGGAGGTGTTTTACCTTGGTGACAGCAAGGTTCAAGATTTACATACATTGATCCTTCTTTAGCATCTTTTTTTAAATTTTTAAAAGCCATTGCCTCAGCATGGGGCATCCCAGCCTTGTAATGAAATCCTTCTGAAATAAGGTTTCCATTCTTATCAATTATTACTGCTCCCACCCTAGGGTTAGGACTAGTTGTATTTTTGCCTAAAGAAGCCAAAAAAATTGCTCTTTTCATCCATTTTGTATGACTTACATTTTTTTCAGACATCTCAAAAATCAAATTCAGTTTATTGATCTCCACTCTTTAACAACAAAGGGAGGAACAGGTAACTCAGAAAAAACTCCTGACAAAGATAATCTTAATGGTCTATTTTTATCTAAATTTTTAATCAATTCATCAAGATCAAATTCTGCAGCAGCTTGTCTTCCATCATTTGCTAATTCCATATTAAGTAATGTTTTATCATCTAAAAGCCACTGTTTCCTTCCTGATTCAACACTCAAGTCAGTAGGATGATCAATCCTAAGATTTCCTGGATATCCTATTACTCTCAAGATCAATTTATCTGCAAAAAGAGGTGATTTATAAGCTACTAATTGCCAAGTTTCATAGTCCAAGTCCCTTAAAAACTCACTACTAGCATTTATTAATTCCCCATTTATTTCTATTTCTGCAACTTCTGCAGATACTTTTAATGGGTTAAAAATAAAGGATAGTAGTATAATTAGAGTCAAAATTCCTTTTGTAAAAATATTTTTATTTGATTTTGTAATTTTCTTCATTTTCAGAATCCATTAGGGCATCTAGAGTTACAGCTGTTCTTACAATAGCTTGGTACCTTTTAATTATTTTACGATTTTTTTCTATAACTCGAGATAAATTCAAAGTGTCTTTTTCAGAATAGCTAGATGTTAAATCGTTAGAATCTTCTTCAATAAACTCAAATTCACTATCTTTATTAATTAGAGTTAACAATAAATCATGTAATCTCTTTCTTCTTTCTGACAATTAATTTACTATGATAACTCGAACAATAATAAGATAATTTAATAAAACATTCAAACAGTTTAGTTCCTTTTCATTAAATATTGATGACTGAAGTTTATAGAAAAATACATGTCTTAGGTATTAATTCATATGTATTTGAAGATTTACCTCCCAAATTACAAGATCTATTTATAAACACAGAAAATATTGCAGTTCCCAATTCATATTTTGAAGAAATTAAATCATGGAACAAAAATGGTTTAGAAAAAAAGAAATCATTTTTTTCGAGCAACAGTAATAACGAACTTGTTAACTGGCTTAGATATCAAAAAACTGATGTTATTTTAATTTCGAGAGGAGATCCACTTTGGTTTGGAATTGGGAGAATATTACTAGAAAATTTTTCAAAAGATGAATTAAGTTTTTACCCTTCAAATACTTGCATTCAATTAGCATTTAGCAAGTTAAAGATCCCATGGCAAGATACTATTAATGTAAGTGTTCACGGCAGAGATTCCACTAAGTTAGTTGAGGCTCTTAAAGCAAAGCCTTCAAGTTTGGCTATTATTACAGATTCAAATAACAAAAGTTTAGAAATAATCAAAAAAAACTTATCAGAATTAAATCTGATTGACTTCTATGATTTTTGGCTCTGTGAAGAGATAGGCTTTGACAATGAAAAAATAAGAAAATTAAATCTTAAAGTGTCATTGCCCTTGGATATATCAAGTTTGAACATTGTTGTTCTTACAAAAACAAAGAAAAATTATTCAAAGAATAATCTCCCTCTTTTCGGCATCAATGACAGTTTTTTTAAAACTTTTGATGATAGACCAAATTTAATAACTAAAAGGGAGGTTCGCGTTCAAATCTTGGCAGATTTAGAGCTGCCGAAAAATGGTGTCATTTGGGATATAGGAGCAGGTTGTGGGTCAATTGGTTTAGAGGCATTAAAATTAAGGCCTAGTTTAGATTTGTTTTGTATCGATAAAAGGATTGGATCAAAAGCATTAATACGAGAAAACTCAAAAAGGCTTGGCGTTAAACCAAAATTTATTTTTGAGGAAGACATAATTAAAACCTTGAACACTAGAAATTTAAGTTCTTTTGGAAAACCTAATAGATTAGTAATTGGAGGATGTAAAAAAAAGACTAAACTTGAAATTATTAATTCCCTGGCTCAGGATATGAGCATTGGAGATATTATCGTTATCCCAATTATTGACATTCAAACTATTAAAGAGTTGAAAGAGGAATTAGAAGATAAAAATTTCAAAACAAATTTAAATTTAATTCAGACCCATAAAAGCTTAAGTATCGCTGAGGGAATGAGATTAGAACCAAATAATCCTGTTTTTCTATTAAAAGGAAAAAAATAAATTTAAATAGTTGTTATTTGTTAGGTTTAGCCACATGGGGTAAACCCCAACCTAGTTTATTTCTAAGAACCTGGAAAAATTCATGATCTTCAAGTCTAATAAACTTTACTGAGTGTTTACTTTTTCTTATTAAAACTCTATCTTCAGGCCAAACATAACAACCAGCATTTCCATCAACAACCATTACTAACCTTTCAGGAGTTGCAGGGAAAACAGTTACTGGCTCCGAATCATTAAAAACCAATGCCCTAGACGCCAATGAATGTGGGGCAATTGGAGTTAGTTGCACTACTGGGCAATCAGGCGTAATAACTGGGCCTCCAGCACTTAGAGAATAGGCTGTAGATCCAGTTGGAGTAGATAAAATTACTCCATCAGCTGAAATATCTACAGGAGCATGTCGCCCTATAGAAATCTCAAAATGGCACATACTTGTCAGAGGTTCTCTATGCAGAGCCATCTCATTAAGGCAGAGAGACTCCCATCTCCTCTGATCATTTCTCATTACACTAACAATAAAGCAAGTTCTTTCTTCAATATCCCAATTACCAGATATGATTTTATCTATTGCCTCATCAATATTGGATAAATAAGCTTCTGCAAGAAAACCTAAATGACCAGTATTTATTGTAAGGATTGGAATTTTAGCAGGTGCTGTTTGCCTTGCTGCAGAAAGCACTGTTCCGTCTCCGCCAAGAACTATTGCAAATTCCATTGACGAGTTAAACCCCTCGGGGACACAATTCGTATACCCCAAAGGACGAACATGTTGATCAGGATTGGCGAATCCAACCATTCCACCAGAGCTACTAACTCTTAAAACTTCAAAATTGGAATTTTCCAATTTTTTCTGAACAGAACTTGCGGTTTGAACAGCCAGTTCTTTCCCATCATTAACAATTAGCCCTGCTTTACGTACCAATCAAACAACAAAAACTATGACTATATTAAACTAATTTGTTGGACAATCCTAATTTAAATTTTCAATTTATTAGAACTGTTCTAAGAATCTAAGATCATTTGTATAAAATTTTCTGATGTCGTCAATCTGATGTCTTACCATACAAAACCTTTCAACTCCTAATCCAGCTGCGAATCCAGTCCATTTCTCAGAATCTATTCCTAATTTTTCTAAGACCTTCGGATCTACCATTCCACAGCCCATTACTTCTAGCCATTTACCTTTCCATTGAACATCTACTTCTGCAGAAGGTTCAGTAAATGGGAAATAACTAGCTCTAAATCTTACAGGAATATCTCCAAAAAAGGTCTTTAAGAATGTAAGAACTGTTCCTCTTAAATGACTAAAATTAATATCTTGATCGATGCATAAAACCTCAACCTGATTAAATACAGGGGAATGAGTAGCATCTACAGCATCTCTCCTATACACTCTTCCTGGAGCAATAATTCTTACTGGAGGTGGATTATTTTCTAAGTATCTAATCTGAACAGGAGAAGTATGGGTCCTTAAAAGTCGATTTTCATCTAAGTAAAAAGTATCCTGCATATCTCTTGCAGGATGATTCTTGGGTATGTTGAGAGACTCAAAATTATAAAAATCAGTTTCTATTTCAGGACCGCTCTCAACTGAGTATCCTAAACCACAAAAAATATCTATAATCTCATCTTGAGTTGAAATTAAAGGATGTTTATTCCCAGGGGGTGTTCCAATTGGAGGGATAGTTACATCAATTTTTTCGTTTTTAATCTTCTTATCTAAAGCTTCACTGTTCAGTTGATTTTTTCTTTCAGTTATTAATTCTTGCAAATTTATTTTTATTAAATTTGCCTTCTGACCAACAATTGGTCTATCAGTGGCAGATAATTGACCCATTGTTTTCAATATAAGTGACAAATTACCTTTTTTACCTAACAATGAAACTCTCAATTGATCCAGTTCTTCATGAGTATTAGTATTATCTATATTATTTTTTGCTGTTAGAGAAAGATTATTTAGTTTTTCCTCAATTTGACTTAATGATTCAATTTGTCTCACTGATATAGTAAAAATAAGTATTGCTTTATCTTACTTAAATATCGTCCATTAATAAAATGTATTGATTAATGAAACCGTTAAATATATTAATTAGTAATGATGATGGTGTTTTTGCAGCGGGGATAAGAGCTTTAGCAAAATCAGCACAAAAAAGAGGACACAAGGTAAAAGTAGTATGTCCTGACCAAGAAAGATCAGCTACTGGGCATGGGCTTACTTTACAATCTCCATTAAGAGTGGAAAGAGCGGACGAATTATTCGGGGAAGGAATTGAAGCTTGGGGATGTTCGGGCACGCCTGCTGATTGCGTAAAATTGGCACTATCTGAACTCTTGGATACTAAACCTGATCTAGTTCTATCTGGAATAAATCACGGTCCCAATTTAGGAACAGATATTTTTTGTTCAGGAACAGTTGCTGCTGCTATGGAAGGCACTTTAGAAAATGTTCCCTCCATGGCAATAAGTGTAGCTAGTTTTAAATGGAAGAATTTTGAATTTGCTGGAGAAATTGCAATGAATATTGCCGAACAAGCCATTAAGGATAGTTGGCCAGCTTCACTTCTATTAAATTTGAATATACCCCCTTGCGAGAAAAGCAAAATAAAAGAATTATCCTGGACAAGATTATCAGTAAGAAAATATAAAAACCAATTTTCCAAAAGAGAAGACCCTAGGGGTGATGATTATTATTGGTTAGCAGGTGAGGTAGTTTTAGATCTTAAATCAAAAGGTTATGGCCCTAAGAATTGGCCTAGTGATGTATCTCAAATACAAGAAAATAAAATATCGCTTACACCTGTAGAACCAGATTTATTTTGGAGGGGTAATTTACAAGACTTACCTAAAATTAATAATTCATTTATGAATCCTTCTTAAAAGCCATAAAGAAAAGCAAAGTCCAAAGAAATGAGCAGCAATAACTTGGGTATTACTTAGAACTGATAATATTTCAAGTCCAGTAATAGGGATATCAGATGTCGCTGTTATCAATTGTCCAGTCGTTTGAGAGGATGCTTGTATAAATAGAGCCCCCATAAGAGCTTGATATCCAATTAATCCAAACAAAATTCCTAATAAATCAACTATTAGACCTCTTTTTATTAATTTACTGGTTTGTCCTCTTGAGGGTCTTGCATTGCTTGCTATTGCTCTTCCTGTTCTAACTATTAACCAACCTTGCCAAAGACTAAAAAGTAGTAAAATCAAGGATATTGTTGTAAGTGACAAACCAGGCGCCAAGCCAAGCTGACCTTCGCTATTATTTACAACATTTGAAAAAAGCAAAACAGCTGCAACAACAACACCTAAAATGGATTGAATCCAAAAGCGTATCCATCCAATGCGCCGCATTCCAAATGAAAGCGACTGAAAATCAATTTTGTCAGACATTCATTTGATTGAATAAACTATAATCTATTCAAATTTGCCATCAAAATCATAAAATTGCACGTAATCTTTTGATCTCTTTAATATCGCCATCAGAAGTCAAGAATCCTACTTCAATAGCTATTGGAAGTTTTGATGGCCTACATGCTGGCCACAGAAAATTAATAAAAAGTGTTGTTGAAGAAAATCAATATACCCCAACAATTGCTAGCTTCTGGCCTCATCCCAGAGAAGTTCTATACAAAGAGACGCGTCTTAGACTTGATCTCCCTGATGAAAAACTACCTATTCTTGAAGATCTCGGGATTGAACAATTAGTTCTGATTCCTTTTGATAAGGAACTATCCAAATTAAGTGCAGAAATGTTTGTAAGAGATATATTGATAAATCAATTACAGGCAAAAAACATTTCTGTAGGTGCTAATTTTAAATTTGGTTTTAGAAGAAGTGGAGACATAAATACTATAAAAAATACGATTAAAGATACGGACATAAAACTAAAAATTACTCCGATTTTAGAAGACAAAGAAGGTAGAATCAGCAGCAGCAGAATAAGAGATTTATTAGAAAGAAGTGATCTCAAAAATGCTTTCAAAATACTAAATAGGCCTTACAGTTTTAATGGAAAAGTTGTTAAAGGTAAAGGGATTGGGAAAAGTATTGGATGGCCTACAGCAAATCTTGAAATAGATGGCAGAAAATTTTTACCTGGAGAAGGAGTCTACGCAGCTTGGACAACTATAGAAAATTCCAACCAAAAAATTGAATCTGTTATGAATCTTGGCTCTCAACCAACAATAAATCCTTTATTGCCATCTGCAGTTGAAGTTCATTTAATTAATAAAGATATCAATCTATATGGTTTAAAACTATCCGTAGAACCAGTTGAAAAGCTCAGATCTCAAATTCAGTTCAAGAATATAGAACAACTTTCTAATCAAATTAAAAAAGATAGAGATAATGCCCTAAGAATTTTTAAAAACAACAAAAAATAAGTTACAAATGCTGAATTCCAATACTACAAACCCTGAAGATTTAAGAATTTATCAAATTATTGACGCCAATCTAGACAGAGCTAGAGAAGGATTAAGAGTACTAGAGGATTGGGCTAGATTTGGTCTAGGCAAAGAAAAATATGTTGAAAGGATTAAAAATTTTAGACAAATTTTAGGAAGAAATCATTTAGAAGTTTATAAACAATCTAGAAATTATATTGAAGACAAATGCAAAGGATTGACTCATCAAGAGCAAATCAACAGAAAAACCTCTGAGCAAATTATAAGTTCTAATTCAGGCAGAGTTCAAGAAGCATTAAGAGTAATAGAAGAATTCTCAAGGCTACATAATCATGAGCTTTCAAAAATCGCTTCGGAAATTAGATATGAAATTTATACTATAGAAATAGACTTATTAAGTTTAAGCAAGTGTAAGAATTCTGAGAAAATTTTAAAAGAAAATGACTTATATGTAATCACAGATCAAAAGGACAATTTATTAGAAATAATAGAACAGATTTTAATTGCAGGAGTAAGAATCATTCAACATAGATTTAAATCGGGAACTGATAAAGATAATCTTCAAGAAGCAATTCAGATTAAAAATCTATGTAAAAGATATAATTCTTTATTCATTATTAACGACAGACTTGATATAGTTCTAGCTTCTAATGCGGATGGAATTCATCTTGGACAAGATGATTTAGACTTGAAGACCGCAAGAAAATTATTAGGACATTCAAAAATAATTGGTATAAGCGCAAATAATGAAATTGATATTTCTAATGCTCTTAAGAATGGTTGTGATTACATAGGAATAGGACCAGTATTTGAGACAGTAACAAAAAAGAACAAAAAACCGATAGGTATTGAAAAGATCAAAACTTTAACAAAGGATTTAAATATTCCTTGGTTTGCTATCGGAGGAATTAAGTCAAATAATATTTCATATTTAAAAAGAAATGGGTTTAAAAAAATTGCCTTAGTTTCGCAATTAATGAATTCTGAAGATCCTAAAGAAGACGCTATTATGATTTTAAAAGAGTTGTCTCATGAAAATTAAAGTAAATGGAGAAGAAAAAAAAATAGAACTTGATCAAGAAAATGTTTTACTATCTACAGCTCTAAATTTAATGGGATATAAACCTAACACAATTGTCGTAGAGTTAAATAATTTAATTATTAATTCAATAAAATGGGAAAAAGTGAAACTTAAAGATGGGGATAATTTAGAAATCGTTTCAATAGTTGGTGGTGGTTAAAAGATAAAATCTTTATATAATCAAAATCTTCATAATTTTTTAAGTTTAGGCTTGAAACAATAACCCATTTTTCTCTTTTTTCGTTTTATATTCTTATTACTAAAATAAATTGATGAAAGAAAAAGCTGATAACAATTCAAGGTCCTTAAAATGGGAACAGAATGGGGAGTTAGCCCATAAGGATTTATTTGAGCTAATTGAAAGATTAAAGAATGTAGAAAGTGAACATACCTCTTCTGAGTTGTCTAGATTAGGTGCAAAATCAAACTTAATAGATTAAATTTGTTACTTAGATCTTGTCTTTATAAAAATTTGTACCAAATTAAAGTTACTGAATATAAAAATAAATGCCGAAAAGATTTCCAGAATGGGTAAACACTGAAGTCATGATTAAGGCAATGAAGATGCGAGAAGATGGAATACTTTCTAAACAACTAAATTTATGGATAGAAAACCTATTAGAAATAGAAAAAAAGTAAGTATTTAGGAAATACTTTTAATAATTCTCAGAGCAGCCATTGCGGCTCCGTAGCCGTTATCTATATTCATAACCGAAATTCCTGGAGAACAACTTGATAACATACTATTTAATGCAGTTTCTCCATTCTTACTGACTCCGTAGCCTACTGAAACAGGCACTGCAATAATAGGTTGCGCCAGTAACCCTCCCACAACAGTTGCCAAAGCTCCTTCCATTCCAGCGCAAACTATTAATACATCATATTTATTAATTTCTTCTAACTGACTTATTAATCGATGAAGTCCTGCTACTCCAACATCTATAAAAAATTGAGAATTCACTCCATAAATTTCAAGCGCTAATTGTGCTTCAAGTGTTACGGGCAAATCACTTGAGCCTCCCGAAATTATAGCAACTTTTTTATTTGTATTTATTTTATTCAGATTGTTCCCAATTATTAGGCAATTTGCTTCTTCATAGAATCGTGCATCATCATACAAATTCAATAGATAATTAGCCTTTTTACTATTAATCCTAGTTATAAAAACAACCTCATTTTTACTTAATACACTTTCAGATAATCTCTTTAATTGATCGATACTCTTGTCTTGCCCCCAAATAGCCTCAATTAGTCCAAGCCTCTCTCTTCTTTGAAAATCAAACTTGATATCAAAATTCATCTTTGCTTATCTAACTCTCCCTCATAAACTAATTGAAAAGGATTTTTTTCTACTTTTAGAGCAGCTTTAACATTAGCTTCAAATTTTTGTTGGACTACATTTACTTCTGAGATTGGTATGCTTTTCCATAATTTCTTACTTTTCCAATTTACCAATATTAAAGCTTCTTCTTTTTCTTTATCCCAAAATAATTGTCTCCCCAAAAACCCATCTTGAGAAGATAACCATGGCTCCCATATTTCTTGTTCAGCATTCAACCATACTGCTTTTACATCGGCAGGTACTTTAAGTCTTAATTCCTCTATGACCATTTCACTTTGATACTTATCCATTGTAAGAGCTTTTAAATTGGGAATATCAGATTGAAAAATTAAAACTACTAAGCAAATTAATAATAAACAAAAACTTTGGAATTTTTTTTTCAAATGTAAATTAAATCTCATTTTTTCTCAAGTAGAACTACTGAATGGCAACTTATACCCTCTTCTCTCCCTTCAGGACCCAATTTTTCATTTGTGGTTGCTTTAATCCCAATTAAATTTTCATCAATATTTAAGATTTCAGAAATGTTTTTTTTCATTAGTTTTATATGTGGCATGATTTTTGGCCTTTCAGCGACAAGAACACTATCAATATTATTTATTTCCCAACCATCTTGTCTTATCAAGTCAATTACTTTTGATAACAAAAACAAACTATCAGCATTTTTCCATTTTTCATCAGATGGGGGGAAATACTTTCCTATGTCTCCCAAAGAAAGTGCGCCCAATAATGCATCCATTATTGAGTGAATTAAAACATCAGCATCACTATGACCATCCAATCCTAAATCATCAGGATGATTCAATTTCACACCTCCAATAATTAAATCTCTATCCTCTACTAGTTTGTGAATATCGTATCCATTTCCAATACGTAACTGTGGGTATTTTCTTGTCATATCAATAGACTTGAAGTATCTTTGAACGACTTAAAACTAATTTAAAACTCCAGATGTATTTTTTATTTAACATTTAATGTAACTTTTGTCTTGTAATTCCATAATTTTAACAATAAAAGAACCCCATAATCACATCAAAAAAAAATTACCCTAAATTTCGTACATGCAGAAATTTTTTACTTTAATTATTAGGAATAAATAATAAAGATTAAGTATCAATGTTTTCCTCTTTAAAATAATCAAATACAGTACAGTTTTTATAAGAATTCATATGATGGGTTCCCAAAATATCACTGAAAAAATCAGGCGTAATTTCACAAACATACTCTCTTTGAAAACTATTTTTTGTTAAATCTTTAATTCTATAAATTTTTGATGATTTTCCATACAAGTTAAATGCTTGCGATTGAGATACCAAATAAATATCATTTATATCTGTTAATAAACCCCCCATCCTTGCGCTGGAACTATCAATAATTAATGGATTGCATGAATGTTCAATCCATTCTGAACTAACGGGATTATCACTAAAATAAGCGAACAATTCTGAATTATTTTCAAGAGAATTAGATGAATCTTTAGTAAAAAATAACCACCATCTATCTCCATATTGAAATATTGTTCCATCGACAGCAACAATATTATCAAATATAACCCTTTCTAATTCCCACTCAAAAGGAAACTTTTTGGATTTATACAATCTTAAATCTTTATTTTCTGATGATTCAGGAAGCATATAAAAATTATCAAGATATTTAAAAACGAAAGGATATGAGAGATGAAAATCTTCATCTATAGATTCTCCAAGATAATTTGCGGCATTTTTTTCTAAAAGATAAGCAGAAATAGTACCTTTTCTTTTAATAAACGAATAATTTTCAAGAAAACAAAAATATTGCCCTTTATGTTCAATAACAAAAGGATCAGAAAGAAAACAGTTTTTGGGATTTCTTATTTTTATACTTCTATAAAAAACGGCATTTTTCCAGTGAGAGAAGGTAAACGAAACTCCCCATCTGTAAAACTTTCTAAGAATTTTCCTTCTATAAAACTTAGAAAATAAATAAGTTATGAAGTAATTTAAATATGCTAATTGATCCCTAATTCTTGGAACACTATATAGTCTCTTACTATATGGAATAGACTCTAAGATATCAGGTAAACAATCATTTTTAGCAATATCAGAAAGTAATTCCTGCATATAAAAATAAGATTTTTTAAAAACATTGTATTGATTTTCAAAATAAGTTTTTTGTGTATGAAAATTCCCTTTTTTTAAAACTTTTCCACCATCTAACTCTTCGGTAAGAATTTGAATAATAAATCCTGTAGTATCTTTCTTTTCTAAAACTTCCCAAAAACATGCTGGGCCACCTCTATTAACATTATTATCAGCATGATGAAATGAAATTATCCCAAATAAGGAGGAATCAAGTATATCTCCTTTTAGAATTCCTGATCCCATTCTAATTAACAACTTTAAATCTAATTCCTTAATTTTTGTAATGTCATCTTTTTTATATCTAAAAATAAAACCAGATTTTGAGACCTCTGGTGTGATAAATATAGTCTTTAAAAATTTGTTACTAATAAGAAATTGATTTTTTGTAAATTCTAATTTTTTATTGATTTTTAAAGACAAATATCGATCTATTCTAGTTAAAAATCTAAATAAAATTCTCCTTAAGGAACCTCTAAAACCATGATATTTAATTCTTGATTTAGTAGTGGAAAAGTTTATTTGTTGAACAATCAACAAGGATAGCTCAATATTATTTTGCTTTTCAATCCAATTTATCAATTCATAGTTATGATTAGAAATTTTTTCAGAATCTACAATTATGCCTATTTTCATTTAGTAAAAAAATCTTTAAATTCTAATATCTTCTAATATTATTTAATACTAAAGATTTATTTTTTGATGGATATTAACTTTGTGTAACTTAAAGATGAATTGCATTCCAATTATGCAGCGTTGTAATTAGTTTGTGACATATCAGTTACTCAAACCTTATTATAAATCCCAGTTATAACTACCAGTCAGGGTAATTATAATATTCATTATCTATTCTAAATTTCATGAATTGATTATATTCTTTTATTATTCTCTTACTTTGTGGGGATTTTTTGTAGTTTTCATTGGAAATTAAGTCACTTCTTCTCTCCAATGTTCTTTCAATACTTTTTCTTGTTCTCCACGATTTAATCTCTTCATGATTACCGCTTACTAAAATATCAGGCACTTTCATATCTCTAAAAGTTAACGGCCTCGTATATTGAGGATATTCCAATAAAGAAGAATTATGACTCTCATCCACTAAGGAGTCTGGATCACCAAGAGTTCCTGGTAATAATCTAGTCAAACCGTTAATTATTGAGATAGCGGGTATTTCACCTCCAGAAAGGACGTAATCGCCAATCGATATCTCTTCATCAGCTAAACATCTAATTCTTTCATCAAAACCTTCATATTGACCACAAATAATTATTATTTGATTCAAAGTGGACCATCTCGCAAGATCCTTTTGCTTTAAGACTTTACCCTGTGGGGTCATCAACAAAGTTTTACTTTTAGGTGTTTTTCTAATTGATTCATATGCCTTATAAATAGGTTCAGGTTTTAGTACCATACCTGCTCCTCCTCCATAAGGCTTATCATCTACTTGTTTGTAAGACCCTTCACCATATTCTCTTAAATCATGTAATTTTAAATCGATCAAATTCTTATCTAGAGCTCTTGTTATGACCCCTGAATTATTTATCAATTCAAAAGCTTTAGGGAACAATGTAATTACATCAAAATTAAAACTACTCATCTAGAAATCTTCCTCATAACCAAACTCAATTAACCTTGATTCTTTTTTTCTCCAATTTGGAACAACTTTCACAAACAATTCCAGATGAACTGGACCATCAATCAATTTTGACATATTTGATCTTGCTGACTGACCAATAATTTTTAACATTGAACCTTTCTTTCCAATAAGAATGCCTTTTTGAGTTGATCTTTCAACAATAATGGTAGCCAAAATAGCTGTAAAACTTTTGCCATTTTTTCTTTTCATTTCCTCTATCTTTTCTATCTTTACTGCAACACTATGAGGGACTTCTTCTCTTGTATTTATTAATACCTGCTCTCTTACTAAATCAGATAATAAATTATCTAATGGTTGGTCGCATATCGTCTCTTCGCCATAAAGTTTTGGTCCCTCTGGAAGAAAATTAAGTGCCATATCGACTAGTTCAGAACATCCTTCTCCTTGAGAAGCACTTATAATTTGAAATTTTCTATTAATTCCAAAAAATCTTCTATATTGATTTATACGTAAATTCCTAAATTCTTTATTAACCAAATCCCACTTATTCAGTGCAACAATAAAATCAGTTTTATTTGCGATTAAAAAGTTCAATATATATTCATCACCTCTACCAGGTTCTTCACTTGAATCAATTACAAAAATAACCATATCAACTCCATTAATTGCAGATTTTGCGTTTTTTACTAATATTTCTCCAAGTCGATGATGAGGTTTATGAACACCTGGTGTATCGACAAAAATTATTTGCCCATTTTCTGTAGTAAGTATCCCTTTTAATTTATTTCTAGTAGTTTGCGCTATTGGAGAAGTAATTGTTATTTTTTCTCCAATCAATTTATTTATTAAAGTAGATTTACCCACATTTGGTCTTCCTAGTAAAGTTACAAACCCAGATCTATAATTAGTCAAAGACTTTTAATGCATCAATAATAAAATTCTGATCAAAAATGAAAAAAAAAACCATAAATTTAAAGGAAGCTTCTTTTACGCAAGCAATAAATATATCCACTCAATGGTGTAAAGAGTGGGGTGAAGATTTACTCAGCGAAGAGGTTTTAGCAGATCGAATTGCAGAGCTAATTAAAACAAGAAATGGACTCAGAGGATTTTTTGCGTACGCTTTATCAGATAAAGATTGTTTTTTGTTAGATAAACTTCCTTTTTCACTAATTTACAAACTGAATGAAGGTGGGGATGCTGTAACAGACATAGTATTAAAAAATTTAATAATGAGTTCAGCTCAAATTATTATTCATCGAAGAGATAATAATCATGAATATGAGATAACATCAGAAAATATTTCAAGCAGATGTAAAGCTATTTTGAGACTACTTGAAACTAAGTCAGTTATAAAGTTTGTTAATCAAGTCCTCAGAGACCTAGATACTATGGGAAATAGTTTTGATAATTCAGTAAAATATGACTCAGAGCAAAAGGAATTTATAAAAAAACAAATTTTTGATATCGCCCAATAAAAAAGCGTAGAAATAAATCTACGCTTTTAATTAGAAAATTAAGTAATTATTAGTCTCTTCTTCCACCGCCTTGGAGAGCAATCATTAATCTCAATATAAAAACAAAAAGATTTATATAAGTTAAATACATACCTAAAGCTCCTGCAAGGTATTGATCATCATTATATCTTCTTGGCATTGTATAGAAATCAACGAAAGACATTGCAACAAATAAGACAGTTCCAAATCCTGCAATTATCAATTCGAGTCCTGAACCTCCAAAAACTCCTGGAGCAAAGAATCCTCCAATCAATTGAACAAACATTGCTATGAGCAGTCCTATCAACCCAAGACCAACTACCCCACTAAGTGCTTGACCAACACTATCGCTCATTCTTTGGCCAGTGTAAGAGGCAATAACGAATGTTATACCTGTAGCTAAAGCAGCTGTTCCTACCGAACCAATACCAATTGTTCCTATTGCCAAAGCAACTATTCCACTTAAGGTAAATCCTGTTAACAAGCTAAATCCTGTTAGCAAAGGCAAGGCCTTTGCATTATTTGCATTATTAGCAGCACTTGTGGCTATAAAAAATAAAATCAACTCTGCAATTAAAGCAACTATTGAAAGAGGTTGGAAAAGCCCAGGATTTGTTGCTATAAGTGAGACACCTGCTAAAACACCTAAAGAAGTTAGAACCATACCTCCACCGACATAGGGTAGAGCTTTTTGAACAACATTAGGTCCAACAATTGCACTAGTTTGTGCTTCACGAATAGCTTGATTGAAATTACTACTTGCTGGCATTTTTTTTATTAAATATGCACCTATTCTACTTGATTTTTAAAATTTCAGGGTACGGATCTCCAGAGTTATAAAGTTATTTATAACCCTCAATAATTTTCTGAACTAAAGGATGACGAACTACATCATCAACAGTTAAAAAACAAAACTTTATACCTTCAGTTTCAGAAAAAATTCTTGATGCTTCAATAAGGCCGCTTTCCTGATCTTTTTTTAAATCAATTTGAGTAATATCTCCATTTACAACCATTTTTGATCTTTCACCTAATCTTGTTAAAAACATCCTCATTTGAGAGCAAGTTGTATTTTGTGCTTCATCTAAAATGACCAAAGAGTTATCCAAGGTTCTGCCTCTCATAAATGCTAATGGTGCAACTTCAATAATTCCTTTATCGATTAACGAATTTGTTCTATCAAATCCGAAAATACTATGTAAAGAATCAAATAGGGGTCTTAAATATGGATCCACTTTTTGTTGTAAATCCCCAGGCAAGAATCCCAAGCTTTCGCCAGCTTCCACAGCTGGTCTAGTTAGAACAATTCTTTCTATTTTTTTCTCGTTTAATAGTCTTGCTGCGCAAACAGTTGCCAAAAATGTCTTACCAGTTCCAGCTGGACCAATTGCAAAGGTAAGATCAAAGTTTTCAATCGATTCAACATATTCTTTTTGCCTTATAGTTCTTGGTCTTAAGTATCTTCCTTCTTTGGAACGGGCAAGAACTTTTTTCCCAAGTTCAGCATGTGAAGATGACTCTCCCATATTTAAAGAGCTTAGAGCTGCTTTAAGATCTACCTCTGGAACTTCTAATCCTTGTTCCCAAATGGGTCTTGTCAGCTCTACTAGGGCTGAAGCTCTCTCTATCTTAGATATGACACCGTTCATCTCTAATTGTAAGCCTCTAATAGTTAAAGAAACTCCTGTAAGTGACTCAAACTTTTTTAAAAAAGAATTACCAGGTCCAGATAATGCTGTAGCAGCATCAGAGTTTGGCAAATCAATTGTGAAGTTACCAGTTTTGGAAACTTCTTTCATTTAGTTATTGTAAAAGAATAAAAATTAGTCAAAACACTAACTTTCAGCTTCATCACTAACGCTTTCAGCTTTACTACTATCATTCTCTTCGTCTTTAGTCTTAGCTTTAGCTATTTTTTCCTTTTCTAACTTTGCCTTACCAATTGCGATAGAGGGCCTCTCTATTTTTTCTAACAACCCTCCTTTTTCTAATAAAGTTCTAACCACATCAGTGGGCTGAGCGCCCTGTGTAAGTCTTGTTCTTAAAGCTTCTGTGTCAAGCCTAGTTTCTTTAGTTCTTGGGTTATAAAAACCTAGTTCTTGCAGAGGTTTACCATCTCTTCTGGAAGTACTATTGCATGCGACAATTCTGAAACTTGCCTCTTTTTTCTTTCCAAAGCGCTTAAGGCGCAACTTAATCATCTTAAATTAATTAGTTTTTAATAATAATATCATTTAAAGGTAAAAAATTAGAAACTATAAATCAGCAAACCCTTTTTTCTTTTTATTATTTTTCTGTTTTTTCATCGGCTTATTACTACCCATTCCTCCCATTCCTCCCATTCCAGGCATTCCTCCCATTCCAGGCATTCCTCCCATTCCAGGCATTCCTCCCATTCCAGGCATTCCTCCATTCGACATTTGTTTCATAAAACCTCTCATTCTTTGAAAATCAGCTAATACTTTATCTACATCTTTTGCTTCATAACCACTACCCTGAGCAATCCTTTGTCTTCTGGAAGGCTGAGCAGCAAGGACTTCAGGTTTTTGTTTCTCCTCAAGAGTCATTGATGAAATCATAGATTCTATTTTCTTAAGCTGATCTTCTCCATCTTTTATCATCCCATCGTCGATTTTATTCATACCAGGTATTAATTTTATTAATCCACCAAGTGAGCCCATCCTTTTTATTAATCTCATTTGCTTAACAAAATCATTAAAGTCAAAAGTTGCTTCTTGAAGTTTCTTTTGCATAGCTTCTGCATCAGCAAGCTCGACTTCCTTTTGTGCTTTTTCAACAAGTGTTAATACATCACCCATTCCTAAAATTCGGCTAGCCATTCTTTCTGGATGGAATGGTTGCAGTGCCTCTATCTTTTCGCCTACACCTATGAATTTGATAGGTTTACCACTTATTTTTCTTATTGATAAAGCCGCTCCTCCTCTAGAGTCGCCATCCAACTTAGTTAGTATCGCCCCTGAAATTCCTACTTTTTCATGAAAAGACTTTGTCAAATCAGCAGCTTCTTGCCCAATCATAGAATCAACAACAAGCAAAACTTCATCAGGATTAGAAACTTCCTTTATCCGAACCATTTCACTCATCATTGAATCATCAATTTGCAATCTTCCTGCAGTATCAATAATGATCGAGTTAAAATTATTTTCACTCGCATAATTCAATGCGTCCTTCGTTATCTCTTCTGGTTTGCTATTTTTCTCTTTTGCTGAAAAAACTTCTAAGTCGTATTGACTTCCTAATGTTTTAAGTTGTTCTACAGCTGCTGGCCGATAAATATCTGCAGCCACCAAAAGAACTTTTTTTTCTTTTTCCTTCAAATAAAGGCCTAATTTTCCTGTTGCAGTTGTTTTACCAGCTCCCTGAAGTCCAGCCATTAAAATAACAGTGGGACTATTTTTATTTTCGTTTAATGGAGAATTTTCATTCCCCATAATGTTAATCAATTCTTTATTTACAACTTCTATAAATTTTTGACCTGGGTTTACACCCCTAACTACTTCTTCTCCGATAGCTTTATCTTTAACATCTGATATAAAATCTTTTACTACAGACAAACTAACATCGGCATCAAGAAGTGCTCTTTTTACCTGATTCAAGGCATCATTAATATTATTTTCACTAATTTTTGCTTCGCCTTTTAAACCTTTTACTGCGTCTTCAAAGCGTGATGAGAGTTCATCAAACATTATTAAAAAGAAATTTTAATTATTATAGATGATCTCGAAGTTTATACTTACAAGCCACTTACAAAATCAACCAATTTCCATGATTTATTAGAAAAACCCAAAATATATTTAACCTTTAGAGGATTCAATGATGTTTCGTTAACAAATTCCCCAGAATCCTTTAATATTCCCTCTAAATAATTTAATTCAACTAAAACAACAATCCTAGAGGAAGTCTGCGATTTCAAATCTATATTAAGTATTTGGGAAGTAATTTGTTTATAAATTCCTTTCTTTATGTCATTTTGTCTTTCTTCAATTGTTCTATCAATCAAACCATTACTAACAATCGTAGAGAGATTAAGTTCACTCTTTCCAGCTAAGTAATTACTTTTTTTCAGAAGCCATATATTAATTAAATCTCTTACCTCTTCTAAAGAAGGCGATGCTGTAGTAAGTGCTTTGAATTTAGAGGAATTAATTGCAGTAGATTTCTCAGGGATTGAATTTAATTTATTTGAAGAATTTTTTTTTATTTCTTGAGTAATATCGTTATCACTAACCTTTTGATTTTTATCTAAAGCTATAAAAGGTTTATCCTCAACAGCATCATCCTGAATTGAATTTTTAAAATTATTTCTTAAAAATCCAATGCCAATACCAAATGTGAATAAGATCAAAAAAGCATATAAATAAATTAAGTAAGGTGTGCGACTGGTAATATGTTTATCCTCAAGAAATTCTCCAAAAACAAACTTTAATTCAGCAATTTTTTCGATTAAGTACTTATAAAACTCTATTGGTTTATTCTTGAAGATTTCCTCATTGAATTTATTTTCTTGAATATCAAGCTTTTCATATGCTTGTTTTATGCCACCTGGCAAAGGTAATCTACTTTCATCAATATTATCTAATGTACTATCAAAATCATCTGTGATTTTTGTAGAAGATTCTTTTTTGATCTGTTGGTTCTGAAAATTTGATTTAATTGTAGTTTTATTTGATTTCTTTTCTAATGTTTCAATAAATTCTTGAATTTCTCTATCTTCAAACCAAGAATCTAAATCCACTTCTTTTAAGTCAATATCTCTATAACCAACTAAAACATCATTCTCCAACCAATTTTTACAGAAAATACATATCGCCTCCAAGTTATTGCCTGGATAATTGTTAAGCCAATCTCGTAATTTTTCATCAGAACTGCTGGAGAACCTTGCAGAGGCCTTTTCAATATCTGCTAGTAGCAAGTCTAAACAACCAACAAGAGGCATTGAATCAAGACCTGATAAATTTAGTTTCTTTAATATCCTCCTCGCTTCAAATAATTTTTCCGGCTTTCTTCTTGAGAAACCAATTGCTGTCAAGGATAAAAAAGCTAAAAATCCTGCTTCTAATGATCCTCTTTTTTGTAATCCAAGAAACAAATCTATCTGTTCTTGAACAGTCAAATATGGCTTAATTTGTTGAAAAAAAGCTTCAAACTCTTGTTGATTTAAATAATTTCCATATTCAGATTTATTATTACCTTCTAAACCACCTCTTTTAACTATTAAATTTTCCAACATACTTAAACCTTTTTTATGAGACTCCTGATCATTTAAATCCCTACTAAGGAGATCTAGAATCCTGAAAGGAAGCAGAGAAACCAAGTCTTCTTCAAGATCTTTCCTTATTTCTCCAAGCTTTCCCATTCTTTGCAGAAGTTGAATACCTTCATGTAAAAAATCTGCAGCGTTTGAATAGGATCTAAGCTGTTGTTCTTGTATCGCAGAATCTCTTGATGTTAAAGCAGCCAATAAAGTTAAATCAGCTTCTCGACTACTGCCTAAAGCTGGGGTTTGTGGAGGCTGCAAAGCTTTTCTTGTGATTTTAAAAGCTTCTTTAGGTGAACCTGATTCCCAAAGAAGTATTAACCCCGCTACTTCTCTATTTGAAGAAAACTCTAATCCAGAGGCTCCATTAAGTAACAAATTTTCGTATTCTCTCCTACTTTCTGGATCTGTGAGCAAATCAGCAGTTAAACGAAGCAACTCTGATCTTTGGGTTAGAACTTCATAAGTAAAACCTTCATCAGGAGTTTTATCTAACCTTAACTGAAACGCCCTTAATATTTCCTCAGATGTTGCGGAGGGGCTTACGCCAATTAAACGAAAATGGTCTAAAGGAAGTTCCAAACAAATATCCTATTGAAAAATTCTTAGACAAATTTTATCAAGTTAAAAACTTTTTTTCATAAGGTCTTACAGAGTTATTAAAAAAAATCATGAAAATCGACCTTCACAGCTTAGAATGTTAACAAATCAAAACTTCAATAAGGTATTTTCTTGGAAACACACGTAGAGAGAATCTCAAATCTTCAAGACATAAAAAAAGCCCAATTAGATCGAGAAACAGGATTATTTCTTTATGAAGATATGACACTTGGTCGAAGATTCGAAGATAAGTGTGCAGAAATGTACTATAGGGGGAAAATGTTTGGTTTCGTTCATTTATATAACGGTCAAGAGGCAATTAGCACTGGAGTAATTGGCGCCATGAAAAAGAAACATGATTGGTTTTGTAGCACCTACCGCGATCATGTTCATGCACTAAGTGCAGGTGTTCCCTCTTTTGAAGTTATGAGTGAACTTTTTGGTAAAGCTACAGGTTGTAGTAAAGGCCGAGGAGGGTCCATGCACTTATTTTCACGAGAGCATCACTTATTGGGAGGATATGCATTTATTGGAGAAGGCATACCAGTGGCTTTAGGAGCAGCCTTTTCAAGCAAATATAAAAAGGAAGTTCTTGGGAATAATAATAGTGATGCAGTAACTGCGGCATTCTTTGGAGATGGAACTTGCAATAATGGACAGTTTTTTGAATGTTTAAATATGGCCCAATTATGGAAATTACCTATAATTTTTGTTGTTGAGAATAATAAATGGGCTATTGGTATGGCTCACGATAGAGCAACCAGCAATCCCGAAATCTGGAGAAAAGCCTCTGCTTTTGGCATGCATGGTGAGGAAGTTGATGGGAT
Source organism: Prochlorococcus marinus CUG1416 (assembly GCF_017695965.1). NCBI lineage: Bacteria > Bacillati > Cyanobacteriota > Cyanophyceae > Synechococcales > Prochlorococcaceae > Prochlorococcus > Prochlorococcus marinus. Next base: position 189,748 of record NZ_JAAORM010000005.1, read on the forward strand.
GGATGTATTAGCAGTAAGAGGGGCAGCACAAAGAGCAATTAAACGAGCTAGGGCAGGAGAGGGGCCCACTCTTTTAGAATGCTTAACTTACAGATATAGAGGTCATTCTCTTGCAGATCCTGATGAATTAAGGGCAGAAAAAGAGAAGGAGTTTTGGGGCAAAAGAGATCCAATTAAGAAATTAGCCAAAGAAATTATTGAGGGTAAATTCGCAACCCAAGAAGAATTAAAAAATATTGAAAAGAAAATAGATAAAGAGATAACTGATTCTGTTAAAGATGCTTTAGATTCACCTGAACCACCTTCAGAAGAATTAACTAAATATATTTGGGCTGAAGATTAGATTAAATAGTACTAGGTAATTTTCTGGTTAAATTTCTTAATTTTCTTAATGCCTTCAATTCAACTTGTCTTACTCTCTCCCTAGAAACTTCTAATAATCTACCTATTTCTGCAAGTGTATGCCTCTCATTTCCATCTAGTCCAAACCTTAATTTAAGAACATGTTGTTCTTGCTCGCTTAGGTGACTTAACCACTTCCCAAGTTGCTCTTGATGCATTTTCTGTTCAACTTGATCTAAAGGCTCTTCATTATTACTATCTGCAATTAAATCACCTAAAAAGCTCCTCCCATCATCACCATTAACTGGAGCATCTAAACTACTTGTTGATAAAGCTTGTCTTAAAACAGAATCTAATTCTTCCACATCAATTTCCATTGCTTCTGCAATTTCAATTCTGCTTGGCATAGCACCAAGTTTATGTGCCAGATCCCTACTAACTTTTCTTATAGATGCTAATCTTTCGCTTAAATGCACTGGTAAACGGATTGTTCGTGATTGACAAGCTATTGCTCTTGTCATACTTTGTCGAATCCACCAAAAAGCATAAGTAGAAAACTTATATCCCCTTGTCGGATCAAACTTTTCCACAGCCCTCTCCAAACCAAGAGAACCTTCTTGAACTAAATCAAGAAGTTCTAGACCTTTACCTTGGTATTTTTTTGCCACACTAACAACTAATCTTAAATTAGCTTTCATCATTCTCTCTTTAGCTCTTCTGCCAATTTTTATTGTTCTTTTTTGCTGCGTTGTAAATTCTTTAGTTTGTTCATTTAATTGACCATCTTCTGTGAGAATCATCATTTTCTGAACTTGATTTCCCAATTCAATCTCTTCAGCAGGTGTTAACAAAGGAACTCGCCCGATGTTCTGCAAATACCAACTAATCGGATCATTACTTCTTCTTCTTGGGGGTTCTGCTTGTGCTGGTATTGAGGAAACCATTTTTTTGACCTAAATAAGGTACTAAGACTCTCCTACACTTTTAATGAAATAGCCGAATATTTAATGCGCGCTTCAGATTTCAAGTAATATTTGTATATTTATGTGTTTAAAACTATAAATAACTCTCTTAAATTGTTTCTTTCAAGATATTTGTCTCGTTTTCTTATTTCTCATTAATTTCGATAATTCATCACCAATCGCATAAGCATTTGACCCAGTTTTACACTTTGATGCTGCGAATGAATGTAAAAGTACGTATTTAGCAAAAAAATCAGTCTTTATATTTCTACAAAACGTCAAATCAATCGCAGAACTGCCAGCTACAAATCCGGATAAAAGATCACCTAATCCAGCTCTAGCCGTCTGAGAATCAGTTCCAAAAAGTTGCCATGCTTTTTGATCATCAGCGACTATGCTATTAGCTCCCTTCAACAAAACACTTATATTAAATTCTTTGGCCGCTTTAAGAGCTAGTCCAACATTAGTCTCACCTTTTATATGAGGAAATAACCTTGAAAATTCTTTGGTATGAGGTGTAATCCATGTTTTAAATTTTCTCTCTAAAAAGAATTTTGATCCTAATTTAGATTCCGAAATCCTATTGAGTGCATCTGCATCCAAGATCAATAATCCTTCAAAACTTAAAAGATAGTCTTTTGATTTTTCCCAATCATCATAATCAATTCCTATGCCTGGGCCTAAAGCTAATGAATCAAATGCACTTAAATCAATATTTTTTAATACACTTGATAAGGATGCATTTCCATTTTGATTAGATTGCATAGTTCCTTTTAAAACTATTTCTGGGGCAACTTGCCAAATAGATTCAGCAACTAACTCAGGCAAGACCGCAGAGATAAATCCTGCTCCACTTGATATGGCCCCTTTTAATGCTAAGTATGCTGCGCCAGGATATTTTTCACTTCCCGCGATTAATAATGTTCTTCCCCTTTTATATTTATTGGAATTTTTTGGTAAAGAAGGTAAATCAATATTTTTTAAATCTTTGTAAGTAACCTTAAAAATCCTTCTATCAACTTTGGACAATTTACTAATAGGTACCCCTACATCTATATGGTTCAATTCTCCAATAAAAGGCAAAGCAGAATCTTGTATTAACCCAATTTTATTAAGACCTATAGCTAAAGTGTAGTCTGCCTTTACTGCATTATCTAAAAACGGCTTTCCTTTATTAGGACATAATCCTGTTGGAATATCAATACTTATTACCTTGCCATATTTATTATGAAATTTTTGATTAAATAGTTTGATTAATTTATTATCAACTATTCTTGTTTGATTATTACCAAAAACCGCATCAATCCATAGTTCTTTCCCATTTGCATTAGGGGGCTCTACTAATTTTGTAACACCAATAGATGTAAGATAATTAAGGTGGTTATTTGTTAATGTTTTTTTTATCGGGAATGGACACCATACCTGGACTAAAAAACCTTTCAAAAAAAGCTCTCTAGCTATTACGGCACCGTCCCCACCATTATGCCCAGGACCTATTAAAACAGTTATTCCATGCTTTAAAAGAGGTTTCCTTTTCAAGAGCCATCTACTAATTTGGATTCCAGCTTTTTCCATCAATGCTTCTTGTGGCATGCCATCAGAAAACATTTCTTTCTCTAATATCAACATTTGCTTTGAATCAACAATTAAATGTTTAGAGTCAATTGTTGGCCATACAATTTCGTTCATAATTAGTACAAAACAATTGAAGTACTGTTCAAAAAATTAAACTTCCATGTTAAAGACACAAAAGGATAAAAAATTAGAGAACTATTTTTCTACTAATAATAAAACTAAAAAGGAGAAAAATATTATTGTAGGTCTTTCTGGTGGCGTAGATAGTTCCCTTTCAGCTGCTCTTCTTGTTGAAAGAGGCTGGAATGTTGAGGGACTAACTCTTTGGCTAATGAAAGGACAAGGGTCCTGTTGTTCTGAAGGATTAGTAGATGCTGCTGGCCTTTGTGAAGATTTAGGAATTAACCATAAAATAATAGATTCAAGAGAAATATTCGAAAGAGAGGTGATTAAAAAAACTACTGAAAGCTACGAGAAAGGTTTCACTCCACTTCCATGTTCGATGTGCAACAAAAATGTGAAATTTGAAGAGATGCTTAATTACGCAATAACCAAAAAAGACTTTACTTATATTGCAACCGGACATTACGCAAGGCTGAAAAAATCATCTTATGCTGAAAAACTTGATTGCAAGAGCTTTATATTTAAGGAATTTCTTCTTCTAAGAGGTGCTGACGAGAACAAAGACCAAAGTTATTTTCTCTATTCTCTTTCACAAGAAGTACTGAGCAGATTAAAATTTCCTCTTGGTGAAATGAAAAAAGAAGAAACGAGGAAGGAAGCCCTGAGATTAGGCCTTAGAACTGCTCAAAAACCAGAAAGTCAAGATTTATGTTTAGTTGAGCATTATGGATCAATGCAGAGATTTATTGACAAGCACATTGAGCCCAAAGAAGGAGAAATTATTCATGTCAACGGTAAAGTCCTTGGGACACACAATGGTATTCAGCACTTTACGGTAGGCCAAAGAAAAGGTTTGGGCATTGCTTGGCCTGAACCATTATATGTAAAAAGTCTAGACAGAAAAAAAAACGTAGTGTACGTAGCTGATAAAAGTGATCTTTTTAATAGGGAAGCAATAATTAATAAGGTTAACTGGGTTTCAATCGAAGAGCCTAAGCAAGAGATAGAAGTAGAAGCACAAATCAGATATAGAAGTCATCCAGTAAAAGGCACTTTAATTCCTTTGAAAAATTCAGATAATCCAACTAAAACATTTAAATTAATTTTTGAAGAAAGTCAAAGTTCGGTAACGCCAGGACAAGCTGCAGTTTTTTATAAAGGAGAAATTTTATTAGGTGGTGGATTAATTAATTAATTTTCCAAAAGATATTTAATCCCATAAAAAATATAAACAAAAACAAAATAGGTTTATCTCCAAATTTTGTATAGAAAGTCTTTTCGGATGAAAAATTAGGGAACACTATTTCATTTTGCTCAACATTTAAATCAAGCATTTGAATTATTTTTCCATCATCCTGAACTAAACCCGAAGGGCCTGTGTTTGATACGAGTAAATTATTTTTCTTATTTTCAATACTTCTTAATCTCGCCAAAGATAGGAATTGATTAGACAGCTTAATTGGATAGGGATCTAAATTTGCTGCAGTTATTATTAGTGTTGCGCCACTATTAATAGCCTTTCTTATTTTCACTCCATCACTAATTTCGTAACAGATAGCTACTGCTAATGGAGGTGTAAATTTAGGATCGAAAAATCTTGAATCAGAACCTGGTTGAATTCCTCCTAGTGCAGATAATCCTCTTGAAAAACTATTTAGAAATCTAGGTATTTTTTCACCTAATGGAACAAGTCTATTTTTATCTATGAAAGAGGTAAAAGATTTATCTCCAATTTTAAATCCCAGTAAAGAGCTTCTTAACTCATTCTCGTAATTTCTGAAACCTCCTGCCAAAGTATTAACCTTAATGCCTTTAGGTAAATAAAAATTATTAGTTAGAGTTCCTTCAGGAGCAACAAGAAGTTTTGCTTGATTGGCTAAAGCATATTCTTGAGCGATAGATTGTTTTTCTTTAATAAACTCATTATCTATTTTTAATTTTTCTCTTGTTGGGATATTTGTTTGCCAAATAGCTACTGGATATTCATAATCTCTTTTTATTGGAGTTGTTAAACCTCCTAATAAATGTAAGAAAACAATAACCAAAAGTCCAAAAATAAATATTTTTTTAAAATGAAGTTTTCTTCTCCATTTTCCGTGACTAAAAAAAATCCAAAATCCAATCAATATTTGTACTACACATAAACCACTTGCACCAATCCATCTTGCCAAACCAGCAAGATAAATATCACCTGGGACTAGACTTTCACCTAAACCTATCCAGAAAAAAGGTGTTTGAGAAAGTATCAATTCACCAATCCCCCAAATCAAAGATAAAAAGAATACTTTTATGGTTAAAGGCATAATTTTCATTTTAAAAACATCCTCTTTCCAGAGAATCATTTCAACTAACAGCCCCCATAAATAAACTAATAACCCACCCCAAAAAGCACAAAATAATAATATTGAAATGGCAATTATTAAACTTGCAAACCATGAAAAACCGAGCCATGTCAATGGATGAAGATCATATAACCATGAATGACTTATCAAAACAAAGAAAAAGCCCCACCAAAAATTTGCTATTTTTCTTTCACTTCCCTCCCATAAAATAAATAAAGATATCGGCATAAAAATCAGCCAAAAGTGAGTTGAGACTGAAATTCCTCCTAAAATCCCACCTAAACAAGGGTAAAAATATTGTCTTAAACTTTTAATTTGAGTCGGGATTAACAATCTAAAATTACTAAATTAAATTTATAATCACGCTTTTATTGTACCTTTATTCTGTAAACTTAGTTTTAGTAACTTTCAAAATTTAAGTGAGAGAAGTCTTTATTAGTTTTGCAGTTTTTGTTTTTTGTGTTTCATTAACTCTTTTCAGTCAATTTAATTCACCCCAAGTTGTTAATGCTGCCGAATCAGAAACTCAGTTAATTCAAAAAACACCTGTTGCAAAATCATCAAATGTTTCAAATAATAATTTATTTGAGCTAGACCCATCAGATCCAAATCCTATACTTTTCGCTATGGCAGAAGAAACACAATCAGAAAGCAATTCAAGGACTACAGAAAGTGGTCTAATTATTTCGGATATCGTAAATGGGGAAGGAGATGAAGCTACTGCTGGGCAAACAGTGAGTGTAAATTATACAGGAACTCTAGAAGACGGTACACAATTTGACACCAGTATCGGCAGAGCTCCATTCAGCTTTCCCTTAGGTGCTGGACGAGTAATAAAAGGTTGGGACGAAGGTGTCGCCGGCATGAAAGTTGGAGGAAAAAGAAAATTAACAATACCTCCGGAACTTGGATACGGATCAAGAGGGGCAGGAAGTGTTATACCCGCCAATGCAACTTTGATATTTGAAGTTGAATTATTAAAAGTCAATTAAATTAAGTAAGAAAAATATCTAAGACTTTTCAATTTAGTTAATCTCCAAGTAATATATATACAACATCAAATATTTGAAATGTTAAGTAAATTCATCAATTCTTTTCTAGATAAAAAATCCCCAATGACAGTCCATGCTCACTGTGATGGTCCTTGTGGTGTTTATGATCCAGCATCTACCAGAGTTGCTGCTGAAGCAGTTTTATCAATGACAAAAAAACTTATTGCATTAGAAGCTCCTTCTAGCACTGATTCAGCAGAGTGGGCTACATACAGTAATACATTTTCTAGATATGTTGCAGTTAAAGAAGAGCAAGCAAAAGAAACAAAGAAAGAAATTCTAATTTTGTGGACAGATTACTTTAAACCAGTTCACTTAGAAACTTATCCAGACTTACATGAAACCATTTGGAAGGCGGCCAAATTATGCAGTGCATGCAAAGTTAATATTGATTTAGCTCAAGCTGAAGAACTCATGAGTTATGTAGAAAAGATTCATAATATTTTCTGGGCTTCAAAAGGAAGATCAGACGCTTTTGTAAAAGCTAGTTAATCAGAATTATTTTCAAAAGTTTATTTGACTTAATTTTATTTTTCTTAGGCTTAAGAAAAACCGCCATTATTAGCGGTGATTCTATGTTGCCTTCCCTCAAAGAAGGAGATATTGTATTTTTTAAAAATTATAAGGAAGGCAAATCAGATCCAAAACCTGGTCAAATAGTTATTTTTAATCATCCACTTAAGAACAAAAACCTCATCAAAAGAATAAATTTAGTGAATCAAAATACTATTGAAGTTTTTGGTGACAATATGGAATTTAGTGAAGATAGTAATAAATTTGGATTAGTAAATAACGAAAAAATCATTGGGATTGTAACCTCTAAACTAATCAGTTCTAAATTAAAAAGTTTTATTAATTCAAAAAGATAGAAGCACTTCTTTGAATCCAAAATAATCCCATGGAGAAGGAAAGCCCTCCTGCACCAGCTATTAATCTTTTAATAAATTTTTGACTTGCTTTAAAGGTCGTTAAAGATATTAAACAAGTAAAAAGATTCATACTTATTAATGAACCAATTAAATATGAAATCAAATAAAAGCAAGCACTTGTTAAAGGGAGAGCTAATGCAGGTAGAACTGCAAGAAAATGCGAACCTCCTGCTATACCATGGAGTAAGCCTAAACCTGTTAAAGCATGGGAGTGCTTATTAGTATTTTTTTGTTCCTTAACATGTAAATGAAAATGACGATGAGCAATCCCATTATCATGCTTGTGAGAGTGGGAATGCATACTTAATTGAAAAGAATTCTTAATAGCAAATACTCCAACAATTAGAAGAGAAATTCCAACTAGGAATTCAGCAATATTGGAGAATTTGTTTAATGGCGTAATGTCCTTTATAAAAATAGCGAGAAAAGCTAATAAGAGAACTCCAGAAGAGTGTCCTAAGCCCCATGAGAAACTATTTCCAAGAGCTTTTTTGGGATTATTAATAGCTACTGGCGCCATTGCTATTAGATGATCAGCACCACTAACTACATGCACAAATCCTGCAACGATACCGGTTAATATTACAGCCTGCATATATATTCAGTACATCTCAGTTTATTCAATTTTATAGCACGATTTGGAGTCAAAATTAATTTGAGTTAAATAATTTCTTGAAAGGTTTTTCAATATCACTTTCTCTCATAAAAGTTTCACCAATCAATACTCCCTTAATTCCAATAGATATAAGCGATTCTACGTCTTCTCTACAATTAATTCCGGATTCACTAATGGGAAGAATATTTTGTTTTAAAAATATATCTGAATATGTATTCATCAATTCTATTGATGTTTTTAAATCTGTTTTAAAAGTTTTTAAGTCCCTATTATTTATTCCAATCAAATTAAAAGATTTTAACTTTAATATCCTTTCTAATTCATTCTTGTTATGGACTTCAACAAGAACGCTCATCCTTAAATTATCAGCAATTTTTTTTAGATAAATTAAATCATCATCGCTTAAAATCGCCGCGATTAATAATATTGCATCAGCACCAGATACCCTTGCTTTATAAATCTGATAAGCAGAAATAATAAAATCTTTGCAGAGTAGAGGGAGATTAGTTGATTTCCTTACATTTTCAAGTATTTCGTAACTACCTTGAAAAAACCTTTTATCGGTTAATACTGAGATACATGATGCACCTAATCCTTGATAACAAGGCGCTATCTCTTCAGGATTAAATTTTTCTCTGATAACACCTTTACTTGGACTAGCTTTTTTTATTTCAGCAATAACTCCTGGTTTTATTTTCGACTCCAAGATACTTTCATAAAAATCTTTAGGAGCAGGAAGTTTACTAATCTTCTTTATTAGATCTTCCAAAGAAACTATTTTTTTAAAATTCTTAATTTCAAGGTCCTTATGCCATACAATTTCTTCGAGAATATTTTTTGCTTGTGCCTCTCTGTGAGGTACAGCATATTCTAAATTTTCTACCCTAACTGTTGGATTTGGTGGCCTGCGTCTTATTTCCATTAAGTATAAATTCTATTTTACTTGAGAAGCCGCTTGTTTATATGCGACCTCAACTACTTCACTAAGAGTGGGATGAGTATGTACTTCTGTAGATAATTCAATTACATCTTGATTCCTTGAAATGGCATTCGAAATTTCTTGAATCAAATCAGCTGCATGTAACCCAAAAATATGAGCACCTAATACTTTTCCATTATCTTTATTGAAAATCAACTTGAGCATTCCATCACTCTCCAATTCAGCCAATGCTTTTGAATTAGCCTTAAAGAAACTTTTGACAACTCCCAAAGTAAAATTTTCTTTTGCCGATATTTCTTTAGCTTCAGCTTCAGAGAGACCAACTGAACTTATCTCAGGATGAGTAAATGTTGCCGCAGGGATACTCTTATAATTAATTTCGAAGTTACCACCGCAAATATTATCAACAGCAATAGTACCTTGCGCTGCGGCTGTGTGGGCAAGCATTAGTTTACCAGTTACATCTCCAACAGCCCAAATGTTAGGTATTATTTTCTCACCATTTTTAACCCTCATTTGATCATCTATAGGAATGAAGCCTTTTACTGTTTCAATCCCAACAGATTCAAGATTTAAGTTATTACTATTAGGACTTCTACCAGTCGCAACTAGTACAGCGTCAACTTCTAAAGTTTCTATAACTTCTTTAGATTCTGCATCCGTCAGTTCTATTTTAACAGGACATCCAGGTGTTATTTTTGTCGCAAAGACATTTGATTTTGTATCTATATCTCTTGATTGAATAAGGTTCTTCTTAGCAATTTTTGCAATGTCTGGATCAAATGTTGGCATAATATTCTCCAAAGCCTCGATCATGGTAACTTCACAACCTAGCGCGGTATAAACATCAGCAAATTCCAATCCTATATATCCGCTTCCAATAATAGCTATCCATCTTGGTAGCCACTCAAGTTTAACCGCATCATCACTAGTAAATACAGTCCTATTATCCAAAGAAATTCCACGAGGAACAAAAGGAGAAGAACCAGTTGCTATAACAACATTCTTACAAGTGAAAATTTTATCAATTCCGTTTTTATCTCTCACACCCACTTTTTGATTTCCTTGAAGTCTTCCAATGCCCAAAATAATTTCAACTCCACTCCTTTTGAGAGTTTTTGTTAAATTTTCTCTAACATTTAAAACTAAATTATTTGCATGATCTGCAATTTTTGATCTCTCAAACCTTACTGGTGACGCATGAATACCAAATTTAGCTAAATGTTCATAATCAGCAATTTCTCTAACTTTTCCACTTGCAGCCAAAAGAGCTTTAGAGGGGACACAACCCTTGTTAACACAAGTGCCTCCCATATCAGAAGATTCTACTATTGCGACTTTTAGTCCCTTAGCAGCAGCATGTTTAGCCGCATCAAAACCTCCATACCCTGCTCCTATTACGATTAAATCAAAATCAAAACTTGAATCAGTCACTTTTTATCTCTGTATTTAGAAGTGTATGCGACTCTTTTTCGTTCTAATAATAATGGAACTGCAACACAAGCCACATTCAATGATTCTACAAGCTCACTATGCGGAATTGAAATTGTTTCATTAAAAGCTTCTTGAATTTTTTTATGAATTCCTTCACCTTCATTACCCAAAATCAATGCTGTACGTTTAGTCCAATCAATTTCCCAGTAGGGCTTTGAAGATTTTTTCTTGTGACTACTAGTAGAAAATATCTTAAACCCAACATTTGACAATTCACATAAAGAATTTAATAAAGAATTTATTATTTCTTCTTCATTACCCTCAAATCTTAGAAATGGGAGGTGAAAGACGGCACCAGATGATGCTCTTAATACCTTTTGATTTAATGGGTGCGCGCCTCCAGCTAAAAAAATTGAATTGACCCCAGCAGCTAGAGCCGTTCTAAAAAGATTTCCCATATTTCCAGGATCTTGAATCCTATCAAGAACAAGAACCAAATCATCTTTACTATTAAATTGATAATTAGGTATTGATGAGATTTCGACTAATGCTGCGATGCCATCTGGATTAATTGTTGAAATTGCAGAAGCCAAAACCTCATCTGAGACAATAGTTATTAATGATTGATCAAATTTTTTGCTAAGACTTTGATTCTTTTTAAGCCATTTATCAGTAACTAAAAGTTTGGAGGGAGCATTTCCAGAATTCAACAATTCTTCTATGAGATGAGTACCCTCTATGCAAAAAAAGTTTTTATCTTTGCGAGAAGATCCGCTTTTAAATGATCTAAATCTTTTAACTAGATTATTGTTTTTACTAGTTATTTTTAAAAAAGTATTTTCTATGAGGAATTTTAAAATTTTTTTATCATTTACATTTTAATTTCCATTAAAGTATTGAACAATATTTTTTAAATTTTAATTTCCCAAAAATTGAATAATACATTTTTACTTTTAATTAATATTCAGGACGTTACATAGGGTGGACTTAAGAATATTAGTTTGTCATTATAAATCTAATAAATTAAATCTTAATGATTTGCGTAAGCAAAAAGAAGTCATATCTTAAATCGCAAAATTTAAAGATTTTTGGCCAAGGTAAATTAAATGGAAGAGTTAAAATAAGTGGTGCGAAAAATTCAGCCTTGGTTTTGCTGGCGGCATCATTACTAACTAATGAAAGAATAATTCTTGAGAATGTTCCCCGTCTTACTGATATTGAAAAAATGGGAAATATTCTTAAGAATTTAGGAGTTAATTTGGTAGATAAAAACAATAAAATAGAGATAGATTCAAAAAATATTTCCGTTAAAGAACTTCCTTATGAACTTGTTAATGGACTAAGAGCTAGTTTCTTTTGTATTGGAGCTCTATTAAGTAAATTTGGAGAGGCTAAAGTCCCCTTACCTGGAGGTTGCAATATTGGTTCAAGGCCAATTGATGAGCACATTAATGGACTTAAAGCATTAGGTGCAGAAATTCTCATTGAAGAAGAAATTGTCAAGGCAAAAATAAAAGGAAAGAAAAATAAACTTTATGGTACTGATATCAAATTAAAGTGTCCAAGCGTAGGGGCAACTGAAACTTTAATAATGGCTGCATCTCTAGCCGAGGGACGGACTACTATTGAGAATGCTGCAAGAGAGCCCGAAATTCAGGATTTATGTCAAATGCTTAATAAAATGGGAGCAAAAATTTACGACGCTGGTAAAGAAAAAATAATTATTGATGGTGTTAATAAACTTGGTGGTTGTACGCATAAAGTAATTCCAGACAGAATAGAAGCTGGAACTTTTCTAATAGCTGCTGCTGCAACTTCCTCCTCCATTACAATTTCTCCTGTTATTCCTATACATCTTGAAGCTGTTACGAATAAGCTTCAAGAGAGTGGGAGTAAAATTACTATTAAAGGTAATTCAATTAAAATCAAGGGTAAAGAGATTAAAGGAGTAGACATTGATACAGCCCCCTACCCAGGATTTCCTACTGATTTGCAGGCACCATTTACAGCTCTAATGACGATCGCCAATGGTGAATCCAGGATAACTGAAACAATTTTCGAAAACAGAATGAATCATATTCATTTACTAAAGAAAATGGGTGCAAGTATAAAATTAAATAAAAATGTAGCTTATATCAAAGGTGTTAAAACAATTAAGGGGATGGATCTAGTTGGCTCAGATCTAAGGTCATCAGCCGCATTAATAATTGCTGGTATTATCGCTAAAGGTATTAGTAAGGTCTATGGTTTAGAGCATTTGGATAGAGGTTATGAAAATTTTGAATCAAAGCTAAAAATGTTGGGTATTAAAATAGCGAGAGAGTTTAATAAAAGAACTCTTACTCGGAGTGAATGTAAAATTGATTCTGAACCTAAAGAAATTATAGATTTAAGAGTTGCTTAGTATACGAATAGAAATTTTTCAATTCTTAGGAAATTAATTTATACGTAAGCGATATTAATTAATGAAATAGAACCTAAAAATAGTAGAAACAACACTAAAAAGCGATTAGACCAAGTTTTATTTAAACCACTAAGTTTCAAATAATTCATACCCAAGTTCCACCATTAGAACCAAATGCTGTAAGAATAGTTACTGCAACAAAAAGGTAAGGGACAAATTTTAAAGATAATTTTTTAGCTTTAGTTTTAGACATTTAAAATTTTTCTTTTTAATATAACATAATGTTACTAAACATGAAGCTATCTCCTAAGAAAAAAGGCTTTTACTAGCTATTAGATACAAAGCTGTGCCATAAATGTTAAAAAATTCATTTTTATCTTACTTCTTGTCAGCAAATCCAAGAAATATGACTCTATGTTTTTATTAAAAAGATTTTAACTAATAAAAAATGTGATCTTGATCGCTTTTCCTTAACTACCAAACTCATAGTCAATAAGATGATTTTTGTTATAATAAAAAAGTTCATTATTTTTCAAAAGCCTTGGGAGCGTGGTGGAATTGGTAGACGCACCGCACTCAAAATGCGGCACCTTCGGGTATGTCGGTTCAAGTCCGACCGCTCCCACTTTGATGAATACTTATAGTCGATTCGATATATCTTTCAAAAAAGGGAAAGGTTGTTGGCTATGGGACAAAACAGGTAAAAAGTATCTTGATGCAGTTGCTGGTATAGCGACTTGTAGTCTTGGCCATAGCGATAGAGTTTTAAGAAGAAGGCTATCGACTCAACTAAAAAAGATTCAACATATTTCAAATCTCTACAACATTGAAGAACAAGAACAATTAAGCAGAACTTTAACGAATATGAGTTGTGCTGAAAGCGTTTTTTTCTGCAATAGTGGCGCAGAAGCAAATGAATCAGCTATTAAATTAATAAAGAAATTTGGAAATACAAGAAATGAAGGGAAAGAATCAATTATTCTCGCAGCAGAATCCAGCTTTCATGGCAGAACATTGGCAGCCTTAAGTGCGACTGGTCAGCCCAAATATCAAAAAGGTTTCGAACCTATGATTAAAGGATTTAAGTTTTTTGAATTTAACAATTTTGATTCAGTAAAAAAATTATTTGAAGATTGTGAAAATAATGATCAAAAGATTTCTGGTGTATTAGTTGAACCAATACAAGGAGAAGGTGGCGTAATTCCTGGAAGTAAAATATTTTTTAAAAGCCTAAGAGATATATGTGATAAATATAATTCTCTTCTCATTTTAGATGAGGTTCAAAGTGGAGTAGGTCGAACTGGGAAAATGTGGGGTTATGAAAATTTAGGAATTGAACCTGATGGATTCACCCTTGCTAAAGGATTAGGAGGAGGTCATGCAATTGGAGCATTATTGGTAAAAGAAAAAGCTAACATTTTTTCTCCAGGAGATCATGCAAGCACTTTTGGAGGGAACCCATTCGCCTGCAAGGCTGCCTTAACTGTATTAGAAGAAATAAATAGAAGAAATCTTATCAATAATGTTTATCTAAGAGGGGAACAATTAAGTGCTGGTTTTGAAAAATTGTCAAAAAAATTTCCAAATATTATTAGCGGGAAAAGAGGTTTAGGTTTAATACAAGGTCTTCTTATAAATGATGATTATGCTGATGCAAAAAAAATTACATTAAAAGCTTTTGATAAAGGATTACTTGTAGTTCCTGCAGGAGGAAATGTTGTAAGGATTGTCCCACCATTAGTTATATCTCGAAGAGAAATTAATATTCTTTTGGATAAGCTAAATTCAATTTTTGAAGAGTTATAGTAATTTAAATTTTGAAAAATGCAAATTTAAAAATTTTTGAATTATTATCACCCAAATATGAAAGGGATAATATGAAGTTAGGTTTATCAAGAATTAAAAAAGCACTTCAAGAACTTGATAATCCTTGCAAGAATATCCCTGCAATACAAATTATTGGAACCAATGGGAAAGGATCAATCGCGGCATATTTAGAAAGTATACTTTTTGAAGCTAACAAAAATTTTGGCGTAACTACATCTCCTCATCTTTTTGATGTATGTGAGAGGATTAGAGTTAATAAGAAAAATATTAACAAAATTGAATTTGAAAAAATCTATAGCTTAATAGAAAAAAATCTTTCAATATATGAATTAACTCCTTTTGAAAAAATCATTTGCTGCGCACTAAATTTTTTTGACAATGAAAAAGTTGAATTACTCATTCTTGAAGCTGGCTTAGGGGGACGATTAGACGCGACAACCGCCCATAAATCTAGACCAATAATTGCTATTGGGAATATTGGCTTAGACCATAAAGAATTTCTTGGAGATACGATTCAAAAAATTACCAAGGAAAAATTAGCAGTTATTGAAAAAAATTCAATTGTCATCTCGTGCGCCCAAAACAGTCAAGTTGAAAATTTAATAACCAAAAAAGTTGAAGAAGTTGGAGCAGAAATTATCTGGAAAGATTCAATTTCAAACAGCTATGAGCTTGGATTAAAAGGAATTTTCCAAAAGCAAAATGCTTCAGTCGCCGTTGGTGCAATTGAAGCACTTAATAATTTGGGATTTAATATTAAAGAAAAATATATATCTGAAGGTCTTAAAAAGACAACTTGGAACGGAAGGCTAGAAATAATAAATTATTTAAACAAAAAAATTCTTGTAGATTGTGCGCATAATTATCCTGCTGCAAAAGCACTCTCTAATGAGCGAAGCAATTGGGAGAATGAAGATAAAGGAATTTATTGGATTTTAGGTGTCCAAAGACAAAAAGATATTTACGCAATATTAAAAATACTTCTAAAGAAAAATGATCACTTATTACTTGTGCCAGTTCCAAACCAACCTAGTTGGAAATTAAACGATCTCTCTCAAATTAAAGAGATTGACTTTCAAAACATAATTGAGTTTGAGAAATTTGAATTTGCCATTGAGTATTTATTTACCCTTAAAAACTGGCCCCCCAATCATCCTGTTTTAACAGGTTCTATTTTTTTAGTAGCTGAATTTATTAAATTTGCAAATAAACAGAAATGTTAAATATTAAATTGTTCCTTTACTTCCCAACCTTCCAATTTTCCTGGATTTAATAGACCTTTAGGATCAAATTTTAATTTCGCTTTTACTTGATCTGCGTCAACCACTCCTAGGCCTCCGCCTTCGACAGTTAAAACATGGGGATTAAAAATAAACGCACCAAGTTTCTTACAATCTTCCATTATTTCATTTAATTCATCTATCCCATTCCACTTTAATACAGGCAAAGCCGCTAATCGTGGTGATCCTTGTTGAGAAACTGCCTCTAAATGCCAAAGAACTTTTCTACCCCATTTTTTTCTCAAAAAATTAATCAATTCTAGTTCATTATTAAGTGGCAAAAGCATCTGTAAATACGTCCAATTTTTATCCCTAGACCTCATATGAAGAGTTGTATGATTCCATACGAGTTCAGAAATTCCATTGACGAGTTTTTCTTCTTCCCCAAGGAGGGTAGATTCAACTTTGAATTTTTTACAAATAAGCTCGATGGTTTTTGTTCCTCCAAGAGTAGATTGAATTAATATCTTGTGACTTCTAGAATTACTTTTAAACCATCTTGGCATTTGATCTACAATTTCTTCTTCAAGAATTGCTCCTAATTTCAGATCAATTGCTGCGCTCGTAAGATTTTTTAATATTTCTATTGTTTTTTCAAATTCAATACAGTCGATAACTATTGAATACCACTTACGTTTGATATCAGTAGCAAGGAATAAAGAAGTAATAATTCCATTAGTCCCATAAGCATGATTTAGAGGTTCGGATTCTTCAGCATCAAATTTTAATAATGCAGATTTTTCATTCATAGTTACTGCCTCTAAACCAATAAGATTTCCTGGATCTCTTAAAAATCCCCACCTAATGGACCCAATACCTCCTGATCCACCTGCAATAAAACCTCCAATTGTTGCAGTTTTCCAAGTACTAGGAAGTAACCTCAATTCCCTCCCATATTTCTCTAATTGTTTATTCAAATCTCCCATAACACATCCAGACTGTACTTTTACAAAACCTGTATCTGGATCAAATTCTTCTAACTTATTAAAGTGACTCATCTGCATTACAACTCCTTTAAACAATGGGACAGCTTGTCCGTAATTACCTGTACCTGAACCCCTTAGAGTAAGTGGGATAGAAAATTCCCAACAAATTTCTGCCACTTCCTTTACCGCTTTATGATCGCTAGGTCTTACCACCAAATCAGCAATACATTCGTCTAATTTTTCAGTCAGAATTGGAGAGTAATTATAAAAATCTTTTGAAAGTCTTTTTACGTCGGATTGGCTTTCAATAATCTCTAAGTTGTTAACTTCCCTAAATTTGTCTATAAAGTTAAATCTATTTGATGTCATTAATAATTTTTTTTTGTTTTGTATATAAATTAGCCGATTAGCAATATAAATCGCCTTTTATAAACACTTTTCTCTTTAAGGTACTAGAAAAAACATCCGCCCATCTTTGTGCATCTAAAATTACAAAGTCAGCAGGGCAACCCTTTTTAATTAAACCATCCCATTTTAAGTTTAATAATCTGCTTGGAGCTAAAAAAACAGAAGATAGAGTCATTCTCTCCCAGGGATTTAGTTGAAGCATAGGTATCGAGCAAGACAACATATAAAAAGGATCGAAATTACCAAATGGGTACCAGGGATCTTGAACATTATCACTCCCTATAGATACATCAACGTGTGATTTTTGTAATTGCTTTATTGGCGCAACTGGTCTTTTTAATGAGGTAGTTTTATTACTTCGATTGAGCAGCCAAAAATTTGTTAGGGGTAAAGCAATAACTTTAATATTTTTCTCAGCCATTTTTTCTCCTAAATTTAAAATCTCTCTATGACTTAGAGAAATAAGACTACTCAAATGACTACAAGTAATTGGAATATTATTAATATTTAAATTTTCGATTGTCTCTAATAAAACTTTTATACCTGCTCCAGGCTCAATGATCGATTCATCTATATGCAAATCAATTTCTAATTTATATTTACTCGCAAGAAGAAGCATCTTTGCGAGAAATTTGCTTGTATCTTTTTTATTGAAAGGGGGCACAATAACACCTCCTAAAATGCCTCCATAAGATGAAAATATTTTTGCCAACTCTTCTCCATTAGAAGTATCCCAAAATTCCAATGGGGCTAGAGCAACGAATTGTAAAGTCAACTCAGATGCAAACTTTTTTTGTAATTTGAAAAGTTCAATCCAAATATTAATTGATTGACTTTTGTATGTATCAATATGACTTCTAATAGCTCGGTATCCATTTTTTATAGCAAGTTTTAATGATTTCTCAACTCTCTCTAGAACCTTATCTGTAGTTCTAGTTTTATGTTCTTCAAGATTTATTGATAATGCTCCTCCATAGTTTGATTCCAGGTTAGGAAAATCTGCCCATGTAAAAGATTTATCAAAATGCGAATGCGTTTCAACAAATCTTGGGAATAAAATATTTTTTGGTTTTGTAACTCTATTTTTTAGAGGCTTTAACTCAGAGACAAATCCATCCTCCCAACTAATGGAAACTGAACATAAATCCTCTATATCAATAATGAGGTTATCAATATCTTCTATTAAACAAAGGCTTCTGGGAATAAGAACCTCAGCTTTGCCGGAATTACTCAAATTTTTAAATTTTCTTTTATTTTAAATCATAAGAAAACTTACCTGAATTAGAAAATAATTCAAATTTCGCTAAAAGATAAAAATAACTATGAAAAATTACCCTTGAGTTGTTAAATTTATAAATGTGAGGCGGGCGTCGCCAAGTGGTTAAGGCAGCGGCTTGTGGCGCCGCTATTCGGGGGTTCGAATCCCCTCGCTCGCCCTCAAAAAATTGCAGCAAAATTTTTTAAATTGTAATTTTGAATTAAAGAATCATAAAAATTTTTAGTAAAGTGCTGACAAAAACAAAACCAGACGAAAAAAATTTTCAAACGAATTCAACTACTGGCAGTTATTGGATAACCACATTTGGATGCCAAATGAACAAGGCTGATTCTGAGAGAATGGCTGGGACATTAGAGAAAATGGGATATACCAGAGCAGATAATGAATTAAATGCAGATTTGGTCTTGTATAATACATGCACAATCAGAGATAATGCGGAGCAAAAAGTTTATAGTTTTCTAGGAAGACAAGCAAAAAGGAAGCACAAAACACCTAGCTTAAAACTTGTAGTTACAGGTTGCCTTGCTCAGCAAGAGGGAGAGTCCTTACTAAGAAGAGTCCCAGAACTTGATCTGGTTATGGGGCCTCAACACGTAAATAATCTTGAGAATCTTCTGGGGAAAGTTGATTTAGGCAATCAAGTTGCTGCCACAGAAGAAACCTTCATTTCTGAAGACATAACAAGTGCCAGAAGAGAAAGCTCTATTTGTGGCTGGGTTAATATCATTTATGGATGTAATGAAAAATGTTCATATTGTGTAGTTCCTTCTGTCAGAGGGAAAGAGCAATCTAGATATCCAAATGCAATAAAAAGTGAGATCCAAAAATTAGCTGATGATAATTTTAAAGAAGTTACTCTTTTGGGGCAGAATATTGATGCTTATGGTAGAGATCTTCCAGGGACTACAAAAGAAGGGAGAAAAGAAAATACTTTAACTGATCTTTTATATTATGTTCACGATGTTAAAGGAATTCACAGAATAAGATTTGCGACTAGTCATCCAAGATATTTTTCAAAAAGATTAATTCAAGCTTGTTATGAACTTGATAAAGTCTGTGAACATTTCCATATTCCCTTCCAAAGTGGAAATGATGAAATCTTAAAGCAAATGTCCAGAGGATACACTATCAAAAAGTATAAAAACATTATTGAGAATATAAGATCATTAATGCCAGATGCATCAATCACAGCTGATGCCATAGTTGCTTTCCCAGGAGAAAGCGAACAACAATATCAAGATACATTAAAGCTAATATCAGAAATTGGTTTTGATCAAGTGAATACAGCAGCATACTCTCCAAGACCAAACACGCCTGCAGCAGTTTGGTCGAATCAACTTTCGGAAGAGGTAAAAAAAGCCAGATTACAGGAAATTAATGATTTAGTCGAGAAAACTGCTAGGAGTAGAAATCAAAGATATATCAATAATATCGAAAGCATTTTAATTGAGGGTTTAAATCCAAAAAATTCCTCGCAAATTATGGGTAGAACTAGAACAAATAGATTAACTTTCGTAGAGATTCCCAAAAACATTAACTTTAATTTTTCATTGGGAGATGAGATAGATGTCAGAATAAATGAAGCAAGACCTTTTTCTTTAACAGGCGAACTTTATTTATGATTTTTTTCTAAATGATCGGGGGTAAGAAAAAATGTATTGGGTTAATATTTGGCGGGAATTCCAATGAACATGAAGTATCGATATCCTCTGCGAAAACAGTTTATCAAGCATTTAATTCAGAAATAAACAAAGAACGCTTTACAGTTAAAGCCTTTTACATAAACAAATATGGAGATTGGCTTGATAGTGATAGTTCAGAAAAAATCCTAATTGGTGAAATTGAAAACAATAAAACAATAAAACAAGAAATCTTTAATCAAGAAAAATTTAACTTCCTTGACGGAATTGAATTTCAAAATGTTGATGTTTGGTTTCCTCTTTTACATGGATTTAATGGTGAAGACGGATCAATTCATGGCTTACTTAGATTTACAAAGAAGCCTTTAGTAGGGTGTGGAATTATTGGCTCTGCACTTGGAATGGATAAAATATTGATGAAAACAATTTTCTCAAATCTTAAACTTCCACAAGTTAATTATCTAGTTTTTCGAAATGAAGATCTCAACGATAAGGAAGTAAAACAAAAGTTAATTAATCAAATTTTAAAAAAATTAAATTTTCCTCTTTTTGTTAAACCCTCTAACTCTGGATCTTCTCTTGGCATATCTAAAGTTAAAAATAAATCAGAAATATTACAAGCATTGAACAAGGCTTGGGAAATAGATCCAAGAATCTTAGTAGAGGAAGGTTTAGATGTAAGAGAGATTGAATGCGGAATAATTGGCAAGTCAAAACTCCTAACCTCTGAGATAGGAGAAGTAACCTACGAAAGTGATTGGTATGATTACGATTCAAAATACAACTTAAATAACAAGATAACTATCCCAGCAGAAATAGATTCTAAAACTGCCAAACACATTAAAGAAATTGCTATTCAAAGTTGTAGGGCACTAAATATTTTTGGTTTTGCAAGGGTAGATTTCTTTTTAGAAAAATCTTCAAATAAAATCTTATTAAATGAAATAAATACAATTCCTGGTTTTACAAAAAACAGTATGTTTCCAATGCTTTGGAAAGCTTCAGGTTTAAATATTGAACAACTTGTGGCTAAACTAGTAGAGACATCTCTTGATTTATAAGTCAAATCAAATGCTGCATGGACTTCTTTGGTTACCATTACTTTTGATCTTCGTTTTACTAACTGCTTTAGGATGGTTAGAAAGAAGAAGGCAAAATCTTTTTAGGGGCTGGGCGAATGGTTCTGAACTTTGCAAATTAGATAGTTCAGGTGCAGCGTCCTTAAAAGATGGGGAATTAAAATGGAGTGCATTTGAAGCTGGTAAATTTGAAGAAAAAGATAGTTTTATAATCAAGAAACTAGAATTAGTTGAATTAATGGCACTCACTTCAGGAGAAGCTCCTCTAACAAGTGAATCTCAAGGAAAGTGCAGGTTGAGACTAGTAGGCGATGGGAAAGAGATGGATGTACCATTTTCAGATGCAGAGCAGGCGAGAAAATGGATGGACCAATTGATGGAAAAAGCTCGATGTGATTTGTGACAACCAAGAAACAAGTTAACAAGAGAAGTCTTTTATTTCTAATTTTATTTTTATTTTCAACAAGCTTCTTAAGCCTCAAAACCTTAAAGAAGGTGAATATTCAAGACATTAGGATTTCCGGTAGTGAATTATTCTCGCAGAATGATGTTGTAAATAATTCATCTTTAAAATTTCCAATCCGATTAATTTTTGTTAAAACTAACTTTTTAGAAAAAGAGTTAAAACAAAATTTATCGCTAAAGAATATTTCAGTAAGTAGACAAATATTTCCTTTTGGTTTAAAAGTTCATGTTGATACAAGAACTCCAATTGCTTACGGTGAAAGAATATTGAATAACGAAAAAATATTAGGTTTTATTGATAAAGATGGAAGTTTTATTAATAAACAAAATGTGGACGAAACAAATTTGAGCAAATTAACTTTACAAGTTTTTGGTTGGGAAAAAAAATTTAAAAAAAGATTATCTGAAATTATAATTGCCCAAGAGAATTATGAATTTGAGCTGGTTAAAATAACTTTTTCATCAAATGGATTTCTAACTATTGATGAAAAAGATTTAAAAACAATATTCCTAGGATTTAATCCAACTTTAATTAACTATCAATTACAAATAATCAATAACCTGAAAAATGAATTTAAAAAAAATAACTTTCTTAAAAAAATAGATAATATTGATCTTACTGATCCAAATAGACCTAAAATAAAAGTGTTCAAACCCTAATATTTGGGGGTTAATTTTAAATAATTTTTTTTAATTATTGTAGTGTTGACTAGGGTTTAGCATTTAAATCAAAATATTTATTAAATAAATATTTAAGGAGTTTCCTCAACAAATTCCTACAGATGGGCTTAGTGAGTTCATAATGCACCCAATACTAGTATTAGATCCCTAATTAAGAGATGAGCTTCGGTAACAATCCAAACTTTGATCAATCGAGAGAAATCCTTCCAAGCCAAAACGCCAAAATAGAAGTTATTGGCGTTGGTGGTGGTGGAAGTAACGCAGTTAACAGAATGATAAATAGTGATTTAGAGGGTGTATCATTTCGAGTCCTTAACACTGATGCACAAGCGCTACTACAGTCTTCTGCAGAGAGTAGAGTCCAACTAGGGCAAAACCTTACCAGAGGGCTAGGCGCAGGAGGAAATCCAAGTATTGGCCAAAAAGCTGCGGAAGAATCTAAAGATGAGCTTCAACAAGCTTTAGAGGGGTCCGATCTAGTTTTCATAGCCGCTGGAATGGGCGGTGGAACTGGGACAGGGGCGGCTCCAGTAGTCGCAGAAGTAGCAAAACAAAGTGGTGCTTTAACAGTAGGAATAGTTACTAAACCATTTTCTTTTGAAGGTAAAAGAAGAATGCGTCAAGCAGAAGAAGGCATTGCAAGACTAGCTGAAAATGTAGATACTCTTATAGTAATCCCAAATGACCGATTAAAAGACGTTATAGCAGGAGCTCCGCTTCAAGAAGCATTTAGGAATGCCGATGATGTTTTAAGAATGGGCGTCAAAGGTATCAGTGACATAATTACTCGTCCAGGATTAGTTAATGTTGATTTCGCAGATGTAAGATCGGTTATGACAGAAGCAGGCACGGCTCTTCTTGGAATAGGTATTGGTTCAGGAAGATCGAGAGCATTAGAGGCAGCACAGGCAGCGATGAATAGTCCATTACTAGAAGCAGCTAGAATTGATGGTGCAAAAGGCTGCGTTATAAATATCACTGGTGGCAAAGATATGACTTTAGAAGACATGACCTCCGCATCTGAAATTATTTATGATGTCGTTGACCAAGAGGCAAATATTATCGTTGGTGCAGTTGTTGATGAGGCAATGGAAGGAGAAATACAAGTTACTGTAATTGCTACCGGATTTGAAACGAATCAACCTTTAAAACAACAACGAATAAAAAACAGATTGTCAAATCAAACCCTATATAATATGTCTGATAATAAAGAATCAGGAGCTAGTATTCCTGAGTTTTTGAGACTAAGACAAAATAAAAAAGATATAGATTAAAATATGTAAAATAGAGTGACTCGGTTATCTCGCCTGCCTCAAGCATCCCTTGTGGCTGCTACCTTCCGGTCCTGACCAGGTTTAGGCGTTAAAACCGCGAAAGGCCGAGTCATTAGTATATTAGCAATTCTTGATTAAAAAAGATACATAAATTCTTATGTTACCTTCAGACCTCGTTAAGTATAAAGAAAAATCTCAAAAAATTGTTGCATTAACTGCATGGGACTCTATATCAGGATCCATTGCAGAACAAGCTAATGTAGATCTCGTCTTAGTAGGAGATTCCTTAGCAATGGTCTGTCTAGGATACAAATCCACATTGCCATTAACTTTAGAAAACATAATTTATCATACTAATGCTGTGTCAAGAGGGTTTAAAAAGAAAATGGAAGAACAACCTTTGGTCGTTTCCGACATGCCTTTTCTGACTTACCAATGTGGAGAGGATAAAGCTGTGGAGTATGCAGGTAAAATCATTCAAAGCACTTATGCAAAAGCGGTAAAAGTAGAGGGGGCTGAACCAGAAATACAACAAGTTATTTCTAGATTAGTAAGAATGGGAATTCCTGTTATGGGACATATAGGACTCACACCACAAAGCTATTTAAATCTAGGATTAAAGAAACAAGGAGAAAGCTTAGCAAGCCAAGAAAAAATCAAGAAAGAAGCTTATATTCTCGAGAAATTAGGATGTTTTTCAATAGTTCTTGAACATATTCCTGAGTTGCTTGCTAAAGAAATACAAAATAACTTATCAATTCCTACGATAGGCATTGGTGCAGGTAATTTTTGCGATGGGCAAGTAAGAGTCACTGCCGATTTGTTAGGCCTTAATGATGATCAACCACCATTTTGCCAGCCGATTATTCAGGGGAAAAAATTATTTAAAGATAAATTAAAAGAATGGGTAGCCTCTGAGAGAATTAATTAATCTTATCCCACCATTTAAACATCGAAATAAGAATTTGATTGCTTAGCTCCATACCTTTTGGATTACTTAAAAAGAACCTATTACCCTTTCTTACTAATAATCCACTTTCAAGAAATTCTTTCCATTCTTCAAGCAATTTACTTAAGTTACTTTCAAATTTTTTGTTTTCCCAGTTTTGTTCTTTAAACACTTTTTGGATATCTATACCCTCTTTAAGTCTCAATCCCAACATGATTTTCTCATCAATTTCTTTATAGACAAAGTCCTTATTAATGAGTGATGAATCCAAATTAAATTCGTATTGACTAATTACCCATTCTTTATATTCTTTACTGACTCTTGGTCTAGTCAACTTTCCCCCCCAAGGTGAACTAGTAGAACCTTGACCAAAACTCCACCACCCCAAACCACTCCAATAAACTCGATTATGTCTAGATTGATGCCTCGGTAAACAATAGTTTGAGATTTCATATCTTGAGTACCCTGAGTTTTTTAAAATTAAATGAGTTGATTCACTATTTCTAAAAGCCTCTTCATCACTTGGTAGTTTTAATTTTCCTAAATTAACTAATTTTTTAAAAACAGTTCCATTTTCAATATTTAAATCGTAAATGGATATATGGGGTGGTGAAAACGTCATTGTTTTGTTTAAGTCATCTTGCCATTCTTTAAATCCACTAAGTGGTAAGTTTTGAATTAAATCTAAACTCCAGCTTTTTATTAACCTTGAATCATATACTCTCTTCAACCATAAACAAGATTTTTCAGCATCTTCTCTCAAATGCCGCCTTCCCGACTTTTGCAGTATTTGATTATTAAAACTTTGTACACCAAGACTAAATCTATTTATCCCAGCATTTATGAATCCATAAAGATCATCTTGATTAAAACTAGCTGGGTCAACCTCCATAGTGATTTCAGCACCATAGTCAATTCCATAATTTTCTTTAAAAAGATCAATTATCTCTTTGATTTGTTTAGGATCCAAAATTGATGGTGTACCACCACCTATGTAAATTGTTGAAAGAGGTAATTTATGCTTAATTGACAATATTTCTCTGTATAAATAGTGCAAATATTCTTTAACAGTTTTACTTCCATAACCTTGTAAAGGTTCAACTTTATTTCCTAGTGGAATAACTGCAAAATCACAATAAAAGCACCTTCTATGACAAAAAGGGATGTGTACATAAGCACTTCTTGGGAACTTATTCATAATCTAAATACATTTTTAAGCTCCAAAAAAGTATTAAGGATAGAAAAAAACAAAATCCTTATTTACTCAATTAATAAATCCTAGTAGATTATAGATATGACAGATATCTTAGTATTAATTTTATTTGTAATGTCTGGGGCTGCCTCAGGATGGCTGGGGGTTGATTTATTGCCAGTAGACATACTCAAACAGGTGTCTAATGTAGAAGGTTTTAGAATTGTTTTAGCAATAATAGGTTTTTTTATAGGATTAGCAGCTGGTTTTGTATTCCTTCAACTTAGAAAAACATTTCTTAATCAAATAAGGACAATGCCTACGGATTTATTAATAAGTAGGTCAGTTGGCTTAATTGTAGGATTACTTGTTGCTAATCTCCTGCTTGCTCCAATACTATTAATTCCCTTCCCAAGAGAAGTCTTTTTTGCGAAACCTTTAGCAGCTATATTAAGCAATATTTTCTTTGGTGTGCTTGGTTATAAGTTAGCGGATACTCACGGTAGAACATTATTGAGATTATTCAATCCAAATAATACTGATGCATATCTAGTTAATGAAGGAATCCTTCCTGCTGCAAGTCCAAAAATTCTAGATACTAGTGTAATTATTGATGGCAGAATCAATGGCCTATTAAGTTGCGGCTTGTTGGAAGGGCAATTAATTGTGGCTCAAAGTGTAATTGATGAATTACAAACTTTAGCCGACTCAAGCAGTAATGAAAAAAGGTCTAAGGGCAGAAGAGGTCTGAAATTATTAAAAGAATTAAGAGATTTATACGGGAGAAGACTTGTAATAAACCCAACTAAATATGAAGGTAATGGAGTCGATGAAAAACTCTTGAAAATCACAGAGGATATGTCAGGAACTTTAATTACGGCTGATTACAATCTCTCTCAGATTGCAGAAGTTAAAGAATTAAAAGTTATGAATTTGAGTGATTTGGTTATTGCTTTAAGACCAGAAGTACAGCCAGGCGAATCACTTAATATAAAAATCGTAAGAGAGGGCAAAGAAAAAATGCAAGGTATTGGATATTTAGATGACGGAACAATGGTTGTAATTGATGAAGCAAAGAATTTTGTTGGAAGCAGGTTAGATATTGTCATCACAGGAGCACTACAAACTCCAACTGGAAGAATGGTCTTTGGAAAACTGACAAATAATCCTGAGTCAAACAAATCTTTTAAATCTCCAGCGACACAGGGCTAAATCTAGCTAGAATCAGATCAATCTTATTTTTGTGATACAAATGACTGTATCTGCTCCTTATTACGGCGAAAACACCGTTATGAGGACCCCGCCCCCTGATCTACCTTCTCTTTTACTTAAAGAGAGAATTGTCTATCTTGGTTTGCCATTATTTTCAGATGATGATGCGAAAAGACAATTAGGAATGGATGTTACTGAGCTAATCATTGCTCAGCTTCTTTATCTAGAGTTTGAAGATCCAGAAAAACCTATCTATTTTTATATAAATTCAACAGGGACAAGCTGGTACACAGGTGATGCAGTTGGCTTCGAAACAGAAGCTTTCGCTATCTGCGATACAATAAGCTACATTAAGCCCCCAGTACATACAATCTGTATCGGACAAGCAATGGGGACTGCTGCAGTCATCCTTTCATCTGGCACGAAGGGGCAAAGAGCAGCTCTCCCACATGCTTCTATTGTTTTACATCAACCTATAAGCGGGGCAAGAGGCCAAGCAACTGATATCCAAATAAGAGCTGAGGAAGTTTTGAAAAATAAAAAATCGATGCTGGAGATTCTATCTCGTAATACTGGAAAGACTATTGAAGAACTCTCTAAAGACTCAGACAGGATGAGTTATCTCAACCCGCAAGAAGCCTTAAATTATGGAGTTATCGATAGAATACTCACAAGTCAAAAAGATTTACCAAATAAAATTTAACCCTCACAAAAAACTACTTTAAAATCATGCCAATAGGAACTCCAAGCGTGCCTTATAGACTTCCCGGAAGTCAATACGAAAGATGGGTTGACATATATACAAGACTAGGTGTTGAAAGAATTCTTTTTCTTGGACAAGAAGTTAATGATGGAATTGCTAATAGCCTTGTTGCACAAATGCTTTATCTTGATTCTGATGACAATTCCAAACCTATCTATCTGTATATAAATAGCCCAGGAGGATCAGTAACTGCTGGTTTGGCAATATACGACACTATTAAATATGTAAAGAGTGATGTTGTAACCATATGCGTAGGCCTCGCAGCCTCCATGGGAGCTTTTCTATTGGCCGCTGGCACCAAAGGTAAAAGAGTTGCTTTACCTCACAGCAGAATAATGATTCATCAACCCCTGGGAGGAACATCTCAACGTCAAGCAAGTGATATTGAAATAGAGGCTAAAGAAATTTTAAGAATTAAAGATATGTTAAACATGTCTATGGCAGATATGACAGGGCAATCATTTGAAAAAATAGAAAAAGATACTGATAGAGATTATTTTCTAAGCGCAGAAGAAGCAAAAAACTATGGCCTGATTGATAGAGTAATCACACATCCAAGCGAAGCGAATCAGTCTTGAATTTTCTAAATAAATATTTTAATTTTCATTTTTAAATTAATAATTTATTGGTTTATTTACACGTTTAATGTCTAGAATATTAATTATCAAATGCAAAGAAGCTACAACTAATGACCCAACTCTTTTACGATACTGACGCAGATCTAAGTCTTTTAAATAATAAAAAAATAGCAATAATAGGATATGGGTCACAAGGACATGCACATGCCTTAAATCTTAAGGATAGTGGTATGGATGTAATTGTAGGATTATATAAAGGAAGTAAGTCTGAAAGCAAAGCTATTAGCGATGGTTTAGAAGTTTTTAGTGTTTCTGAAGCTTGCGAAAAAGCAGACTGGATTATGATTCTCCTTCCAGATGAGTTTCAGAAAGATGTTTACCTGAAAGAAATAGAACCAAACTTAAAAGAAGGAAAGATATTAAGTTTTGCTCATGGCTTCAATATAAGATTCGGACTTATCAAACCTCCTAGTTTTGTGGATGTTGTAATGATTGCCCCAAAAGGACCTGGACACACTGTTCGTTGGGAATATCAAAATGGTCAAGGAGTTCCAGCATTGTTTGCTGTAGAGCAGGATTCTTCCGGGAGTGCAAGATCATTGGCGATGGCTTACGCTAAAGGGATTGGCGGAACAAGAGCTGGAATTCTTGAAACAAACTTCAAAGAAGAAACAGAAACTGATTTATTTGGCGAACAAGCGGTTTTGTGTGGAGGATTATCAGAACTTGTCAAATCAGGCTTCGAAACTCTTGTAGAGGCAGGATATCAGCCCGAACTTGCTTACTTCGAATGCTTACATGAAGTTAAACTTATTGTTGATTTAATGGTGAAGGGAGGCTTATCTCAAATGAGAGATTCCATTTCAAATACTGCAGAATATGGAGATTATGTAAGTGGTAAAAGACTTATCAATAGTGATACAAAGAAAGAAATGCAGAAAATTCTAAAAGATATTCAAGATGGAACTTTCGCTAAGAATTTTGTAGAAGAATGCGATAAAAACAAACCCCTAATGACAAAATTAAGAGAAGAGAACTCAAAACATGAAATTGAGAAAGTAGGTAAAGGTCTGCGCTCGATGTTCAGTTGGCTGAAATAAATTTATTTTTAATATTTCTTGGATCGATTGGTTTTGATTTATTGATCGGCGATCCAAGATTCTTAATCCACCCAGTTCAAATAATTGGCTTTTACATAAAAAAAATATGTGATTACCTCATAAATAATTTTGGAGAAAATAAAGAAATATTGTTTTGGGGCGGTTTCATTGTCTCTATATCCACTATTGGAATAAGTTTTAGTTTAGGAAAATTGATAGAACTTAGTTTTGTGCAATCAAGAACTCATTTTTTTGGTGGATTGTTAATTTTTTTTGGACTTTCTAGTTGTATTGCGACTAAGGGACTTATTTCAAGTGTGAAGGAGATTGCAGAGCTAGTAGAACGCAAGGAAATTAATGACCAAAATAAGAGGAAAATCAAAGCGAAAGTTCAAAGAATAGTAAGTAGGGATGTAAGTTCATCTTCTATAAAACATCTCTTGAGATCGAGTACCGAGAGCCTTACCGAAAATTCTGTTGATGGTATATTTGGGCCATTATTTTGGATTTTTATTGGAATAGTTTTTATGAAGTTTTCAATGTTTCTGCCAGGGCCTTTATCACTTGGTTTGTCTTATAAAGCAATAAGTACTTTAGATTCAATGATAGGTTACAAATATGATTATTTTAGATATTTGGGTTTTTTCAGTGCAAAAATCGAAGATATTTTTACGTTTGTTCCTTCAAGATTAGTTTTAATCACATTACCTTTAGTTGGTTCCAAAGTTAATGAGTACATACCAATCATAAAAAAAAGTTATCTTGATGGTAAAAAATATGATTCGCCTAATGCTGGGATTTCAGAAGCTATATTTGCTTATATTTCCGGTATTAAATTGGGAGGAAAAAGTAAATATAAAAATGAAATTATTGAAAAGCCAATAATCAATGCGACTGGAGATAATTGCAGTGGAGAGAAAATTAAATTAATTTGTCAATTAATTTTGAGATTACAATTTTTATGGATAATAATTTTTATCTTAATTTTTTTTATGATTTCGAGTTTAATTTAATAATAAATTAATTTAAAAATTATTAATATAAACAAAAAAGACTCTATGCAAGAAAAAGACTCTCCAATGGAAAATCAAAATGATGATTTTACTAATAATTCATCAACTGATAATGAATACTCAAAATGGGTAGACAATCAGGGGGATGAAGTAAAGAATGTTTTTGGATTTAATAGCAGCGCTGAGCTTGTGAATGGTAGAGCAGCTATGATCGGATTCTTAATGCTAATATTAACCGAGTTGGTTTTTAGCGGCAGACCTGTGACTTCTTCAATTTTTGGCATCAATTAAAAATGGAAGAAAAAAAATCTAATCCAATAAAAGTATTCTTATACATATCTGTATGGGTAATAATATGGGGAACATTAGGTTCTTTCATAGATTATCCTCTTTATAAAAATAAAATTTACTTAGAAGGAAGCATATATCAGTATCTTACCTTCACAATTACAGGGATAATTTCCATAATATGTGCAAAGTTTTTTTATAAAAAATTTGAATTATAAAAATTTGTACCTAAATTTCTTAATAATTTTAGCTGGTTCTTTGTTGTCATTTGACTCGTAAAGTATCCACTGATGTGTTTCAGTATCATGATCACACTCATAATTACCAGATAAGTTATCGTAACTTGAGAGATCTGAATGACAATACTGATCTGCCTCAAAAGCAGAGTCAATACCTGTTAAATAATATATAAATAATAAAAAAAGTGCTAACAAAAAAAATATTTGTAAAACTAAATTAACGACCTTCATAAAATTTTCTAAAATTTAAATATATCATCTAAAAAAAATTTTCGATCTAAAAATATAGTTAACGTCCAATATTTACAACAAAGTCATGGAATTTTTGATTATTTAGATACAAGATAACTAAGAGTAATAAAATCCCATTCAAGCCAATTACTATTGATGCAAGAGTATTTTGTTGTTTTTTACTTGGCAAAGTATAAGTAATTTTCTTGTCTTTAAGAATAGAAGCTAATCCTTTTTTTTCATTTTTTGAATCTTGATTTTGATCTTCATTCTTAACTTCTTTATCAGAGAAACCTTTTACCATACCAACTTAAATAACAAATTTATAATATTCCAAAAAAAGAAATTATTTTAATAATTAACAATTTTTAATCACATATGGGATCATAAATGACATTTTTTCATTGTAGGATTCTTTTAAAAAATAAGCTTCAATAAGTTCCGACTGCAACCCCAATAAACTAGATTGACATTTGAATCTATTTTGATCAAATTCTACTAATTGCAGTTTTTCTATTTGAGAAACTAATTCTCTACATATTTGGTTTTGAGAATCTTTAATACATTCACTGGATTGTTTTAAAATCTTGGACTTTGTTGGTATTGTTTCTGCCATAAGGCAATTAGATAATAATAAAAATTTCAAAAGTAAAATAGTTAAAATTTTCATCACTTCTTAAGATATAAAACTTGGAATAAGTTTCTAAAAATTTCAGGAGTAAATATAATAATATTTTATTGCCATTCATAAAAAAGATGCTCTTAAGGAGCATCTAAGTATTAATGGAAGAATCAGATTTTAAAAAGATTACCCTTGAACTCTATCCTTAAAAAGTTTACCAGCTGAGAATGTAGGAACTCTTTTAGCAGGTATTGCTATTTTTTCGCCTGTCTTAGGGTTTAATCCCTGTCTTGCAGAACGATCTCTTGGCTCAAAAGAACCAAATCCTAGTATGGAGACTTTTTTGCCTTCCACTACTGAATCAACAATAGTTTCAATAGCTGCATCAACAACTAAAGAAACATCCGTTTTTGTTAGCTCGGTACGAGCAGCAACAAGATTTACTAAATCAGCTTTGTTCATTGAATTTTTTGTAAAGCAGAGATTCAAAAGACAAGAGTATTAATCAAATCTAAAAACCTCGATCTTGCATATCATATGGAGCAAATACGAATACGGCAACCGAAAATGCTAGCGGTGCAAAGCTTTATACAAATCTTAGGGATATTTTTAGCTATATTTTTTAATATTATAACCGCACATTTTTCTTATATAAAGAATAAACTCTGTATCTAGACAACCGCTAAAACGATTGGCAATACTGGATTTAGCCTTAAAGAATCTAACTTCATTTATCAACGAAAAAAATGTCTAAAGGTTATGAAGTTAAGAATTTGAGTTATTTATTATATTTTATTAATTTTCAGATATATTTCCTTCTCATCACATGAAACAGCATAATTTGTATTTTGGAATCAAGAAAAATCGGGTTTTCTCATGATTCAACTTTCTCTATAAATCGTTTCATTCACTGAGCAGATGGATGGATAAATTGAAAAAAGTTAGAAAATTAATATTCTCTAGGATTCAATAAAGTTGATTAGTGAAACCTTAAATTTGAGTTTTTTTTTAAATTTTGCATCTATTATTCAAATATCAGTAATTTGAATAAATTATCTAAATATTTAATTAATCAATGATAAAGAGACAGTGAATCATATCAATAAAGGTAAACCATTCCCTTTAGGAAGTTCTCTAACTTCACAAGGAGTTAATTTTTCCCTAATTGCCACAAATGCAGAATATGTAGAAATATTATTGTTTGAAAAAGAGGACTCTATTTCCCCAAAAAGTATATTGAAACTAGATCATAATAATAATACTGGACCTTACTGGCATGCTGAAATAAAAAATTTAAATAAAGGTTGTATTTATGCTTTTAGAATAAAACAGAAAAATAATGGGGTTAATAATAACTACGAAAAAAAAGTTTTACTTGATCCTTGTTCAAGGGGTATTACTGGATGGGGAATTTATAAAAGAAAAAATGCATTGAAAACGCAAGAAAATACCAATTCTTGTCTTAAAAGCGTTGTTTGCGATAGAAAACCATTTAATTTTAAAGATTATCCAAGACCGAAACATTCTTGGGAAGAAACAATTATTTATGAACTACACATCAAAGCCTTCACTGAATCAACGGATAAAGATGAAAGTTGTTTTAAGAAGTTTTTAAAAAAAATTCCGTATCTCAAAGAACTAGGTATTACAGCAATTGAATTACTTCCAATTTTTTGTTTTGATCCAACTGATGCACCAAATGGTTTAAAAAATTTTTGGGGTTATAGTCCAATTAATTGGTTTACTCCGCATTTTGAATATCTTACGAATGAATCCGCCGAAAAGAATAGAGAGGAATTTAGAAGATTAGTAGAGGAATGTCATAAAGCAGACATTGAAGTCATCTTAGATGTTGTATACAATCACACTTCTGAGGGGGATTCTCAAGGGCCCGTAATATCTTGGAAAGGTATAGATGAAAATCTTTATTACTTCATTGGAAAAGATAAAAATTATCAGGACGTCTCTGGGTGTGGGAATACTATTGCAGCGAACAGAGGATTAGTTAGAAAAATAATAATTGAATCATTAAAATGTTGGGCAAGTGAATTAGGAGTTGATGGTTTTAGATTTGATTTAGGAATTGCACTATCCAGAGGAGAAAATCTTTCGCCACTAGATAATCCTCCAATTTTTGAAGATATAGAATGTGAACCAGAACTTATTGATATTAAGTTGATAAGTGAACCATGGGATTGTGGTGGTTTATATAAATTAGGTGATTTCCCATCTAAGAATACTTTCACTTGGAATGGTCATTTTAGAGATGACTTGCGGAGATTTTGGAAGGGAGATAAAGATACAGCTTGGAATATAAGCGATAAAATAAAAGGTAGTCCATCTATTTATAAAGAAGATAATATTTTCCCAAAATCAATAAATTTTATTACTTCACATGATGGCTTCACCCTAAAAGATTTATTAACATTCAATAGAAAACATAATTTTGCTAATAAAGAACATAATAAAGATGGGGATAACCATAACAATTCTTGGAATCATGGGATAGAGGGGCCAACTACAAACTTATTAATCAATGATTTAAGAAAAAGACAACAGAAAAATCTTATTCTTAGTTTACTTATCTCTAAAGGTGTTCCAATGCTATTAATGGGCGATGAAATAGGAAGGTCCCAAGGAGGTAACAATAATTCTTGGTGCCAAAATAATTTATTGGGTTGGATGAATTGGGATCATAGTCAACAAGATTTGGAATTATTAGAATATTTTAAATACGTTATAAAAATTCGAAAAAAACTTATAAAGATTTTTAATCCATCATTATTACCTCACAAGCAGAACGATGAAAACACTCCAAGATATCATTGGCATGGAACAAAGTTAAATAGCCCCGATTGGAGTAGTTGGTCTCACACAGTTGCTTTTAGCATTAATAAAGGCAAAACTAATCCTTTAGTCTGGATAGGTTTAAATGCATATTCAAAAAGTATCGATTTTCCCTTACCAAAATGTAACTATAATTGGCTAAACGTTATTGATACTAGCAAGTCTGAGATTTTTGAACCCTCAACTGTTAATGAAGAAACTGTTTCAATAAAGAGTAGAAGCTCTCTATTAATTATTTCAGAAGAAGTATTTGGAGCAAAAAATAATATATTCTAAAAGCGGGCGGCGGGAATCGAACCCGCATCTTCAGCTTGGAAGGCTGAGGTTTTACCACTAAACCACGCCCGCAAAAAGTATTAGAATTACCATTGCAATAATACATTATCAAACAATCAACAACTTAAAAAGATTGGAAAATTCACACTCAAAAAATATATCAGGATCAAGAACAAGATTAATGCTTTCCTACGGGCTTGGAGATGCTGGGACAGGGCTTGCTAATGCTCAATTTGGTTTTTACCTATTCCCATTCTTTACTTGTGCGGCTGGATTACCCCCTTGGATAGCGAGTTCTATCTTGATGATAATCAAGCTTTGGGATGCAATTAATGATCCTTTGATTGGCTGGATGAGCGACCATACCCAATCAAGATGGGGGCCAAGACTACCTTGGATGATTGGAGCATCACTTCCTTTGGGAATTTTTTTAGCTGCAATGTGGTGGATACCCAATAATTACAGCATCAGAGAAAAGACTTTTTATTACATATGCACATCAATTTTGTATATGACAGCCTATACATCTGTAAATCTTCCTTATGGAGCATTATCCACAGAAATTAGTGAAGATGAAAATATAAGAACTAGACTTAACGCCGCCAGATTTACAGGCTCAATATTAGCTTCTCTAACAGGATTAACTGTAGGTGCAATATTTCTAACAAAGGGAGATACTGGTTACCTAACTATGGGAAGAATATCTGGCACGATCGTTACACTAATAACTTTACTTTCTACTTGGGGCCTAGCTCCATATGCAAAGATCGCAAGAAAGCCTATCAATAAAATACAGCCAATAAAAAATCAATTCAAGCGTATTTTAAAAAATAAAATTTTTATAAAAGTGATATATCTTTATTTACTTCTCTGGTGTGGACTTCAGTTAATGCAAACAGTTTCATTAATATATTTGCAACAAGTAATGAATGTACCAAGAGGGATATCCTTTTGGATTATCATTCCTTTCCAAATAAGTGCTCTGTTAGGATTGCAAGTCTGGAGCTTTTATTCTAATAAATATGGAAGAATTAAAGCATTAAAAATAGGTGGACTTATATGGATTGGTGGTTGCTTGATTGCAATGATATTACCTCCATTGTCAAATAATTTTGAAATTACTAATTTCAATATTGATTCTATAAAAATGTTAGCTTTATTTCTCACAATATTATTTGTTGGTTTTGGTGCATCAACAGCATATTTAATACCTTGGTCTTTATTGCCAGACGCTATTGATCATGACCCGGAGAAGGCCGCAGGAATTTATACTGCTTGGATGGTTTTATGCCAAAAATTAGGTATTGCTTTAAGCGTAGGATTATTTGGTTATCTTCTTACTCTTACTGGGTTCAAGCAAGCAGCCTGTCAGGGAATTATTGATATCACTCAACCAGATTCTGCATTAATAACAGTAAGGATTTGCATGGGTTTAATACCTTCTATACTTGTCTACTGGGGTCTATTAATTATGCGAAAATGGGATCAAGAATTAATTACGAACTAATATAGAAATATGTATTATCCTAGGTTTTTCAAAAGACTCCTAAGCAGCCTAATCATTGGTGGGCAAGCAATTAATTTTATCTTTAAAGGTAAAATTTCAAAGAATGATCTCTTTGATCAACTAATGGAGTCAGGTCCGGGAAGTTTGTTAATTGTATTAATTACAGGAATTGCTGCAGGTACAGTATTTAATATTCAAGTTGCATCACAACTGACAAGTATGGGAGTTTCAAGTGAAATAGGAGGTTTATTAGCAGTAGGAATGGCAAGAGAAATGGCACCTCTTCTAACTGCTACCTTAATGACTGGGAAGGTTGCCACAGCTTATGCTGCTCAACTAGGTACTATGAAAGTTACAGAACAAATTGAAGCCATAACAATGTTAAGAACAGAACCAGTCCAATATTTGGTAGTTCCAAGGTTGCTATCAATGGTAATAATGTCTCCGATACAGTGTCTTTTATTTTTATCTGTGTCTTTGTGGAGTGGACAAATTTGGAGCACAATTTTTTATAAAGTTCCTCCAATAGTTTTTTGGACATCTGTAAGATCAGGTAATGTAAGCTTAACCAGTACAGACTTAACTTCAATGTTGATAAAATCTGTAGTGTTTGGGTTACTTATTTCAATTATTGCTTGTGGATATGGACTCACCACTAAAGGTGGTCCAAAAGAAGTTGGAACAAGTACAACAGGAGCGGTTGTAATGACTCTTGTTACTGTATCTTTAATGGATGTGTTCCTAACACAAATTTTATTTGGATGAGTCTATGTTTAACCCTAAATCAGAAAAGGAAGAATCTGTAATAATATCACCATCATTTCAATTGCCAATCATCGTAATAGTTTTAAGTTTTATGCTTTTATTTCTAAATATTGGTTCTTGGCCTACAATAGTTTCTGCATCTTTTAGCTTTTTTTTATTACTTCAAGCATTTACATTAAGAATAAAAATAACAAGTGATGATTTTATCGTTTTACAATTAGGGAAAGAGATTAGAACTTTTCCCTTCAAGAACTGGATATCTTGGAAATTCTTTTTTCCTATAATCCCCGGTATTTTTTATTTCAGAGAAAAGTCAAGTCCTCATTTATTACCAATATTATTTAATCCAAAACAATTAAAAGATGAACTTTTAAAAAAAGTTGACTCCCTGGAAATTAAAAAATCCTAAAATTTAGTTTTTGCTTAATCTTCAAAAAATTATTTAAATGACCAATAAAGAAATTTCAAACAGTCATCCTCAGAAGGAATTAATAATAGATAAGTCGATTTCAGATGATAAAACCAAACCAATTAGCAAGAAAAATACCACGCAAAATAAAAAAACTGCTTCAAAAAACGAGAAAGCAAACAAACCTTTTGATGAAATTTCTAATGAGATTTTTAGCGATCTCCTTTCAAAAAAAGACTCTTTAGTAAAAGAAATAAAAGTGCTAGAAACAAAAAAAACTGAATTAGAAAAAGATATTGAGGCAAACTTTAAAGGACATTCAGATAATATTGCTAAAAGAGTTAAAGGCTTTCAAGAGTACTTAACTGGGGCTTTACAGAATCTTTCACAAAACGTTGAGAAACTTGAATTAGTCTCTCAACCAATAATCGTAAAGCCATCACCACTTGATGAAACAAAGAAAGACAGTACAAATAATGTGGTTAATGTTCCTGCTCTTTCTGAAACATTCAAGCCAGATGAGCAGATCATAAGAAACTGCTTTTCAACTTTCACAGGACAACCTGATTTTTATGCTGAACCTTGGAAATTAAGACGAAGTCTTGATTCATCAGATATAGAAACCATTGATGATTGGTTCTTTAATATGGGTGGCAGAGGTTCTTTAGAAAGTCGAGGATCTCGACAAAAAAATGCCTTATTATCAGCTGGTTTAATATCTATTCTTGGCGAATTGTATGGAGATCAGTTTCAGACTCTTATCTTAGCCTCGCAGCCTGAAAGATTAGGAGAATGGAGAAGAATTCTTCAAGATTCACTTGGTCTTACAAGAGATGACTTTGGACCTAATAGTGGGATTGTTCTTTTTGAAAGGCCTGAAGGTGTCATCGAAAGAGCTGATAGATTAGAAGCCAATGAAGAATTGCCATTTATTATAATTGATGCGGCAGAAACCTCTGTTGAAATTCCAATACTTCAATTCCCATTATGGGTCGCATTTGCCGGATCAGATAAAGAAATTTACGATGATCTTGAACTAAACTAATCTTTATGAATATCTTAATAATCTTTACAAGTTATGTTTTAGGATCACTTCCGACAGGTTTTTTAATTGGGAAATATATCAAAAATATAGATCTAAGAACTATAGGTTCTGGATCTACAGGTGCCACAAATGTCTTAAGAAATGTTGGAAAATGGCCAGCACTTTTTGTCTTTATCATTGACGTTGGGAAAGGCCTTATTGCAGTAAAAATTGCTCAATATTACACCGATCAAGGATTAATAGAAGTTTTAGCAGGCATATCCGCTATCTCAGGACATATTTGGCCAATATGGCTTAGAGGTAAAGGAGGGAAAGCTGTTGCGACTGGATTAGGCATGTTTTTGGCTCTTTCTTGGAAAGTTGGACTAGCATCTCTTGGCATTTTTTTAATAGTCCTAACAAAAACTAAATTTGTTTCTTTATCAAGTATTTCAGCTGCAATCTTACTTCCTATTTTTATGTTTTTTTACCTCGGTAATTTTATGCACTCATACTTTTTTATAAGTTTAATTGTGGCATTTTTAGTAATCTGGAAACATAGAACAAACATAACAAGATTGTTAAAGGGAGAAGAATCCAAAATTAACCAGAATTAATAGATTTAAATATTTCTATTAGAACTTTATTAGGATCTATAGATTTTGATATTGATCTGCCAATAACTAATTTAGAAGCGCCATTATCTATAGCTTCATGCGGAGTCATAATTCTATTTTGATCATCTTTATTATCAATCTTTAACCTTATACCTGGTGTAATTAGTTCAAAATTATCCTTATAAATAGATCTCAACATTTTTACCTCCCAAGGGGAGCATACACATCCATCTAATCCAGCATCAAAAGACAACTTTGCAAGTCTCAATACATTTTCTTCAATTGAATTATTTCTATCAAGATCAGTTTGAAAATCTTTAAGTGAGAAACTGGTTAATACAGTTATGCCAACAACAACTGGAGGTTTTACACTGACTGAGAGAGCTCCTTCTAGAGATGCTTTTTTCGAAGCCTTAAGAGCTTTTAGACCTGCTGAAGCATGAATAGAAATCATATCAACCCCTAATTTTGAAACTTGGAAACATGCTGCAAGCATGGTATTTGGAATATCATGAAATTTTAAGTCTAAAAAAATTTTTTTATTTAAACTTTTTAATATTTCAATAACTTTTGGACCTTCCCTAACAAAAAGCTCTAAACCAACTTTCACCCACTTAATATTAGGACATTTTTCTAGAAGTAATTTTGCTTGACTTAGATCTAGTCCATCAATTGCCAATATTATTTTATCTTCTGAATTAAATCTGTTATTCATCAATTTTCAGTTTTCAAACCTCTTAATTATTTTTTTTCCAATTTGCAAAATCTTCCCTTCCAAATCATTTTTTGAATCAAACACTAACTCAGGATTTATTACTTTCTGGCTATCAATTTTTACGCCTCCACCTTTGATAGATCTTTTGGATTCACTGCTAGATTTGAAAAGTTTTAGAGCACTTAACAAGTAAAAAAACTTAACTGGAAAAACTATTTCTTTTAATGAAATCTCTGGAATATCTCCAACTTCTTCTTTGTTTCCAAGGAATATTTTTTCGCAGTTCGATTGCGCCTTTAATGCTTCTTCAGCCCCATGGAATAAAGTCGTAACTTCTAAAGCCATTTTTCTCTGTAATTCACGAGGATTTGAGTTTTCAAGAAAACTCAAATCTAATTCAGTAAGTAATTCAAAATAGGTAGGTATTATATTGTCGGGTACTTTTTCTAACTTTGAAAACATTGTAAGAGAATCATCAGTCAAACCTACAGTGTTAAATTCAGATTTACTCATCTTCTTAATTCCATCTAAACCTGTCAAAATTGGCAACAGAACACCAAATTGAGGTTCTTGTTTAAAATACCTTTGAAGATCTCTTCCTATTGCAATATTAAATTTCTGATCTGTACCTCCAAGCTCAATATCTGATTGAACAACTACCGAATCGTAACCTTGTAATAGTGGATATAAAAATTCATGCAAAGCAATTGGAACTTGTGAAGTGTACCTTTTATTAAATTCCTCCTTAGCTAGCATTTGACTAACTGTTGCACTCCCCATTAATTCAATTATCGAATTAAGATTTAAATCTTTTAACCATTCACTGTTATATCTAATTTCTATTCTATCTTTTGAATCAAAATCTAAAATAGATTCATTAGCTGGCTTCCCCATTCCTAGTTGGGACAAGTATGTTTTTGCATTATCCTTAACTTGTTTCTCCGATAACTGCACTCTTGTTTTATTTTTTCCAGTTGGGTCTCCTATTTGAGCAGTAAAATCACCAATAATTAAAACTGCAATATGTCCATTATCTTGGAATGCCCTAAGTTTTTTAAACAATATGCTATGCCCGAGGTGGATATCGGTTCCAGTTGGATCGATTCCGAGTTTAACCCTTAATTTTTTATTATTTTTTTTCGCATTATCAATTATCTCCGAAAAAGTATTATCAGTACCCTTAATTGGAAAGTATTCTTCTATTCCTCTTGTCAGCCATGATGGCAATATTAATTGATCAGACATGTAGCTTTAACTGTTAAATTTAAGAAGTTTTATCAAGTTCATCCTTCATTCTTATTAAGGTTTTATTCATTTGATCAAACATTTGATCAGGAGTAATACCAAATTGGCTTAATTGTGTTTTTAATTGTTCTACTGTCATTTTTGCTTGAAAATCCTCAGACAATTCAAATCTCTTCATAAAAACCTTATAACGGTCCATTAGAGATTCCATTTTTTTTATAAACATTTTTTTACCTTCTCTGTCAAATTTTCCATAATCAGAGCCAAGTTTCATAAGTTCTTGGTAATCAGTAAAAAGCTTTTTAGCTTCTTCTTGAACGATGTCTGACTCAAAGAATCCCATACTAGTAAACTCCTTTATTTGCAATGCTTCTGATTGATTTCATATAGTTCAAAGTTTGAACTTCTAAATTTTGAACTGTGATGATTACTGACATTTTAAAAAAAGTTCAAAGAAAGTTCAAATT
Organism: Prochlorococcus marinus CUG1416; assembly: GCF_017695965.1. Taxonomy (NCBI): domain Bacteria; kingdom Bacillati; phylum Cyanobacteriota; class Cyanophyceae; order Synechococcales; family Prochlorococcaceae; genus Prochlorococcus; species Prochlorococcus marinus. The sequence continues at coordinate 231,385 of NZ_JAAORM010000005.1, forward strand.
AAAACTTGAATTTTTAATATAATCTATTTTACATCAAAAAAATGATTGTTTGATTCATTAATTTTTTCAGCATACACAATATCAACATTTAAAGATTCTGAAATTATCTCGAGCTCCCTCATCACCAAGTTTTTTAGCAACCTTCGAATCACTACAAGCTTTCTTCCACTTATTATTCATAAAATTATATACGTCACCTCTGGCTCTATAAACATCAGCAGGGCTTATCAGATCGAGATCCCTATCTAATTCCAAATTTTCAACCTCTTCTTGTTAAGGAGCTATAGAAATTGCTTTTGAATAATGATCTAATGCTTCTTTTAGATATTGTTTTGCTTTTGATCTTTCGTTTATATCTTTATATAAAAAATATAATTCATATTTAAAAATATTCAAAAACTCAAGCTTATGAAAAGTTTTTCATGGGCTCTTTAAAACTAAAAAATAAAAATATCTTTTCTTGCATTTTTTCCTGCTCAAAAAATCCCATTTCTATTTTTTTACTTCGCAAGATTAAAGCTCAATTACAAAATGACAAGAATCTTTTAAATTGATTAGAACATTAATAAATTTTAGTTTATAAATAATTCTTTGATTTATATTTTTTCAGAATTAAATTTAGTAGACATATTTCATAAATATTGGAAAAATTCAACATAAATAATATTCCAAAACAAAATAGACAATTTGAATTATTTGGTGCAAATGTAAATACATCAATTAATTTTCAAAACTCAAATAATCTAAAAATCAAAGGCGAAATCTTAACTGAATGGAGAGATAGAATCCATAATCACCAATTCAAGATTTCAAAAGATACTCACAATAAAACTTTGCACCAAACAAGTCTTCCTATAAATACAATTTCCAATGAAAGAAAAATTGATCCTTTTTCGCTGCAGCCATTATCATTGAACTTTTGGAGAACCAATCAATATATACACAATGGTCCAGCAATGTATTTTGTAATTGACTCGATGGATAGTTCTAAAATAATCCTTTATATAGGTGAAACAAATTCAGCAAATAAAAGATGGAAGGGAGAACATGACTGTAAAAATTACCTCATGAACTATAAAGAAGCCTTAGCTTATAACAATCTCTCAAGTGACCAAGATATTCGTTTCTTCTTAGATGTGCCGAAAGAAGTAAAATTAAGACGTAAATTAGAACAGCAACTGATATATTTATGGTTACCACCTTTTAATAAAGAAACCCGAGATAGGTGGGCAACTACTTTCACAAACAACTAAAAGTTAATTAAATCCATTTTACAAATGCAATTTTCCACATTTCAAAAAAATCTAGATAACTGGCAAGGTGCTTCATTAATTTTTGGAGTTTTAGAGGAAGAAATTGCAAGCCAACTTGAAAACATAAAATTTGTTGTTGAACCAAAATTATTACTAAAAAAAGTTACTCAGAAAAAATTCAAAGGAGAAAAAGGAAAAACTTTAAGCTTTGAATTTTTAGATCAAAAATTAGAAACTTTAATCATAGTTGGTCTTGGCAAATCAAAAAACCTAAATAAAAGTGATATAGAAAACTCCATTGGAAATCTAATTAGAAAAACAGTTGATAAAAATGAAAAAATCAGCATCTTTCTACCTTGGGAATTAATAAATTCACAACTAGAAATAAATCAATTAGCAGAGTCAGTCAGATTATCTGCTTATAAGGATAATAGATTCAATAAGAAAAAAGATGAAAATAAAGTGCTTAAAGAAATAGAGTTTTTGAATTTAAAAGAATTTGAGAATATTAGCTTTGAAGAGACCGAAAAAATATGTGAAGGTGTAGAACTAGCCAGGAGACTTGTAGCCGCACCTCCAAACAGTCTTACGCCCCACGAAATGTCTATGCAAGCCTCTCAAATAGCTCAAGATCATGGATTGGGAGTAAAAATTTTAGAGGCAAAAGAATGTGAAGATTTAGGGATGGGTGCATATTTAGCTGTAGCAAAAGGTTCTGATCTAGATCCTAAATTTATACATCTTACTTTGAAGTCAGAGGGGCCTATAAAAGAAAAGATTGCGCTTGTTGGGAAGGGTTTAACCTTTGATTCTGGAGGATACAACCTGAAAGTAGGAGCCTCTCAAATTGAAATGATGAAATATGATATGGGGGGAAGCGCTGCAGTTTTAGGAGCAGCAAAAGCACTTGGAGCAATAAAACCAAAGGGATTAGAAATACATTTTATTGTGGCAGCTTGCGAAAACATGATAAATGGATCTGCAGTACATCCTGGAGATGTAGTTGAGGCATCTAATGGTAAGACAATTGAAATTAATAACACTGATGCAGAGGGTAGGCTCACATTAGCTGATGCTTTAACTTACGCATCCAATTTAAAACCAGATTCAATAATAGATCTCGCCACTTTAACAGGAGCTATTGTTGTTGCATTAGGGAATGATGTAGCTGGATTCTGGAGCAATAATAATGATCTAGCAAATGATATAAAAGCTGCATCAGTACAGGCTGGAGAAGAATTATGGCAAATGCCTTTACAAAAATCTTATAAAGAAGGGTTAAAGTCTCATATAGCTGATATGAAAAATACAGGTCCTAGAGCGGGTGGGTCAATAACTGCTGCTTTGTTTTTAGAGGAATTCTTTGATAAACATATTAAATGGGCTCATATCGATATAGCTGGGACTTGTTGGACAGATAAGAATAAGGGGATTAATCCATCAGGTGCAACCGGTTTTGGAGTTAAAACTCTTGTTCAATGGATTAAAAATAAATAATTATATTTAAAATCATTCAGTCCAAAGATTTGTTGATCTAGCGTTATCCCCCCATAACTTATCCAACCTCTGATCTCTGCCACATGAGAATCTATAGAACTTATATTTTAATTCATTTCTCTCAGCAAAATTTTGATGATATTCTTCAGCTAACCAAAATTGACCTTTTGATTTTAGTTCTACAGATATTTTTTCTAATGGCACTCGCAATTCACTAGAAGCCGAAATAATTGCATTTTTTGCATAACTTTCCTCGGTTGTATCTTTGTAAAAAATCACAGGCCTGTAAGAATCTCCACGATCACAAAATTGACCATTACCGTCAAGAGGATCAATATTTCTCAAATAAAGCCTAAGTATCTCAGGTAAACTTACTAAGTTAGAGTCATATTCAACTAAAACCACTTCCTGATGGCCATCATGATTTTCGTAGGTAGGATTTTGTAAATCCCCTCCTGAATAGCCACTTTTTACAAAATTTATCCCATTTAGGGACTCTAAATCATGCTCTAAACACCAAAAACAACCCCCGGCAAGAATCAATTCTTCTGCAAAAGTATTTAAAGGGTTAATTAATATTGAAAAAACAATTATTAAAGGTAAAAAATATTTCATTTTTTTATTATAAAGTTCAAATTATGGAATTAATAATTTCTTTGGCTGCTCTTTCAACTACTCCTTCATCCCCTAATTCTTTTTTCAAAAGAGTATAACCTTTTTTGATTTTTGCTTTTTCTGATTTCAGATCGATAATCCTGCAAGCTTTATAAAAAATTTTCTTTTCATTAAAATTTTTCTGGACAAACTCTGGTATTACTAATTTCTTAACTAAAAGATTCACAGGAGAAATAAACCTCACCTTAAAATTGAGAATTTTTTTTGCAATAAAAGCGGTAACTCTACTCACTCTATATCCAACAATCTGTGGTATTCCATATAAAGCCAATTCCATATTAACTGTGCCAGATTTACATAATGCTAGTTTTGTTAATGCATAAATATAAAGCATCAATTCGGAATTATCTTTTTGAGAAATAACCTTTCCTTTGATTTTATATTTATCCAAACCATTTCTAAATCTTTTATCAAAAACTCTCCTACAGGATGGTATGTATACAACAAGGGTTGGATATCTTAATTGTAATTGTTTTGCAGTTTTCAAGAAGGTAGGTAATATATATCTCAACTCTTGGGGTCTTGATGCAGGCATTAAAAGTAAGATATTCTGATTTGGTCGAAGTTCCAAAATTGTTCTCGAATCTTTCTTCGAAGGTAGTTTTTTCGTCAAATCAATCATTGGATGTCCAACCCAAAAAACATTTCCTCCCCGCCTCTTATAAAAGTTTGCTTCCTGCTTAAAAATCGCAAAAATTTTATCTGAAAAATTAATTAAATTTGTAGTGCTATTGTTACCAAATCTCCATGCCCATTCTTGAGGAGCAATATAATAGTAAATAGGAAAATTATTTCTCGATCTTTTTAATTTTGACCCAATTTTAATATTAGGTCCCATATAGTCGATCAATATTAAACAATTTGGACGTAACTTCTTTATGGATTTATAAAATTTTTTCTGAACTTTCATCATAGGAAGAATTAGAGGTAAAATCTCCCATATTCCTATCGCACTTATTGATGTAGTATCTTGAATAATTTGAACTCCTTCATTCTTCATCTTTTCGCCGCCTAGTCCATAGATCTCTAAGTTAATTGCATATTTTCTAGCTTCATCAAATAATGCTTTTGACAATAAACTGCCATGTAAATCTCCAGAGACTTCCCCGGTACTGATAAATATCTTTTTATTCATTAATTTATAAAAGGCATTGGCCCGCGTCTTTCTTTTGATATTGAATCTTTTAAAAAATCACATAATTTTGTTGAAGAAAGATCTAATTTGCATTTTATTGCCATATCCAATGCGTCAGCAATTACGTTATTGGACTTAAAAAGTAAATTCCAAGTACTTTGCAAAAGTTTTAAATCGAAGTCCTTATTTTCCATCAAACCACTTCTTTTAATTCCAATCCTATTCAAACCTCTCAATCTTCCTGGATGTCCTTCGGCTAAACAAAAAGGCGGTACGTCTCTATCAACTCTCGTCATCCCTCCAATCATTGCTAAATATCCAATATGTACAAATTGATGAATACCTAAACAACCACCAATAATAGCTTTGTCTTCAACCTTTACATGGCCTGCAACTTGAACACTATTTGATAAAACTATCCTATTCCCAAGTTCACAATTATGGCCTATGTGAGTGTATGCCATTAACAAATTATTATTGCCAATAATAGTTTTTTCTCCTTCATCGGTCGCCTTATTAATAGTTACGCATTCTCTAAAAGTATTATTATCTCCAATAATTACTTCAGTAGGAGCCCCTTTATATTTAAGATCTTGAGGATCCAGACCTATGCACACATTTGGGAAAACTTTATTTTTAATACCAAGTTGAGTTCTTCCAGTAATAACAGCATTTGGTCCTATTTCTGTTCCTTTCCCAATTATCACATTAGGACCGACAATAGCTCCTTGAGAGATAATAACTCCATCATGTAATTCGGCACTTGGATCAACAAAAGCATTAGGGTGAACTTTTACACCACTAAAGCTTGACTGTAATTCAGTATTTTGATTCTCCATATAACTAATCAACTAATGAGAACATTAATTCACCAGCGCAAACCAACTTCCCATCTACGTTGGCCTCACCTTTAATCTTTCCAAATCTTTGTCTTTTAATACTCAGTAATTCACAAGTAATTATCAATTGATCTCCAGGCACAACAGGTTTTCTGAATTTAACATTATTTATTCCCGCAAAGACGAAAAGTCCTTTAGGGAGATCGGCCATTTGCGTTACTATTATTCCTCCAACTTGAGCCATTGATTCAACAATAAGAACACCTGGCATTATAGGCCTTTCAGGAAAATGTCCTTGAAATTGAGGCTCATTTATAGTTACATTTTTTACTGCAACAGCCCTCTCCCCAGGAATATGCTCTATTACTTTATCCACAAGAGCAAAAGGATACCTATGAGGTAATAAACCTAGTATTTTCTCAGAGGAAAGTTGATTATTTTCACTGGATAATTTCTTTTCCAAAACAATTAAAGATAAAGTTAATTTTTTAGCGATGAGGCCAATAAAGCATTTAAAGAATGTGATCCTTTATAAACTAAAATTTGTGCCTTAGGTAACCCTACCAAAGCCAAGTCCCCAATAAGGTCTAAAATTTTATGTCTTATTGGTTCATTATCAAATCTTAATGGTGGATTAACCCATTCATCACCATTACAAACAAGAGCATTTTCTAAACTTCCTCCTTTTATCAATCCAAGTTCACTTAATTCTTGGAATTGATCTTTAAAACCAAATGTTCTTGCTGGAGCAATCATTTCAACGAAACTTTTTGGATTTAAATCAATCACATAAGTTTGATTTCCAATTGCTTTATAGGGAAAACTGATAGTAGATATAATTGTAGTTTTTTCAGAGGGTGTAGCAGCTATAACTGAGCCTTCTCTATTTAAAATTATTGATTTATTAATCTCTAGAAAAAAATTATCTGGTTTAGGTACCTTTTTTATTCCTACTTCTTCAAAAGCTCTAACCCACTGTATTGCGGATCCATCTAAAAGCGGGATCTCTTTGCCATCAACCTCAATATGAATATAACTTAAACCACATCCAGCCAATGAAGCTAATAAATGTTCGACAGTATATAAATTTCTACTTCCTAATTTAATTGCCGTACAAAGCATCGTACTTCCAATTAAATCTTGTGTTAGCTTAAAAATCTTTTTAGGCTTGTCCCTAAAAGAGATATGAAATCCTTCTTTTTCATAAGAAGAAATTGTAACGCTTGTTTTCTCTCCACTATGAAGGCCTACACCTTCCCTGGAGATAACACCAGCCAGGGTATAGCAATAATCATAATTAGTTGACCAAGAAAACACTTAAAACTTCCATCCAACTCCAAGTGTATATCTCCAATCTCCACTTAGGTCCTTACTGGCAACATCTAATCTTAATGGACCAATTGGGGTTTTTATTCCGACTCCCCCACCTACTGAATAACCAGAACCAGATTTCTGCAATAACTTACCAGGTTTTCCTGGGACATCCTCTTGAGAGCCTAAATCACTTCCTGCATCAACGAATAAAGCTCCTGATAGCATTCGCCAAACAGGGAATCTATATTCTGCTGTGCCCTCAACAAAACTTTTACTTACAGCCAAATCACAAGATCCCCAACCCCTTACAGATGATGTTCCTCCCATACAAAATGCTTCATAAGGAGGTAGTTCTCCAATAATAGTTCCAGCCTTAAATTGAAAACCTATAGCTTGTGGACAATCTTCACTAGTCGCATTACTAGACCTACATCCTTTGGTTAAATTTATCAATTTTGTTGGTATAAAATGTGAAAATGAGGCTCTCATTCTATTGAAAGTTGGAGAGTTTTCACCCATTGAAACAAACTGTTCAGTGCCAAAGCTTAATTTATTTCCTGAAGTTGGGTTTATAGAATTATTCAAATTGTTTCTAGATGTGCTTGCGATAAAACTTACTAATGTGTTTTCCGCAGGGCATGAACCATCATTTGGGTTAAATCCGATGCAGATAATATCGCTTACATTACCTGTAGTTGGGGTTAAATCACCATAAGGTTTTTTATTCCCACTGCCATCAATCATCTTTACTTTCTTAAAATTCATACCAGCAAGAACTCTCCATTTAGCCGCCTTGAATGGATCTCCACCATTAAGAGGTCTTGAGAAAGAAAATCCACCCCCAGTTTTTTCCAAAACTATTGATGAAAAAGTATCAGAAGTTGAAGTATTTGTATCATCTACAGCGTATATACGCCCATTATTTTCACTTTTAAATTCTTGTGGATAATCTCTACTTAGAAAAACATTTGTTCTAAAAGAAGTTTTATGTTTATCTCCTTTAATCCATGGATCAGATAAAGAAAAATTATAGGTTGTTGAATATTCTCCAAAATTTAGGTTGATATTTGTAGACCATGCTCTACCTAGTGTATTAGTCTCCTGCAAACCAATTGAGGCAAAGATACCTGAACTATTACTATAACCAAGGCCACCTGTTAATGATCCTGTTCTTTGCTCGCTTAAATCTAAAAAAATCATGACTTGGCCAGGATTGAGATTATCTGGACCAAGAGATACCTTGACATCATCAAATAATGATGTGGCATATAGCCTTTTGATATCTGCTTCCAAAGTTTTTCTATTAAATATAGTGCCTGGTTGCGTTTTTAACTCTCTTTTTATCACCCAGTCTTTTGTTTTCCCTTTTCTAGGTTTTCCATCGATAATAGATTCACCATCAGATCCTGGAAATCTTAATTTTATATCAGATATAATACCCTCAGAAACATTTAATGTTACTATCCCGTTTTCAGAGATTCTATCTGGGCCATTTATTCTAGCTAAAGAATAACCTTCACTTTCATAACGCTTTTTTATTATTTCTATCTTATTTTGTAATTCATTTAGGTTAAGAGTTGTGCCATAAAAATTACTAAAAATCTCATCTACGTATGAATTAGGTATTACAGAATTTATTGGATTAAGTTGAACTTTCGTCAAAATTGGATTTGGCACTACATTTACAATTAGCATCACTCCTAATGGTCCATCTTGAGACTTTATTTTGACTCCTGAAAACCAACCACTAGCATATATTGAATTTAGGTCTTTTTTTAAGATTTGATTATCAACAATACTTCCTGGTTTGATACTCATAGAATCATATGCAGCCAATTCAAGTTTTCTACCCTCAGGATGATTTTCCCAACCTTCGATAATTATTTCTGAGATAAGAACTCTTTCTTGATTAATGTTTTTTTGATTTTCTGCAACAAAGAAATTTTTCTCTTGTTTAATATCAAATCCTTGAAATAAAACATTGTTAATATTGTTTATTTCCAATATTGATATCGATTGTTCATCTTCATTTTGCGAATACTTGGCAGCTAGTTCTGAATTATTTGATAACAAAATTAAGGGTGAACAAGCAATATTTGTAAAAACCTTTCTAAATTTTAAAAAATGTTTTGGCATAGAATTTTTGATTAAAGTAAATAAAACATTATTAATTGAATTGAGTTAAATGAAATCATTTATTCTTCTGTTAATTTCACTATAAGCTTCAATTAGACCACCTAAATCATTCCTAAATATGTCTTTGTCTAGACTTACAATTATATCATTTTTCTGATTGAGATCCCACAATCTACAATTATCGGGGCTTATTTCGTCCCCAAGAAGAATATTTTTTTTAAAATCATAACCAAACTCCAACTTAAAATCTACAAGTTGAAGCTGAATATTTTTAAAAAAACTTTTCAGGATCCCATTAATTTTTAAAGTTAATTCTATTATTAAATCCAAATCGTTGGAGCTTAGTATGTTCATTAATTCAATTCTATCTTTTGTAATTAGCGGATCATTAAGTTCATCATTTTTAAGGTAAATATCAATTAATGGTTTTTCAAGGGCAGTCCCGGATTTAATAGTCGTTTGTTTACACAAAGAACCATAGGCAGTATTTCTAAGAACAATTTCTAAGGGAATTACTTTTATTTTTTGTGCAATCATTGTATTTTGATTTTTAAGTTCAAGAAAATGAGTTGGAATATTATTATTCACAAGTAGTTCAAAAATTCTTGCACTTATTTGGCAATTCAGTTTACCCTTCCCTTCAAATTTAGCTTTTTTCATCGCATTAAAAGCCGTAGCATCATCTTTAAATTCAATTATTACTTTATCTGCATCATCATGAGAAAATACTTTTTTTGCTTTCCCTTCGTAAAGCAATTCATATTTATTATTCATTAATTTAAGACCTCATTTGATCACTAAAAGTACGATTTTTAATTAACATATTTATTGGAGATACATTTTTAAAAAACAGTTTAATTTATTTTAACTGATTATTTATCGAAACCTCATAACCTTCAAAAACAAACTTATGAGTATTAATTCAAAAAGTTCTAAGACCATCAGTAGGTTAAAAAATATTTTAATAATTGGCAATGGTGGGAGAGAAAATTCTTTGGCTTGGGCTATTCAAAAAAATGAATCAGTCAGAAAAGTTTATTTAATACCTGGTAACGCTGGATCAGAAAGAATAAAAAAATGTGAAAGAATAAAAATTGACATAAACAATAAAACTGAATTGGTTAAAAAGCTTGCTTTTTTAAAAATAGATTTAATTGTAATAGGACCAGAAATACCTTTAGCGAATGGATTAGCTGACTTTCTTCGCAAAAAAGACTTTAAAGTGTTTGGCCCTGGTAAAGATGGAGCAAAATTAGAATATAGCAAATCTTGGGCAAAGGAATTTATGCAAAACGCAAATATTCCAACCGCAAACTTTTGGAAAGTCAATTCTCTAGAAGAAGCAAAAAAAATTATCCATTCATCACCTTTTCCTCTAGTAGTGAAAGCGGATGGTCTGGCTTCAGGTAAAGGTGTTTTTATTCCCCATTCAAAAGATGAATGTTTTAAAGCAGCAGAATCAATCTTCAATGGTAAGTTTGGAAACTCTGGTAACGTGGTTGTTTTAGAAGAAAAAATTCAGGGTCCAGAAGTTTCAGTTTTTGCTCTTTGTGATGGACAGAGATACATATTACTTCCAACTGCACAAGATCATAAACGCCTCAATGAGAAAGATAAAGGTCCAAATACTGGAGGGATGGGAGCTTACTCTCCTGCCCCACTATTAACAGAAGATTCCCTTAACAGAATCATCAAAGAGATCATTGAACCCACAATAAATGAACTAAATAAAAGAAATATTGATTATAAAGGCGTAATTTATTTTGGATTGATGCTCACAACTTCTGGACCCAAAGTTATAGAATATAATTGCAGATTTGGTGATCCAGAATGCCAAACAATCATGCCTTTGATGGATCAAGATTTTTTATTTCTTTTAGAAAAATGCTCGATGGGAAATTTAACTGGGCAAGAAAAAATTGATCGTCATGATAAGGTTAGTGGTTGTGTAATAGCGACCTCAAAGGGTTACCCTAACGAATATAAAATTGGCTTTCCAATAAAAATAGGAAAAATTGACTCAACTGATTGTCAGATTTTCGACTCAGGTACTTCTCTAAGTAAAAATGGGGAATTACTAACTGATGGAGGAAGAGTCTTAAGTATTGTCTGTCAAGATAAAGATTTTGATATGGTTTTTAATAAAGCATACAAGAATTTAAAAGAAATAAATTTTGATGGTATTTACTTTAGAAAAGATATAGGTCATCAAGTAAGAAAAAACTTTTCTAAGGAGAATTAAGCTTGTGGTAGATACCAATAATCGAGAAAGTAGACAATATAACAACGCCGATAATGAAGATATTAATAATAACGATTGGATTAATAGCCTTTTTTCTTGGTGGAGTGGGTTTAGTTTAAGAACTAAATTGTTAGCAATAGCAACTCTCGTGGTAAGCCTACTAATGACAGGAATAACTTTTTTTGCACTAAATAGCATTCAAAGAGATGCTGGAATGAATGATACTAGATATGCTCGAGATCTTGGATTATTGTTATCCGGAAATATCACAGAATTAGTTGCTAATAACCAAAAAAAAGAGATTTCAAATGTAGCTGAAAAGTTTTGGAGATCAAGTCGAAATCTACGTTACATATTTTTTACTGATGCTGAAGACATAGTTCAACTTGGAATACCGATTAGTGCCACTCCAACAAGCTCAGAAAGTCAGTTTCAGCTCACTAGAAGATTAAAACTACCATCAGAATTAAAGAAAAGACCACAATTCCCACTAGTTAGGCAGCATGTTACACCTCAGGGTCAAGTAACAGATGTATTTGTTCCAATGCTTTGGAAAGGGAAATATCTTGGAACTTTAGCTTTAGGAGTTACACCTAATAAAAAAGCCCTAGCCAGTGCCGCACTAACAAGAGAGGTGACAATAGCAGTTTTTATCTCTATTTGGGTTTTAGTAATACTTGGAGCTGTATTCAATGCACTGACAATTACAAGACCAGTAAGGGAATTAGTAAGAGGTGTTAGGGAAATTTCAAAAGGGAATTTCAAATCCAGAATTTCTATACCTATGACAGGAGATTTAGGAGAACTTTTAAATGGATTTAACCGAATGGCCACTCAGTTAGAAAATTATGACGAAGCAAACATTGAAGAACTTAAAGCCGCTCAAATAAAGCAGCAATCACTAATAGCCACTATGGCTGATGGGGCAATATTACTTGATGCCAAAGGGAAGATAGTACTTACTAATCCAACAGCAAAAAGACTATTCCGTTGGGAAGGAAGATTCTTAGAAGGGAAATATTTTTTAAATGAGATCCCCGAAATTTTATCTAATGACCTACACACAAATATAGAATCTATCCTAAACAGAGAAAAGGAGAATGATGATTTAAGGTTTAGCTTAGGAGAACCGGCTAGAACTTTAAGAATTGTCTTACAATCAGTATTAGATACAAACAAAGTTGAATTAAAAGGCATTGCCGTCACAATTCAAGATTTAACAAGAGAGGTAGAACTAAATGCGGCACAAAACAGATTTATTAGTAATGTTTCGCATGAACTAAGGACACCACTTTTTAACATTAAGAGTTACGTAGAGACCTTATATGATTTAAAAGATCAGCTATCTAATGAAGAACAACTCGAATTTCTGGGTATTGCCAATTCAGAGACTGATAGATTAACAAGACTTGTGAATGATGTATTAGATTTATCAAGATTGGAGTCAGGGAAAATAATTAAACTGGAGGAAATGGATATAAAGTCAGCAATAGAACAGACTCTCAGAAACTATAGACTTAATGCTACAGAAAAAAATGTTTCATTGGCACATGATATAGAAGAAACTATCCCTTCAATACTTGGGAATTTTGATTTACTTTTACAAGTTTTTGATAATTTGCTGGGTAATGGATTGAAATTTAGTCCAAAAAACAGCAACCTAATGATAAGAGCATATACTTGGCCAGATTCCTGTCCTGCCTTACCCCCAAATAAAAGAGATAATGGAGCTCCACAATGTGAGTTAGTTTCACCATTACCAAAAGTAAGAATTGAAATTGCTGATACAGGATCAGGAATATCTCAAGCTGATCAAGAAAAGATATTTGATCGTTTTTATAGGGTCGAGAATTCCGTTCATACTGAGCAAGGAACTGGTTTAGGTTTATCTATAGTGAGAGGGATAATTGAAAAACATGGCGGAGAAATTCGTATGGCTAGTGAAATAGGAGTTGGAACAACCTTTTGGTTTGACTTATCCTTGGCACAATCTGATAAAGATGAATTGTTGACTCAAACTATTAACAATACAGATAACTTTTCAAGCTCTGAAATCAGCGAAATTATCTAATTATTATCTAACCCTTTAAAAACATTTTGAATATTTTGATCAGGCACAATTCTATGAGGGGCACCACTAAATATCTGTTCAAAGTTAGAGAAAGAATCTTTTATTTCAGGTCCTCGATTTGTAATAATAAATTCTCTTATTCGTTTATCATGCCATGATCCCCGCATTTTAAAAACATTTAAAGCTCTAGCCATCTCTCCTTTTATTTCCACATATTGAAGTAACAAGATAGTATCTGTAATGGTTGATATGTGAGAATCAGTAATAGAATGACTTCCCATAAATTCTTCTGCAGTATTAGTAAAAAAACCAGCTATCTCTTCTTGTTTTGTATAACCAGTTACTGCAATTACAAACTGTCTAAATGCGTTCAAACTTACACCTCTGGCCAATGCGGATAGAGAATCTATTGCCATTCTCTTTGGTTTAAATTGATTAATTTGCGTTTTTATAATTTGCAAGTGATCTTCCAAACCAGTTGATTCAGGATATGCACAAATGATTTTTAATAACCCATCACTTTCCATCTTTTCAAAGTCTATGCCCCAACTAGTTGCATTCCTAAGCAATTGAGCCCTAGATTCTTCATATGCGAAAAGTATTGCTCTTTCATTGTTGTCATAAGCATCTTCTACAAACTTTGATACAAGCATTGTCTTACCAGTACCAGTAGCTCCTGTGGCGAGGATAATGGAATCTTGAAAATAACCTCCTCCACACATATCATCAAGATCTTTAACTCCAGAACTAATTCTAATATTTGAAGATCTTTGCGTAAGTCTCATTGCCCCAAGAGCAAACACACTTATCCCATCTATACCCATAGTGAATGGGAATTCCCCTTTCATATGTACAGTCCCTCTTAACTTCAAAACTTCTAAAGTTCTTCTTCTCTTCTCTGACTCTAGAACATTCCTTAATAAGACAACATTATCAGAAACAAATTCTTCTACTCCATATCTAGCAATAGGGCCGTAATCATCAACCCTTTCTGTAGTCATAACTGTTGTAACTCCTATTTCTTTTAATCTTGCTATTAGTCTGAAGATTTCTCTTCTCACAACGTAAATGGCATCATATTGTTGAAAAACTGCAGTTATTGAATCTATCGCAACTCTTTTTGCTTTATATTTTCTTATTGCGTAGCTAATTCTCTCAATAAGACCAGACAAGTCAAAATTACCCGCAACATCTTGGCCGTCAGGATCTGGAGAGGCATCCAATATAAATAATTTATTTTGATCAATTAATTCTTGTAAATCCCATCCGAAGCTAGCAGCGTTTCTTATTATGTCTAAAGGTGATTCTTCGAATGTAACGAATATCCCAGGCTCATCAAAATTGCAAATTCCATGGTGTAAGTATTGAAGCGAAAAAACAGTTTTACCAGTCCCTGATGTGCCGCTAATGAGAGTACTTCTAGATACAGGCAGGCCACCTCTACAAACATCATCAAAGCCTTCAATACCGGTAGGTAATTTTTGTACCTGCATTTTATTTGATTTACCAAATTTCTTATTTTTCATGGTTTTTTCAGAAAATTTTCAATAAAAAATAAAAATTAAATTTATTTTTAATTAAAAAAGGTTTCTATATATTATTTATCTCCACTATATTCAGTTTCTGTTAATTCATCAAAAAGTAGATCTAAACCAATTAAAACTTTCTCTCTATCAGAGAGGTCACCAATTATTTTTCGAACTGGTGGAGGTAAAATTTTAGATAAGGTTGGGGTAGCTAAAATCTTATCTTCCTCTGCAAGTTGGGGTTCTTTAAGTACATCGATAACCTTCAAAGCATAAACCCCTTTAAATTCATTTTCTAAAATTCCTCTTAAAGTATTCAAAGCTCTCATTGAATTAGGAGTATTTCCAGCAACATAGAGTTTTAAAATATATGTTTTTCTTACTGCCATTGTTTTGATTCCTGAAATTGATACAAAAGATTTAAAACAACCCTTGACTTATTACACTACAAAATAAGAAAATAAACAAACTATATATGATTGCTTATTTGGCTTAATCAAATTAAAAATTTGAGCCTAATAGCGTCTTTAAGATATGACAAATTCTAAAAACTCTTCAAACAATTCTTCTAAAAGAAATGAGTTGTATGCAATAGCAGAAACTTCAGGACAACAATTTTGGTTCGAAGTTAACAGATACTATGACATAGACAGGTTAAATGCAAAAGAAAAAGAAAAGATAACATTAGATAAAGTTTTACTTTTAAAGGATAAAAACTCGATCACTATTGGTAAACCTTATATTGAAAATGCAAAAATTGAATTAGAAGTCGTTTCACACAAGAGAGATAAAAAAATTCTTGTATACAAGATGCGTCCTAAAAAAAAGACAAGAAGAAAGATGGGTCATAGACAAGAACTTACAAGAGTTATGGTAAAATCTATATCAACAGGTAAAAGTGCTCCTAAGTCTTCTTCAAAGAAGGAAACTGTTCAAAAGGAATCTAAACCAAAATCTGAAAAATCTACAAATTAAAATTTTCTAATGGCACATAAAAAAGGAACAGGTTCTACAAGGAACGGTAGAGATTCAAATTCCAAAAGACTTGGCGTAAAAGCTTATGGTGGAGAAAAAGTAACTGCTGGATCAATTTTAATCCGCCAAAGAGGTACATCCTTTTTGCCTGGAATCAATGTTGGCAAAGGCAAAGATGACACTCTTTTTGCACTAAAAGAAGGTACTGTAAGTTTCGAAAGTATTAAAAGAAATTTAAGGAATAGAAAAAGAGTTAATATAGTTATCTAATTTTTTTTATAAGCTCTTGTTGTTATAAGAATAGGATGAAAAACTTCTAAAAACATTGATTGAAGAGTCTTAAAAAACTTTTCAACTATTTCAACATCGTCGATATGGAAAGGATATTCATTTTTTTCTCCTTTATAGAAATACCAATTAAATAAAGCAATAGAATTAGAATCCATAAACTCATTAAAAATCTCAATTTGAGAAGCTGGATCGGCAAGATGTTCCAAAACATCAAGGCAAACTATCGTATCAAATTTCGATATTTGGGTATCTTTAATTGTCTTGCAAAAAGTAAGCTTCTTTTCGACTCCTAATTCCTTAGCCCTATATTCAACAAAGTTTCTATTTGTTTCATTAATATCTACAAAAAAAACATGCTCAACTTTTGAAGACATAGCATTAGCTAAGGCATGCGTTCCAATCCCTCCTCCAAAATCTAAAACTAAATCTCTAGAAAAACTCTGCTGAAGTTTTAAAGTATCCGAGATATAATCCTTACTTGCAATATGCCAAGCGGCTAAATCAGCTACATGCCGATCTCCAACAATCTCAGTATAAAAATCTGAAACATCATTTAAAGAATCTCCAGGATGTGAATTTGCCAAATTCATCTTTGCATTTGCAAGGAATCCATCTAAATCACATTCTTTCATTGAAAAGAATTGCATTAAATGTGATTTCAAATAAAAAGCATTATCTAAAAACTCTTTTAAGATAAAACTATTGTTTTTCAATTTCTTACTTTAAATTTCCAATACAAAAATAATAGAATGGTTATAAATCTTTCTCAAAGTATTCTTAATATTAAAATTAAAAATGGAAACTAAAGATGGATTCTTAGTAATTAATAAAGATAAAGGCTGTACCTCACATGATTGCGTGAAACAAATAAGGAAGTTACTAAAGATAAAAAAAGTTGGGCACACAGGAACTCTTGATCCAGAGGTTATAGGAACATTACCAATAGCAATAGGCAGTGCGACAAGATTTATTCAATATCTTCCTCAGGGTAAAACTTACATAGGACAAATTAAATTAGGGATAAGAACTAACACTGATGATATTCATGGAGAAATAATTAATCAAAAAAATTGGCCTAAAATCAGTGCTGAGAAATTAGATCAATATTTAAATAAATTCAGAGGAATAATTAAACAAATTCCTCCGAAAGTATCTAGTGTCCACGTCAATGGTGAGAGGGCTTATAAAAAATCTTTTAAGAATGAAAATTTCGAGTTAGCAGCAAGAGAAGTAAAAATAGAAGAACTTATTTTAATGAAATGGGACCAAATAAATGGAATCATAGAGATAAATATCAAATGTTCAGCTGGCACATATATAAGATCAATTGCAAGAGATTTAGGAGAAATGCTTAATTCCGAGGGTTGCCTTCTACAACTAAAAAGAACTTCAGCTTGTGGCTTTGATGAACAAAACTCTATAAAAATATCTGATATAGAAAAAGAAAAGGGGGGTGGCAAAGCTTCACATTTTATTATTCCAACAATTTCTGCTCTTAATCACATTCCATCATTTGTCTTAACTAAAGAAGAACAAATCAATTTTTGGCAAACTGGAAGAGCAATTGAAGTTCATATTAATTACTTTAAGGAAAGCAAAGCTTTTGATTATAAAAAACCCATCAAAGTAATAGATAAAAGAAAAATACTACTTGGGATAGGCTTCTTAAATAAAGAGCAAACTAATATAAATCCAAAATTAGTCCTTAATGCAAAATGATTTTTATAGATAATCTTTTTTAAAAGGTTTAATCTGCACACCCCTATAGAAATGCTTTAATATTTTTTCCGCTTTTTGACCTTTAGAAGCCATATATTTTGCACCCCATTGACTCATTCCAACGCCATGACCAGATCCCTGTCCAAAAACCACTAAACCTTTTTCTATGGGAAATTGTTTACTTTGTTCTTCAATTAATTTAAATCTAACGAAAGTACTATGAAGTCCTAATTTTTTTCTTAAATCTACCCCGGAAATTTGATCAGAACCATATGCACCATAAAGCTTTACATTTTTTACTCTCCCAGTATCAGTAATATTTAAAATTTCTATATTTTTTAATCCTCCAATTTTGGGGAATAAATTTAATAATTCCTTATTAGAAAAATTTTTCTGCCATCTAAATTTTGGATTTTTCTTATCAAAATCTTTAACACTAGATAAATATGGATATTTATTTTTCCAAACATCCTGACTATTTTCTGTCATCCCTCCTGAACTACTATGAAATAAAGCATTAATTAATTTTTTTTTATACGTCAAAACTAAAGATCTTGTACTTTTAACGGCTCGGATAGTTTTATAAGTTCTTGACTCTAAGCCATTATAGACTTGATTTCTCTGGGTAGAATCGATATCAAATAGACTATTTCCCTTTTGCTTTAAAGCATAAGTTCTTGAGGCAATTGCTTGTGCTTTTAATGCTTCCATTGGCCATTTTGTTGGCATCTCTGAACCAACCACACTACTTAGGTATTTTTCAATTCCTAAAACATTCACTACTAATATTTCAGAATCAAGTACAAAGAGATTAATTTTACCTGAGAATCTTTTCTGACCTACCCAAATACCTCTGCCATCAGGAGATCTAACTTGAAATTTTTGATTACCTTTTAACTCATATTTTTTTTGTTTATTCTTATCAAAATATAAAATTTTTCTATTTTCCTCATTTTTCAAAGTTAAACCTTTTATTTTCTTATTTGAGAGAAACTTTCCTTCTATGATTAAAGGAATTGATTTATCTGATCTAATCCTTATATTGTTATTTTTTGATATCAAAACTCTAATTATTGGTTCTCTAAATGCAAAAACAGTTTCACTCTGAAAAACACAACAAAATAAAATACTAATCAGACAAAATTTACTATATTTTTCTTTTAATTTAAGTATCACTTTGTTTAAAAAACAAATTCTTAATTTGCCTAAGTCTGACTATAAGTCTAGATTTAATCCAGATATCAAATAAAAATATCATATTAAGTGAATATAACCTTCTTAGGAACGAGTTCAGGTGTCCCTTCCTTAACAAGAAATGTTTCTTCATTAGCTCTTAAATTATCACAATCTTCAGAAGTTTGGCTTTTTGACTGTGGAGAGGGAACACAGCATCAAATAATGAAAAGCAATATTAAATCATCGCAAATAAAAAAAATATTTGTTACTCATATGCATGGAGACCATATTTATGGTTTACCTGGCCTTTTGGCTACCTTAGGTTTATCAGGCAATAGTAATGGTATCGAAATTTATGGTCCTTCAGAATTACGAAGTTTTATAAATTCTGCGCTAAGTAGTAGTTTTTGTAAATTGTCGTTTCCATTGCATTTTGTGGAAGTTGAAAATTTTGCATCAGAAAATAAAATTTTATTTGAAAACAACAAAATAAAAGTAAATTGCGCCTGCCTTAAACATAAAATACCTGCATATGGTTATCGAGTGAATGAAAAAGACAAGCCAGGTATATTTGATATCGAAAAGGCAAAGTCTATGAAAATAGCTCCTGGGCCAATTTATTCAAAACTACAACAAGGTAAAAAAGTCGTATTAGCAGATGGAAGAACTTTTGATGGGAAAGAGTTCTGCGGGCCTCCTAGAAAGGGTGAAAGTTTTGTTTATTGCACAGATACTGTCTTTAGCGAATCAGCAGTATCATTATCAAAAAATGTCGATTTACTTGTACATGAATCGACATTTTCTCAGGAGGATGAGAGCATGGCCTATGAAAAATTACATTCCACAACAATTATGGCTGCGAAAACAGCATTATTATCTAATACAAAAAAATTAATTATTACTCATTTAAGTCCAAGATACACTAATAGAAATTCAATTACACCAAGCGATTTGCTTAAAGAGGCACAAAAAGTTTTTCCAAATACTCACCTCGCCAAAGATTTTCTAACTGCAGAAATTAAATAAACTGCAACAGTTCGTTAGCAGGAGCGTTGTAAATGACCAACCCATGAAATAATAGTCATAGGTTTTTATATTTGATGTTGATCGAAATGGTTACTTTTTTTTCGTTCCTAAATAAGTCTCTGAAAAGACTTTTAATTTTTCTTCCATTGATTATTGGTTTACTTCTTAATCCAATTTCAGCAAATGCACTCTATCCTAGTGATCCTTCATCAGTAGATGGATTGAAAGGAGATCTTCATGGTGCAGATCTTCAAAACAATGAATTTGTAAAATATGATTTATCTAATCAAGATTTAGGAGAGGCAAATCTACAAGGCGCCTATATGAGTGTAACAACTGCAGCAAATTCTAGTTTCAAAAGCGCCAACATGAAAGATCTTATTGCATATGCTGTACGTTTTGATAATGCTGATTTATCTGATGCAAATCTTACTAATGGTGAGCTGATGAAAAGTGTTTTTGATGGGGCAACTATAGATGGAGCAGACTTTACTGATGCAACTCTTGATCTTCCTCAAAGGAAATCATTATGTGAAAGAGCAACAGGTACTAACTCAAAAACTGGAGTGGATACAGTAGATAGTCTTGAATGTTCAGGCTTAAGAGGTTATATTCCGGCGACACCAGAAGCTTAATTATAAACTAATTTAATTTGGGTAAACAATTACCAGGCTCTTTAGAGCCTGGTTTTTTGCTGTACCACCATTCTTGTATATCAGAAGAAAATCTCTTTGAGAAAAGAGTAATTACTGTTTCAACAGGTTTTGATCCAGGCTCCAGAATCTGAACAGAGTAAGAGGGACATTTTCTTGAAGCCATATCTGCTACGAACCTAGAACCAATTCTCCTCCAGCTTGGTTCCTTGCTACGCCATGCCAACCTTGAACAGGGCCAAGGTAACTCTTCCCTATCATATAGTCTGCAACATGGTCCGATAACTTTATAACTGTACTGGCCTCCATAACTTGATTGAACACTTCCATTTTTAAAAAATTCAAATTTATTCATTATGAACAAAAAAGCCACCTTAATAGAGGGTGGCAGAGAAATAATAAAATATCAACTTTAATAAGTTAATTTTTATAATTAGTACAATTCTTCCTCAGCATGAGTTGTAATTGTTACATCAGATGTTGGATAAGCTACACAAGTAAGTACAAAACCAGCTTCCAATTGATCATCATCCAAGAAACTCTGATCAGATTGATCAACACTTCCTGAAGTAACCTTGCCTGCGCATGTTGAACAAGCTCCAGCTCTACAAGAATATGGGAGATCAATTCCCTGCTCTTCAGCAGCATCTAGAATATATTGATCATCAGGTACTTCAATGGTTGAATTGAGTCCTTCACCTTCGCTGATGAGTGTAACTTTGTAAGAAGCCATTTAAATAAATAATTGTTGGGTAATTAATACCTATCAAATACATTTTTAACATTGATTGAGTCGATATGTGTGATTTTGAAGTAAAAAATGACACAATAAAATGTATTCAAGATTATCTATAAGAAAAACTTATATTTAGGTGAGTTAACTGCCTTTTTGAGCCGAAATACAAGTCCAATCTTTTTTAGAAGATATATCCAATAATTTCAAGTTATTTTGAATTAATATTTTGATAATTTCATCTTTTTGTGAATTAAGAATTCCACTAAAAACAACTTCCGCATCATTTCTCAAACAATGATAAATATTTGGGATCATTTCTTTTATTACTTCAGCAAGAATATTACACAAAACAAAATCAAATTTTTTGAATTGATATTTGAAAATTATCTCATTAAAAGATCCTAAATATGTCTTTAGGCTTTTTGAGTTACCGAAATTTAGTTGAAAATTAGAGTTAGTAGAATTTATAGCTAGATAATCATTATCAACTGCATAAACCTCTTTGGCTCCCAGTAATCTTGCAGCAATGCTCAAAATCCCGCTACCACTCCCAATATCTAATACTCTTTTTTTAGAGAATGAAATATTCTCCATTTTTTCTAAACATAAATAGGTGGAGGGGTGACTTCCAGTACCAAAGGCTGCCCCTGGATCAATCTTTATGATTTTTTTATCTTTAAATTTATCATCCGAATTTATCCAACAAGGCAATATTAAAAAATGATTTCCTATTAATTCAGGGCCCCAATATTTCTTCCAGCTTGTTAACCAATCCTCCTCTTTAATAATACTCCAGTCAAAAAATTGATTCTTAGAGTCATTAATGTTTAGAAGTTTGCTAATTATTTGTTCAAAATCACTTATTGAACTCTCGTCCCATTCCTCAATTGGAAGCCATATATTTACTTCTTTTTTATTATCAGTTTTTATCAAATATTCAAATGAAAAACTAAAAATTCCTAGCTCATTTAATTTCCAAATAATAATTTCTTCCGAATCACTTTCTATTTGAAAGGTTAATTTATACCAATTTTTATTTGCCATTATATAGAGCAAAAATATTTATAAAGTAACTGGATTAGCACTAGTAATTCCCTCTACTTCAATAATAGTGTCAAGCAACTTATTAGGTATTGGATCATCAATACTTAGAACCATAACAGCTTCTCCTCTAACAATTTTTCGCCCAACTTGCATAGAGGCAATATTTACATTGTTGCTACCTAATAAAGACCCTAGCTTGCCAATAATACCCGGCATATCTCTATGCCTAGTAACCAACATATATCTGCTTGGGGATACGTTAACTGGATATTGATCAATACTAATAATTCTTAATTCTCCATCAGCAAAAATGCTTCCTGCTACGCTATGGTCGCCGTTATCTCCATAGGTGGTTAACTGAAGCGATCCACTAGCAAATTCAGGTCTTGCCTCATCTTTACTCTCGACCACTGAAATACCTCTTGAATTTGCTTCTAGAGAAGCATTCACATAATTGATCCTATCTCCCAAAGCTTTACTTAGAAGGCCTTTTAGACTGGCTATTATTAATGGTTGGGAAGGATGTTGAACAAATTCACCTTGAAGCTTTACCTCTAACTTTTGGATCTGTCCCCCCGAAAGCTGACTAATAAGAAGGCCCATTGTCTCTGCTAACTGTAAATGAGGCTTCAGACTATCCATAATGTCAGGACTTAAACCAGGAATATTAACGGCAGTTCTAGCAGACAACCCAAGCAAGACATCTCTTATTTGTTCAGCTACGTCAACAGCTACATTTACTTGCGCTTCTTTTGTAGAGGCTCCTAAGTGAGGAGTGAGAATAAGATTGTTTTCTACCTTCAAAAGGGGTGAATTAGATCCCAAGGGTTCTTCTGAGAAAACATCTATAGCTGCTCCACCAATTAATGATTTATTTAATGCTTCTGCTAAAGCTTCTTCATCAATTATTCCTCCACGAGCACAATTTATTAGTTTTGCATTATTTTTCATACTTTTTAAAACCTTCATATCAACCAAATTTTCCGTCTCAGGTGTGCGAGGTAAATGCAAAGTTACATAATCAGATTGTTGAAACAAGACTTCTAATTCAGATAGTTTTACTTGTAATTGTTGCGCTCTTTCTGTTGAAACAAATGGGTCATATCCATAAACATCCATTCCAAGCGCATTAGCCACTTTAGCTACATGAGTGCCAATTTTGCCTAAACCTACTACACCTAATTTTTTCCCGAAAAGCTCATTACCCACAAATTTCTTTCGTTCCCATTTACCTAAGAAAGTACTACTACTAGCAATTGCGATATTTCTTGATAATGCCAACATCATCGCTATCGTATGTTCAGCAGCAGCTATGGTATTACCGCCAGGTGAATTAACAACAAGTACTCCTTTTTGAGTTGCAGCTTTAACATCTACATTATCTACTCCAACACCTGCCCTTCCTATTATTCTGAGTTTATTGGAAGAATTAATAATCTCCTTTGTCACTTGAGTCCCAGAGCGTATCATTAAAGCATCATAATCTTTGATAATTGAAGCTAATTCAGAGTTTGAAATTCCTATTCGCTGATCTACTTGCGCTACTTGTGAAAGAATATCAATTCCTGTTTGATCAATTGGATCTGTAATGAGAACTTTTGTCATTTATGAGTTGTTCTTTAATCTTTTACTTTAACTTAATCTATAGTAGTTGTATCTTATTTTATTAATTTGAATAAAACACAAACATTTGAGGAATGAAATTTGACTAAAAGTATAGTGATATTTGAAGACCTTGAAAAATGTATCCAACTATTTAATGTTTTCAAAGAAAAGTCAGTATTGCTCCAAGAAGCTATATTAATACCGCCATCAAATCCGAAAATCTCCCCTGATCAAACTAAATTGCTAAACGAATCAGGCAATAATTTAATTAAATCTCAATTAATTGAAGAGATAAGAATCCTCAATCCTAAGCTTGATCGGAAACTAAGGCAAAAAGATATGAGTAGATGGCTCATGCCATTTGGTTTTATCGCTGGTATAGCTTTTAATAATATGACTAACTTATCTACTTTCAGCTTTCTTGGATTAAATGACATAGGTGAAACGTTAATAGGAGGTCTCTTAGGAATGGGTTCAGGATATTTAGGAAGCGTTGTTTCTTCAGCAAGTATAAATCTAAATAGAAATAAAGAATTGAGATCAATTTTTAACTTAAATAAAGAGGGTAAATGGCTTGTAATGCTTGAAAATCAAATTGGCACTGAATTACCTTGGAATTTAATAAAACAATCAGACCCAAAGGACATAATTTTTATTGAAGGCTAAATGATTGACTTAAAAGAAATTTTAATAAATTCAAACTATAAAAAAGAAACTGGGGAATTAATAAATATTGCAAACTTAGCTTTTAAACACTGGGAGACTTATTGGACTGGATTTAACTCCACTTATATTTGCGAAGAGATTTTAAAAGAATTTGAAAATTTAAATGATTTCAAATTTTTTGTTTATGGAGGATTTTCCTCTGCTCAAAGATCAAGAATTGCTTGCTTCAGAGAAGATAATTTTGCTGATAAGAAATCTCTTATCAGCAATTTTCCAGCAAAAGGAATAAAAATTAATGGCAACTTTTTATTTGATAATGCTACACAAGATGACTTCAGATCACTCTTAATTGGGAATGGGGTATCTGAAACAAAAGTAGGAGATATATGGACTATTGGCGATAGGGGGGCACAAGGGATAATTGATGATTTAGATATTGAGTACCTAAATGAAAAGTTTTTTTATTTGAGAGACGTAAAAGTAAAATTTAGTGTAGTTGGTTTAGATGAATTACAAATACCTACTGGAAGGTCAAAAAAACTTATTAACACAGTAGAAGCTTCAACAAGATTAGACTCTATAGCTTCAGCAGGGTTTAGGATATCACGAACTAAAATTATTGAAAGGATAGAAAATGGAATGCTTAGATTAAATGGGAACAAAGTTAATAAGCCAAATATTAATCTTAAAATTGGCGACAAACTGCAACTTGAAAACAAAGGATTTATCGAAATTCTAAATTTAGAAATCACCAAAAGAGAAAGATGGAAAGTTAAATTACTTAGAAAATGAAACTCAACCTGCTATTTTCTTATAAGGGGGATTAAAAAATTCTCGATTAGGGGCGATTAGCTCAGTGGTAGAGCACTACCTCGACACGGTAGTGGCCACTGGTTCGAATCCAGTATCGCCCATCAAAATTTTTAAAACTTTGTTTATAGCCACAGAAAATAATTTCATTTTTTAGATTATTAAAAAAGATGAAACTTAATCAAATAATTAATCTTCATAAGGGGCTTACTGCCTTTGTAGTTGTAGGACTTATGATATTTTATAATAATTTTACAGTCGCTCCTTTTGTTTACTTAGCTCTGCATGGGACTTATGGACTACTTTGGCTACTAAAAGAAAAGATATTTCCAGATCCTTATTTTAAAGAAAAAATAAGTTTTTTAAGTGCACTTACTGGTTTTATTTTCCTTGGAACTTACTGGGTAGCGCCATATATTCTTATTTCATCTCAGAAGTCTGTTCCAAATATAGTAATAGCTGCATCTATATCCATAAATATAATTGGAGTATTTTTACACTTTGCTAGTGATGCTCAAAAATATTTTTCTCTGAAATTAAAAAAAGATTTAATTAAAGAAGGATTTTTCAAAAACATAAGGAATACAAATTATCTAGGAGAAATACTAATTTATCTATCATTCTCCATCCTTTCAATGAGTTTTATTCCATTCGCAATTCTTGCAATATTTTTCTTTATAGTTTTTCTACCAAGAATGATAAAAAAAGATAAATCACTAACAAAATACAAATCATTCGAAGAATACAAGAAAAAAACTGGTCTTTTTTTACCTAAATTAAATGCTTGAAAGCAACTTACCAAGTTGGAGACAAGATTTAAAATCTTCTAGAAAAAAAGAGGGTAAATCACCTTCTAATAAATGGATTCAGCTTGCTACAGTTAGCAAAAAAAATCAGCCAAGGTTAAGAACAGTTGTTTTCAGAGGATGGCATAAAGATAGTTCAATGATTATTTTTACAGATAGAAGAAGTGAAAAAATTGAGCATTTAAAATCTAATCCTTATGCAGAAATATTATGGTTTTTTTTGAAAACCAAATCACAATATAGATTCAAAGGAAAAATAAGTGAATTAAGTGATGACAAAAATTATTGGGATACATTATCTGAAAAATCAAAATCATCTTGGTTCTGGCGATCACCTGGAGAGAGAATAAATCCAAAATTGCAATCTGATTATGAAATATTATCTAATCTACCTAAATCAGAAAATTTTGTAGTTCTAAATTTTGAAATCGATTCAGTAGATCTTCTTAAATTAGAACAGCCTATTCATAAAAGATATCTATGGGAAAAGATTAAGAAATGGGAAAAAACAGAAATCAATCCTTAAATATTTCTAAATTGTACAGTTAGGTTGAAAAAGATATATTGATCGGTCAATTTTAAAAAAGAAGTATTTTTTGATATGAATTTCTCAGAAATTCCAGAGAACCCTTTTATCTTTTTATCTTGGGTAACTGCTATGGGTCTTTTAATTAGTCTTTCTGAAGCAACGATTAAGATAAAACTCGAGAAGAGAAACAATTATCGTAAAAGGATAAAACTGATTGAAAGTCTTTACCCTAAAAAATTAGCTTAAATATCTGAGAGGATATTTGCTTTGAGAAATTGAAAAAATCCACCTTTATTAGTTTCCTCTTTTATAGCAGACTCCTTAGAAGAAGGTTTTACTTTTGTTGAAGATATGCTTTCTTCTGGATCTTCTGATTTAAGGATTCTAATAATAACTTCATCCAAAGAAAAATTACCAGGTCCAGTCAAGGCAATTGAAGTTGCTGAAGCAAAATACAGCAGTAAAAGCTCTAAAAGGTAAATATTAAATCCTGAAGTTACTAGTGCATGATATATAGCTACTGAAATTGTTCCAACAATAGCTAAGGCTCCAAATCTTGTAGCTAAACCGATAATTAATAACCAACTACCACCTATCTCCGAAAATGCTGCTATATATGATAAAAATATTGGAAATGGAAGATGTAATGGTCTTACAAATGCATCAGCAAAATTTTCTATATTTGCTAATTTTTCATAACCGTGGTGAATAAGAACAGTACCAGTAATAACTCTAAGAATTAATAAAGCTGTATCTTTGCTAAACGACTTTGTGAGAATTGTTGAAATCACTATAAAAATTTATCCTTAAGTAAAAATAACTAGTCACAGAATCCATCGTGGATTAAACAGCAAAAGTCATACCTAATTAAGTATTTATACTTAGGCCCCTAAGGAATTATTTTCTGGTTAAGAATTTACCGAAGTTAAAATTTATTTTTTGAATAATTTTCTAATATTCTTTGATTTATTTTGGGAATGTTTTCTTTAAATTTAAAAAAGCCTTTTTTGGCAAACTGCCATGCGAATAAATCTACATCCCTAACTAGATTAAATATTTTCTTATTGTGTAAATTTTTGAACTTAATTATAAAGTCATAATTTTCTCCCACCCCAGGATAAATAATATCTATTTGATTAATATTTTTAAAAGTAAGTTCTAGTGAATTAGGATCAATCTGTTCAACATTATCAAATTGCTCTGCAAATTCAGAGACCAATTCTTGTTTAAATTTCAAAACAGATTCAGACAATTTAATTTGTCTTTGTTCATTATTTAGAAGAATAATGAATACCTTTTTATAGCTTGGAAGTAAATTCTTAAAAGTTGCAACGTTCAGATCATTTTCAAACAAAATCAAATTATCTGATTTAGGATCCATATTATTTTTACAAATCTGATCTTCTATTGGAATTTGATTCGATTCCTCAATAGAAATTTGTTTGTTAATTATTTTTCCTACATTAAATCTATTATTTGAAAATTTTCTGAGGTTTGAAGATGAAAAAAGATATTGCTTCCCTTTAGTTTGTAATCCTGCAACCCATCTCCAACTAAGAAGATTAGATGCAGCATCACCATCAAAGAGATATTTAAAGAAAAACTTTGCTCCTAACTGCCATGGAAGGCCCAAATTAAATATCCAAGTACTCGCAAACCACATTCTTGTATGATTATGCAAATAGTTATACTGCTTCAATTCAAGCACCCAAGAGTTAAAAAAATCTAATTCTGTATTACCTTTAATTGCACTTTCATAAAGCTCATAATCATAATTAAAATTTATATCTGAAATAAAATTTTGCCAAACTTTCGGCCTATTTTCCATCCAGCCTTTCCAGTAAACTCTCCAAAATATTTCTTCAATAAACTTATTTGAATTTTTGACTTTGTATTTACTTTTAATATCATTTATCAGGTCGTATTCCAATAATATTCTATGGGTAACAAATGGTGATAATTTCGAAACGGAACCTTGATTATTTGGCCCAAAATCGAAATTTCTTAACTTTGCATAATCATTAATTTTGTATTTTGCAAAATTGTCCCAAACTTTTTGTGCTTCTAATAAAAATGACATTTTTTTGATAACTATAAAAATATTTTTTGTTGATTGAAAGAAATTTCAAAAATTAGAGGTTAAATTTCTCTCACGATACTGAATTCAATTATTTACAGTAATTAAATAAAAGAAGTTTTAATTAAATTTCAAAACAATATGCAGGATTACTAAATGACTGCCACTATTTCTAGACCTACGTTGTCTAATTGGGAAACATCTGATATTCCTGATCTTACTGGAAAAACTGCACTTATTACTGGCGCAAATAGTGGCCTTGGATATTCCACGGCAAAAGCCTTAGCCGAAAAAAATGCCCATGTAATCGTTGCATGTAGATCGCTTGAAAAAGCTACTCAATCTATTAAAAGGCTTAGAGCTTCAAATTCTGAAGGAATATTTTCACCACTCGAATTAGATTTATCAGATTTAAATAATGTTGTTGAAGTTCAACCCAAAATTTTTGATGATTTTGAAAATCTGGATTTACTAATCAATAATGCAGGCATAATGCACCCGCCTAAAACACTTAGTGCCCAGGGATATGAAATACAATTTGCAGTTAATCATTTAGCTCATATGCTTTTGACCCTAAAGCTTCTTCCAATTATTGAAAAAAAAGAGGAATCGAGAATAGTAACGGTTACTTCTGGTGCACAATTTTTTGGTAAAGTTGGCTGGAAAAATCTGAGAGCAGAGAAATATTACAACAAATGGGAATCTTACTCCAATAGCAAATTGGCAAATGTAATGTTCGCTTTGGAACTAAATGAGAACTTAAAGCATAAAAATATACTTTCTTTAGCTGCTCACCCAGGAATCGCAAAAACAAATCTTTTTACTGCACAAAAACCTAAACCTAGTCCAATAGAAACATTCTCCATGGAATTATTTAGCCCCATTTTTCAATCCGCTGAGATGGGTGCTTTACCTCAACTTTTTGCAGCTACTTCTCCAGAGGCAAGAGGCGGTGATCATTATGGTCCTAAATTTAATTTCAGAGGCTATCCAAAACTATCCCCTACTTCTCCTTTTGCCAACAATAAAAAAGAAAGAAAAAATTTATGGGAAAAAAGCCTTGAAATACTGAATAATTTCTTATAAGTTTTTCATTTTTACTAACTTCAGAAAATACTTCAAGATATGTAACTCACTCTCTGAGAGTTTCATAAATTCTATTAAGGCATCATAATTTTTTTCATCAATTTTTTTTGATAATTGAATAAAACTATCATGGTTTTCATTAACAAAGCGTTCAGCAATCTGAGATGGGGTTAAACCCTTTTCTATTAGTTCACCTGGAGCATTTTTCTCCCACTTTTCATAAAACCAAGAGAACCAATATTTTGCAGTATTATCTTCCATTAATTAACTTTTATTTGGCAAATATTATAAATACTAAAGATTGATCTCGTGATTGAATTAACCCTCAAACACATTTAATATAAATGCAATTATAAATTTAATGATAGAAAATAATCATTTAAGAAAAAGAAAAAATATTAATCTTGTAATTGGATTAGGTAAATCTGGATTTTGGGCTGCCAAGTATTTGAGCAACATCGGTAAGAGAGTAATTATTTGGGAAAGTAAAGATGGTAAAGAATTCTTAGAAACAAAAAAAGAATTAGAGGAACTTAATATATTAGTTTCTCTGAATAAAAAATTTGTATTTAAAGAAATTAATCCCTTTGTAAAAGAGATTGAATCTGTTGTCGTAAGTCCATCAATACCTTATGACCATGAAACTATTTTTAAATTAAAAAAAAAGGGAATAAAAGTAATTGGAGAAATTAATATTGCATGGGAAATTTTAAAAGACACAAATTGGATAGGTATTACTGGCACTAATGGTAAGACTACTGTTACTCATTTATTAAGTCATATACTCTGCGAGAATGAATTATATGCTCCTTTTGCTGGAAATATTGGTACACCTTTATGTAAATATGCTTGCTCCAAAAAACATGAAAAAATTGACTGGATTGTAGCTGAATTAAGTAGTTATCAAATAGAAATATCTCCAGAAGTAAAACCTAATATTGGAATCTGGACAACCTTCACAGAAGATCATCTTGAAAGACATAAAACACTTGAAAACTATTTCAACATAAAAAAAAGCTTACTAGAAAAATCAGATTTTAGAATTTATAATTATGACGATGAAAATCTAAGAAATCACTATAGTTCACTATCAAAAGGGGTTTGGATAACCACTAGTTTAGATAAATCAAATTTCATTCAATGCGATTATTGGATAGATGATCAAGCATTCATTATTGAGAGAGGAAAGAGACTATTCAAACTTGAACATTTTTCTTTAAAAGGAATGCATAATCTTCAAAATCTTCTATTAGTAATAGCAGCAGCAAGAAAAGTTGGATTATCTGGAGAGAAGATTAAAGATTCTTTATTTAATTACGAACAATTACCGCATAGGATGGAAACAATTTACAAAAATAATGATCTGGAAATAATTAATGATAGTAAAGCTACGAATTTTGATTCATCTATTGCAGGAATAAATTCAATTGAAGGTCAAATAATAATCATTTCTGGAGGCAGATTAAAAGGCAATGAATACAGTGATTGGGTACAAGTTTTAAAGCAAAAAGTTAAATGTGTTTTTCTTTTTGGAGAAAGCTCAAAAGTACTAAAGATGGCCCTTATTAATGAAGGATTTAAAAAAGATATTTTTGAATTTCCAGAACTCAAAGAGCTTTTAAATTTTGTTTTTCATTATTTACAAAATAACAAAGTTGACACATTATTATTCTCACCTTCATGCTCAAGTTTTGATCAATTTAAAA
Source organism: Prochlorococcus marinus CUG1416 (assembly GCF_017695965.1). NCBI lineage: Bacteria > Bacillati > Cyanobacteriota > Cyanophyceae > Synechococcales > Prochlorococcaceae > Prochlorococcus > Prochlorococcus marinus. The sequence continues at coordinate 262,978 of NZ_JAAORM010000005.1, forward strand.
ATTATGAAGAGCGAGGAGACCATTTCAAGAAACTAATAATTGAAAAATTAAAGGTTAATTAATTGAGTTTTTATTTAAAGATCATTAAGTAATTATCAGGTCGGTCATCACAACCGTCTCCCCCCTAGCAAATATTCACTTAATTAGTTAGATTTCAACTATAAATTTATTACTAACAATGAGTGAATCTAACAATTTACCTCAAGCAATAAGTCATAAAAAATTAAGTTACTTGATGCTGAAGGCACAAAAAGATTCTCATTTTTCTGATGAATTAGCAGAAATAGAAAGCCCCGAAAAAAGAAAATTTGACGAGTTAATAAACAATTGGGAAGCCTCAACTAAGAAACTAATTAACGAGTTATCCAAAAGAAAAGAGAATTTACTAAAAGATAAATCACCAAATTCTTTAATTGCTCTTGGTGCTATGGAAGTTCACCTTAACATGGCTTTGCAAGCCTTAAATGCATTTAATAAAGAATTTGAGGAGTAATAGATAAGCTATAAGGAAGGCATTGAAAATAAAAGAAAATCTAGTTCTTTTTCAGTATCTATAGAAATATCATCATAATTAATAACTTCAAATCCCAAGCCATCTCCAGAAGAGAGACATATATTTGAATGTGTGTCTTTACTTTTTAATAAAAGTTTCCCCTCTATTATTTGTATCCAATTATATTTATCGATTTTTAATGGTAATCTTTTTTCTTTAATAGGTTTATATTTACAACGCCATAAAGAGATATCTTGATTTACAAAGAGTTTATTATTTTGACCGCTTTTGTAATTAAAAATAAGATTATCCCACAACTTTTCTTTTAATGATATTTGGTCATAGTGAGGTTTGATATTTTCTTTTTGAGGGATTATCCAGATCTGAAACAACTTGCAGGTCTCATTTTCTTCGTTCTTCTCGCTATGGGAGATCCCAGTTCCTGCAGACATAACTTGCACTTCATCTTCATGAATCTTTCCAAAGTTGTTTAACGAGTCTCTATGCGTTATTGCTCCTTTTGTTACGACAGTAATTATTTCCATATTAAAATGAGAATGTGTATTAAAGCCCGCATTAGGAGAAATAATATCTTCGTTTATAACTCTAATATTCCCAAAATTATCCCATTTTGGATCTCTATGCTCTGCGAAAGAAAATGAATGTTTCGAACTTAGCCATTCTCTACTTGTGCTAAATCTATCTTGCGATCTCCTTATTTTAATAATTTTCAAAGACACATATGCTTAGAAATAAATATTTAGATTATTAGTTAGATAAATATATTTGGAGGGATAATCAATTACAAATAAGTATAAGTAATTTTATTTATTGGTTAATTTTACTTTGTGCTTTATTTGCTTTATATATTATTTTTTTGGCTTCTTCTCTTGTAGAACATTTTTCTGCCTCAAGATTTAAGTTTTTCAGTTTATTTATTTGCTTTGAAACTTTCATATAAAGTTTAAATTAACAATTAGAAGTTAACACATATTTGATGGAATAGCTAAAAATAATAGATTGCATTTCAGCCTTGTTACCAAACATAAGATTGAAGGATGGAATCATCGGAACAGTATAGAGGATGTATTGGATTATCTTTAATTGTTTTCTTAATAAGAAGCGGTCCAAGAGGTTTATCAAAATTATTTTTCCTAATTGAATTATATTGCATTATTTTTTTTGATATTTTTTTATTTCTATTTAGAAATTTCCCTTTGTTACCCCAACCTAACCATAAATCACAATTTTTATTTTCAGACCAATGTTTTAAGTTTTTATAAATATAATTATTGTTTAGATAACCAACTGGGTTTTTGTGATTAAAAAGTTTTTCTGGATTACTTGAAATAAGAGCAAATAGATTGATTAACTTTACTTTGCCATAGTCATGTTTTTTCGAAATTTTGATTATCTTTTTTGTTGTATTATCTAAGAAAGATGAATCTGATAATGAAGGGTTTAAGCCAATAAAAATTATTTCTTTTGTAGATTTAGAAATCTCACAAATTAAACTCCATCTATATAATTTGTTCGCGCTTATTAGACAATTTCTATCAAGCAAAAAAATTTTCAACCTAAACCTACACCTCTGGCCATAAGAGTTGCGAATAATGGTATAGCAGCAAAGCCCACTAATTCTGTAGTAATGATAAGTCTAAACCTCTTAACAAGGTTCTCTGAAATTTGAGGTAATTTATTCTTACTTAGTGGAATTGCCCATAAGATATAGGTCGTTGTTGGGTACAGAGAAAGAAGTCCTACCAAAATATAAAGAGAGACCTTTATCCAAAACACAGGGTTGCCTGTATAAAAATCACCTCCTTGGCCAAAGTACTTAACACGCAATATACCAGTAACCAATATTGCAACTCCTGCCAAACCATAAACTACATCTGCAATAATCATTGAGATTGTATCATTTCTATTAAGATCAACTTTGAGAGTCAATCTTTCAAACAATAGAGATCCGAAACACAAAATAATTCCTAAATAATGAACATATGCTACCAATGCACTTTTAGCTATTTCGCCTGTTAATAAAGTTCCTAATAACATTTTCTAGTCAAAATTTATACAATACTAACCACCAAATAAAGAATTTGTTTAGAAATAGATTAATAACTTAAAAGCAAGGTATTGAATCTAAGACTCTAAAAACCTTTTTTGACCATCTTCAAAAAAATCCTTTTTATTCCATACTTCTATTACATCTGGGAAATGTTTTTCCATACAATTATCACACACCCCATGACTAAATCTAATATCACTAATTTTCGAAAGATATTTTTCCAAATGCATCCAATCTCCCTCCTTATTTTTTACTTCTCTGCAATATGAACATACAGATAAAATCCCTTCCTGTTTATGCAAATTAGACAATGCATCTAGCAAGTTTAATGACTTTTTTCTAAGCTCTAAGAATGAAACTATTTGCTTGGATAATAATTCCATAATATTAAATTGTTGCGTAGTTAGATTTCCTGGCTTTCTGTCTATTACACAAAGAGTTCCAAGCTTATTACCATCACTAGTTTTAAGGGGAAAACCTGCATAAAAACGAATCTTTGGGTCTCCTGTTACCAATGGATTATTTATAAATCTTTCATCTTGGAAAGCATCATGAATAATTAGTGGACTATTTTCTTTTATTGCATGGGTACAAAAAGACCAATCTCTTCTAGTTTCTGATATTTGAAGTCCAACTTTGGACTTAAACCATTGTCTATCTTTGTCAACCAAAGTCATTAAAGAAATAGGCACATTACAAGTTGCAGCAGCAATTTTTGTAATATCGTCATAACATGATTCTGGCCTGGTTCCCAAAATTCTATATTCTGCTAGAGCTTTTAATCTTCTTTCCTCTTCTTCTTTTTTTGATACAAGATTCTGCATTAATCTTAACCAATTAATTAAAACTTTAAAATTAAAGTTTCTTCAAAAAATTTTTTCCATCTAATACTTAATAAAAAAAAGATAAACTTATTGATTTGTTACTTAATTAATTTGTTACTTATTGATTTAACTTTGAGACTGCCATCCCAGCGATCCATCCACTTGTCCAACAATGTTGAAAATTAAATCCACCTGTAATCCCATCAACATCTAAAACTTCTCCAGAAAAATATAATCCTGGGCAAATTAAGCTCTCCATAGTTTTAAAATTAACTTCATTAATTTTTACTCCTCCAGAAGTAACAAATTCCTCTCCAAATGGTCCTTTACCCGAAATTATATATTTATCCCGCATGAGAGTATTTATCATTTTGTCTCTTTCATAAGCCATTAAATCAGCCCACTTTTTCTCTTTATCAATGCCTATTTTATTTAATAAAAAAATCCATAATCTTTTTGTTAATAATGAAACCGGTCTACTATTTATTAAATTCACCTTACCTTTATTTAATCTTAAAAAATTAATTTTTTCTTTCAACTCCTCATAACTTAAAACTGACCATTTAATGATTAGGTTGAATTTATATTTTTGGCTAAAAAGTTCCCTTGCTGCAATTGATGAAAGTTTTAACACCGCTGGTCCACTAAAACCCCAATGAGTAATAAGTAAATCGCCTCTGTTTTGAAAGGTCTTGTTATTTAATTTAATTTCAATATCTATACCTTTTATCGATACGCCACTACATTCATCTAAATTTGGTTCTTTTGTGGAAAAAGTAAAAAGTGATGGTACTGGTTTAACAATACTGTGGCCAAGATTTTGAGCCAATTTATACCCGCAGGGGTTACCTCCAGTAGAAAGAATAATACTTTTTGTAATTACCGTTTCTTCTTTAAGACTAAAAATTTTAAATATATTATCTGGAGTTTTTAAAATTTCCTTCACAAAACATTTTGTTAATATCTCTACATTTTTTGATAAAGCACTGTTTCTCAAGCACTCAATAACATCTGAAGAAGAATTTGACACTGGGAATACTCTTAGATCTTCTTCAATTTTTAATTTCAAACCTTTTTTCTCAAACCAATCAAATACATCTCCTGAAGCAAAACGGTTAAATGATTCCAATAACTGAATACCACCTCTGGGATAATTCTCAACTAGTTCATTTGGTATCCATGTTGCATTAGTAACGTTACATCTTCCACCTCCACTAATCCTTATTTTCTCCATAAGTTTTGAAGTCCCTTCTAAAATTATTATTCTTTTGACTCCATTTTCAGCAGCTGTTATTGCCGTCATAAAACCAGCAGCACCACCTCCTATAACTGCTAAATCAAAAGGTTCCAAAACTTATCCTGCAATATTTCCTAATCTAATAATAGCAAGGAGATCCCAAGAAAAATTATTCCAAAAAACTATAAAAAATATATAAAAAACATAATTAAATCCATAATAAATAGCTTCAATTAACTAATGTCTTGAATTTTTTTAAAAAATCAACGCAGTCGTTATTTTTATGCTCTATTTTAATTAAATGAGTCAAATATTTTCTTACGTTAAATATTCTGAGGCCAGCTTTCCTATGACTGGCCAATACACCGCTCTTCTTTTAATTACCTCTATTATTTGGGTTTTACTTTGGTTTGGATACAGGCAAAATAAGATAAATGATGAGATCAAGAAAAAAGAAAAAGATGAAAGAATTAATGCAAAAGTTCAAAGAAGAAAAAAATTAGAAAGTCTATACCCTATTAGAAAAAAAACAGTTTAAAATAAATAGATTATTTTTATAGTAAATATGAAAACAAATAATTTAAAATCTTTAATTCAGTACTTGCCAGGGATCTTGATTCTTTTTTATGTATTTTTTTTAGCATTATCTCAATTTATAAAATAAAATTTTCTAAAAATTATTCGTTTTGATTGGAATCCTTTCTGCTTTTGGAGCTGCTACATCTTGGACTTATGCATGCTTTATTTGGCGAGCGCAAGCTGAAAAATATAAATCAATAGATATCAACTTAATAAAAAATATAATAGCTTTTATAGTTTTTATTCCTGCTTTCATCAATCTCAGTTCTGCAACTGAATTGAAATACATATTTATACTATTATTTAGCGGAATCATAGGTATTGGTTTAGGTGATACCTTCTACCTAAAGTCATTACAAACAATTGGCACAAGAAAAACTCTATCTGCAGAAACTCTTTCTCCTTTAATAGCTGCTTTGTCGGGAGAAATTTTTATTAATGAAAATTTAACACCAAAATCTTGGATTGGAATAATCATAGTATCAATTTCGCTTTTCATAATTCTCAAAAAAGGGAATAATTTTAAAGAGGCAAACTCACCTTTCTCAGAAAAAAATAACTTTAAAATTTTTGCATTTCCTTTTTTATCAGTTTTATGTGCTGTTTTAGGAGGTCTTTTTTCAAGGATGGTTTTCCTTCAAAGTAATTTATCTCCTTTCCTTACAACTGAGATTAGATTATTAGGTGCAATAATTTTTTTGATTACTTTAAAAAGATTTAAGATTAATTTTTTCTTAAAAAATGTAGAGAAAAATCAACAGAAAAGATTTTTGCTTTCAATACTTCTTGGAACCAATGTAGGGATATTGCTCCAACAAATTGTATTTAAAACTCTTCCCATAGGAATGGGATGGGCTTTATTAAGTACATCTCCAGTTATTTCTTTATTTTTTGCTAAGAATGAGGAAAGAGAAATTACAAAAAATATAATTTTTTTTACTTGTTTTTTATTTTTTGGCTTGACATTAATTATTCTTTAATTTCGGAGTTAATGTAATAAATACTCATGTTAATGGAAATCACATTAAATAAAATTATCCTATAAATACTCAAAACAATGAAAATTCTAAAGAAAAAAAACCTTGGTAGTCTTGAAGTTTATTTTGTTTTTCTAAGTTGCATATATGCAGGCTTTATAGGTTATAAATCTCTATTGAACGTTTTATTTACTTGATATTAATTGATTCTTTGGACTGATTTAATCAACTTACCTCCATCTTGGTCATCATCATCATTTGAAGCAAAAAATAAAAAAAATATCCCAACAGAAGCTATAGATAAAGAGATTGATAAAACAGAAAGCTCATCCATAAATTTAAAATTTTTTTAATAATAATCGAAAAGAATTAAAAGACAGTAAACAAATACACATTCTCGAAAATAAAAATTTCATTTATTTGTAAAATAAAAGGAAAATATATCAAAACTATTTCGTGAAAGTTCTAATTACTTCTCCTTGTAGTGCAAGCGTAATAATTCAGTATGGAATAAAAAGTTGGCCTATTTGGGAATGTGAACCAAGCAAATTTCAATGGAGTTACGATGATAAGGAAATTTGCTTAATAATTGAAGGCCAAGCGACTATAAGTACCCAAAAAGGGGAAATTTATGTAATTAAAGCTGGAGATTTAGTTGAGTTTCCTGCTGGGCTTTACTGCGAGTGGGAGGTAACCAAGAGTATTAAAAAACATTATCGGTTGGGCAGTTAAATGTAAGAAAAAAAATTTTTCTTGTTTTATTATTAAGTCAATGTAGATAAAATATACTTAATACATCATTTTTAAAAGGGGGACCAATATTATGCCTTTTACTGATCAAGAATATTTCGAAGTTATCGAGAAAAACGAAACAGTAAAAGAAGCTTATGAAAATATTAAGCAAATTTGCATTAATTTACAAAAACAAACAAATTGTCCTGAAGATGATCTAAAAAATTTTCTTGAATTTATTTCTCGACAATGGAATCAGTGATAATAAACACACCCTTTAAGAATAGTCTAATTAAACTCTCAATTTATTTTTCAGAATAAACTGGTTTTAATCTTATTCCTTTGTTGGATTATTATTAATACTTGAAGTTCCCCTGGCAGCAGAAAAGAAGAAATAGAAGCCTAAAATTCCTGATATACCAAATATCGCAGCCAAAGGATCAAAAGTGAAAGAAAACATAGAATTTATAAAATCAAGATAAATAATAGTTTTTGAATTAAAATTGTACAATTATTCTTAAGTATAAAAAATAACAATTAGACGACTCATTATGTATTTATTACTGATTTAGTAGGTAGAAATAAATTCTTATACAACTTGATATTTAAGTATAAAAATAGCAATATATCCCTAAGATTAATTCGTATGAAAGAAAAAAGTTTTAAAGAATATTTATAAAAATCTAGAACACCGCTCTCCAAAGAATCCACAATTCACTTTTCTTTTGATTATTATCTATTTATGACAGACTTGTATTCAACTACTTCTTCAATAAGTCCTTTAACAGCAATACTCTGGTGTTTTTATCCAGTAGCTGTACTTGTAATCATAGATTTACTACTAGGAGGAGGGTTTGATGACGATAATAATGATGATCAAGATGGTGGAATGTTAATACCTGCTTACTCAAAATCTAACGCATAGACCCTTTTCGGAAATTTAAATTTTTTAATCCCAAAAGTTTTTAATTTAATGCAAAACTATATTGATACAACTTTTTTCTCCTTGATTATACTCTCTGTTGTAATTATCTCATCTATCTCTTGGCTAGTCTTAAGAACCTTAAAAGAAGGTAGAAAAGCCTTAAAAGAAATAAATCAGGATTCAAAATAAATATGTAATTAATAAAAATGCATCTCAATTCTTTACTTTATATTTGTTTTATATTTTTATTCATTTATATAATGGCATTATTTTGGAGAGACTTACCGAATCAAAAAAAGTAAATAAATAATTAATATTAAATTTGTTGCCTATAAAAATAAATTAAGTTATTAATTTAATATTGGTTCTAATTTTTTTATATAAATGATTAAAGAATCCTCAAATAACCACAATAAAAATTCATACTCAGAAACTACAAATATTGCGAACGAAAACATAATTTGCAAAGATGGATTCTGCTCATTACCAAATCAAAAAGAGATCCCAAAACAAGCTGAAAATAATATGAATTTATTTGATCCTATTTAATAGAAAAAACATTTTCATAAATTGAAGATTAAATTGATATTGTTGAATTCTTTGAATTTAAATTTATGCTTAAAGACTTTTTAAATGCATATCAAGAGTTTTGGGTTAAAGCTACAGACTTCAAAGGATGCACATCGAGATCGAACTGGTGGTTGGTTCAATTAGCTAATCTTATTATTTCTTTGTTAACAATCCCAATATTTTTAAAGATGTTTGGTTTCAATGCTTATGGAATTGTTTGCATTATTCCTCAAATAGCTATTGATATAAGAAGAATTAAAGATTTTGGAAAGGATTGGAAATGGATCTTTATTAATATAGTCCCAATACTCGGGTGGATATTATGGTTTATATGGTTAGGATTCGGAAAGACAGGTGATGGTAAAAATAAAATTTTTGTTTAGAAATAAAAAACTCTAAAAAATAAACTAAATCCTTTCTTATTATGAAATAAATTGATCTTGTTAAAAAACAATATTTTTTTTAATTCACTAATAAAGAGAAATTAAATTAAGTTCATTAACCAGTAACTAAAAAATATTTATAGTTTAAGTTTATATAAAATTTACTCTTCATTTTTTTCTTTTTTTAAAATCTACAAATCTTATTTTGTTTCTTATTGCTATTTGCTTTGCAAGAATTCTAAAAACATGCCATTCGCATTCAGTTAATTTAAGAAACTGATCTAGTGTATATTTATCTTCTTCATCAAAATTATCGAAAACTTCTGAGATAGCAATGCTGTTATTAGAGATAAAATCCTCCGCAACATCTTCTGGATTTTTACCTGAGGCAAAATCCTGAAAAGCCTCATAAGAATTAAGTTCTCTAGTTAACCAATTAAACCATGGTTCATTTTTATTATATTTTTTATTTATGATTTTCTTCATGAAATAATTTTTACTAATTTAATCATTATGAGTTATACATTCTTTGGCAGCTGTACAATTACTCATTTTTATATATTCAATTAAAGATAAACCTTAATTTCTTAGATGTGCATAATAGAAAAATAATGAACTATAAAATTTATTCGATAATAAGTATTTATTACTCATTCTTTATTGTTTGAGATAGCTAAAGTAGAACTTTAATAAAGAACAGTGTCAATCCCATTTTACGACTTCCCTTCATCTCCAATTTTAATCATTGGTGCTCTCGGTATAACAGTAGCAATAGCAGTTTTTTTTGTCGCATATCAAAAATATTTCAATTCACCTTTGAACAAAGAGATTGCAAAAAAGAAAAAAGCCTTAAGTAAGGAAAAAAAAGAATTAAATGAAAGATTAGAAAAAATTGAAAAAGATTTAAAAAATTTATGAGATTAACAATTTAAATCATACAATTTCTTAAAAATAACTTTTTCAATAATGATTTAATGATCTCGAATTCAAGACCTTAATTTTTTAAACAGGAATTATGGACTATAAGAAGTTATGGATAAAGATCATCTTGTTGAATTAATTTCTAATAGTCTTCTTTGCAAGAGTAATGATTCTGAATCAACTAAAACTCTTAGTGATTTTAAGAATTACTTAAAGAGATTAAATCTAGATCAATTGAGAACTATGTCTAAAGAATTTATTCTTTAGGAATTTTAAAATAAAATAGATTTTTTATAGTTAATAATCAAAACTTTTTAAAATTTGTTATGTTCATTAAAAAGGTTAGGGAATATGCTCGCGGTAAAAAGAAGTGATTTTTTAATCAGGCCATTTCTAAAAAGAAATAATTTTAGAGCTCTCTATCAAATTATTTCTACCATAATCCCAATAATTTCTATTTGGTTAATTGTTTACCAAATAGTAAATCATTCTTTTTCAATATTAATAAAAGGTTTCTTATTGATACCTATTATTTGTCTTCTAACTCTATTTTCTTCTAGAACATTCTCATTAATGCATGACTGTGGTCATAATTCTCTTTTTACAAAACGTAAATTAAACCGCTTTTTTGGATTTTTACTTGGTTTGGTAAATGGGATTCCTCAGAAATCATGGTCAATTGATCATGCATTTCATCATAGAAATAATGGGAATTGGGAAGTTTACAAAGGTCCGATAGATGTTTTAAGTCTTGAAGATTATAATTCCCTCTCCAAAAGAGAACAAATATTCTATAAAGTCACTCGAAATTGGATAATGCTTTTCCCCGGTGGCTTTTATTACTTAGTTTTAAAACCTAGATTAGGACTTATTATTATTATTTTTAATTTCACTAAAGATATATTTAAAGAGACTTTTATCAAAATAAAAAACAGAGAATTTTCTGGATTTTTAGCTATTAATTCAAGAGTCAAACCACCTTTTTCTGATTATGGAGATAATTTTAGTGAACTATTTGAATTAATAATAAATAACTTAGTAGTAATAATTGGCTGGATTTTTATGTGCAAATGGTTTGGATTAGTTTTTTTCTTATCATTTTATTCCTTAGTATCAACCCTATCAGCCGCCATTCTAATATGTGTTTTTTTCGTCCAACATAACTATAAAAATGCATATGCTAAAGACACAAAAAATTGGAATATCGTCGATGGAGCGATTTTAGGTAGTAGTAATTTAAATATACCTGATTGGCTTAATTGGTTTTTAGCAGACATATCATTCCATAGCATTCATCATCTTTGTGAGAGCATCCCAAATTACAATTTAAAGGCTTGTCATAAAGCAAATATTCATTTACTTCACCAATCAAAGTTCTTAAAATTAAGCGATTTTCCAAACTGCTTCAAATATATTATTTGGGATAATAAAAATGAAGAACTAATCCGAATAAGTTAATGCCTAATTAAACCTTCTTCTCAATTTTCTTTTGACAGGAATTGTGCTATATGCATGAGTACCAATAGATGGGGGTAATTCATTCTTGAGAGGATGCATAAAAGCATTTGCCATACTCTCTAAAATTTTTGAAAGCCAACTAATTACTGATTTCATTTGAAAATCTAAAAGTGTACTTTTTTATCATCTAACTAAATTACTGCAAAGTAAATCAGTCTTTATGCTGATTTTTTTTGAAAGCATCCTTTATAAAGAATTAAGATTAAATACTCAGAATTCTTGTTTTTTATTCTTTTAATAGAAAATTATTACTAACTTTCTTAAGTTAAATCACTTGAAATATTAATTTAGTAAATAATACTTATTTTTTCTAATTCACTTAATAAATTAAATTATGAGCCACAATTTCGTGCTATATCTCTATTCCAATTAAATCTAACAAATTCATGAATGATTCATTTGTTTCTAATAACCAAAATACAGAAATAGATTCTATTAATTCATATTTTGAATGTATTACTGAATGCAGTATTGTGGATGGTCATCAAGAATGTATTACTCGTTGTTTAGAAATTCATTTAAAGGGAGGGAATCAAAATGAATAAAAAAATTTCCCCACAAAGGAAAACAACTTTAAAGTGGAACTCCAATGGAGAGCTTTCAGAAATTGATATGTTAAGAATTTTAGAGAAAATATCATCCAGTGATCTTAATCAATGTGAATTGACATGCGATTCAGATCAAATTTAAAAATTATTAATACTAGAACTTTATTAAATTAATAAATTATTAATTAAGCAAATAAATTAAAAACGAATATCTAAATAAAATTATTTTGAATAATTAATTTTTAGAAGTACTGCCTTTTTTTAAGAATGTTTTACTAATTTCTTTTTTTGTTATTTCAATCGGCTTGACTTTACCTAAATCGCCATGAGTTGGACAATAATAAGTCATTAGCATCCATTTTTTTTCTTCATCCATTAGCAATAAACCCTCCAATTAAGAAAACTACATGGATAATTTATTAGGATGAATTATGAGGAAATTGATCTTTTTTAATCTTTTTTTCTTTTTTGCTTAATAATTTGCATATATTTCGAAGCGATTCTCACTAAATAGATATAAATACGCATGACTTTAAAAAAAAATCCTGCTATGTATTAATAAATTCTAAAATTTTTTTATGTCATTAGAATCTATATTAATGGTAGTAGCTCCGATCTGTCTTTTTACTGTAGGAGTAATTGTTTTACCTATTTTAGTAAAACCCCGTAAACAATCAGTTCTCCCAAAGAGGTATATACGCGGTCTTTAAATTAAGCATGCTTTAAATAAGAACAAAGACAGGCTTTGTAAAAAACTAATTGAATAGATAAATCAAGAGATTCCACAAAAAAATAAAATCAAAAATTTTCTACTCAAATTGATTTATGTGAAGACAAAATTTTAGTTTTTATAAATTCTATTGAGAAATAAAAATGATACATTATTTTCATAATTAAGAGGCTGTGTTGGATAATAGAATATGTAAATTGATTTTTATTTAACTAAATTCTTACCTAACAAAAATTTGAGTAATATAAAATTTTCAGGTCTTAAAGGCCAAGCGCTTGTAATAGATAATAAAGATATTCCAAGCATAAAAGAATTTAAGGATGTTATCCCAGATCACTATTTTAAGTGCAATACGAAAACTTCTTCGAGGTATCTTTTACAATCAGCTTTAATTCAATTACTAGTAGTAGGCATAGGGTTATCTATTCCATTTAGTCCCAATATGATCCCAATTTGGATCATTTACTCATTACTTTCAGGTACCACTGCGATGGGATTCTGGGTAATTGCCCATGAATGTGGACATGGAGCATTTTCTGAAAACAAAACTTTGGAAACTATAACTGGATATTTACTACATTCATTACTACTAGTTCCTTATTTCTCTTGGCAGCGTTCTCATGCAGTTCATCATCGATTCACAAATAATGTAACCAATGGAGAAACTCACGTTCCTTTAGTCATTGAGGGAAATGGAGTTACAGAAAAGGTTGGAGGAGAAAAAGAATTACATTTTTCAAATTCCATAGGTAAGAAAAATTACGGAATTCTTCAACTTGTTTTACATCTGATATTTGGCTGGCCTGCTTATTTACTAACAGGTAGTACAGGAGGTATAAAATATGGGACTTCAAATCATTTTTGGCCAATCAAACCATTTTCCAAAGCATTATGGCCATCAATATGGACTAAGAAAGTTTGGATATCAGATATTGGTGTAGCTTTAACGTTATTGGGTATTTTTTTCTTTGTTTTTAAGTATGGATTATTTCCAGTAATTGCAATGTATATTGGTCCTTTATTAGTAGTTAATAGTTGGTTAGTAGTTTATACATGGCTTCATCATACAGATTCAGATGTACCGCATCTTTCAAATACAGAATTTTCATTTATGAGAGGAGCCTTTCTATCTATTGACAGGCCTTACGGTAAAATCCTTAATTTTCTGCATCATAATATAGGTTCGAGCCATGTAGTTCATCATGTATGTCCAACCATTCCTCATTATCATGCTAAAAAGGCTACCGTCTTGATTAAAAAAGCCTTTAAAAAGGCATATCTTTTTAATCCTGATCCTATACCCAAAGCACTTTGGAATATCGCCTGCAATTGTGTTGCAGTTAAGTCAGACATTAAAGAAGGAAGATATATCTGGGAAACTTCATATAATAAAAAGAGTATTTAAAAATAATAAATATAAATTTTTTATCACATTAATTTACGCAAATCTGAAAAGAATATAAAAGAATTAGCGATATCGTAATTTTCATCTTAAAAAAGATAATTGAATTTTCTAGGATATTTATGAGTGGTGACAACTTGCATGGCAAACAGCCTATTAAATTTTATTCAGAAAAAATAACACTTACAAAAGTGGAATTATTAGAAAGACAGTTGAGTTTAGGAGAGAAAGCTGCAGATTTAGATGAAAAGCATAAAGAGTGGAGCAGAAAGCTCTCAGGATGATCATTTATTAAAATACTCTTTCATAATTTATTGATATTTTAATTTCATTTAACACGAAAATTTTATATAAATTTTTGAAAAATTATTTTCTGGCATACTCACGATATCTTCTTGAAACAAACCATTTTTTAGCTTCCTCAGGAACTCCTAGATATTTCTAATACACCAAAGATCATTTTGCATTGTTAATGAAAAATCAACAAAATAATTACTTTGACTTTTATACTTCTTACCAATTTTAAATAGCCCATACAATATCACAAAATCCCTTCCTAATTAATTTTCCTGCCCCCTTACTATGGAACATTTCCATTAAGCTACATTAATCTGATTTATGGGAATCATACCTTTCAAAGCATGAGTTAACTCCACTATAATTTTCCAACGAATATTGTCTAAATCAAGCTCAAGAGGTTGGGGCATTTTCTTATTTAAGTCTTCAGACTCAATCAAAAAAATTATACTTTTTCTATGCTGCAAATCGGGATCACTTTTTTGCTAACTTATTTTAGGAAAGCGTTTTTGAAAACCTACTCCATTCTCACCACTGCCACTTCCAATTTAAAATATTAAAACATCTTTTTTATGATTCTGGATAGTACATCTCCAATGAAGTCTATATTTCCTTTAGTAATCTAAAAAAGTCTATTTTCCAAAATTAAGAAAATTGGAAAATGCATTAAAAATAAGTATTCTGAGATCCTGGATTATTTAACTTTTCTCAATTTCGGTGTCTTAAAAAACATTATTTTAAAGCTGAAGAATAATATTGAAATTGTAAGAGCAGGCAAGAGATAGAGTATTAAATCAGAGCTTATTAGAGAAGGAATTTTTGCAAAAATAAAATGCATGTAATAGGTTGTGAATGACATTAATTTATATATATCTAATTTATTAATAGCAATTATTTGAATTCTAAAAACTAATTTTTCTTAAAACTAAAAATTCTAATTAAAAAGAGTCAGCCTGTATCCCTACTAGCTAACTCTTCAATATATATTAATTTAAATTACCTCTTTATAAGGATTTACTCCTAAGAAGTAAAGGCTTCCAGCTTATATATACTCTTTCAAATTTATAAGTATCGGAGCGAAAAGCTAAATTACTATCAGAGTATAATCTGATACAGATTTGTCGCATATATTGAATTCATGGAGCATAATAGACAAAATAACATTAGTTTCTTTACATAAATCAACAAATATGTTATATTTGTTTACAAATATAATTAAAAAAATGACTCCAGAAGCAGAACGTTTTAATGGTTGGGCAGCAATGCTAGGATTTGTTGCGGCAGTTGGTGCATATGTAACAACTGGCCAGATTATTCCAGGGAGGTTCTAATGAAAAACACTGAACCCAAAATTATAGAAAAAGAAAAAATAGTAGCTGAGAAGCTTAATGGAAGGTTCGCAATGCTTGGTTTCATCGCACTTGTTGGAGCGTACCTATCAACAGGCCAAATAATCCCAGGTTTTATCTAGAGAAACACTTAAAATTTATTAAACATCAAATTTAAATTTGGTTTTTTGGGTTTATGAAAGTTTTATTTTTATAATGGATATTAGATTTTTTGAATTTTTGTAGATTTGAATATTCTTATATAAAGAAAATATATAAAAGAGAATCAGTATAAAACTCTACCTTAATAATAAAAATAGAATTAGATTTGTTTTAGTAATTGAAGTTAAAATCACATTGTTAACATAACATTAGAATTACTATTTTGGCTAACTTTAATAGTTTACATTTGCGCAATACTAACACAACCTAAAAAAGGTTTTAAAAAACAATATTAAAAAAATCTCCCTGACGAAAAAGTTTAGGAAAGTACAGAATTATTAAATTAAAATAAAAAAAGACTAAAAACAAAAAACATTAAATTCATACTTTTTCTTCTGTAATACTTAAATTAATTTAAGAAATGATGCTATTTTAATTATTATAAATCGAGATTTTTATGAGAGTAAAGCTAGAACCTGAGACAGCATTTATTGGCAAAAAATTTGCATATATATTTCTTGGAATAATATTTATTCTTAATGCAATAACGTTTATTTGGTTTTTTTTATTCTCAAAATTTAATTAAATCGATTTTTTAATATATTAAGTAGGAAGTAAATCGATTTAAAATTTATTTTTTGAATTTATTAGTTATTAAATTATTTAGAATATTTCTTAAAAATCAAAAAGATATGAAGTTAATAAAAATATTTTTAAAAAATTCCTGGAATAATCTGTCCAGTTGTTATATAAGCACCTAGTAGTGCAATGAAACCAACCATAGCCCATCTACCATTAACTTTTTCAGCATTTTGAGGGTAATCGACGTAAGATACAGATTCATCAATATAAGGTCTAGTTTCGGATGGAAACATATTTTGTCTTCCTCCTGATTCTGTTGTAACTCCTGAATTTGACATTAATAAGAATAAAATTATTAACAAATGTAACATAAATATTAACTTATGTAAACCAAAGGCGGCGAAGATTTGGCGTCAAGGAATTATGAGTAGATATCTGTATGTTGGTTAAAAAATTTTGTTGCTTGAGAACTTTTTAATTAAATTATTTTTTAATTTAATTTATAAATAAATTACTAAAAATAAGCATTTATACTCACGATAAGTAATTTTACTCAGTAAGATATTATTAGCATTTAGGAAGTGCTTAGCTGGTTAACAACAGAAAATCTGAATTTAACTAGGTCGTCATGAGCTTGCCGGTGGGATACTTGCAAGCTTTTTTAAATTTTAAAATCAAGCAAAAAATATAACTAATTATACGATCTTTTTCCTATTAAATAAAAAGCCTTAAAGGAAGAGTATTAACATACTGTCAAAATTTTATTTTATTGCTAAAAAAATAATAGGCTTAATAAAACTTATGTCTTTAGATTTTATTCTCATTCCTTCTTGTATTTTAATTATACTTTTTCTTTTAAATAGAGAAAATAGAATCTACAAAGGGAATCAAAAAGCTAAGTAATTTAATAATCTCACAAGAGAATATAAAGACAAGCTATATCAACTTAATTGTTTATCTATTCAGAATAAATCTTAAAAAAAATTGACTAGTTTAAAATTAGATATCTATTTAAGATAGTTTACAAGAGAAATTTATCTAAAGTTTTCTTAAAGTTAATTTGCTCCAATATGATCGTGAATTACTAATTTGCTCTAATTTCTTTTGGCAATGAATGCACTTACAATCTATCAAAATTGTTTTAGTAGTCATTAACTTGCTGTTGTATTTTTCAAATAAACAAATATTTTTTAATTCTGCAAGTCTTTTAATAATTTTAGTATAACTTTAAAAAGTACATTAATTTAAAAGGAACTAATTTTCATACAGAAGCCTTTTTTAATAAATAAATTCCAATTGATAATGATATAAAAACTGGAAGCCAAGCTGATAAAAAAGGGGTAAAAGTCCCTTTTACTCCAAGTGAGCTAGAGACAAAAGATAAAATATAATAGAAAAGTATTAGTATAACGCTCAAACCAAACCCCTGACTCTTTGAGGATCTCAAATTAGGTTTAGAACCTAAACTACTACCTATCAAACCAAAGACTAAACAAGCACAAGGTAGAGTAAATTTTTCATGTATTCTGACTGACATTTTCCTAGCTTCTTTTACATCTCCAATTTCTTTATATATTTTTCTAGCTTCAAAAGCTTGACTCAAAGTCATCTCATTTGCATCATCTGGTATTTTTGAAACTTTTAAAGGACCATCTCCCAACGGGTAAAAATACTTCTCGAAACCTATGCTTGTTGTATTACCCCCTTTATCTAAGGTAATCATTCTTCCATTTCTAAATATCCATTCTGATTTATTACTATCAAATATTCCCTCATCTGCAGAAATAATTTGCTTATAACCTATTTTTGAGAAATCTATTATAGTTACATTTTTCATTACATTATTTTCAACCTCTCTTGCAAAAAATATTTTATTTCTAAAGGTTTTCCTCTTGGTCGATACATTTGTTTCTGGGTCGGTAAAAGACCCGTAACCTTTAAAAAATATATCAGTACCTTTTTCTATAGACACTGATTTACTTAAACCTCCTCTAAGCAATACCTCAGAATATTTATTGGATAATGGAACTAAACTATTATTAAAATAAAAGGTTAATCCTGTCATAAATATTGAAAGGACTAAAGCTGGAATAATAATTCTCGTATTTTTAATACCCAAACTTCTTAATGCCAATATTTCAGAATTAGATGACAATTTACTATATGCTAATAAAGTTGACAAAAGAACTGACATTGGGAAAGAAAGTACCAAAAATGAAGGTAATTTCAAAAACATTATTTGCAAAGCAAGTTGGAATGGTAAACCATATTCCACAACCTTCCGTATTAAATCAATCATCACACCTACAGAAAGAGATACAACTGTAAAAGCTGAAATTGCAAATATTAAAGGAGGCAGAATTTGTCCCAATAACCACCTATCAATTATTGGAATATTCCTAAAAATTGTTGGAAAGATTTTAAAAATATATTTAGAAATCATCTTGATAAATGTAGTTTATAACGATATTCATAGAAAAGATAATTTTTTATTTAAATAAATTATTAATATCTATTAATTTAGTATGAAAAGATTAACAACACAATTTTTAATCCAAAAATTAACTAACTTAAAACCCTCTCTTGATAATTTTTTTATTATTTTAATATTATTGGGAATTCCTCTGAATTTATACAAAAATAGGTTTTACGATAGTTCTTGGACTGTTGGAGAATGGCTTATATCTTATGCTGGAGGATTTGTCAGGAGAGGTTTACCTGGACAAATTATTCATCATATTTCAAATGAATATCTTATTTCTCCAATATTACTAGTTTGGATATTTAGCGTTTTAGCTTTCATATCTTTGGCTATTCTTTTACTTCATTTCTGCAAGGATTTATTCGATAAATCTTTTTTATTGTCTCAAGTAATACTTTTGGCTCCGATATCTGAAAACTATTTAATTAGAAAAGATACTCTTTTAGTTTTACTTTATGGACTATCATTGCTAGTAATTAAAAAATTTAATCAAGAAAAAATAAGTAAATTTTCTTGCATTTTATTTGTAAATTTATTTTCAATTATTGGAATTTTATCCCATGAGGCATATGGCATTTGGGGATTACCAAGTTTAATAGTTATTTTTTATTTACTAAATAGAGGTATTAAAAAAGGAATTTTTCGATCCATTTTATTTGCTCTATTTTACTTAATCCCTTCAATAATATCCTTTGCTTTTTGTTGGATTTTCAAAGGGGACGTCCAACAAGCTCTACTTATTCATGAAAGCTGGCAAAATCTAAAAGATATTCTTCCTTCAATATGGACTTTAAATGAAAGCAAGCCTTATGGAGCTATAGCAGCAATAGGATGGGGAACATCTCAAATTTATACAAGCAGTTTATTTTCACAATTTAATTTATTTATTTTTTGGCATCCAGGTATGTGGCTATTAACTATGTATATAGTTTTGCGACTTTTTATAGGCAAAAAACATGATCCTTTTAAATCAGCTAAGAGATCAATAGTTTGTCTACAACTTATTGCTTTTTTACCTTTATTTTTATTTGTAGATATAGGAAGATGGATTTACATGTGGCTATCATCTTCTGCTTTATTATTTGCTTTTTTAATAAAAGTTTTTGGTATTAAAAAGATTCTATTTCATACGGATGGCTTTAAAGGAGCAAGATTTTTAAAAAAAATAATACCTACATTCGCCTCAAACAAAACTTACAACATATTTTTATTGTCAATTGGTTTACCACATTGTTGTTGGTCGATTGGGAGATATATCGTTTCAAATCCTATAGGCTTTGGAATAAAGAATATTATTTTCTATTTTAAATTTTTATTCGCTTAATTGTTCCAAACTACTTTTGAAGAAGCAGCATAATTCCATATAAAGACAACAAAAATTCCTACAAACTGGGAAAGAAGTGTATTAGTTGAAAATTGAGTATAAAAAAGATTAGTAACTCCAACATTTGCAATTATGGGTAGTGAAGAAACCAAAAGGAACTTAACCAAACCAACATAGAATTTCTTTCCTAACAATTTATTAGATCTAAAAGTAAGAATATTATTTATTATGAAATTTGAACTAGCCGCAATAATAACTCCTACTGGTAAAACTGTTTCAAAATTAAATTTTGTTATTGCTAGTAAAAAATAAATAGTCAAAAGTTGAATAAAAACTCCTGTTGAACCCACTAAGGCAAAACTTACGGCTTTTCTAGGAATTATTCTTCCACTAAAAGAATGGATAAGTGAAATTAAAAAATCCCAAACTACGGGTAAGTCAAGCTTTGAATTACCATGCATTCTCTCTTTAAAAATAAAAGGTATTTCAAAAACTTTAAATTTACCTCTACTTATAGAGAGTAACTCATAGAAAAACTTAAAACCTTGAACATCTATTTTCTCTATGATTTCAATACAAACATTTCTTTTAAATACAAAAAATCCACTCATATAGTCTGTTAAATAATTATAGGATCCATATAAACTCATACGAGCCAAACTATTAGCTATCGAAGAACTACTTTTCCTTTTATGAGTCAAACCTTTAATTATCGCCCCCTCAGCAAATCTACTAACTAAAACAATATCAACTTTTTTAAGTTCTATTTTTTCCAAAGCCAATTCTATATACGAAGGATCATGCTGTCCATCAGCATCCATAACAGCAATAATGTCACCAGTTGCGCATAGACAACCTTCTTTAATAGCACTAGATAAACCAGATCTTCCTAATCTGCTAATTAAACGGACACGTCTATCTGCTTTAGCGTATTCTCTAACAAGTTTTGCTGTCCCATCACATGAATTATCGTCAACAACAATTATTTCTACTTCATAAACAACATCCAACTTTAATAATTGGTTTATTATCTTATAAATATTACTTTTTTCATTAAAAGTTGGAATAACTATAGAAATTATTCTTTTATTTTCCTTTTTTTTCAAAAGATATAATTTTTTTTTTATGCTACATTACTTTATTTAAATAACATTTAAATATAAACAAAAATAAACTTCACTAAATAGACAATTAAATTTTTATTTATGTAAAAACAAAAAAATTACTAGTTATATAAATTCACTGAATTTTGGATAAATTTATATTATCCCAAAAATGTAAAAATATTCCGGTAGATAATAAAAACTCAAAAATTTCTGTATCATCTCTAATATGTTCAATAGTAGATGCCCAAGAGAGATCATAATATGCAAAAAATAAAGATACTAATAAAAAAAATAAGCTTAGTTTTTTGCTAGGTAAAGATGATAAAAAGGGATATTTTCTCCAGCCGATCCAGCCAAAAAAAATACAAATTGCTTGTAATGCAGGATCAAGAAAATAGTTATGAAAAAAGGGTAGATTATGTAAGTTAGTTTCACCTTGAATACTTAAATCTACGATTGAATTCACGCTAAAGCCTGTTAATCTTTCCCCCCAACTTATTTCTTCTCCAGCTATGAGAAAACATAAAAAACTTAAAATCAACCAAATAAAAGAATTTAAAGATTTCTTTTTTTTAATTCTAAAATAAATGAATACTCCAATTACTGAAGAAACTAAGTATTGAATACATTGTAAAGACTCTAATATCCCATCTTCTTTCTTTAAATAATAAAACCAAGGTAATCCGACTATCTTTTCTCCAAAAGGCAGGATGTAAACAAAGCCATATATGAAAATCAAATAATATATTGGGAATAAGCTTACATTTGAGGATATAGAACCCCAAGGTGTCTTTATTAAATTCATATTTAGTATTAATAATAGACTTTATTCTAAAAATTAATAAATTCAAAGTAAATGCCTTAAACAATTATCAATAATCAATAATCAAAGAAGTTAAAAATCCCGCCTATAAACAAACATAAAATTATGAATTCTAATGTATGTGTATTTTATGGTTTACTATGATTAGATAAAGAATAAAAACATCCTTACATAGGGTGGCTATTAAGCAATTAGTTTAGATTATTTTCCTTGCCAGGGCTGTATTTAATTATGCAGATAATACTTCTTATCCAATATTAAATAAAAATAAATAACATACTATTTATTATCTATTCTTAAATATCCAAACCAATCTGGATAATTGGTTTCTACAACTTTTACATCTTTAGGCATTAGTTCTATTTCCCAATTATTTATATTTTTTATTAACTTACAATCATCAACATCAGAAAATCTTTGCAAACAATCTATATCATCATTATGTTTTTTTTTAAAGCCATTAAGCCATTTTGATTTAGCCAATTTTTTTGCATCTGATGCATTTGAAGCTACCACAAGACCAAATTCATGTTTTTCTTGCATAGATTTTGGATCATATCCACCTAGATTAATGAACCATAATTTTTTAGAATCCTTAGTTTTTTTAATAAGATTAATTTTTGATTTCTTATTTTGCGATTTTTTGAGTTTTATCTTATAACCGTCCACTGAATATATTTTCTTATAACTATCAATATGTAAACCATCAATAGATCCAAACCAACCTTTTCTTAAATCACCAAATGTGTCTTCAATTTTTGAACCAAGAACCCATCTGACGTCATGTAATTCAATATTCGCCTTTGGTAGTCTTCCACCAATTACAACTAGGTAAAGATAGACCTCATTTTTAAACATTAAATAAAAAGATAATTAAAAAGGATTTTTAACATGGATTTATTTAATCTTTAAAATTACTTATTGAAAAGATAATAACTAAATAATAAATTTATTAAAGACTTGCAATGATTTTATAAACTAATTATTAAAAAATTAATTAAACCAACCTTTCTTTTTTGTTTTTATATCTGAAGCTGTTTTCAATTTTGTAGAATCATCTGGCTTACCTTTAATAATCATTAGTGGGACTATTCCACATAAAGCTAAAAATAATATCCAAAATAAGTAAATGTTCATAGTATTAATCTAATCGTTTTAATGATAAGAACGTTTTCTATTAATCTGTGGGTTTCTTTTTAGATTTCTTCTTTGGATGTATAGTAGAGTACATTTTATTTATTTACAAAATTGAATCTATAAGAAATTAATTAAAAAAATAAATTTATAAAATTTTAAAAGTCTCATCAAGAAATTATTTAGTAACATAAAATCTGCACTCGCCAATGCCACTGCTTTGCTTCAGGAGATGAAGAGTGCATTTTTTATTAAAATTAATCTAGGCATATTATTTCAAAAGAGAGTAAATATTCTTATTCAGGAAAAAGAAAGTAAAAATTATAAAATAATCCATCCAACTAACCTTCAAAAGTAATGAAATAATTAAAAATTGAAAAGTGATAAAGTTGAATTAAATAAGGACTTAACAATTAATGAGGATTTAGAAATATAGTTTATAAAATTTACCAACAAAAATAACTTTCTTTTTTTATTTAACTTATCTTTTGAATGTACTTTTTTGTATAAAGAATTTTGTCTTATTTTGCTAAACCCAACTTTATAATCTATGACGAATGGTTTGATGATGATTTTGAAAAAACCAAATTTGAGGTTCAAAATAAAAAAATAAAAAACATTTCTAATATACATGAATTTTTTTATAAGCAATCCAATTACAAAGTTGGGGCATCTGAAAATAATATGAAATTAGATAAAAAATCAAATAAAAAAGAACTAATTATTAAAAATTATCTTGATAATATTTCAGAAAGTTATTCTCCCTCATCTAATAAAACATTTAATCTCTTTAAAAAATTTACCAAAAGCAAACTTAAATTTAATATCACAAAACAACTAATTTATTCTTTATCAATCTTTGGCTTTGTATTAATTTTTGGATTTCTAATGTTTTTTGTATCACAATCTAGAAAAAGTGAACCAAATATAACTAATAAATCATTTAGTCTAGAAAAAGAATTTTAGTTTTCTAAAAGAGATCGTTAACTTCAATTTTTAGATTTTTATATTCTGAATTAATGTCATTTATAAATTCATCGACCTCCTTTTTAATATCTCTATATTCTTTTATTTTTTGTTTACTTTTCTCAAGGAAAATTGATCTAAACGTTCCTGGATTTACCTTCTCAATCCAATATCCTCCCAAACAATAAATTTGATTAGGCACAAAATTTATAATAAATAATTTTTTAGAAGTTTTATATTGATCAATCATCTTGTTAGCTAAAGCTCCTTTAGTTTTTTTCGTACCAAATAAAGTAATATCTTTTGCAAAAGGCTTAAACTTCTTTGATATATTTTTACTTTTTTCTAACGAATTTCTAGAAAGTATTTTTTCAAGAGAATAACAATAATTGAACAAATTAGTATTTTCTTTTTTTGAAGGATAAATAGTTATCAAGGTACTAAAAAGTAAAAAAAAAGTTAAAAGTAATTTATTAAACATTTTTAATTTAAGTTAAATTCATTATTACATAAAAATAAAAATACACTTCAAAAAGTAATCTTAATTCCCTTTAAAAGCTTCACATTCATATAAAAAACTTTCTCAAGGCTAACCTATTTAGAAAAACAGTTTAAAATTTTAATTCCTAATTAATTATTTATAAAACAAATAATATTTTTTCTTATAATAAGATTATGAAAAATATTTTTTTTAGAAATAAAGGTATCAAATCTGTTTTAGACTTTTTGTCTAGATTAGCAATCTCCGCAATATTTATCTCAGCCATACCAGGAAAAATAAATGGTTTTAATAAAACAGTTGAATATATTTCTTCCAAAGGTATTCCTGATCCAATTTCATCTATTCTTCTAGTGGGGGCGATTATATGTCTTATCTTGGGTTCGGGATTTTTTATATTTGGAGAAAATCAAAAAATTGGGTCAGTTTTTTTATTACTTTTTATTATTCCAACAACAATAATTTTTCATGTATTCCCTTTCCATCAAAGAGCAGTGTTTATTAATCTCGGATTGATCGGTGGATTAGTTATTACTGCCTTAAGGGAACCAAAATAAATAGCTTAAATAAATAAACCTAAATATTTTTTTATTTTTTATCTATTAAATTCTGGAAACAATTTGCAATATGAATTAATTCATAAAACTCTTTAATATCATATTTTTTATTAATAATTCCGCTTCGTTCTTCTATTCCTTTAGCTTCATCTTCTTTAAGATCAATTCTTGTCTTTCACTAAGAGAAATACACTTGAATCGTTTTATTAGTTCTTTATTATTCACCAGATCTTTCTTTAATTACGTTTTATGTGAAGATAATATCATTACCGATTCAGACTATAGGTAAGAAATCCAGTAAATGTAAGTAATTTAAATCCAATAAAAAAGACAGATATTTTTTGAGTTTTTTCAACTGTGTAATAATTGGTTTAATAGCTTAAATATTGCTTGCGTTACTAATCTAGTAACTTTGAATATTTTAACGAAATATTTTTAAATTATCTCAGTTAAAATTTGTACAGTTGAAATTGTCGATCTAAACTAAAGACAATAAACCGTTATTCTTATGACTGATAAAGAAAAAATAATTTCATTATTAAATGAGCTTGCCACTCCAGAAGAAATGGGTTCTTTTTTTGTTAAAAATGCGACTTCAGATTTTTTGTTAATCAGACCTAGTGGTAATCCTATAGATGCAGCAGGATTTGAAAAAATGATGACTTCTGGTGATGTCATTCAAGACAAGACAGAAATAACTAAAATACACCGATTCGAATTTTTAAGTGCAAATATAGTAATGTGCATTTTTACTCTTGGTTCAAAATTTAGCTACAAAGGTAAACCTAATGATGATTTACCAACAGTTACTTCTATTTTCAAAAAAGTAGACAACATTTGGAAAATACATTGGATGCAACGATCGACAGGAGATTCAGATTTATCTTTATGGGATTAGCAAAGTTAATAGCCCTATTAATGGTATTACTAATTGTTAGTAGCTCCTTTATTGGTTTAATTATTTATTTTATAAAATGAAACTCTAAAAAAACAATGGAACCCTAATACTTATAGACTATCTTCAAAAACTTTAATTAGTTCTTGTTTTCTAGTGTTATTTATTGTCAGGTAAAAATATAAACTTTAGAAAGATTAACGCCTATATCTAAAGCTAATAAAGCAATTAGTAACTTACTCATTTTTTTGAACTCTCAACTATTTTTCTGTAAAGTTCTTCAGAAATAGGTTGCATAAAGCTGGTAAAATCTGATTACAAATTAATAATATCTAGATAAATTTCTCGTTACAAGATATACGAATAAATAACTTTAAAAATAGGAAAAAACTATTTTAACCATAAGTTTTTCTTATAAAGTATAAATAA
Source organism: Prochlorococcus marinus CUG1416 (assembly GCF_017695965.1). Taxonomy (NCBI): domain Bacteria; kingdom Bacillati; phylum Cyanobacteriota; class Cyanophyceae; order Synechococcales; family Prochlorococcaceae; genus Prochlorococcus; species Prochlorococcus marinus. Next base: position 289,472 of record NZ_JAAORM010000005.1, read on the forward strand.
ATACTGGTTTATAAATAACTTAAATACATGCCAAAACTTTTTAAAAGTTAATTTAATTAGTAGTACCTCTTAAATAAATTTTTTATTAGATATTTAAAATAAATTAGAACTCTTATCTTAAGTAACTAGATCCTCTATAAGTAAGTTTTATTATCTTCTCTTCCTGCTTCTTACAATATACGAATGACTTTCCATTGAAATACATGTTTACCATGATGCAGCTCCTGAGCTTGCTCAAGTCCCCGTCCTATGGCTTGAGTCGTACTGCGGTCTATCTTAAAGGCAGATCGGACGATTTTGTAACATTTGCTACACTCTATTAATAAAGTATTTATACTCAATTGTCAACCCTTAAGTGAAACTAAACTTCAATTCAAACTTGGATTCTTTATTTATCAACACCCTTAAAGTACCATTTTTCGTTTACTTCAAAGAGAGCGCGGGCTAAAGTCCAATACTCAAAGAGGGTTAAGTCCGCTGCCAAAGGTGTTAATCTTTCTTGATGAATATAAATCTATACTGTTTTTCATATAAATATCTTGATTGCTTAATAAATTTGTTTTGTATATCGCTATTACAAAATTTATTAGGTTATTTAGATTAGTTTATAAATTCTCGTGGATAAAGCTTTAGTTAAATTTTTTTAATGGTTACTAATAAAATCAGCCAAATCACATTACGGCGAATCAATGGTATCAGTAGAAGTTCAATCTAATTCGCTCAAAAGTTTTTCTTGATTTTAAAAAATATTTATTTGAAGGTTTTAATATTTAAATTTATTGCCCACTAAAAATCAATCACCTTATTGAAATCAAATTAGTCAATTATATCTATTGCAAATAACTACAAGATTGTTAATCTGGCACATAAAGAAGATAATTAATTTCTTAAACTGATGCAATTTGATCATTTTAAATCCAACCAAGATGATAGCCTCATGTCAATAGAAGATTTAAGGTCTTTACGTCTTCGAAAACAGAAAATTGAAAGTGACAAAAAAGCTAGAAAATATATCCTGGGAATAAATCAAAGATATAGACAAATGAGTGACAACAAAAGTAATAACTTTTTAAAGAATATGAACCCTTTTAAAAAGGCAGCTTAATTTTTAAAAGCAAGTTGGAGATCTTTCATAAATTATAAACAATATAATTTTCCGCATATTTTCGCCAAGATAAATTGTCCTCCATAGAAAAATTTCTTTCGCTAATGTAAATTAAACTGCTTAAATCTATAAATTATCTCTCATGGATTCAGAATTCTTTATTAACTCCTAATTATCACTTTTTATTGATTAAAATTCTATCTAAATCAATGCTTTTAAAAATGTTGCTCTTAATGGAGCAGCTTACGATTTTGTTTAAAGGTTTTTGATGATGGAACTTTAAATGATGAGTTTGATGGATTTAAAGTTTAGAGGAGATATCATGATGCATCTTACTCAAATAATTTTTATATTATTTTACAGGCTTCAGCAGCTATAAAAATGACATAACACTTTGCTTCTTGGAAAGTTAAAGTTGATATAGATTTTGATATCAAGCCAGTAATGACTTATGAAGAAAAAATTGTTCAGCAAAAAATTAGTTAGCTCATTAATAGCATATGAGCAGAAAATGGGATTAGCAGGTTAAATTTTTAATCTCCATTTTGTTAATTTAATTAACTTTGCATCTTTCAAGGTAAAATTTCTATGGTGTTTCTTTGGAAGAGTTTCACCAAGAGGGGTCAATTTCTGACCCCTTCTTCACTAAGATATTTTTAAAAATATTCTTGTAAGTGCCTTCTCTTGTTCTAGCTAAATAAAATAATTGTTTAGTAAGAGAAGCTGAAAATCTAAAATAGACAGTGATTAATTGTCGATATAAACTTAGAGGGATAAACCCATATTTTTTAATGGATAAAAGATTTATTGTTGAAAAGATAATAACTCTTCTTATTTCTCTTATCATCTGATGAATATCTCCCCACACCTATTAATTGATGCTGTGATACTAAGCGCTGCCCTTACAATAACTTTGCTATTAAGAGCTAAAGGTAATGATGCTAGAAAAGAAGAAGAAAGTAAATGATTACTAAAATAAGACGAACAAGAATTTTATAAAACTAAATTATTTAAATTTTGGAACTTTATTATTAATTTAAGTTCTGTTGCTAAAGGAATTTAATTAGATTATTTATATTGCAATTATATCTTTATAAATAAATGACGCACATTTATGGTATAGCAATTACTTATGGAATGCTCAGTGTTTTATTGTTTGGTTGGTTTGCTTACATTACTTTTAGAATGAAACGCTAATTTAATTTTATGTCCTCTTCAATGAAAGATTTCTTGAATAAATTTTTTGATTTATGTAGAGAATATCAAAAAGAAATTCCACCTCAAAAGATGGCTGAAGTTTTAAGAGAATACGCAGATAGATTAGATGGATGAAGAATACTGACTGATCTTAGAAAGAATATAAAGGAAGATAATTTCTATCCAAACTTTATCCTTATTTTTTAACTTAAAATTAACGTTTTGAATATATTGTCCTGGTAATTATTTTTAATTTGAGATTTATCTTGATCCCTAATCCGTACAATTTTGCACATATAAACGCAAATATAAAAATTGAGATTAACTATTCAAATGAATTAGAACATGAGTAAAGTCAAGAGTTAAGTCTTATGGCACTAAACGACACAATGACTTTACAAGAGATGAATTTGGATACAAAAAACCTTTCATACGCTATTAAGGCATAAGAAATTGAAGCTTACCTAAAGAATTTATTTTGTAGTTCATGATATAATTGGTAAATCTCAGGCAGAGATAAGGGGAAGCAATATTGCCCAGCTAAAGAATTCCTGAAAAAGGTTGCGAACTGCAAGAATCAAATACTTTCTGATAATCAAGTTTTTTGATCTATCTACTATGGAAAGGATAAGATTAAACTTACTTATTAAGCCTGTTTATATCACATTTAAAAATTAAACCTATGAAAAAAATAAACAAAAAGTATGCTGAATTATTACATCAGGCATCTATTGCAACGGGGAGAAAAGAATTTGTAGGTTTATTGCATAAGGCAGCTAAGCTTCAGAATAAACTAGGTTGCGATTATGAGAACTAAATTCCATTAGATCAACAGTTAATCTAAATTTAATATTAGAAACATAAATGCATCATGGATAAAAGAGGAGCTAAAGGTTACTGGATATCAACGGCAAGAATAATTAATCAGGATTTATTTGATGAATATGTAAATAAAGTTGGTCCATGGCTAAAAGAGGTTGGCGGACAAGTTTTTGCAAAAGATACAGATCCTCAAGGAAAGGAGAGGACCGAGGATGCCAATTTAGCCGTTATTTGTGAATTTCCTACCATGAGAGCAGCGGTTGAAGCTTATGAATCTGAAGAATATAGAGAACTTTCAAAACTAAGACAAGAAGCTACTGAAAATTCTACATTCACAATTATGGAAGGTTTAGATGAAGCTGCAAAGCTAAGAAGAGCAATGGGTATGTAAGATATATCTAAATTTTTCTACTCGATATGTAGCGAATAAAGAGTTAGAGTAAGAACAATGGAAGCATTTGATTGGAGATAACTTCACTAGTCCAAAGCAACTATTCTTACATTCACTAAAAGACTTTACAGAAATGACTATTTTTATTGGAAATTTATCTTGGGAAACTGAAGTTCAAGATCTTGAACAACTTTTTAGTAATTATGGAGTAGTAAAGAAATGTTATTTACCTCTTGATAGAGAAACAGGCAGAAAAAGAGGTTTTGCATTTGTAGATTTAAATGATCAAAATTCTGAGAAAAAAGCTATTGACGATCTTCAAGATGTTGAATGGATGGGAAGAGAGATAAGGGTCAATGAGGCTGAACAAAGAAAAGGACCCATTAATAAAAAACGCAATAAGTTTGATAAATAAAATTTAAACTCATCGCAGCAGATTGTTTTTAACTAGGAGAGGTGAGCAGCTAGTTAAGAAATTAAAATTCTCTATTAATGAACTTTTACCAGAAGCATGATAGGAATAAAATTAATAAGTCATAAATAAACCCATACCACCTCACACTTTCCGTAATAGAAAATTTGATGGATAATGAATTTATATTTTAGAAAGTTATCCAAACTTTATCCAAACTTTATTCAAACTTTATTCAAACTTTAAAAAAAGAATAAAAAAAGCAGCCCTAAGTGTGAGGAGTGGGCTGCTTTAGAAGCCCAAACCTATTAGAGGATTGGGCTTCTAATTATTTTAAATTGGTTTTAGAACTTGAAAGTAGCATCTACACCAATAACGGTACGATCATATAGATAGAAAGCTAAATCATTATTTTCAGCGACAAGATCAGCAGAATCCTGATTTCTCATAGTAAACGCAAAGCCTGGTGTAATCGTCAAGGAATCATTAACATCATAAGTGTAATAAACCTCGATAAAACTTCCCAAATCATCATTCTCAATCTCAGTACCATTTAAGTCAGGAATTTTGAAGAAAGGAAAAGTTTTATAAGAAGCAGATAAAGTTCCAGCTCCTAATTCTCTATCAACTGATAACTGAAAATCATTAAATGTATCAATATTTGCTCCACTGATATCTGCATCAACAAAACTTGAAGTAGCGCTTAAAGTTGTTTTTTCGTTTGGGCTGTAATATGCTCCAAAGGTAGTAGCACTATAGCCTTCATCCAATATTGCAGATATTCCGTAATCATCACAAACGGAAATAGCATATTTATCAGCAAGAGAACAAAGTGAATCAGAACTTTGATAAACAATTCCTCCACCATAATTATCAGCGTCATAGCCTAATGAAAGAGTAGTAATATCAATACCTTCTTCAGTAAGAATTCCACTTGTAGTAGATGCATCAGTACCAATAATACTTGCAGAAGCATTTAATCCACTATCAAAAGTTCTTCCCACTGCCACACCAGCTCCTGTACCTTGACTCGTAAAATAATTAGAATCTAAACTATATTGGCTTGCAAAGAAAAATGAATCAGAATATTTTGATGTCGTTGTAGGCATTAAGTCATCACTATCTAATTTTGGACCTACAGCTATGTAATAATCTCCAATAGGAAATTCATAATACATTGAAGTCACACTTAAAGTATCTGCTCCATCACCAGAACTATCTAAAGTAAAATCTACAGACGTTGAAGAGTTTCCAGTTTCAATTCCGACATAAAGATTATCGTCTCCTGTAAAAGAAGTATTCAAGTCAATATCGTAAGAGTAAGTAGCTGTCAATGCTTCGGTTATTCCAGACCCATCAACACCACCAACTTGGAAAGAAGCAGATCCGCTCATTGTAGTTGTTTCTGAGAAAGAACCAGCTTCAAAATTATTTAATTTAGCTTCTAAGCCATCTACGCGACTATTAGTTTTTGCAATTTCTTTAGCAGGATTAAATTCAGTAATGCTTTCGACTTTGTCTTTAGAAGAATAACCAGACATCTCATCCAAGCTAAGCTCATTAGCTGAAGCTGAAATAGGAGCAAAAAGTCCTAATACTGCAGGAGCAATTAATAGTTTTTGAAATAGTTTCATAAAAATAGCCTCACACTATTGATTTCATAGAATAAAACCATGTTACTAGTAATTCACTAGAGTTCAAGCTTTAGTGTGCAATTCCCTTTCTGTCATGAATGTTTAGTAATAAAAATTTATTAGAAATGTATTTATTAAGTAAATTTATAATTAAATTTGATTTTCTATAAGCGGCACCAGGGAACCTCCTAAGTTACAAATCAAATCTTGAGTTGGATACTCGATACAACCAGTCCATTCTTTTAATCCTAAATATATTGGGCATTCACATTTTCTTTGCCTAGAAATCTCATTTAATTCTTCTGCTTTAAAAGGTGTTGCAAATTCATCAAGCAAAACTTCTTTCAAGCGCTTTGTATAAACATCATTCCATTGCTTAGAACTTTCTATATGTTTTAAAAGATCACTAAATTCGTCTAAATCATTTTTAAATGTTTTTTTAAGACGCATCTTTTCAAATATTGCCCTCATAAAACTTGTACAGTTATATGCCTGCTTATCTGTAAAAGGGCTTTTTAAAGATATAGTTTCTTCTGTATTCCCAGAAACAATATCCCTCAAAGAATTTCTTATAAAAACGCTCAAAGGTAAATTTTGACTTAGAGCAAGTTTCTTTAATTCTTTTAGCAAGGGTTCATCAATATTTATATTTAGCTGAGTTCGCTTAGTCAAAAGTAATATCTTAGTACTTCAATACTAAAGAGTTATTCAAATAAATTCAAAGTTTTTTCAAATATTTTCAAATATATTATGAAATTGGATTAAAACCTAGCAAATAAGAAAATTACTAGTAATATTCTTCAAAAGGTTCACTTAGACATAATCTTTAATTATGCCAATTAATATAACCACAGTTTTCACATTCGAACTTGAAATTAATTTTGATGAATGGCTATCATTTTTTGATAGCAAGGATTCGAATAAAAGACTTTCTGAATTCGATATTAAGCCTCTATTTAGAGGTCAATGCAAAAAAGATCCTAAAAGAGTTATTGTCATACATCAAAGTCCTGAAGGGAATATGCAAAAGTTTTTTGAAAAATATGGCTCTTGGATAGCTAATCATGGGGTTAAGATTTCAACAATAGAAGTTTCAGATTGGCTCTAAAAAGCTTACTACTTACACCACTAATTTATGTTAAAGTCCTAAAAATTTATTTCTATAACATGTCAAGGATTTTGGCTCTTTACTACCATAGTTCCAAATCCAGCGTTTGCTGAATATTTTGAAGCATTTCAAGCTTGTATCGAATCAGTAGTTTGTTATGTATTTGCAAAAGATATAGATTGTCAAAATTAGGAACGTAAAGGTTGTAAATTTGCAGTAATTTTTAGGTTCCCATCCAATTAAGCTGCAATTGATTTTAAAAAAATTAGTTTATAAGAATTGTTTGAGATCCATCTTTGTTATCTGTTACGATTATTTTTTTATCTGGAAATGAGTGAGATAATAATCTTTTCAAATTTTTGTTTTTGTTTGAGATTATATATTCATTTTCTTTAGCATTAGTTTTCTCTATCTTGATCAGTTGCAACTTCTTCAAAAAAGCAATCCTCTCTTCTTCTTTAGCTTTCTCTATAGCTAGCCTATCTTCTTCTTTAGCTTTCTCTATAGCTAGCCTATCTTCTTCTTTAGCTTTCTCTATAGCTAGCCTATCTTCTTCTTTAGCTTTCTCTATAGCTAGCCTATCTTCTTCTTTAGCTTTCTCTATAGCTAGCCTATCTTCTTCTTTAGCTTTCTCTATAGCTAGCCTATCTTCTTCTTTAGCTTTCTCTATAGCTAGCCTATCTTCTTCTGCAACGACATCATCATTAGATTTGTTTTCAATCAACAATTTCTTTTGGTCTTTCAAAAGTAATTCGACCAATTCTTTTTTAGTTTTACGACTATATAAGTGAAGTGATAATTTTTTTGCTTCTAGACGTATTTCTCTGAAGCTTAATTTAAGTAACTTATCTTTTTTGTTTTCATCATTATCAAGGAGATTTTTAATCATTGTATTAAAAACTAATAAAAAAATAGTATGAAAGGTATGGATAATGCAATGTATTAATTACTTATTAATAATTAAAAGTCGATATATTCTGACTAAACCAAACTAATATATTTTTCTATTTTAAAGCTATAAAAAGTACACCAAATATAAGTGTTGATGCTAAAAAGCCAACTCCTAATAAAATAGCAATAATGCTGGTGTTTAAATAAACCTTTACCGTCGCAAGTTCATTTCCTTCTTTTTTAGCCATAATAAATTTTAATTTAAATAATGATCTTTTAAAATATCAATTCTTACAAATAAGTTTAAGTGTCTGATACAAATATTTATTTAGAATAAAGATTCTTTAAATAGTTAAATAAAAAACCCGTTTTCTCATAAATATGAATTTTTTTTCTTCTTAATTGAATACCATAAGGATTTGTAAATATAGCCAATAAGATTCTTATAAATCTAAGCAAATTACTTTTTGTTTGTGATTTCATATCAATTGGCTTTTTAAGTTCGGCAAAACAATCCTTATTAATAATTTCATGTACTAGTAAGTCCTTTAAAACTTTTTTTCTTACTTCAAGAGAGAGACTACTTAAAAGCACTTGCAAGCCTCTTAATGAAGATAAATCTCCATTTATTATTTCTCTTATAATGCTTTGAAATAATATCTCCCACTTGTAGGGTTCTTTCTCAAACAGATATAAAGCTGGACTATCTTTATTAGCAATTAACAACCTATTCCTTTCATCCAAATCATTTTGGTCTGAATGCCAATAAGAATATAACGGTGAAAGATTTTTAAGCTTAGATAAATCTACCAAAAAATTGAATAGTAATTTCATTCATATTATCAGTTAACAAATAAACATAATCATTAATCTTAAATGAAAGATTCAGATTTTAAGTTCTTAAAAATTGGGTATTTATTTCAGGTAGTAAAAATTGTTTTACTTAGTGAAAATAGTTATATAAAAATCTAATCTTTCTAAACATTATGTCTTTTGTAATTATTTTTGGAATTAGTAATTGGGTGCCTTCAGATTACCTTATATATTTTGTTTTAATTATTGGGGGACTACTAACAGCTGGCGTAGCTATGTCTGTTTTTTCATTTTACGAAGATCACTATTGGGGAGATGAGAATTATAGAAATAAACTTAGATTTCATCCTTCTCATAGGAATTTATCTAATCAAAATCCTCGGAAAATCTGAACACAATAATTAAAAGAAGAGGTTACTTAACTATAAAACAACCTCTTCTGCCAATCTAATAATAAATTTGGTACTTTAATTAGTAATGAAAAAAGGGAACTTCTTCTACTTGTTCTGGTCTATAGTCGCATATACCAAATTGCATACACTCCAATTTTTCATAACTTAAATTCTTTTCTGACGACATCGCATCAATAAAAGGTGTATAAGTATTCTGCATCATATGCTTATAAGGATTTCCGCAAGACATAATTAGCCTCCTTTTTTGAAATTATTAATCCACCACTACTCAGTTATGCAATAGGGATTACTTTGTGATTTAACGCAAAAAATGTTTTTGCGTAGATGAGCTCTAATACCTTGCTGATAAAAATTTTGTGTCATAAAAACACCAAAATAAATTAATAAAACAGTCAATATAAGAAGCTCTAATCCTAAGTTGGTCATTTAAAGAACCTCCTTTGGGCTAGTAATTATTTAGTATCTCTTACATAGAAAAATCAAGAGTGGTAATACCTAAAAATAAGAGGGCATTTATTTGCCCTCTTCGAGTCGTATGCACCTCGCTGTCAATAAAGTCGATGAAGTGCTTGTGAATCCTGAATTATTTCTAATCCAACTAAATCAGTAAAGATATTCGTGACTACCACAAAGCACTTCTACTCGGGTAGAAATACCCTATTAATTTCAGGTCAAAAGGATGATAATAAAGGAGTATAGAGAAAGGAGGTCTTATGAAACTCAAGACTATGTTTAATCCTATCAGAAATGCAACTTCAGAAAAGTTGAGAATGCATGATTTAAATTATCAATTACCAAAAAAAGAAGAGAAAGAATATTGGTATAAAGAATGCATAGCGCATCCTACCAATAGTCATTGCAAAATTTATTGTGATTAATATTGGATCTTTTTTAGGTATTGTTACGCTTGATTTTTATATATCAACCGTACTAAAGCTCAGTTAGTAATAAAGGAGGAAAAAGTAAATGACTAATTTAAGTATAGAGATTCTATTTTGGGCGATTTTGATTGCTTATATAGCATTAAGATTTTCTCAAACCTGGGATGGCTTTAAAAAGCAGTATTAATTAGGTGAAAAAAATGAAATTACAAACGCAATTCACTGTTCCTAAAAAAGATTTGCGAGATCTTGATTACGTCAGGAAAATGCAAACTTTAGAAAAAACTCTAAAACAAAGTTGTATGGATTATCCATCTGAGGAAGATTGTTTAGTTTGTTGCAACTAAGTATCAAAAAATAATTATTTTTTGCAAATAAATTCTACTCGTATTTGTTAATTCACTAGCAGAGAGGTTGAATTATGAAGTTAAAATTCTGCCCTACAACTATTTTTAGAGAAACTCCCAAAGTAACTTTTTTTGATGCAGGCATAGAGTCAACTAATGGTTGTGATGTAGTTATGCATTCAGGAGAGGCTATATCGCCTCCAGATGAATTTGAGTATGAACAGTACTACTTACACAATCATCAAATTGATCACAATTTAGTTATTAGTGGTGAGCGGAAATTTATTTTGATAAATCCAACTTGGGACGAGCCACATCATGTGATTTATCTAAAAAGATCTATGGGAGCACTTGAAATTCCTATTGGAACTTATCACAGGTCAATCTCTGGAAAAGAAGGGAGCATTGTTTTAAATCAACCTATCAGAGATGAATTTTTTGACCCAAAAAAAGAATTTGTTCCGCAAAAACTAAACAAATTAAGCCTTATTAAGGCCAGAAAAAGTCCACCCGTTTATTGGATTTGGGAAAATAATCAAATCAAAAGATTAATGTTTAATCCTTTAGTTAAAAAAACTGCAAATTCAAATTGATATTAAAACTCAAACTCACTTCACACTTAATTTAAAGAGGACCTTAATCATGAAAAAAAGAGTTATTGTTCTTGATACGAATGTTTTATTACATGATCCCGATTCACCTCTTCATTTTGCTAATGAAAATGTTGTAATTCCAATTCAAGTAGTTGAAGAGGTTGATAGATTCAAACGGGATCCTGGCGAGAAGGGACGTAATGCCAGAAGAGTTTCAAGATTACTAGATAGTCTCCGAGAAAAAGGTAATCTATCATCGGGCGTAAAAATTAATAATAAATCTGAAGGGACCATAAAAGTTGCATTTTGCAGAAAAGAGACTACTGATAGATTACCCTCAGAGCTTAGTGACAGTAGTGGAGATAATAAGATTTTAGCTGTCGCTCTTGAAGAAAAAAATACCAAAATCTTATCAGACTTTCCTGAAGTTGTACTTATTTCAAAAGATACAAATTTAAGAATCAAAGCGGATGCTGTTGGTCTTAAAGCTGAAGATTTTACTAAAGATAAGGTTTCTTTAGATAATTTAGATAAGGGTTTTAGGGAAATAAGTTCAAATTCAGATGAGATGAATAAGGTTCAAAAAGATGGGTTTATTTATTTAAGAGATATTAAATCAAAATTTGAACCCCCTTTAGTGAGTAATGAGGGTGTAATCTTGCGAGATAATTTAAAAGATAATCATACTTATTTAACAAGATATGATCCATCTGAGAAAAAGTTAGTAGGTCTAAATTTTTTAAGAAGATCAAATTTAGGCAAAGTAAGACCTAAGAATCTAGAACAAAGTTTTGCTTTAGATTTACTCCTAGATCCCAAAGTTCAATTAGTAAGTCTTATAGGAAAGGCTGGAACAGGTAAAACTTTACTTGCTTTGGCAGTAGGATTGCATCAAGTTGCAGACGAAAATTTATACGAAAGATTATTAGTATCCAGGCCACCAATCCCTTTGGGCAAAGAATTAGGCTATCTCCCAGGTAGTCTTGATGAAAAATTAGCTCCTTGGATGAAGCCAATAATTGATAATTTAGATTATTTAACAAGTCCAAATTCCAATAAAAATGGAGCAAGAGTTAATCAAAAAGAAAGAGATATTAACTCTAAAAATTCATGGGAAGACTTAAGAGGCATGGGTCTCTTGGAAGTAGAGGCAATAAACTACATTAGAGGAAGATCAATACCTCATCAATTTATTCTTATTGATGAAGCCCAAAATTTAACACCTTTAGAAGTAAAAACTATCGTTACGAGAGCTGGAGAAGGAACAAAAATTGTTTTTACAGGAGATCCAAATCAAATAGATCATCCATATCTTGATTCTGATAGTAATGGATTGACTTGGTTAGCTAAAAAATTGCATGGTCAGAAAATAATTGGACACATAACTTTATCTCAAGGAGAAAGAAGTGATTTAGCAGAATTAGCGGCTGATCTTTTATAGAAAAAGGCTTAAAATATTCATACAGAAAATAACAAAATGGAGAACAATATGAATGACAAATTTAAATGTGATTTTGAACAAGAAAGAAGTAACGAGGTTGAATTAGTGGCTAGTAATTTAGAAGCAATTTTAAAATCTAGTACTTATAAACTTGCTCACGAAGATATTGACTTATTGAATACTGATGAAATGAGAGGGGTTAGGATGCTCCTTGAAATTACAAAGCCTGAGCAGGTTATTGAAAAAGAAAATATAATTTCAACTGTCATCGTCTTTGGAGGAGTCCACATATCAGAGGAAATTACATCCAAAAGAAGGCTAGATGATGCAGAAAAACTTCTTGCAAGTAATCCTAAATCTAAATCTTCAAAGATAAATATCGAGAGATTAAAAAATTTGCACTCTCTCTCACATTATTACTCTGAAGCAAGAGAATTATCTAAATTAATCTCGCTGGATAGCAAAACAAAAAATCCTCATTCTCATGTAATAGTTACTGGCGGTGGACCCGGGATTATGGAGGCAGCTAATAGAGGAGCTTTTGATGCTGGATGTAAATCGATTGGATTGAATATAAGCCTGCCCAATGAGCAACACCCTAATTCTTTTATTACGCCAGGATTATGTTTTAAATTTAATTATTTTGCAATGAGGAAATTTCATTTTGTTATGAGATCTGCTGCTGCTGTTTTTTTTCCTGGAGGATTTGGAACGTTAGATGAATTATTTGAATTATTAACATTAAGGCAGACCGGGATGAAGAAGAATATTCCAATAATTTTATTTGGCAGAAGCTACTGGGAAAAGGTAATTAATTTTCAATTCCTATCTGATATGGGTTTAATTGGAGAAAATGATTTATCGATTTTTCAATACGCTAATACAGCAAATGAGGCTTGGAACTTAATAAAAAATTTTTCAGCAGTTCAAAATATTAATTTCAAATAACCCATACACCGTTTACCTTCCTAAAAAGGAACTTTGATGGATAATAAATTTATAAAATCAAATCAAATCAAATCAAATCAAATAAATATAAGTTAACGATTAATTCGCAATTCATGATTTACTCCCAATCGATTCATATGAATTAAATGAATTGTTTGATAATAAGAAAGTACACCCGTCTAGCTATTTCTTTAATCTCTAGGAAATGAACTTTACTGATTTAGAAAATTCAGGAGAAGCCATGGAAGATCCATTTGCTAAAGAATTAGATAAAAAATATAATTGTAAGGAAACCGTCTATTCGCTTGATCTTATTGGCTAATGAATATTTCTCCTAACTTATTAATAGATACTGGAATACTAAGTTCTGCCTGACTATAACACTGGTACCAAGAGCTAGAGGTAACGCAGCCAGAAAAAAGCAAGAAATTAAATGATTACTAAAAAAGAAGAAACAGAATACGAAAAGCCTAAATTATTTAGGATTTGGAATTTTCTTATCTATGGGAGTGTTTTTGCTATTGGTGCTTTCTTAGTTTATTTATATTCCGCTTATATATTTATAAATAAATAATGGAATACTGGCTAATAAATTCCAATAGATCAGAAGTTAAAAGATTTATAAAGAACGATAAGAGTATTGAAGGAGTCTTCGAGTATATGTTTATTGACTCTGGGAAAATAGTTGGAGTATTAGGGAAAGAACCTCCAATCATAACAACAACAGTCTCTGTAGAAATAGATTTAGCTAGAGAAATTTATGAAAGATTACTTTCTCAAGGTTGGAGAAAAACCAAATTCGATAACTAATAGATGATTTAGTCTGATATTGATTGACATTTCGATCTAAAATGAGTAGCAATTAGCTTCTTTCTTTATGACTATTGAAACTACTGTCTTCACTTTTAAACTTTCAAATACATTTGAAGAGTGGGTAAAAATGTTTGATAGTCCTGAGATAGATGCATTTCATAAAACAGTAGGACTAACTCCTCTCTATCGAGGCAAAAGTTTAATTGATCCTAAAGAAGTTATTGTTATTCATCAAGCTGAAGAAGGCGTAGCTAAGCATGTATTTTCAGATCCAGAAACAATAAAGAATATAGAGGCTTTAGGTCATATATATAGCACAACAAAAATCACAAGTTGGGTCTCAAATTAGATGAAAATCTTAGCATTCTCATCACTCTTTTTTTTTTTACCTTTCGGATCTTTTGCCAATGATAGACATAGAGAAATTGAGTATAAAGCTGTAAATCTTGTTATCCAAAAATATGGGAAGGGTTTAGAAAATCGATTAAAAGGAACTGGAGTAAATCCCAGTTATAGAAGTTGGTATGAAAATGATTGTTTTGTAAGTATTGCTGCTGGTACTTACCAAGAAAGTACTTGGTCGGCAATGGAGTGGTTTAGCGTTAATATCTGTTCTGATTCTGCTGAAATAATTGAAAGTGAATGAAAGAAATGAAACGCTTACTACTTGTACTGCTATTTGATATTAAAGTTTTAAGAATTTTTTTTTTAATTTAATGTCTAAAGGATTTTGGCTCGTCACTACTACAGTTACAAATCAAGCTTTTGCTGAATATGTTGAAGCATTTCAACCCTGGATAGATTCAGTAGGAGGTTCTGTTTTTGCAAAGGATCTAGATAGTAAAACTGTAGAAGGAAAGGGTGGTAAATTATCAGTAATTTTTGAGTTCCAATCAAAGCAAGCTGCTATTGATGCTTACAATAGTGCTGAATATAAGGAACTAAGCAATTTACGATGGGCGAACTCAATCGATACAAATATCACAATCATGGATGCTGGTGTGACTCATTAATTCAATAACAAAAATGATGAAATCTTTGATCGTCAACGTCCGCCATTAAATCATATTCCTTTAATTTTTTTGTAATCCTTTTATATTCAATATCATTTACTAAATTAGCTAAATATTTTTCTAAAAAATTTATATTGATTTTTAGGTTCATTAATATCCTTTATTTATTAATAGCTATTAATTCTCTTTTTAACTTTTTGTTGATTAACAATAGATCTAACATAGAGATATAAAACCATTTTTTTTTATTTCCTCTTCAATAAAAGATTGCCTGGATAAATGTTTTGATTTATTAAGAGAATATCAAGAAGAAATCCCACCTCATAAAATGTCAAAAATTTTAAGAGATTATGTTGATAGATTAGATGGTTGAAAAAGTTAAAAGAAAAACCTAGATTACAAAAGTAAATTTTAAGCAGAATTAAATGTCAATCATTGCCGACAATAAAGTATTAGTTAATATTTACAGCGGTTTAAAATCCAAAAACAAAGTAACTTTAGGTTTAATGGCTGCCCTTACGGCTGAAAACGAAGGGCATCAAGTAACTCTTTTTCTGGAGGGAAATGGAGTAAACATACTAAATTGCAAAACAGCTGGTGAAATAGTTGGTAAGGGTACTGGAGATTTACAC
Organism: Prochlorococcus marinus CUG1416; assembly: GCF_017695965.1. Classification (NCBI taxonomy): domain Bacteria; kingdom Bacillati; phylum Cyanobacteriota; class Cyanophyceae; order Synechococcales; family Prochlorococcaceae; genus Prochlorococcus; species Prochlorococcus marinus. The sequence goes on from NZ_JAAORM010000005.1 coordinate 304,926, forward strand.
GATCATCTTGAAAATTTAAAAAATTCAAAGGTTACCATATATGTCTCAGAAATGTCTGCTAAATCTAGGGGTTACGATAAGACGCTTCTTAATGGATATAAGGCAGAATTTGTAATGCCCAATGTACTAATTGAAGAGTCGATTAAAGCGGATAGCGTTCTTTGCTATTAGTCTTGAAAGTCGACTGATAAAAACTTAAAAAGTTAAATCAAGTAATGACAAATATTTTTAAAATTTATACCATGAGTTTAGATAATTTTCTAGAAATTCAAATTCATGATTAAGAATTTTTTAATAGCATTAGCTTTTTCATTAATGCTTATAAACCCAAGCATTTCTATAGCTGCAGAATCACCTGTTGATGTACAAGAAATCTTCACCTCTTCAGAAAACATTGATGGGGATAATTTTAAGTATCCAAAAGGAAAAGCTGAAATGCGTTTGATTAGAGTAGAAGTTCAAAATGGAGCAACTATACCAATGCATTCTCATCCTGTACCTTTACTAGGTCATATTGAAAGTGGTGAATTAACTCTTGATGAAAAGACAGGTATTAGTAAAACCTTTAAGGAAGGAGATTCATTTGTTCTCTCAGCAAATACTCCTGCTCATACAATGGCTAATAGTGGTAATTCTTCAGCAGTTATGTGGGTTGCTGTGGCTTCAGCAGAAGGTGTCCCTACTTTGAATCCTGAAGAATAAATCAACCTAATTGACATTCGATCTAAAATTAGAGGGATAAAACCATCTTTTTTATGGAACTAATTGGGAAATATAAGAATTCAGGATTCGAGGCTGTAGCTGATGGTGTTATTTCTTTCTTTGATCGCCGTAAAGACTTACATACTAATGGTATCGCTTTTGGTCAAAACATCTCTTTGAATTCTGATCCATACAAAGTTTCAACTGATATTAGTCTTGTTTCTATTGATCGTTCAGATCCAGAAGCCTTTGCAATCTCTGAAGTTATAATTAGAGGAGTTAATGCTGCACTAAAAAAATATCTAGAAGATCGGCCACTAGTGAAGGAATGTTGCCCAGAACAATCTTTATTTGTTAACCCGATATTTAATTTACAACGTTATGCTCCGGGAGAAGGATTTAAGAAATGGCATTGCGATTGGACTATTAGTAATGAATCTACAGAACCTGCTCACAGAGTATTAGCTTGGATTCTTTATTGTAATGATGTTACTTCTGGCGGAACAGAATTTCATTGGCAGAATCATCATGAGAAAGCTGAAAGAGGAAAACTTATTATCTTTCCCGCAGGGATTTCTCATATTCATCGCGGTAAAGTCAATCATAAGGCTTTTAAAACTATCGCAACCGGTTGGATCAATGCAGGTAATCTTGAAACCTATATTTCGCGATTAGCGAACTCCTAAACTTTAAAGATGGATTTATCAAATTAAAAAATTCCAAAAAATATTATAAATTTCTCTTGGCTTTAATATTAGTTACACAGTCACTCAGCTGAACCCATAACACCCATCCCTTTCCTAAATAGAGAGTTTTATGAGTAATGAATTTATACAAGTATTTTTGACTTGAAATAAAAATCTACTTCTTGTTTAGAAACGATTTTTACCCTATTTAGCCTTTTTTGTTTTTAAGATATATTTAATTCAAATTTCTAATAATAATGATTAAAAAAGAAGAGAATGTTCGAAGCGAAAGCTATTACCCAGATAGTAAATATTATCTTGATCAGGACAATACTCCTAAAAAGACTCCACTATCAGAAGATCAAATATCCAATATGGGGGAATTTTTTGAATGGCCAAATAGCTATTGGTTTATAGCGGAAAGAACAAATGGCAGGTTGGCAATGATAGGCTTCATGGCTGTTATTATTAACTACACTTTATTTGGTTGGATAGCATATCCAATCCTTTAAATGAGTAATTCAAATTTTGATCAAAATGGTGTTGATAAGTCTGGAGCGCATTGGCTTCAATATGCTGCGTTTGTTGAAACTGCATTTAATATCTATTTTGGTTGGGTATTTTTCAATGATGCTGGTTTTCACCATTTCGCTATAAAAAATATTTAAGTTTTTGAATTACAATAGATATATAGCCCTAATTTATTGCGTAATGCGTTGAAAAGTAGACTTTTATCCTTAAAAATAACTTCTATAAATACTGGTCTTCTTCCAACCCTCTTCCAATAACTGCTTATATTCCTTTCTTGCATCTTCTATAGATTCAACCCTTGAACCTTTAATAATTGGTTTACTCGATCTTTTATAAACACATGCATATAGAATTGACATTGCATCAATAGTTGGAGATGGATTACTAATATCCTTAAATGGCTTAAATATTTTTATTCGATTTCTTTGCTTATTTATCAAAGTAAATTCTTCCATTAATTATCTTTTTCTCTTAATTCGGGAAAGCAATTAGCAATATGGATTAACTCATAAACCTCTTTACTATCATATTTTTTATCTTGAACTCCACTTCCTACTTCAATACCTTTAGCTTTCATTTTCTTTAAAATTAATTCTTGCCTTTCAACACTTGACATTAACTTGAATTTTTTTGTTCTCTCCTCTTTATTCACTAGTTCTAATATAAATTAATTTTATTTTTTATCTTTTAATCGATCAAATCTTATATCAAAAGTAACTACCAATCCAATACTAATGAGTAGTAAAGCAATTGCAATTTGTGGTGAAGGTAACAACATCTAACGATTCATTATAAAAGTAAGAAACCCAGTCAAGGTTAATAATTTAAATCCAATAAAAAAAGGTAAATACTTTTTTGCTTTTTTACCAACGGGTAATAATTTATTTACTGACTTTACTATTGCTTTCATTAGTTAATTACTATTATCGAATATACTAACAAATTATTTTTATAATAAATATGCATACTGCTATGGCAATTGTTCGAAAAGATATATATCAACTCTTACTTTCCTAAATAGATACTTGGAAGGATAATTAATCAAAATAACAAAGTTGTTCAAACTTTTTTTCACACTTTATTCACACTTTATTCACACTTTTTTGATTTACAGTCGATATAGGATGAGGAGCAATTAGCTATTTTTTTATGATTGATAAGGGGTGAAAAGATTCCAAACTCAGACCTAGTGCTCCCAAAACATACTCACGATTAAGAAGAAAATGCTTTACATTTCGTAACAGTAAATGTAATTTTTCTTAGCAATTGGACTTATCTCCTCAGGTTGATCTTTCTCACGGCGATTTATCTAGTTATGAGGAACTTAATCAAAAAAACTCTAGGCCTGTTATTGCAGTGACAATGGCCTCTAGTCGACAGGGGTCTTCAGTAGTAAGACATTTGTCCCAAAGTGGTATTTTTCAGATTCGAGCTATTACTCGTTCTCCCTATAGTAAGCGGGCCAAGGTTTTGGCCAACTTACCAAATGTCGAAATTGTTCAAGGAGATCTCCTTGAACCAGAAAGCTTAAAAAGAGTTTTTTCAGGGGTTTACGGAATATTTGGCAATACGACGCCCACAAAAGGGTGGCTATTGGGCCGTGGAAGCATGGTTCGTGAATATGAAATAGAGCAAGGGAGAAACCTAGTTGACGTTGTAAAGCAACTTGCTGACTTAGGTACATTAAAGCACTTTGTTTTTAGTTCGATTTGCAAGCCCAAGGACCCTCTAAAGAATGAGCCCGCACCAGGACATTTTACAAGCAAGTGGAATATTGAGGAATACATCCTGATTAATGGGTTGAAAAAACTGTCGACAATTCTTCGACCTGTTAGCTACTTCGAGAATTTCGATAGTGATCTTCCTGGTGTGAAGATTTCCGAATCAATTTTCCCCGGGATTGTCCACAAAAACAAAGTTTGGCAAACCATCGCAGTTGATGATGTTGGACTATGGACAAGGGCAGTTTTTGAACATCCCAAAAGGTTTTGGGGAGAATCAATGAATATTGCTGGAGAAGAGATGACAGGGCAGGAAATGGCAGCTCTATGGCAAAAAATAAATCCTAAGGAATTTTCTTCAGTCCGCTATTCAATGGTCCCACGCAAACTTATGAATTTCATTGAGCACGATATTGCGCTAATGGCTAGTTGGATAGAAAGAGCAGGTTATGGAGCAGACTTGAAAGCACTAAAAGTCCTAGCAAATGAGCTAGACATAACTATGACTTCTCTATCTTGCTGGCTTAAGGGAAAGGCATCAATCAATACAAAAAAAAGATTGCCTAACATTGATTTACAAAGAAGCTTTACACCTATAACTTTAGCTCCCAAAAAAGAGGGGCCGATCAACATATAACTAGCTTTTCAGCACTCTAGAGACCTCGTACCAGTGCCATAACAATGATTAGAAAACAAAAAAAGCTTGCCTATATCCCTAAAAGCAAGCTCTCATGACTATTTAATTTTTAAATATTTATACCGGCAATCTACAATCTACTTCTATTATTCCTTCATCCATTAAGCGACCAATTTTTAAAACTATTGCCATATCTAACCTTGAAAATTGTGATTGATGATTTGTAATCCAATCCAATTCAGATAAAGTTATTACTCCAGTTGTATTAACTTTGAGAAAGAGAATTCCTAAATTCATTTATTTAATTAGTTGCTTTTTTCCTTTAGCTATCATTACCACTGGTACTAATAGATATGTAAAGAAAGAGATTAAGAAAATGTCTAAATTCATTTTAAAAAATACCTGGAATGATCCAGCCAAAAAGACCGTAGTTTACTACCAATGCGAATAAACCCATCATTGCCATTCTTCCATTGGTTCTCTCGGCATTTTGCCAATAAGTTGGTTTTGAGTTTTCCATTTTTTAAATGTTCATTAATAAGAATGATTAAATTTTTATAGTGCGTAAGCAATACTTAGTGCTATCGCAGTAGTTATTATTGCAATGCCAAATAGTGATATGGCATTTAGATATGTTTTTATAAGAGTCCTACTTTTCCTACTGTAAAACCCACAGTAAGAAAGAAACCAAACTCTAAAAGGTCTTTAGCACTTGAAGGGACTGAGTTAAATAAAGATGAGATGAAAATCATTTTGATGTATATCCTCTAAGCCCCTTGAGGAACGTAGTTATACACCGGGGAGATTAATCCGCTGCCATCATCATCGTCATCATCATCATTCCATGGCAAATCACTCAACATTAATGCACTAACAATAAATACTGTTATGACTGGCATAAAAGGAAAAAGTATAGTGTTAATCCAAGTGTTAATTCCTGCCTCAAGCATTACACAAAGCCAGGAATAATTTGACCTGTTGTTAGATAAGCGCCAATAGCAGCCATAAGACCAAGCATTGCGAATCTACCATTGATAGTTTCTGCAACTACTTTTTCTTTTTCAATTGTTTTTGAGTTTGTTTTTGAATTTTTCATTTGATTTTGGTTTAAATAAATTAAATTTTCTTTTTGAAATTGTTTAGTTAAATAAGCGACGACTAAAGCAGTTAATGAGACTATTAAAATCAAAAAACTTGCTAATGTGCTCATTAAAAAATACCTGGAATAATTTGACCAGTTGTTACGTATGCACCTAGCAGTGAAACGAAACCAACCATTGCCCAACGACCATTAACTTTTTCAGCATTTTGAGGGTAACCCTCATATGAAACAGACTCATCTATGTATGGACGAGTTTCTGAAGGAAACATATTTTGTCTTCCATCAGATTCAGTTGTTATGTATGAAGAATTTGCCATTAGAACCAACCTGGGATGATTTGACCAGTTGTTACGTAAGCACCAACAGCTGCTACGAAGCCAAGCATTGCCGCCCAACCATTAAATCTTTCTGCTTCTGGAGTCATGATTAAAAAAATTATTATGTAAAGAAATATAACATAAGTATTAACCAATGTAAAGAAATTAGCCTATATTTCAGGCTATAGGAGTATTCTTAAACATTTATGTTACATATATGTATAGATATAAGTTAAATACTTTAGGAATTATGCACAAACTGCTTTGGATTTAAAAATTAGTAATATCTATTTGAGAAGACAATATGATCAAATACCTTTTCTAAATCTTATTTAACAAAACATTGGAGATTTAAAAATAAGGAGTGTATGGTACTTCTGTTTTAGTTGCATCGCCATAGTAACTTTCAGCTGACTTTACTAAGATCCAATAAATGAAATTTACAAATGATTTTTCCATAGGAATATCTATAGCTTTTCTAATTCAAATCAGAATCTCAAATAAAAACAACGTAGAAAATACTTAAAAGAAGAGATTTAGATTCTCTTAGTTAGTTTATATAGATCGACAGCAACGGAGATGACCCCATACCACAAATCACTTTCCTAAATAGGAACTTTAATAGATAATAAACATATAAATGAAATTCTGATTCTAGCAAAATTCTAGCAGATTAATTCCTCTAAATCACTTGATATGACTGAAGAAAAGTTTTGGCTAATGAAAAAGGAGCTGGATGCATTTTGCTTGTCATAGCAAGAGTTTTATTTTTTACAAAAAATTCTATTCGAACCTCATTCGAACTTTCTAGTGATTGAAAGTCAACCTAATATGGCTATTAGTCATTACTAGATAAATATCTAACTTCAAAGTCAATAAAGTATGGATTTAAAGAGAACTGTCCTAAATATCTAGATCACTAATCAACTCAGCTCCTTTTGCGCGGATAATTTGCTCTGAAGGAAAATTACTATTCGAACAAGAACATTTTCCTTTTTCTGAATTGTTAATCCAATTAATTATTCCAGTTCTTAGAGGAGAAGGACACATTTGACTATCCTTAAGAGAATTCATTTCATCACAATCAAGTGAATCTCCATGATCGATAAACAGAATCTCTTTTAATCTAAGTGAACATTTTTCATTCCATTTATCAAAGCAATTCAAATGACTAATTAGGTCATTACATGCATCTTTAGTTGAATTATATTTTTTTCTCTTAACTTCTTTTTGGAAAATAGCTTTAACAAAATCATTAAAGTTAGCTGCTTCTTGAGGCGTAAAATCAGGAAACTTTTTCTTTTGTTTTATAGCTAAACCAATATTTTCTTCAATCAACTTCAATCTATTTTCATGATTACTTAATCTTATTTCTACATCATCTGAAGCATCGTTATTTAGATGTTTTTTGAAAAAATCATTTACATACTCAACTAAAGATTTACCTTCCTTTCTTGCACTAGTTTTTATTTCTTTTAAAAGATTTGGATCAATATTAATATTAAGTTGAGTCCTTTTCATCGAAAAATCAACTAAAAAATAACTAATCAATCATATAATAACCAAATTATCCATTATTAAAGACTGTCAAAATATAATCATTTTTACACTTACAAACTTGTCAAAATATTCAGAATATTTTCTTCTTTTTTTAGAATTTAAAGCTAGTTTTCACTATCGCTCCTGTTACATCATCAGCTCCATCCTTCTGCACTGAAAAGATTGCGGGAGTTATTGAAATACTGTCATTGATTTGCATCTTGTAAAAAGTCTCCCATGCTAAGGGTTCATCATAACCATCATCATCCCTATGAGTTTCCGCTGTTCCAATAGCAAATCCTAGGTTATTTCCTTCCTTAATTACATCGTTCCAAAGAATACCAATTGTCCATGTATTACCATCCTCAACAGAATTCGAAGCCGTATCAGGATTATCATCATTATCTGGATTCTTCCATCCAAAACCAGCAGTTATTGAAGAAGGGAACATATCTTTTTGATTTAAAAAATTATAAGTCCCATGAATTCCATAGGATGAATAATCATTAGCATCAGAACTATTATCGGTATTACCACCATCCGCGTAAGTATAAGCAAAGACAATCGAATATGAGTCATCCACCAATCCAAGCTGAGAAGTAATAATATCACTTCCTTCTTTAGTTAAAATCCCTTTATTAGAGGCAGCATTTTCTGAAAGAAGTACAGTGCTTGCTATGAATTTATCTTTAGAATAGGTAACACCTGCTCCCGCTCCCATTTTTTTTGAATAGGTGTCATTAGCACCCGTCTGATTTAAAACAAATAAAGTACCTTCACCATCTGGATAAGAAGTAGGCTTAACACCAAGTAAATCATCTTGACGAAGTTTAGGCCCCAAAGTGACTGTGAAACTATCACTTACAGGAAACTTATAAAAAAGCTTATGAACTTCAAGATTATCACTACTATTAAATGCTGTATCTAGCCTAGAAGCTCCCATCATTCCAAAAGGAGCCATCATATTGAAATTTCCAGCACGAATAGCAGTCATCAACATGTCTTCTCCTGTAAAGCTAGTCATACCCATTAACTTTAAGTCGTAATTAAAAGTCACAGCCTCTTTCCCTGTCACACCATCAACACCTCCCAAAACAAACGTACTCTTTCCCATAAACATTGTTGATGGAAACGAATCAGTCATATTCATATGCGAATCATCATGCAAATGATGATCATGATGATTCATTCCTCCTGCATGAATAGCAATAGGCATAATTGTTCCAACAAAAGCAGGTGCAAATAATTTCTGAGGAGAAAGCTTCATTAAAATAATTCCTAGGGTATCTAGATTAACTAGTAATTACATATTAAGATTGGTATAAATTTTTACAATTCCTTTGAAACAAACATTAATCCTTACTCCATTTTTCTTAATAACTTTCCTATTTAGTCTTGGCTGCACTTCAAAAGTTGAAGAAACAAAAATCCCTGCACTTTTTGAAACCAGAAAAGAGGCTGAAAAAGCTGCTAAAAGTTTTAATTGCACTGGAGCTCATAAAATGGGGAATAAGTGGATGCCTTGCGCAACTCATGAATCTCATGAAAGTTCTCATGAAAAGAACAAAAAGGATCACAATCACCACCATCATCATTAATTCTTAAATGAAGGATTCAGAAAATACCAATCAAAATAAAAATGATGCTCCTGCACATTGCGGCAGTAAGCCAAAAAAGATTGCAATTGGAATAGCTCCTCTTGGATATATATCAATTGGAATAGTCCCCATGGGCATTGTCACCATTGGGATTGTGCCAATGGGAGTAGTCTCTCTTGGTGTAGTTGCAATGGGGGTAATAAATGCCTCGATAGTTGGAATGGGGGTTTTCTCTGCTGGAATCACCACTATGGGATTAAAAGTTTGGACTCCCATAGGACCTAACATTGAACAAAGCATTAAACAAAATAATTCTTCAGATTCAATGAATATTTATGCATATCCGACAAAAGCCAAAGCTATTGAAGAAGCCAAAAAACTTGGATGCAAAGGAATTCATAAAATGGGTGATTTATGGATGCCATGTGCAACTCATGGGTTAGGAAAATAAGTCCATAATGACCTTCTCTTTCCTAAATAGAAACTTTGATGGATAATAAATTTATACCCAAAAAAGTTTGAGTAAACCTTGTTTCAAGCTTTAAAATTCGCTGAGATCCCTTGATATGACTGAAGAAAATTTTTGGCTAATGAAAAGTGAACCAGATGCCTACAGTATAGATTCTTTAAAAAACGATGGCGTTACTTTATGGGACGGTATACGAAATTATCAAGCTCGAAATTTCATGAGAAATATGAATAAGGGAGATACAGTTTTTTTCTATCATTCAAACTGCAAACCCCCAGGTATTGTTGGACTTATGGAGGTAATAGATCTAAATATTGTTGATCCTACGCAATTTGATAAAGATTCAAAATATTATGATCCAAAATCGCAACCTAATAATCCGAGATGGGATTGTGTAAAAGTAAAATATATTTCTAAGGCAAATAAGATTGTAAGTTTACCTGAATTAAAGGTTTTATTTAGTGAGGATGAGCTATTAGTTGTAAAAAGAGGAAATAGGTTATCTATATTACCTGTAAGTAATGATGTAGCAAAAATACTACTTGATAAAATTAAAAGAAATTATTAATTAGTCCTTAAAATTCATAGAAAACATATTTCCAATATAAAGTCTCGTTAAATCCCTATTTTGAAATCCTTTCTGCATCAAAAATCCTGCTATGGCAGCCTGTAGTATTCTGTATTGATCCCAATTAGGATGTTTCTCAACAAATTCTTTCATAGCCTTTTGAAGATTTTCTTGAAGTTCACATTTGAAACTAATTACTTCATCTTTCTGATTTGAGACTATTGGATTTACATCAAAATTTAAATCTTGCATATTAAAAAAATTTATTAAAATTAAATCTACAAAAACTAGTTTTCTTCAAAATCGCAAAATCGTCAACAAGTATTAATAAGAGTAAGTCTCAGGAAATAGAATAATGAGAATTCAGTCATAAGAGGGTGGAGCATGGAAATTAATATTCGAAAAAGAAATCTTACTAAAATATAAAGAATTATTTAAAATCAGAATTTTTCCACATACTTTAGGTCTTTAGATATTTTTTTAAAAATAGTTGTGGAAAAGTTGTGAAAAAATTTTTTGGATAAGGGGAAATATTTTCCAAAATTTCCAATTTTATTTATCTTTTAATCCATTGATTCCCACATTTTTTTTATTTCATAAAATAAATTTTGTGCTATTTGTATCGGCCAATACATTTCGAAAGATCTAGTTTGGTCTTGACTTTCAAACACAAACCGTAAACTCCATTCATTCTTTTTCCCTTCTAAAACTATATACCAAGGAAGTTGTTCTAATTCTAGAGAAATAGACTCTTCATCCATTAATTCATTCTCGATACCTAATAGTTGTTCATTAATTCTTAAAAGTAAAAAATAAAGTGAATTAAATTCACTTTTTTGTAACTCAATTGACCAATTATCAACACCAATCAAAAAACAAAATTTGCCTTTTTTAAAATCCCTAAGTACTCTCCATCTTTTATGGTCTTGTAACAAAATTAACCAGGAAGTAAATCTGGCTGGTCTTGTTCATCGCTTAGTTCAATAATTGACCTTTGAACAGGTTTAATAGTTGACTCCTCTAATAGTCCATCAAAATCATCAAAACGCCTTTGTTTAGCTCTGAAAGCGATTCTCACAGTGGTTAAATATCTATTTGTTGACTTTCTTATTAAACTCTCACCTCTTTTAGCAAGGTCAGTAGAGTCAATCCCCGCATTATTTGATATGTTCATTAAATTTTTTTTTACTATAAATATTTTACAATTTAATGGACAGATTCAAAACATAAATCACAAAACGAACTTAATTGATTCATAAAAAATTTATTATGGAAAAAATCTTATCTGGAACGATTGCTGTTGATTTAGGAAATACTAATACTGTAGTAGCTTTTCAAGATCAAAAAGATATAAATTCCGTTTTAGTTGAAATACCAAATATTACATCATCTCCAGGAGTTATCCCCACAGCCGTTTGGTTCGAAGAGGCTTCAAAAACTCCTAAAATTGGTATTAGTGCTTTAAAGATGAGAGATAACATTAATTCGGATTTATTTTTTCATTCTAATTTTAAAAGATTAATTGGAAATCCCATTGAAAAAATTGATCAAAAAAATATTTTAAGCCCTACTGAATGTGGTGAAAAATTTTTTAAATATTTGTGGGCAAGCATTCCTCAAAAATATGAAATTAAGAGACTTGTTTTAACTGCACCAATTGATACATACAAGGGTTATAGAGAATGGTTAGTTAACCTTTGCGAGAAAATATCTGTAGATGAAATAGCGCTAGTTGATGAGCCTACTGCAGCAAGTTTAGGGATTAATGTACCATTTGGCTCAAAAATTATGACATTAGATATTGGAGGAAGCACAATCGATATGAATATAGTCAAAATAGAAGGAGGAGAAGGTAAATCTAGTCCAATAGCTGAACTTTTAAAATTTCAAGGAAAAGATGTTAGCTCAATTTCAAAACAAAAAATAAGGTGTGCAGAGATAATAAGTAAAACAGGCTCAAAAATTGGTGGTAAAGATATAGATCAATGGATCGTTGATTACTTTATTCCAGATAATAAATATTCAATTAATCTTTTAAAGGCAGAAGAAATAAAATGTAAACTCAGCTCATCTACTATAAAATATGAAGAAAAATATCCAACAAAATTATTAACTGAAGGATTCCAAGAAAAAGAATTTTTCCTAAGTAAAGAAATATTTGAGAACATTATTATCGAGAATAATTTGCTTAATCACCTAAACTCATTACTAAAAGAGTTATTAAATGAAGCAAGAGGCAAATTTTGTACAGTAGATGACTTAAATGCAATTATTTTGGTTGGAGGGGGAACTCAAATCCCATTAATTAAAGAATGGATAACAAAAAATATTTCAAACATTCAAATAAAGTCTCCACCTCCTATTGAATCAATAGCTTTAGGAGCTTTAGCAATGACCCCAGGGGTAAAAATCAAAGACATATTAAATAAAGGATTATCTATCAGATTATTTAATAGAAGAGAACAAAAACACTTCTGGCATCCTATTTTTTGCAAAGGTCAAACATGGCCCACTGAAAATCCATTTAAACTGATCCTTCAAGCAAGTAAAAGTAATCAGAAAATATTTGAAATAATTATTGGAGAAACAAAAAAAGAAAGAGAATATGATGTGATTTTTGAAAATGGACTGCCAAAATTATCAGAATTTCAAAGTGAGGAAGAAATTATAAAATGGGACAAAAAGCCATTCAGAATCGTACTAAAAAATACAGCTAATATTGGAGAAGATAACTTAACACTTTTCTTCAAAATCACAAAAAAAGCCGATTTATTAGTTAATTGTTTCGATATAAAGGATGAATTTTTAGGAGAATGTAATTTAGGAAATATCTTCTAAAAAAGTTATTCAAGGAAAACTCCTTCTTCATTATCAACACTATTTAGACGTAAACTAATACTTTCATTTTTACTCGTTGTAATCTTTTTCCCACAAAAATCAGGTTGAATAGGTAATTCTCTATGACCTCTATCTACCATTACTAATAACATCACTCTTTGAGGTCTGCCCCATGAATATAGAGCATCCATTGCAGCTCTAATTGTTCGCCCTGTATATATGACATCATCAATCAAAAGAATTTCTTGTTTCTCAATAGGAGTTGGGATATCAGTTACTTTAATTTGGCGAGTTCCAATTCTATTTTGATCGTCTCTATAAAAAGTTGGATCAATTGTTCCTTTTTTTATTGTTACTCCGGTATTTAAGCATAATTCTTTAACGAGAACTTCTGCTAGATCTATGCCTCTAGTAGGAATACCAACCAAAAGAAGGTTGTCTAGGTTTTTTACTTTTTCAATAATTTCGGAAGTTAAACGTGAAAGGGTTTTTCTAAGCTCATTTTCATTAAGTATTACAACCCTTTTTGATTTATTGGTCATGATTTATCAATAAATAAAATTTGTTCAATACTTTTCACAAATTAGCAAAAGCTAACTATATTAAATATAAATTGTTAAAGAGTAGCGTTTAAAGCTAAATTTAAGATTCGACAACTTAACAATGAATTTGATCTAAATATGCCAAAGATTAGCAGCAAAAATATAAATAGATTAAGTGTTCCTCAGAGCCCTGTAGTTCTTGCAATACTAGATGGATGGGGGCATAGAGAAGATATATCCGACAATGCTATAAAAAGTGCCAATACGCCTATCATGGATTCATTATGGCATGGATATCCTCACACTTTAATAAGTGCTAGTGGATCAGATGTAGGCCTACCAGATGGTCAAATGGGTAATTCAGAGGTGGGGCACCTTACCATTGGTTCTGGGAGAATAATCCAACAAGAACTTGTAAGGATTTCAAATGTCGTAAAAAATAATCAGTTAGGCTTGGTTAATGAGTTAAAAGAGATGGCTCATTCATTAAAGAAACACAATTCTACTTTGCATATCACTGGATTATGCTCTGATGGAGGAGTACATAGTCATATTGATCATTTATTAGGTTTAATAAAATGGGCATCTGATAATGGAATCAAAAAAGTTGCAATTCATATTATTACCGATGGAAGAGATACGCCCGCAAAAAGTGCCTCTAAATATCTAAATCAAATAGAGTCATGCATAAAAAAATTCAATACTGGTGAGATAGCCTCTATTTGCGGAAGATACTGGATAATGGATAGAAATCTTTTATGGGATAGAACAGAAAAAGCGTATACTAATTTGACTGATCCAAATATAAAAACAACAATTATTTCTCCTCATGAGCACATAAAAAATAGTTATAAAAAAAACATCACCGATGAATTTATAGAACCCATAAGACTGTCTGAAAATTATCTTAAGGATGGGGATAGTTTAATTTGCTTTAACTTCCGTCCAGACAGAGCAAGACAAATAATCAAATCCCTCTCAAACAAGGAATTCTCAGACTTTGAAAGAGTAAGTTTTCCAGATCTAGATTTAGTTACTTTTACTCAATATGACCCAAACTTCCCCGTTAAAGTTGCATTTCCTCCTGAATCTCTCAATAATTTTATCGGACAAATAGTTTCAGAAAACGGACTCAAGCAATACAGAACTGCAGAAACAGAAAAATATCCTCACGTAACATATTTTTTCAATGGGGGGGTAGAAATTCCTTTACCTGGAGAAGAGAGACATTTAATTCCATCTCCAAGAGTCGCAACTTATGATATGGAACCCGAAATGTCTGCGGAAGAATTAACTATTAGTTGCTCTAAAGCAATTAAAAGTGGAGAATATGCTTTTGTTGTAATCAATTTTGCTAATCCTGACATGGTGGGGCATACAGGCAATATGGATGCAACAATTAAAGCTATTGAAAAAGTAGATAAATGTATAGGTCAAATAGTTAATGCTACTGGCGAAATGGGTGGTAGTATTCTTATAACAGCAGATCATGGTAACGCTGAGGTAATGAAAGGCCCTGCAGGAGAACCATGGACGGCACACACTATCAATAGAGTTCCATTAATTTTTATTGAGGGTGAGAAAAGAAAAATCCCAAATATGGGAAATGAGATTTATTTAAGGGAGAATGCTGGGTTAGCAGATATTGCACCCACTTTATTACAGTTATTAAATCTACCAATCCCAAAAGAAATGACAGGAAAGTCTCTAATTAAAGGGATCGAGTTAAAGGGTTATAATAAGGTAGTACAACACGTTTAAAGTTTATACAAGTCTTTTAAGCAATGATTCAAATTTTTAGTTGGATATGGGTATTTTCTGGACTTCTCCTGATACTTTTAGTTTTACTTCATAGTCCCAAAGGTGATGGAATGGGAGGAATAGCTGCCAGTGGAAGCTCAATGTTCAACAGCGCAAGTAGTGCAGAGGCATCTCTTAACAAAATAACATGGACTTTTTTAGTTATATTTTTGAGTCTCGCAATTATTCTTAGCGCTGGCTGGATTTCATAAAGTTAAAAAAAAGGGATCATTTTCAATGATCCCTTAAGTTAAAAGATTAATTTATTAACTATTTTTTAGTTAATAATCAAAGTCACCGCCCATACCTGGAGCTCCTGTAGGAGCCGATGAATCTTTTTTCTCAGGTAAATCTGCAACTATGCATTCAGTTGTTAGAACCATTCCGGCTATGGAAGATGCATTTTGTAATCCTGAACGAGTAACTTTTGCAGGATCAACTATGCCAGCTGATGACATATCTACATATTCTCCAGTAGCAGCGTTAAATCCATCATTAAATGGCTTAGATTTAACATTTTCAGCAATCACAGCACCATTGGAGCCTGCATTCTCTGCAATTCTCATAAGAGGAGCAGTGAGTGAAGCTTCAACAATGTTGGCTCCAATTAATTCCTCTCCCTCTAAATTTTTATCAGCCCAATCTTTTAAAATTGGAGATAAATGAGCAAGAGTTGTTCCTCCGCCAGGTACAATTCCTTCTTCAACAGCAGCTTTTGTAGCGTTAATAGCATCTTCAAGACGAAGTTTTTTATCCTTCATCTCAGTTTCAGTTGCAGCTCCAACCTTAATCACAGCTACTCCTCCAGCTAATTTTGCTAGACGTTCTTGAAGCTTTTCTTTATCGTATGAGGAATCTGTTTCATCCATTTGCTTCTTAATTTGATCACATCTAGCATTAACTGCTTGCTCATTTCCTTCGGCAACTATAGTTGTAGTCTCTTTGTTGATAGTTATTCTTCTACCAGTTCCAAGCATATCCAAAGTAGCATTTTCTAGTTTCAAGCCTGCATCCTCAGTAATGAGTTGACCATTAGTTAGAACAGCCATATCTTCAAGCATGGCTTTTCTTCTATCACCAAATCCAGGAGCTTTTACTGCCGCAACATTTAAGACACCTCTTAGTCTATTAACAACAAGAGTGGCTAAAGCCTCTTTTTCTATATCTTCTGCAATAATGACTAGTGGCTTACCAGTTTTAGCTATTTGTTCCAAAACAGGAACTAAATCTTGTACTAAGCCAATTTTTTTATCAGTCAGAAGAATATATGGTTCATCTAAAACAGCCTCCATTCTCTCTGTATCTGTTGCGAAGTAAGGTGAAATGTAGCCTTTATCAAAGCGCATGCCCTCAGTAACTTCTAATTCAGTGGTCATTGATTTTCCCTCTTCTAAGGAAATTACGCCTTCTTTACCAACTTTGTCCATTGCATTAGCAATCATTTGACCAACTTCTTCGTCATTCCCAGCAGCAATTGTTCCGCATTGAGCAATGGCATTACTATCGCTGATAGGTTTAGAATTTTGCTGAATTTTACCAACAAGAAACTCAGTAGCTTTATCAATTCCTTTTTTTAGGGTAATTGCATTAGCTCCCGCAGCAACATTTCTCAAACCTGCTTTAACCATTGCATGCGCTAAAACAGTGGCAGTTGTAGTGCCATCTCCAGCAGCATCATTTGTTTTTGATGCGGCTTGTCTGATTAGTGCAACACCTGTGTTCTCAATGTGGTCTTCAAGTTCAATCTCTTTAGCGATTGTTACACCATCATTAATGATTTGTGGAGCACCAAATTTTTTCTCTAAAACAACATTTCTTCCTTTTGGTCCAAGCGTTACAGCCACAGACTCAGCAAGGATATCAATCCCTCTCTCGAGCGCTCTACGAGCTTGCTCATTGTAAATAATTCTTTTAGCCATGTTTAGGCAGCAATTTAGTAATAAGTTTTAATAATTTTTGAAACAAATATTTTAGCCGACTACAGCTAAAATATCTTTTTCCGAGAGCAAGACATATTCATCTCCTCCCAATTTGATGTCTGTTCCAGCATATTTGCTGTACAAGACTTTATCGCCAATACTCACTTCAGGAGTTTGTCGAGAACCATCGTCATTAAGTTTCCCAGGACCTACCTGAGCAACTTCTCCCACCTGTGGTTTTTCTTTAGCTGTATCAGGCAAAAGAATGCCCCCAGCAGTTTTTTCCTCAGATGCGGAAACTTTAATAAATATTCTATCTCCCAGTGGTTTAACTGTAGAGACTGTAAGTGAAACAGCTGCCATAGATTAATGGAGGATCATGATTGAGACGCTTTGCGTCATAAAAAATGGAAAGAGAAATTCTCTATCCGTATCTTCAACAACATAATCCGCTAAGCAGCAATTAAACCATACTTTAACTGTGCGGGTGGCCGAACCCATTTAACGAATCTACCCATAAGATGGTAGTATTTTCGGATTATGAGCTGTTTAAAATCAGCTATTTATCACCAATCAATAAAAAATGGTAGCAACTCCATCAACTTCTTCAAAAACAAAAGGCGTAGTTCGTCAGGTAATTGGCCCAGTTCTAGATGTAGAATTCCCAGCCGGAAAATTACCTAAAATATTAAATGCTTTAAGAATTGAAGCAAAAAATCCTGCTGGACAAGAAATAGCGCTCACTGCAGAGGTTCAACAACTCTTAGGTGATCATAGAGTCAGAGCAGTAGCAATGAGTGGCACAGACGGCCTTGTAAGAGGCATGGAGGCAATGGACACAGGCGCACCAATATCAGTACCTGTAGGAGAAGCAACTTTAGGAAGAATATTTAATGTTTTAGGAGAACCAGTAGACGAACAAGGGCCAGTAAATACTAAAGATACAGCACCAATTCATAGAGCTGCTCCAAAATTAACTGACCTAGAAACCAAGCCAAAAGTTTTTGAAACAGGAATTAAAGTTATCGATCTTTTAGCTCCATATAGACAAGGAGGTAAAGTTGGATTATTTGGAGGAGCTGGTGTTGGGAAGACGGTTCTTATTCAAGAGTTAATTAATAATATTGCGAAGGAACATGGTGGAGTTTCTGTTTTTGGAGGTGTAGGAGAAAGAACCAGAGAAGGGAATGATTTATATGAAGAATTTAAAGAATCTGGGGTTATTAATGCAGATGATTTAACTCAATCAAAAGTTGCCTTATGTTTTGGACAGATGAATGAGCCACCTGGTGCAAGAATGAGAGTAGGTTTATCTGCACTTACAATGGCTGAACATTTTAGAGATGTAAATAAACAAGACGTTTTACTTTTTGTTGATAACATTTTTAGATTTGTTCAAGCTGGCTCTGAAGTATCCGCTTTACTTGGAAGAATGCCTTCGGCAGTTGGATACCAACCAACTCTTGGAACTGATGTTGGTGAATTGCAAGAGAGAATTACATCTACATTAGAAGGATCAATAACCTCAATTCAGGCTGTTTACGTGCCTGCTGATGACCTAACTGACCCTGCTCCAGCAACAACCTTTGCCCATTTAGATGCTACTACTGTGCTTGCTAGAGCTCTTGCAGCTAAGGGAATTTATCCAGCAGTTGACCCATTAGACTCAACAAGTACTATGCTTCAACCATCGGTTGTTGGCGACGAGCATTACAAAACCGCTAGAGCTGTTCAATCAACTTTACAAAGATACAAAGAACTTCAAGATATTATTGCAATTCTAGGTTTAGATGAACTTTCTGAAGAAGATAGATTAACAGTAGATAGGGCTAGAAAAATTGAAAAATTCCTTTCCCAACCTTTCTTCGTAGCAGAAATATTTACAGGAATGTCTGGTAAATACGTAAAATTAGAAGATACCATAGCTGGTTTCAACATGATTTTGTCAGGTGAATTAGATGATTTACCCGAACAGGCATTTTACTTAGTTGGTAACATTGATGAAGTCAAAGCAAAGGCTGAAAAAATAAAGTCAGAAAAATAAATATATATATTTAATATTTAAACCTTTAATAATTTTAGATTTATGGCAATTTCTCTTAAAGTTTTAGCTCCTAATAAGAATGTTTATCAAGGTGAAGCTGAAGAAGTAATCCTTCCAAGTACAACTGGGCAACTTGGGGTACTTCCAGGACATATTTCTTTAGTTACGGCTATAGATATTGGTGTTTTAAGGCTAAGAATGAATTCTCAGTGGAAATCAATAGCTTTAATGGGGGGCTTTGCTGAAATTGAATCAGATGAAGTAATAGTTTTAGTAAATAATGCAGAAATTGGATCTGAAATTAATGTTCAAAATGCTGAACAAGATCTTAAAGAAGCAAAATTAGCAATTAGTAAGATCTCAGGAAATGAAAAAAATCCTGAAAAGATCAAAGCCTTGAAAGAGATTTCAAAGGCCGAGGCAAGGATTCAAGCTGCAAAGAACTAACTTTTAAGCAGTTCCACAAAAAGTTACTTCGGGAAACTTTAACTTGACTTCTTCTAATTTCTTTGTTTTACCTTCTTCTTGCCAATAATTTATTACTTCTGTAGCTTTATTCAATATTTCAACCCTTTCATTATCTGTAATCCAACCTTTATTCTCTAGTTCACTTTTCAACTTTTCCCAAGCATCATCTCTTGGCCAAAAATAATAAGCCGTGAGAGGGCTTGGGCCTCCCCCTACTATTTGATCAACAGCTAAAGCAACATTATCAGGTAACCACAACACTTTAATAATAAACCTTCCTTCATCAGGTTTAGGGGTATAACCACTAGGTACGCCATCTTCATCAATTGTGGCTGCTGCTAATACAGCTGAAGCACCCATCATTCCTGAATTAGGAGAAGAACTTTTAGATTTTGTGTCATCACTGTTTTTTTCTTTTTTTTCTGTTGAATTTTGATTTAACTTATCTGATGAGGTCATTCAATTATTTATGTTCAATAAATAATTTATCAGTTTATGGTCACATTTTGATTGATTTATTCAAAATTTCTTGATTTTAGTTATTGATACTTTCTAAACAGAATTTTTATCTATCATGAGAAACTTTATAAAAATCATAAATTGTAGCTTCCAGTGAATCCCAAAGATCTTTAGGGATATCGTTTTCTTCCGCAAACATTCCAAGCTGACTAGCCAAACCTCTTGCTTGAGAGAGTTTCGAATCATATGAATCTGACTTATTCATTTGTAAACTTTAAGCTTTATAAAAAATAAATCTATTAACTAGATAAGTCAAATTTTAAAATTCTAAATCAGAAATTTCTTTAAGTGCAGCAATACTTAAAACTTCTGGGTTTTTATCTTTAACAAGAACATCATCTTCAATTCTTATACCAATGCCTTTCCATTTCTGATCAATATTAGGTTGTCCCTCAGGCACTGGGATCCTGTCACTTATATAAATACCAGGTTCTACCGTAAGAATCATTCCATTCTGTAATGGAACTTCATAGTCTCCCATTCTGTATGCTCCAACATCATGAACATCTAAGCCTAGCCAATGTCCTGTTCTATGCATATAAAGATGTTTGTATGATTGATTCTCAATTATCTCCTCAGTACTCCCCGATAATAAACTAATTTCTTTTAATCCTTCTATCAGAATTGTTAAAGCGACATTATGAACAGTACTAGAATTTGATCCAGTTACAGCACTTTTAATAGCATTTTTCTGTGCACGCAATACAATTTCATAAATAATTTTTTGCTCTTTAGAAAATTTGCCGCCAATTGGAATAGTTCTTGTAATATCACCATTGTAATAATCAGTTAGTGAGCAGCCAGCATCTACCAATAATAAATCTTCCTTGTTCAAGGGTGAGTTATTTTTAGTGTAATGCAAAATACAAGAGTTATCTCCTGAAGCAACAATAGAATTATAAGCCGGTCCTCTCGCCCCTTTTTCCAGAAAGAAACCCTCTATAAGACCCTGAATTTGTCTTTCATTTTTCTTAGATGAGATAGATTCTCTAACTAGTTCATGAGCTTCTGCTGAAATTTGTATAGCCTCTCTCATTCTCTTAATTTCAAATTCACTTTTAATTAATCTCATCTCATTTAAATAAATTTCTGGAGATTTTATAGAATTTGCACCAATCCCCAATCTTGAAAGATTTTCAAGTTGTTGTGAAAATAAATCCAGTACTATTTTCTCAATTAATGGGTTCTTACCAATTGAAAAAACAAGTTCATCAGAACCATTTACATAACCTGGTAGTAAATCTCTTAGTTCATTTATTGAGTGAGCCTTATCAGCCTTAAACTCTTTTTCGGCGCCTTCTAAACCCCATCTAAAGCCATGCCAAACTTCGCTTGTAACATCTTTAGGAGCAACAAACAAAATAAATCTCTCTCCCTTTGGCTTATGCGATAAGAAAAGAGCGACTGCATCCGGCTCATCAAAACCAGTTAAATACCAAAAATTACTATCTTGTCTAAAAGGATATTCACAATCTGCATGATGTTTAACAAGGTTAGCCCCGGGTATAATAGCAGCTTTTCCAGCTAATTTTTCTAGGAAAATTTCTCTTCTTTCTTCAAAAACTTTATTGTTAGGTTTAAACATAAATTGTGTATTGGCGTGTTTAAAAAAAAAATGGAAGAATGAATTAAACAGATGTAGTATTTAATCTATCTTAATGGAACCAAGTGTTTACGGTTTAATTTTACTTATAGTTATTATTTTAATTGGGTCAGCATGTTGTTCGGGAGTAGAAGCGGCTTTTTTAGCTGTAAATTCAATTAGGATTTTAGAAATAGCCTCAAAACAGAAGCCTAAAAGTTCTGCGAATCAACTCCTTAAACTTAGAAAACATCTTGGTAGAACATTAACTGTAATTACAATTACTAATAATGGATTCAACATAATTGGCAGTCTTATTTTAGGAGTATATGGAGCATGGGTAATTAATAGTAATTATGGCTTAACTCTTTTTTCAATTGTTTTTTATATATTAGTTGTTTTAGTTGGAGAAGTACTACCCAAAGCTCTTGGCACAAGATTTTCAGTACAAATAGCATTATTATCCGTTCCAATCCTGAGAATATTAAATACTTTGATGCGGCCTTTCTTAATATTAATAGAGCAAATATTTCCAGTAATTACTGCAGAAAATGAAATTTCAACTGATGAAGAAGAAATAAGACAAATGGCAAAAATTGGAAGTCAGAAAGGTTTTATAGAGGCCGATGAGGCAGCAATGATATTTAAGGTTTTTCAATTAAATGATTTAAAAGCTAAAGATTTAATGATCCCCAGAGTATCAGCACCTTGTCTTGATGGGTCTTCTAATCTTGATGACATTTCAAAACTCATAATGTCAAATGAGTCCCCATGGTGGGTTATTTTGGGAGATAAAGTTGACAAAATACAAGGGGTAGTAAAACGTGAAAATATGTTATCAGAATTAATTAATGGGGAAAATAAAAAATTATTATCAGAAATTTGCGAGCCTGTGGACTACATTCCCGAAATGATTAAGGCAGATCAATTATTAACAAGATTTGACAAGGACCATAAAGGAGTGAAAGTAGTAGTAGATGAATTTGGTGGATTCGTGGGAATTATCGGGGCAGAAGCTGTGTTATCTGTATTGGCTGGTTGGTGGAAAAATAAATTATGAAACAATTAAAAATGAATAAAAATTATTTAATTTTAAAAAATTGGTGGGAGACTTTAGATCTTAGCAACTATGAGAAAAGTTTTTTTAATAAACAAATAATTGCTTTTAATCAGCAACTTTTTAGGCTTAAAGAAAAAAAAATAAGAATTGGCATCTATGGTAAATCAGGAGTAGGTAAATCCTCTGTTTTAAATTTTTTATTAAATAAAGACGTATTCAAAACAGATATTATCAATGGTTCTACAAGAGAAATACAGGCAGAAGAATGGCCCCTTAAAGATCAAACTCTCAAAAGTATAGAGTTACTAGATTCCCCAGGATTTGATTTCTGCGATATTAAATTCCCAGATAAAATCTACTCTCGTATAAATCATTCAGATCTTATTTTATTTGTAGTTGCAGGAGATATCAATAGAAATGAAGTGAGTGAAATCAGCTCCTTTATTAAAGATGGAAAAAAAATTATTGTAATTTTAAATAAAATTGATCTTTTTAAAAAAAATGAATTAAAAGAAATAATAGAAAATATAAAATTTAAGCTACCAAAAAATTTAAATATTCCAATAATTATTAATCATGAAAACAATCTTAAAAACTACATTTCAAAAATATTAACTCAACATGGAGAAATTTTATTAACACTTAATTCTCTTCAATTTGCTGACAGATTGTTTCTACAGATAAAAGGGCAAAGATTAAAAAGAAGGCAAAAATTAGCTCAGTCAGCCATTGGTAAATTTTCAACCATAAAGGCATCAGCAGTAGCTCTTAATCCTTTTATTTTGTTTGATGTTGCTGGTAGTTTTGCAATAGATACAGCATTGATTAGCGAATTAAGTAAGATTTACGGCTTGAATTTGAAGGGTGAATCTACAAGAAAAATATTTAAACAAATATCCATTAATAATTTATTTTTGGGATTCACTCAAGTAGGTGTTAACACATCTTTCAACCTTATTAAAAAAGTAATTTTATTAACAGTACCTTTCACTAACGGGCTTTCCTTATTACCCTATGGACCTATAGCAATTATTCAAGCAGGAATCGCAGTGCATTCTACAAAAATCCTTGGGAAATTAGCAGCCAAAGAGATATTTATAAGAAGCAAAGTTTCGTTTATGGATCCCTCTATAATGATTCAAAATATAACTTTTAATGAACCAGAGATTTTTAAGCACATAAATATTTATTTATCAAATAGAAATTTAAATAATAATTTTGTTAGTTCTCTGCCTTAAAAATTAACATGGGAAAAAGTATTGCATTATTTGGAACTAGTGCAGATCCACCTACCATAGGTCATAAAAAGATACTTGAAGAATTATCCAAAATTTATACTTTTACCATTGGTTATGTGAGCAACAACCCCAACAAAAAGCACAAAGAGGATATCTCAATTCGTAGTTATTTATTAAAAACTCTTATCGAAGATTTAGATAATCCTAAAATTTTATTTAATCAAAGTGTTAGTAGCCAATGGTCAATAGAGTCAATCAAAAAATGTAAAAAAATTTATGAATTTAATAATTTAGATTTTGTTATTGGGAGTGATTTAATGAATGATATTTTCTACTGGAAAAATTTTAATGAAATTATTGAGGCGGTAAGTTTTTTTATAATTTTAAGAGAGGGATATCCTGTTGAATCAAATACTCTTAAAATGCTTGAAACTTATAAAGTGAAATTTAAGATTTCAAACATCAAAATCCCAGACTCTTCAAGTTCTAATTTTAGATTAAATTTTAATTCTTCTAATTTACCAACGTCATTAATAGATATAGTTAAGAAGAATAATTTATATAGCTCCACTAAATTAGTTGAATGAAGTTTTTCCTTGCTCAAATTAATCCAATTGTTGGAGATTTACAGGGCAATGCAAAAAAAATACTTGATGTTGCTTCGAAAGCTAGCTCAACTTCTGCTGATTTAGTTCTCACTCCAGAATTATCATTATGGGGATATCCAGCAAATGACCTACTTCTAAAAAAAAATTTAATCAAAAATCAATATCAAATTCTTGACCAATTAGCTTTAGATATTAATAAAAAATATGGGAACTTGAGTATCACAGTAGGGATAGCTGAGATAATAAATGATTCTTTTTTCCCAAATCTTTATAATTCTATTGCATTGCTTGAGCGGGGTGAATGGAAAATAATTGCTCGTAAAATTATTCTTCCCACCTATGAAGTATTTGATGAGAAAAGATACTTTAGATCAGAAGAAAAAGTTTCCATATTGATAAAAAAAATTAAAAATAAAACTTTGCGAATTGGCTTTACTATATGTGAGGATTTATGGGTCAACAAAGATATAGAAGGTAGAGGTATTCATAAAAAAAATCCCATTGTTGATTTAAAGAAAAAAAAAGTTGATATTTTAGTGAATTTATCGGCCTCACCATATACTTTCAAAAAGTTAGAACTAAGATCCAAAGTTTCCAGTTTTGCTGCCCAATATCTTCAAGTACCGCTTATATATGTAAACCAGATTGGAGCAAATGATAATTTAATTTTTGATGGTAATAGTTTTATTCTTGATAAGAATGGATCTAAAATTAAGCAATTAAAATCTTTTTCAGAAGATCTCTTTAGTTGGGAAATTGAGCATATAAAACCTGAAAAAAATATATTTAAAAACTCTGAGATGTCATCAATTTTTGATGCATTAGTCCTTGGTGTTAAAGATTATGCTAAAAAATGTGGATTTAAAACGGCTTTAATTGGACTAAGTGGCGGCATTGATTCAGCAATAGTTTCGGCAATTGCGACAGCTGCTCTTGGCAGTAATAATGTTTATTGTGTCTCAATGCCTTCTAAATGGAGCTCATCTCATTCAAAAAGTGATGCTAAAGATATAGCGAAAAGATTAAAGATAAATTTCAATACCATCCCAATTGAAAACCTGATGAACTCATTTGAAGAATCTTTTATAAAAAGCATAGATTTCGAGATGGCTGAAATAACAAATCAAAATATTCAATCAAGGATAAGAGGGACGCTTCTGATGGCTTTAGCAAATCAAGAAAAGCATTTATTACTTTCAACAGGTAATAAATCGGAACTAGCCGTAGGATATTGCACACTTTATGGTGATATGAATGGAGGGTTATCTGTAATTGGGGATTTATATAAAACTAATGTTTTTAGATTATGTAATTGGCTGGATAGTAAAGATTCAATTAATCATAGAAAATCATATATGTTAGATACTAATGTAAATATAATTGGAGAAAATATTCGTAGGAAAGCTCCAAGTGCTGAATTGGGCCCTGATCAATTAGATACTGATTCTCTCCCAGAATATTCCATTTTAGATAATATTCTTAAAGGAATTATTGAAGAGAAAAAAGATTTAAAACAACTTGAAGTAGATGGTTATAAAAAAGAATTAATTTTAAAAATAATCTCACTTATAAAAAAAGCGGAATTCAAAAGAAAGCAGGCTCCTCCAATTCTAAAACTTAGCAGTCAATCATTAGGAAGTGACTGGAGAGTTCCAATAGCAATTTCTTTATAGCAACCCAAACTTACTTCATGTTATTTATGGGATGAAAACATTCTTGGATTTTTTTCAAAGGCCGTTTAATTGACCTAAGGTTGATACCTTTTTTGATAGCAAGAATTATACCTGCAGCTTCTAAATAATTATCCACTTCAAAAAGATTGGGATAATCATAAAACTCATTCGTCACTTTTAATGTATTTTGATTTTTTACAGAGATAATATTTAAGCCTTTTTCAATCCCTGCTAGTACTGCTTCGCCTCCTAGTGCCCCGTTAGGAACGACAATAGATTCAATTTGATTAGGGTGTAATGAGATTAATTCATTATTATTAGGTAATTCAACAATGTCAGGAGCATTGCTTAAACCAATCAATACTGATGGTAAAAAGGTATATCCTATCTCTTCTGCTGCAGCGCGAGGATCTAAATTTTCATTCAACTCAATTGGATTTAAAGCGGGTGCGTGAGCACAGGGAACTTTTAAGAATTTGCTTATCAAATGACTTATAACCGCTTCAACTCCAGAGATAGGATCAACCCCTTTTCCCTCTCGATAAATATTTGTTTCTGGAGAATCTGAATCATCAGGAAACCTTGCCACTATTGCTATTGCGGTTACTCCTTTTTCTATTAAACATTTACCAGCATCAATTAAAGTATCAGGATTTTCAATTATGCCACCACTAATTTTTGACGAGTCAGAATCAATAACTATGCTTAAAGGTTGTTTTGTAACCACATAAGAATGAACGTTAATACCTAAAGTAGAAACACACGCATCAGCAACTTGTATATGTCTTACTAATATTTCATTTTCAATGCCTGAATCAAAAATTATCCCAATTTTCTGTTCCTTTACAATTTTTAAAGCAATTTCTCCTTTAGCAAGTCGATCTAAACTATAACCCTCAACATAAAAAATATTTTGCTCTTTTTCAGCAAGATTCCCACCATTCATAACATTTGGATGAGTAATTAAACATCCACTTGCCGATGCTAATAATTTGGCGGTAGGAAGTGCATCCCCAGCAAAACCTCCAATCTCGCAACCTATGCCAGTTGGAATAATGAATATTGTTGGTGAAATTTCCATAAAATAAAATTTTTCAAATTATATTCTTATTTAATTAGCTAAGACAGCTCTAATTTTAAGTTTTTTAGCACCATAAGAGTCAATAGAATTTTGAATATCAACAATTGACCATCTAATTACATCACCTTTTTTTTCTAAATTTGAAATAATATATTCCCTTAAATTTTTTAATTTTATTGAAACTGGCCAATCCATATAAAAATCAACCAAACTTAATTTCATTTTTGATATTTACCAAATTGATCATTATATAAATCATCTTCAACTTGATCACCAATAACAACATGCAAATCTGACTCTGGATATGCCACACACAACAGAGCAAAACCCTTTTCTCTCAAATCATCATTTAATCCCATAGCATCTTCTTGCTTAACAGATCCTTCTGAAATTATTGCTGCGCAACTTGTACAAACTCCTGAACAACAACTACTTGGTAAATCTATTCCATTTATTTTTGCTGCTGAAATCACATCTTGATCTTCAGGACATAAAAAACTAAAAGTTTTTTGCTCAAATTGCACCTTGATATTGTATTCAGGCATATTGTAATCTTCTCGCTAAACTGCTGAACCTCCTACAACTTCTAATATTTCTTGCGTAATAGCAGCTTGTCTAGCTTTGTTATAGGTTAGATTCAAGCTACTTGCTAATTCTTTGGCATTATCACTCGCATTATTCATGGCAGTCATCCTACATGCAAGCTCTGAAGCTGCCGACTCTTGAAGAGCTCTGAGTACCTGATTCTGTAAATATAGTGGTAATAGGGAATCTAATAATTGATCAGGACTTTGTTCAAAGACAATATCTGAAGGCAACTTCTCTGAATCACTTTTTTCAATATTTGATTTTTCAACGAGTAACTTACTATCTTTAGTTGTTAACCTAAAAATTTCATCATTTTCATCTGCAATACCTTGAGGGTCTAGTGGCAACAATGTTTGGACTACTGGCGCACAGCTTACAAGAGTGATGAATTTAGTATAAATAATCTCTACCCTATCAGCATTTTCGGATAAAAATTCAGCTAACACTTCATTAGTTATTCCTTCAGAGTCTTTTGCAGTTGGTACCTGTTCTAGCTCTTTAAATATGCTTTTAATTGTGTATCTATCTTTCCTATTTTGGAAGTAACCTATTGCCTTTTTCCCAACTAAGATCAAATTTGGTTCATAACCTTGTTTAATCAACTCTGCATACCTAATTTCTACCTTCTTTATTATGTTGGTATTATATCCTCCACATAATCCTCTATCAGCAGTTATGCATACCAAAGAAATTGTTTTTACATCTCTTTTTGATAAAAGAGGAGAATCTACAGATTCAAACTGAACTCTAGATTGAATATTTTCTAAAACTCGAGCAAGTTTATCCGCGAAAGGTCTACTCTTAAGAACTTGATCTTGTGCCCTCCTAACTTTTGCAGCTGCAACTAATCTCATAGCTTCTGTTATTTTTCGTGTGTTTTTAACAGAAACAATTCGATCTCTAATTTCTTTAAGATTTGCCATGATATTTCCTTAAATAAATTTAAACTGTGGCAAGCATTGAAGATTTAACTTCTTTTATTACCTCTTTGAGTGTTGCTTCTAAGCCATCATTTAATTTCTTCTCTTTAAGAATCTCCTCAATAAATTCTGCTTTATTCAACTTAAGATATTCTCTAAGTTCAGCAGCAAACTTAGTTACGTCTTCAACTGGAACTTCGTCAATAAGTCCTTTAACCCCTGCATACACAACTGCAACTTGTTCAGCAAGATTTAATGGTGAGAATTGTGCTTGTTTTAGTAACTCTCTTAATCTTTTCCCTCTTTCTAGTTGTTGTTGAGTAGCCTCATCAAGATCAGAAGCGAATTGAGAAAATGCAGCTAATTCATCAAATTGAGCTAATTCTAATTTAAGTGTTCCAGCAATTTTCTTAATTGCCTTTGTTTGAGCAGCTCCTCCAACTCTGCTAACTGAAATACCTACATTAATGGCTGGTCTTAATCCTGAGTTGAATAAATCTGCACTCAAGAATATTTGTCCATCAGTAATTGAAATAACATTTGTTGGAATATACGCAGAAACATCACCAGCTTGGGTTTCAATAATTGGTAATGCTGTCATTGAACCACCGCCCATATCATCAGATAATTTTGCTGCCCTTTCAAGTAATCTGCTATGACAATAAAAAACATCTCCAGGATAAGCTTCTCTTCCTGGTGGCCTTCTCAAAAGGAGAGACATTTGTCTATAAGCTTGAGCTTGCTTAGTTAAATCATCATAAATAACTAGTGTTGCTTTACCTTGGTACATAAAGTGCTCAGCTATTGCAGCACCAGTATATGGAGCCAAGTATTGTAAAGCTGCGGCTTCAGATGCTCCTGCACTAACAACAATCGTATAATCAAGGGCTCCTTTTTCTCTTAAGACCTCAACCACATTTGCTACAGAAGCTGATTTCTGACCAATAGCAACATAAACACATACGACATCTTGACCTTTTTGGTTGATTATTGTATCAATTGCAATTGCAGACTTTCCAGTTTGTCTGTCACCAATTATAAGTTCCCTTTGACCTCTTCCCACAGGAATCATTGCATCAATAGACGTTATGCCGGTTTGCATTGGTTCATGTACTGATCTTCTCTTGATAATCCCAGGAGCCATTTCCTCTATCAATCTCGTATCACTTGTTGGAATTTCGCCCTTACCATCTATTGGCTGTCCTAGAGGATTAACTACTCTTCCTTGCATTGCCTCGCCAACAGGAACAGATGCTATTTTACCAGTAGATTTTACATTACTTCCTTCTTGAACGCCCAGTGCTTCACCCATTAAAACGGCTCCAACATTATCATCTTCAAGGTTTAAAGCTATACCTTCGGTACCATCCTCAAATTCCAATAACTCACCAGCCATGACCTGATCTAAGCCATATATTCTTGCAATGCCATCACCTATTTGCAGAACAGTTCCTACATTGCTAACACTTACAGATTGGTCATAATCAGTTATTTGCTGTTTTAAGATTGAACTGATTTCGTCAGGTCGTATAGATACCATGGATTTAAGAATTTAAGGTTGATTTAAAAGTTACTTGGATAGTGACAAACCAAGTTTTCTAATTTGTGAAGCAAGAGAAGCATCAATTACTTTAGATCCTACACTTGCGACGAAACCACCAATAAGCGATGGGTCGATTTTAGTTACAAGTTCTAATTTTTCAGTTCCAGCGATATTGACGATCTTTTGGGTAATTAAACCTTTCTGTTCATCAGTAAGCTCGACTGCAGAAGTAACAGTTGCTAAAGCAATATTACTATTTTCTCGGTAAATCTCTAAAAATCTATTAAGAATAGATGTAAGAATTCCAATTCTTTGCCTATCAGCCAATAATTTTAAGAAATTTAGTAATGAAGAATTAACCTTATTTGAAAAGATTTCAATAATGATTTTCTTCTTAGCTTCTGTTTCTAAAATTGGCGAAGATAGTGCCTTCTCCAATTCAGGGGAATCATTTAATAATTCTAGAAGTTCTTTAACCTCTAAAACCATCTCTTCAATTTGCGAATTTTCATTTACAACTTGAAGTAATGCCTCAGCATATGGTGTGGTAACTGAATTTAAAAGTGGCATTAATTCACCTCAATATTGTTAATTGATTGAGTTACCAAATTTTCTTGTGTTGCTGAATCAAGTCGATTTGGGAGAGAATCTAAAGCTTTTTTAATTGCCAGTTCAACAGCCTCTTTTCGAAGTTGAGAAATTGCTCTGGATGCTTCAGAGCTTTCATCAGAGATTGCACTTTGTTTAATTTGTGCCATCTCTTCAATTGCTTTTTTCTCACTTTCCATTCTGATTGATTCAGATCTTTTAAGGGAATCTGCTTTAATTTTACTAGCTTTCTCTTCTGCTGAAGATAAGTCTTTCTTTGCCTTCTCTAGAGCTTTAGTAGCATTCATGAGTCGATCTTCAGCATCTTTTAATTCAAGAAGAATTCCTTCTCTTCTTTTTTGAAGCATTTTACCTAGAAAACCAGGCAAAAATTTATAAAGGCCAAAGACCACTACAGCCCAATTAAGGATATTAGTTTCGAATAAATTCAAATTTAATCCAAAACCTTCTGTAGCTAAAAGAGTTAAATTCATTTTTTTAGAATCAATCTATTAACAATAAGTTCGCTTAAATCATCAGCTTGTTTAGAAAGTTGATCACGAGCAGCAGATGTCTGACTTTCAATTTCTAGTCTTGCTTTTTCTTTTGAAGCATTTGCTTCATTGTTAGCAAGTTCTAGTGCTTCTTTATAAAGCTTGTCAGACTCATTCTCGGCTTCGCTCACAATTCTTTGGGCTTCAGAACGAGCACTTTGAAGCTGAGTTAATAAATCAGCTTCTAATTTTTTAACCTCTGAAAGTTTATTTTTGGCCTCAATAATGTTGTTACTTACAAACTTTTCTCTTTTTTCAACAACATTGCCAACTGGCTTAAAAAAGAGAGAATTTAATATATATGTAAGAGCAACTACTTGGATCGCCATTAGTGGCAAAGTGGCATTTATATCAAATAATCCACCTTCTGTAGCACCAAAAAAATTAAAGGCCAACATATGATTCAGTTGAAGTTAAAAAATTAAATTTAAATATTGCTAATCAAGGAGATAGAAGCAATATTAACTTTTAGGAAAAAGGATTCGCAAAAAGTAGTACTAAAGCCACAACTAATCCATAGATTGTTAATGACTCCATGAAAGCGAATGATAAAAGAAGAGTTCCTCTGATTTTACCTTCAGCTTCTGGTTGACGGGCTATACCCTCAACAGCGCCTTGAGCTGCGTTACCTTGTCCAAGACCTGGGCCAATAGCACCTAGGCCAACTGCTAAACCAGCAGCTACAACTGATGCAGCGGAAGTAATCGAATCCATAATTTTGAAATAAAGAGCTTAATACTTGTGATAAATCTTTTTTGTCATACACGCTTGGACATCCTTGTAATTTAAGAATGGGCCTGATATTTTCAGACCTACGCGATTAGATATTTTGCCAGATTACAGACCCTTTGTAAAAGGGTTTGAATAAATTAGAAGAAAGCTAATGATGTTCTTCAACAGCTTCTCCAATGTAGTAGGCCGCTAGGGTTGCAAAAATCAATGCCTGAATTGCACTAGTAAACAATCCTAGAAACATAACTGGTATTGGTAGAATTAGAGGTACTAAAAAGACTAAAACACCAACAACAAGTTCATCAGCCAAAATATTTCCGAAAAGCCTGAAAGATAGTGATAAAGGTTTAGTAAAGTCCTCTAGAATTTTAAAAGGAAGCATTATCGGAGTTGGGTGAACATAGTATTCGAAGTATCTCCAACCCTTATTACTTAAACCTGCATAGAAATAAGATAGTGAAACTAATAGAGCCAAGGCTATTGTTGTATTGATATCTGCGGTAGGTGCTCCCAACTCTCCACTGGGTAACTTAATCAATCTCCAAGGAATTAAAGCACCTCCCCAATTGCTTACAAATACAAATAAAAATAAAGTACCTATGAATGGCATCCAATCTCTATAGACTTTTTCACCTATTTGAGTCCTAGCAAGATCTCTTATGTAATCCCAAAGAAACTCAAGCAAGTTTTGAAGCCCTTTAGGATCATTTTCCATTTTTTTAGTTCCTAAAGAAATAAAAACTAATAACGCTCCTAATAAAATCCAAGATGTCAAAAATACCTGCCCATGAAGTCTGATATTTCCAATTTGCCAATAAAGATGTTGACCAACTTCTAATGCTGCAAAATTTGTTAGCAAGGAATTAAATAACATTTGATTTGAATAAAAAATTTACTTAAGAACGTGAAAAATAAAAAATGAGTGAAGGTTTATAAATGAAAAAACCTATCATTGCAGGAAAAATATCCAATGATCCTAGCTTGCTCGCAAAAATAAAGAGGCAAACTGGAACTAATAGTTGCAATTTTGATACACCTGATGATTCCTTACCCAATTTTCCTACACTTTTAGCAAGCAAACGTAAGTAAAAAATACCAGCAATTGCACCAATAAAAATACTAAAACCAAAAGTAAATCCGAGAAAAATTCCAGTTATTGATGCAACTAAAATAGAAACAATAAAAGTAATTCCAAAAATTGTTAGTTGTAATTGTGTATATTCATCATTTTTAGAAAGCAAATTGTCTAATTGACTGGCAATGACTGATTTACTCTCATTGATGATCGGATTGTCTAAGGATTGTGAAATTGGAACATTCTCACTAGAAGGATGTTCAAGTTTTTTTCTATTTGAGTCCACTGATGTGAACATACTTTAGAAACCCCCTTTGAATGGTTTGAAGTAAGTATATAAACCCACGGAATCTATCATGGAGAGGGTCCTTTTAGCTAGTTTTTTTTTATAAAAAATTAATTCTTAAGATTTGTGATGAATCTATCAACCATGTTTTTGTTTAATTTTATGAATAAAAAATATATAGGGTCATCTTTTTAAGTGGTTTACGCTTTAAAACGTTAATAAAAGACTTGGCAAAATCTCAATTTAACGTCTCAATAGTACATATAGAGCTAAACAATTGGAGATAAGTCAAGAAAAAATTAAATATAAAAGAATTTCTAAAAGAAAAAAAAACATTAGTTCAAATTACAAAAAGAATCCAAACAATTTAAGAGAATCAATATTTCCTTTACCTTGGACGATATGGCCTTATGAGGCAAAAATCCTCATAATCATTATTGGAATTTGGTCAATACTAGGAATATGTATTCTAGGATCATCAAGTTGGTGGGTTGCTAGTAGGGAAATGGGAAACTGGGCTTACTTTTTTAAAAAACAAATTATTTGGACAATTCCAGGCATTGGTCTATTTTATTTCGTTCTTAATACAAACATCAGAAATCTTTTGAAATTTTCAAGGATTATTTTTTATGTTTTATTCTTTTTAATTTTCCTAACTAATATTACTGGAATTACAGTAAATGGATCTTCAAGATGGTTAGTAATAGGAAATTTACGATTGCAACCATCTGAATTAATAAAACCTTTTCTAATTCTTGAGGCTTCTAACCTTTTCGCTCATTGGAATCTGATTAAGAATGATAAAAAATTAATTTCAATATTCTCTTTTGGATTATTAATTTTTTTAATACTAAAGCAGCCTAATTTAAGTACTGCATCATTAACTGGAATTCTTTTTTGGGTAATGGGTTTATGTGGAGGTGTAAAACTAAGTTCGCTCTGCTCATTTGCCTCATTAGGATTTATTACTGGATGTATTAGTATCCTCAATAACGAATATCAAAAACTTAGAGTTACTTCATTTATTAATCCTTGGGAAGATCAACAGGAAAGTGGATTTCAATTGGTTCAAAGTTTATTAGCCATAGGTTCAGGTGGTTTATTTGGTCAAGGTTTTGGCTTGTCTATACAAAAATTACAGTACCTACCTTTTATGTACACAGATTTTATTTTTGCCATTTTTGCTGAAGAATTTGGTTTGTTAGGGTGTACTTTATTCCTAGGTTTTCTAGCAGTTTTCTCTTATATAAGTTTAAGAATTGCTCTTAAGTGCAGGAATAATTATACAAAATTAGTTGCTATCGGATGTGGTGTATTGTTAACAGGTCAATCAATAATGCATATCGCTGTAGCAACAGGTTCAATGCCTACAACCGGCTTACCATTACCTTTTATTAGTTATGGTGGTAATTCATTAATCGCATCTTTTTTTATTGCAGGAATGTTATTGAGATGTTCATTAGAATCAACAGGATTTATAGGTATTATTAGTTCACGAAAGACTCTTAATTAGTTAGAATTTATAAGATTTAAGTCAAGCTATCGAATCATTTAATTTAGTTATTTCAGAATTATCTCAAAAGGGTAATCTGCTTATGCAGAATGGCCTTAATAATCCTGGCCCATTTACTATATTTTTGGTTTTCAGCGCAGGACTTTTAACGAGTCTTGGCCCATGCTCATTATCATTACTACCAATCACTATTGCTTATATAGGAGGAACAGAGAAAAATCAATTTAAACTTATTAGTTTTTCAGGAGGGGTTGTTTTTTCACTCGTTATATTAGGAGCTGCTAGTGGATTTTTAGGAAAGATATACGGGCAAATCCCATCTTATTACACTTCGGTCGTTGCCTTGATAGCAATAATAATGGGTTTAAATTTATTAGGAATTCTAAAGTTTCAGTTACCTAATGGACCTGATTTAAAAATAATTGAAGATAAAATACCAACATTTATAGCTCCTTTTGCAATAGGAACTACTTTTGGACTAGCCTCTTCACCTTGTATTACTCCAGTTTTAGCAACCCTTCTAGCTTGGGTATCGCAAGCTAAAAATCCAACAATATCTATTATTTTTTTATTTTTCTTTGGGATAGGCCAAGTAACCCCATTAATCGTTGCAGGAGCTACTGCAGAAAACTTAAAACAATTTTTAGCGCTTAGAAAATTTAGTCAAATAATTCCGACTTTAAGTGGGATATTTTTAGTTTCCCTAGGGTTATTAAATTTAATATCAAATTGGATTTAAATGATTATTTTTAAGAATCTAATATTAAAAATATCAAGTTTAAGATTCGCCATATCACTGATAATCTTCATAGCTATTACAAGCGGCATAGGTACTTTTATACCTCAAGGTAGTAGTAATAAATTTTATATTGATAATTTCGATAGTGCTCCCATTTTTGGATTTTTAGATGGAGAAAAAGTCTTAAAACTTCAATTGGATCATATATATACAAGCTTTTGGTTTTTATTTACATTAATTCTTCTTTGCATTTCTCTAGCAGCTTGTAGTTTCAGGAGGCAAATCCCTTCATTAAAAGCTTCATTAAAATGGATTGAATACAAGAGCGAAAAAAAATTTAGCCAACTGCAACTAACTACGAGTCAGCAAATCAATCAAGATGGAGAACATATTTCAAAAGTAGATTTATTACTTAAAAAAAGAGGATGGAAAACATACAAATTTAAAAGTCATATTTCTGCAAGAAGGGGTTTAATTGGAAAAATCGGTCCTTTAGTTGTACATATCGGATTAATAGTCTTACTTATAGGCTCAGCATATGGAAGTTTTACAAGTCAATCAAAAGAACAATATTTACTGCCTGGAGAAACTTTGGATCTTGTTAATGAGAGCACAAACTCAAAAGCCAATGTAAAATTAGTCGATTTTTCTATAGAACGAGAAAGTGATGGTGTACCCAAACAGTTTATTTCAAAATTAAATTTTTCTTCTGAAGATCTAAATCTAAATGAAATAAAAACCACCAAAGTTAATCACCCAATCAGGTTTAAAGGATTAACTATTTATCAAGCAGATTGGGCGATATCAAATGTTGTTTTAGAAATAGATAATATCCTTTATCAATTACAATTAAAGGAGATTCCCGAAATCGGTAATCAAGTTTGGGGAGTTTTAATTGAATTAGGATCGGAGACTAAAAAAAATTTCCTTTTAACAATAGATAATGAAAATGGTCCACTTAAAATTTCTAATATAGAAAATTTTTCCGGGAATAATTTCTATATCAATGATAATCCTTTAGAAGTTAATTCTTCAAAAGTATCTCTGAAAAAAATAATCCCAAGCAGTGGTTTAATAATTAAAAATGATCCGTCTATACCATTTATTTACTTTTCTTTTATTTTAATAATTTTTGGAACAATAATAAGTCTTATACCAACTAACCAATTATGGATTCTGGTAAATAAAGAATCACAAAAGTTATCTATTGGAGGCCTTAGCAATAAAAATCTAGTTGGTTTTAAAAAAGAATTTCTTAAATTATCAGAAGAAATTAAAAAAATTTAATTTCTTTTCTGTCCACTAAAAATATCTAACTGCATAGAAACATTACCTCTGGGGTTAAATGCAGCATTTAAATGTATCCAGTGCGGTGAGCCTGCAATCAATAAATCATCCATAATTCTATTAACAACTTCCTCGTGCGATATTTTCACATCTCTGAAAGAATTAATATAAAGCTTTAAAGACTTCAACTCATAGACTCTCAAATTAGGTTGATAAATAATATTTAGCTTTGCAAAATCTGGATAACCAGAAAAGGGGCACTTACATGTGAATTCAGGTAACTGGATAGAAATTTCATAAATTCTTTTCTTATTTGGATTCTCGAAACAAATTATTTTTGATTCTTCAATAATTCTTTCACCGTATAGTGGTCTTTGTGTCGAATCATCTAATTTAGCTGTACTCATTTTTAGTAGAACTTATTTACTAAACCTATATAAAAAGATCAAAATCCGCAAAATCTCAAAAAGCTTAAGTATTACAATTAACTAAGTCAAAAGCTGTTAAATCTTATTTCTGTATCAACTGTAACATTCATAATGCCATTCTAAAGGGTTATATGTGTTTAGTTCAAAGAAAAATTAATGGACATTTGTTTGATAACTATCGATAACAACTTAAATAAATCCCTTGAACCAAAAAGTGCAATTGGAATGTTATGGCTGCAAACACACTTCGAAAATGATCAGTGGGAAGCATTATCAAATAGTACAGTAATTATTTCTGAGGAAAACTCAAAATTATTAATTGAAGACGCCACGAATGCAGGCCTTGATATTAAATGTTTTTCCGATATTTCAATGTTGGATGTTTTCCCAAAAAACAATTAAAATAATAATATTCAATCTCTAATCATGAAGAAAATTGAGGCGATCATACGTCCATTTAAACTGGAGGATGTAAAAATTGCATTAGTAAACTCTGGCATTGTTGGAATGACAGTTAGTGAAGTAAGAGGTTTTGGAAGGCAAAAAGGACAAGTTGAAAGATATAGAGGATCCGAATTTACTGTTGAATTCCTTCAAAAACTCAAAGTAGAAGTTGTCGTAGAAGATGAAAAAGTCAATTCAGTTATAGATGCAATTGCTGAAGCAGCAAAAACTGGAGAAATCGGGGACGGAAAAATATTCATCACATCAATTGATTCTGTTGTGAGAATTAGAACTGGCGACAAAGATGAAGAAGCTCTCTAATTC
Organism: Prochlorococcus marinus CUG1416; assembly: GCF_017695965.1. Classification (NCBI taxonomy): domain Bacteria; kingdom Bacillati; phylum Cyanobacteriota; class Cyanophyceae; order Synechococcales; family Prochlorococcaceae; genus Prochlorococcus; species Prochlorococcus marinus. The sequence goes on from NZ_JAAORM010000005.1 coordinate 343,189, forward strand.
AAAGAGTTTCATTTACTAAATTCTGTATATATTCACTATTAATCCTTTTATTTGATTGACTTCCTAAGGTCATCCAAGCTAAATATTCATGATTTCCAGCAGGACCTACTAAAGGAGAAGCTATCAAATTCTTTATATTCCATTGGAAAGCCTTAGCAGCATAAATAACAGACTCTATAGCCTCAATATGGAATTTAGGATTACGAACAACGCCACCTTTGCTGACTTTGTCTTTACCCACCTCAAATTGGGGTTTAATTAAGAATATTCCCTCTATACTATCTCCATCTAATAAATTACTAATAGATTTAAAAACTAACTTTAATGAAATAAAAGACAAATCAGCAACAACAAAATTTGGTAATTCATCACTTCTAGATAAAAGATCATTAGGTTTCAAATATCGAATATTAGTTCGTTCAAAAAGTATGACTTTTGGGTTATTTCTAATCTTCCATGCAGTTTGTCCATAACCAACATCTATCCCATAAACTAACTTTGCTCCTTGTTGCAATAAGCAATCAGTAAATCCCCCAGTAGAGATTCCTGCGTCAATACATATTTTGTCTTTTACTTTAATTTCAAGTTTTTTAAATGCCTCCAATAATTTTTCGCCGCCCCTTGATACAAACATAGGTTCGGAATCAATAGAAAATTCAGATCCAATGAATACTTGTAGTCCAGGTTTATCCCATACTTTTCCATTGATATCTCTAACCTTGCCCGCAAGAATTAAACCTTGGGCTTTTTGACGAGTTTCACATAAACCAGTTTTTAGAAGATAAAGGTCTAATCTACTTTTTTTAATCATCTATTAATCAATAAAAAAAGACTGAATAATGAACTTCTACAAGATTAAGATCCAAATTCTTTAATACCTTCCAATTTTAAATAAGAACTAAAAAATTACCCACTATTAACGAAAGGAATAAATGCAACCATTTTTATATTTAAGCTTTCTTAATAAGCCAGAAAAATGTTACAGAAGAAAATAATAGCCAGGCAAATATGTTCAATGGCAAGTACATCTTTAAGGTATAGAGCAATAATTCGATTTTGGTTATAAAGTTTAAATTGATAATTAATAAAAATTGTGATCGAGCGTTACACATTACCCGAAATGGGGAAAATCTGGACTGAAAGCGCAAAATTCCAGAGTTGGCTTAGGGTTGAAATAGCTGCATGTGAAGCAAATTTTTCCCTCGGGAAAATTCCTGAGAATGCTATGAAAGATATACGTTCAAATGCAAAGTTTGATGAATCTAGAATTACAGAAATTGAGAAGGAAGTTAAACATGATGTCATAGCATTTCTTACAAGCGTTAATGAATTTGTAGGAGATTCTGGAAGATACATACATGTTGGTATGACCAGTAGTGATGTACTTGATACTGGCTTATCTCTTCAGTTAAAAGACTCTTGCGAATTGTTATTAGAAGAAATTGAGAAATTAGAAAATGAAGTCAGATTATTAGCAAGGAAGCATAAAAATACATTAATGATTGGCAGATCACATGCGATTCATGGGGAGCCAATTTCCTTCGGTTTTAAACTTGCTGGATGGTTAGCAGAAATAATAAGGAACAAAAAAAGATTGTTAACACTTAAAGAATCCGTAGCAATTGGACAAATAAGTGGTGCAATGGGAACTTACGCTAATACGAATCCCAAAGTAGAACAAATAACTTGTGATTTACTAGGCTTAAAACCAGATACAGCAAGTACACAGGTTATATCGAGAGACAGACATGCAGAATATGTGCAAACTATTGCACTAGTTGGCGCTTCTTTAGATAGATTCGCAACTGAAATAAGAAATTTACAGAGAACTGATGTTTTAGAAGTTGAGGAGGGATTTACAAAAGGGCAGAAAGGAAGTTCGGCAATGCCTCATAAAAGAAATCCTATTCGAAGTGAAAGAGTAAGCGGTTTAGCAAGAATTTTGAGAAGTTACGTCTTAACAGCACTGGAAAATGTTCCACTTTGGCACGAAAGAGATATAAGCCATAGTTCAAATGAACGTATCATGCTACCTGACGTATCAATCTGCTTGCATTTTATGCTCAGGGAAATGCAAAATATAGTAAGCAATTTGGAAGTTTATCCAAAAAATATGCTCAAAAATTTAAATATATATGGTGGTGTAATCTTCAGTCAGAAAGTTTTACTTTTGCTTGTAGAGAAGGGCTTGTCTAGAGAAAAAGCTTATAGCTTAGTACAAAAAAATGCCCATCAGGCCTGGAATACTCAGAATGGAAATTTCAAACAAAATATAGAGAGAGATAATGAGATAATGGATTTTATTGATCAAAGTGACTTAGAAGAATGTTTTAATCCTTCAATTCATCTCAATAATTTAAGTGTAATATGGGAGAAGTTAGGTATCTAGGATTACTGAAAACCTTATCTAAGTTAAACCAGTGTTTTCAGAGGAATAATGACAAAAAACTTTAGGATTGAAAAAGATAGTATGGGAACAATAGAGGTTCCCATTGAAGCTTTGTGGGGTGCTCAAACACAAAGATCGATAATAAATTTTTCTATTGGAGAAGAATTAATTCCAATTGAGTTAATTTATTCACTCACCCTCATAAAAAAAGCTGCTTCAATTGCGAATTTCAATTTAGGTTTAATAGATAAAAGGAAAAAAGATTTGATTGTAGAGGCATGTACGGAAATACTTGATGGGCTTCACGATTCACAGTTTCCCTTAAAGGTTTGGCAAACAGGTAGTGGCACGCAAACAAATATGAATGTTAATGAGGTAATTTCAAATATTGCAGCATTAAAAACTAATTCAGAGCTTGGTAGTCATAAACCAATTCATCCGAATGATGATGTCAATAAATCTCAGTCAACTAATGACACTTTTCCTGCTGCTATTCAAATATCTGTTGTTAATGAAATAATCAAAAATTTAGTTCCAACGATCAGAGAACTTACTAAGATCCTTGATAAAAAAAGTGAAGAATGGAAAGACCTTATAAAGATTGGAAGAACCCATTTTCAAGATGCAGTTCCCCTTACTTTTGGGCAAGAAATATCAGGATGGTCAGAGCAACTTAAAGATGCTGAGAATGCAATTATTATGAGTCTGAATGAATTGTATTTCTTACCCCTGGGAGGAACTGCAGTTGGTACAGGGATTAATTGTCCAAAAGGATTTTGTGAAGAGTCTATAAAATCAATTTCCGATGATACTAATCTAATGTTCTATAAATCAAAAAATAATTTTTCTATCATGGCCTCGCATGATCGTCTAGCTCAAGTAATGAGTCAGATAAAAATATTAGCAGGGGCATTATTTAAAATTTCAAATGATATAAAAATTCTATCTTCTGGTCCAAGATCAGGAATATATGAACTAATTATTCCTCAAAATGAACCTGGAAGTTCTATCATGCCGGGTAAAGTGAATCCAACTCAATGCGAAGCCTTATCAATGGTTTGCACTCAGATAATGGGCCTTGAATATGCAGTTTCAATGGCAAATTCTAGCGGCACTTTACAGATGAATGAATATAAGCCTCTTATTGGATTTAATATTCTCACAAGTTTAAAATTACTTAAAAATGTAATAGAAAACTTCAGAATAAAATTAGTTGATGGGATGGAACCTAATCAAAAGAAAATGAAGTTAAATTTAGAAAATTCACTAATGTTGGTAACAGCCATAGTGCCAAAAGTTGGTTATGAAAAAGCAGCTGAAATTGCAAACCTTGCCTTCAAAGAATCATTAAATTTAAAAGAGGCAACACTTAAATTAGGTTATTTAAACGAAGATGAATTTGATGAAGCAATGAATATCAATTCAATGATTTGATTAAAAAATTTTAAGAATTATTGTCAATTCTTTTTGTTGCAGGATTAATATCTTCAGAGACTTTTATAAGATCATTAGATTCAGAAACAGGAAAACGATTAATAGATTTTAATGCTAGCTTTGCTTTGCTTTTTAATTTATTACTAACACCAATACAGTATTGCACTTGAGAAAGGACATCAATTGATCTTCTAATAATCCGCACTACATCACCTTCGTCTAATGAAGTATTAAAAACCAAATCTTTCCATTTTTTTCCTCTTGCCCATTCAGAAATAATTCCAGTTAACTCTGTTTCTAAATAGATAGGAATTTCAATATGAAACTTATTTTGTTGAAAAGATACTAATTTTCTTAAACCATCTAATTCATTAAATACATCTATTACCTTTGAAGAAGGTTTGAAATTACACCAAAGATTAGGCCTCCTTACATCAACACATATAGCTTGAATAATTGCAGCTAATTCAGGCGGATCTAAATCGTCTAAATAACCACTAACTAAAACAAGACCAATCCATAATTCATTTTCACTTCTTATTGCACCAACTGTTTGTCCAACTTCTGTCAATTCCAAATCATTTAAACAACCAAAGTGATTCAAAATTTTAATCAAATCGGTAAAAGTTCTCCAGTTATGATTTTCTTTATCCTCAAGTAGTTTTTTTCTAATATTTATTTCTTGTTCAACATCAATAATTTTTTTTCTATATTTCTTTAATTTCTTGGAATCTCCAAATCGATGTGCGGGATGATCATGAACTGTTTCTTCTAAATTTTTGATTTGTTGCTGTTGTGCCATAACTTCCATTGTCAAATCATATTGTGGAGTTTGTAAATCATTTTTTTTAGAAACTTCTAAAATTCGATCCGCATAAAACTGCGACATATCATCTCCCCTAAATAACTCTCCAGAAAAATACATCTTTGGTACTTCAAGTCCTAAGACATCAATTGCATCCAAATCATTAAAAATACTTACTATGTATGAGGGTTTTATAAGAATAAATAAATTATCAATTGTTAAACACAATAAACTCTTAATTTTTTGGGATTCATATATTTTCTCACAAATTAATCCTGGAACAATTTTTCTTTTAATTTGAGGAGCCTTGATTGAAATCAAGCTTCCCTCTTTAATATATGGGAGTGCATTAGTTATCTCTTCTGATAATTTTTCTGCTGCTTGTTTTTCTAAAATTTTGAAGATTCTTCTCTCTTCTTTAAGACGTTTTTTTAACTTTTCGTATGCATCAAAATCTTTCCATGAAACGTTAGATGTAATTTTTTTTAATTCAATTAAATCCTTATCTAAATTTTCAAGAATTATATTCTCGCCTGATGATTGACCTATATATAAAAAACTACCAAAACTTCTTTTAATTAATTCTTTAGACTTCTCTAAAGTATAACTTTGTAAAAGATTAAGTACCATTCCATAGCTAGGAGTGAATTGACTTTCTAAAGAATTTGGTTTGCTAATAGCCAGTGCACTTGCTTCTTTGGCACCTTCGAATCTTGTTTGTAATGTAACAACATATCCCTGGGTATCTTTTCCTCTTCTTCCAGCTCTTCCTGACATTTGCAAAAATTCACTGCTAAATAATAATCTATGACCATCTTCTGTCCTTTTTGATAAAGAAGAAATAACAGTTGTTCTTGCAGGCATATTTATTCCTGCAGCAAGAGTTTCAGTTGCAAAAACAACTTTTATTAAGCCTTGCTGAAATAATTCCTCAACCAATTCTTTCCATGCAGGCAATAATCCAGCATGATGAGATGCAATACCGCGTTTCAATGCCTCGCATTGAGATTTATCTTTAATTGCTTCCTGATTATTTTTAAGATAAACATCTAATTTTTGGGATATCTTACTTGCTTCTGAATAACTTACTAAAGTTAAATCTTTTATATTCTCAATAGCCTTGTCACACCCTCTTCTACTAAAAATAAAATAAATAGCTGGCAGCATATTTCGTTCAGCTAGTTTCGAGATCACAAAGCCAATTGAGGGAGACTTTGGTTGCATTATCCTGCCCACTTTTCCTCTTATTTTTTGCCCTTTAGGAGCTCTCCAAATCTTACAATTTGGATGAATTCCATTACCCTTATTATTTAAAAGTGGATGGAGGCCTTTAACACTACAAAAAATAAAATCAAGTGGTACTGGTCTCTTATCACTATTAATTAGTACTGTGGGCCCATGAACTTTTTCTATCCAATTTTGTAGTTGATCTGCATTGGCTATTGTTGCTGATAAAGCTATTATTTGAGTTCTAGTAGGACAATGGATTATGGTTTCTTCCCAAACAGTGCCTCTTTGGGGGTCATTCATATAATGACATTCATCAAGAATCACAGATTCTAAATTTTCTAATGGATCATCAAATTCATCAAATTCGCCATAAAGCATGTTCCTAAAAATCTCAGTCGTCATGACTAAGATTGGTGCTTCTCTATTTATACTTATGTCTCCAGTTAAAAGACCAACTTTATTCTCACCATATTGATTAGCAAAATCCCTAAACTTTTGGTTTGATAGGGCTTTTAAAGGTGTTGTATAAAAAACTCTGCTGTCATGAGATAAGCCTCTATATATAGCAAATTCACCTATCAATGTTTTACCCGAACCTGTTGGTGCCGTTAAAACAACAGAATTTCCGCTATTAATAGCTTGTATTGCCTCTAATTGAAAATCATCTAGCGGAAAGGGGAAATATTCCTCTAAATTAAGCAATAATTGTGATTGAAGAGAGGATGAGTTAACTTCTTAATATATGATCTATATAAATATTAATAAACAAAAAATACCTTGCAAACTTTAATAGTAAATCTAAATCTTTTTAATTAAATCCACTATATTTTATTTTGCCAAAATGAAAAAAATAAAAATTCCAAAAAATAGAATCCGTAAACTAAAAACATTTTCATTAGGTAAAAAACCATTCGAACTTCTAAGTTTAAATTCGCATAATAAAAAACTTATAGACTTATGCAGCAATGATTATTTTGGATTAAGTAGGGACAAGGATTTAATAAAGGCTGCTTTCGAAATAAGCCTTTTAGAAGGTATTGGTGCAGGAAGCTCTATGTTTATTACGGGTTCAAGACCAATACATAAATTATTAGAGAAAGAACTTGCCGAGTGGCTTGATCAACAAAAAGTATTACTTTTCCCAAGCGGATTTCAAGCAAATATCGCCGCTATCCAGGCTTTAGCAAACAGAAATAGTATCGTAATAGCAGATAAATTGATCCATAACTCCTTATTGGTTGGAGTCAAAGCTGCTCAAGCAAAACTGGTTCGATTTTCACACAATAATTTAAAAGATTTAGAAGATAAAATTATTAAATCTCACCCTACAAAAAATTCCATTTTAGTTGTTGTTGAATCTCTTTATAGCATGGAGGGATCAATTACTCCGCTCAAAGAAATAACAGAAATTTGCAAAAAAAATAGTGTTCAATTATTAGTTGACGAAGCTCATGCAATTGGGATCTTGGGCCCTGAAGGCAGGGGTTTAAGTTTTAATTACCGTTCGGATATAACTATGATTACTGGAACTTTCGGAAAAGCATTTGGAAGCGGTGGAGCTTTCATAGCTTCCAATTCAGAAGTTGGTGAATACATTATACAAACAAGTGGTGCATTTAGGTATACAACCGCGCTTGCTCCATCTTTAGCTGCTGGGGCATTAGAAGGTTTGAAAAAAATTTTAGAAAATAAAGAATGGGGTAATGATTTGTTATCTTCTGCGAAGGTATGGAAAGACGAAATTATTAAAAATTTTAGTTTTCCAGTTCAAGGAGATTCTCACATTTTATCAATTATTGTTGGCCAAGAAGAGAAGGCAATTTATCTACAAAAATATCTTGAAGAAAATGGTTTTTTAGCAATTGCTATAAGACCTCCAACTGTACCAGTGGGGCAATCTAGAATTAGAATAACAATAAGAAGAAACTTAGATTTTAATCTGCTAAAGAATTTCATTGCAGTATTAAAAGAGTTTAAATGAAACAAATTATTACTCAACATGGATGGGGACTAAATAAACATTTCTGGGACGATTATAAAGTTGATTTTTTAAATAATAATTGGCATTGGCAAGATAATGAAAGAGGCTATTTTTCGAAAAATAATTATCAAGCAAAATGGATTAAAAGCGACTCTAAAAAAGAAATCAGAATGACTTTATGCCATTCATATGGTTTTCATTTAATGCAAAAAACAATTTTAAAAGAAGCGTCTCATATTGTTCTTATCAATTCTTTTAATAATTTTCTTCCTGAAAGTAATAAGAGAAACTTGATTTTGAGGTCTCTAAAAAGAATGGAAACAAAAATTAAAAAAGATGAACCTAAGGATATGTTGAAAGAATTTATACATAGATCATTTATGCCAAATGATATTAATAATAATTTTAAAAATATCTTTTATAAAAGTTTAGAGAGTTTAAATAAAACTCTTCTTTTAAGTGATTTAAAACAACTTTACATTAATAGAGATTTTCCAGTATTTTTAAAAAAAGATTGCAAAATTATTTTTATAAAATCAGAAAATGATTTGATTCTTGACAATGAATCAAATAACAACTTTTTAGATTCCTTAAATAAAAAACTTGATAGGAAGCCAAATTTAATTAAATTAGCTCAGCAAGGTCATTGCTTGAATAATTTAAATTTATACGAGATCTTATTTAATAGATTTAATGATTGAAATGGATAATAAACAATGGAATGAGAAAATAAAAAATAATTTCAATGATGCTGCATATCGGTATTTAGAGTATTCAAATATTCAAAAGTTTTTTGCAGAAAAGATTGTTAAATTTATCAAAGAATTAAATCCTCAAAAAAAAGGTGAATGGATAGATCTAGGATCAGGACCAGGACTATTAGCTGATGAAATAGAAAAAAAATTATCTCCCCAAAAAGTATCCAGAATTGATTTCAGCAAAAAAATGCTTCTTGAGAATAAATTATCTAGTAAAAAAATTTTATGGAATTTGAATAATTATTTACCTCCTGAAGTCAATAATTGTTCTCTATTAACATCTAACTTTTGCATACATTGGTTAAACAACCCAGAAAAGATAATAAAAAATTGGTTTAGTAAATTAATACCTGGAGGTTATTTAATCATTTCATATCCAACAAAAGATTGTTTTCCTGAATGGAAATTTACCTGTAAAAAAGTTGATATTGAATATAGTGGTCTTAATTTCCTTTGCTCTAAAGAATTATTAAAAGATTTCAAATCAACTGAAATACATTATTCAGAAAAGTTTAATTATCTTGAAAATTTTAAAGATGTATATAAGCTTTTTAGAAGCATTAAAAATGTAGGGGCACAATCAACAAATTGTAAACGCAAAACAGTGAAAGAGTTAAAAGAAATTCAAAAGTTTTGGCCAAAGAATTACAATAATACAGTGAACCTTTCATGGCAAATTGAAATTCAAATCATAAAGAAATTATGAGGAGTCAGGATAGTATTGTCAAATTTATAATTTGTGGAACAGATACTGATATTGGAAAAACTTTAATAAGCTCTTTTTTCGTTAAAGGATTAAATTCCTTTTATTGGAAGCCTATTCAAAGTGGTATTGAATCGCAAACCGATAGTCAAACTGTTAAAAAACTTGCACAAGTAAGTAAAGAGAAAATCATTAAAGAAGCTTATGTCTTTACAAAACCTCTATCTCCTCATTGGGCTGCTGAAATAGATCAAAAAACTATTAACTTTGACAAGTTGAAATTGCCAAAAGTGCAAGGCTCATTAATTGTAGAAACTGCAGGTGGATTAATGGTTCCAATAACACGCGATTTTTTGCAAATAGATCAAATAAAACAATGGAATCTTCCGGTAATACTTGTATGTAAGAGCTCACTTGGCACTCTTAACCATACACTGCTTAGTATTGAGGCATTAAAAAGAAGAAATATTGAGATTGTAGGTTTAGTAGTCAATGGCGAAAAACACCTAGATAATCCAAAAACTCTAGTTGATTTTAGTGGTATTCCCTTAATTGCTGAATTTCCTTACATCAAAAAAATGGACTCAAATAATTTAGATATACTATGGAAAGAACTAGACATCAAAAATAAGTTGATCTCAATTTTAAATTCAAAAATAAGTTAAATGAAATCTTTGGATTCAAAAACTCTAAATCAAGATTGGCATCCAAATATTTGGCCACCTTTTACACAAATCAATAACAGCAAACCGCAAATAGAAGTTACTCATGGTAAAGATGCCCTCCTATTTACTAAAGATCCTAAGAAAGATCTAATAGATGCAATTAGTAGTTGGTGGGTAACTCTTCATGGTCATAGTAACGAATATATTGCGGATGCGATTTTCGATCAATCAAAAAAACTTGAGCAAGTTATATTTGCTGATTTCTTACATCCACAGGCAAAAAAATTAGCGGAAAGACTTAGTGAATTAACAAAACTAGAAAGATTATTCTTTTCTGATAACGGTTCTACTGCAGTGGAAGTCGCTTTAAAAATTGCCTTCCAATCATGGCAAAATAGAGGAGAGACAAGAACTCAAATAGTAGCTTTTGATGGCGCCTATCATGGTGATACATTTGGAGCAATGGCTTTAGGTGAAAGAAATATTTTTAATGAGAATTTCGATAATCTTATGTTCCCAGTTAGAAGAGTCCCATGGCCTTCAACTTGGATGAACGATGAAGAAGTAGAAAATAAAGAAAATGAGGCGATCCAAAAATTAGAAACTCTACTTAAAACTCCCACAGTTGCAGTAATCCTTGAACCACTTGTTCAAGGAGCAGGTGGGATGAATATGGTTAGGCCTCAGTTTATAAAAAAAGTTTCAGAAATTATAAAAAATAATAATTCTTTGTTAATTGCCGATGAAGTATTGACTGGGTTTGGAAGATGTGGAAGCCTTTTTGCGTTTCAAAAGGCAAAAATCATTCCTGATTTAATAAGTATTTCAAAAGGTTTAACTGGTGGATTTTTACCGATGGGAATAACTTTATGTAAAGAAAAAATTTTTCAATCCTTTATTGATGATTCCCCAAGAAAAACTTTTTGGCATGGACATAGTTTTACTGCTAATCCTTTAGGTTGTGCTGCAGCAAACGCTAGCCTTGATCTATTAGAAAAAGAACCACAAAAATACCTTTCATTTGAAGAAAAACATTTATCTCATTTAATTAAATTTAAGAACTTACCTTATATAAAAAAGGTAAGGGTATCAGGCACAATTGCTGCCTTCGATTTAGATATTGGTAACAAAAAAGGTTATTTCAATAATATTGGGAAAGAAATAAAGAGTCTTGCAATGGAGCAAGGTTTATTTATTAGGCCCCTCGGGAATGTTATTTACCTCTTGCCGCCTCTGTGTATAACCAATGATCAATTAGAAAAAAGTTACTGGATAATAAAGCAAATCTTAGACAATCTTTAGATAGAAATTTAAGGTCCCTGCAGTATTGCATTTTCCACATCTTCTCTATTAATGCAATAGGAAAATAGTCTTTTAGTTTCTTGTCCTTCACTTTCCCAGATAACACTTAAATCTTCTTGTTCAAAAATAATAGTTGCATTCCAATTAGAAAGTAACAGGTACCATTTAGATGGATTATTAACATCTTTCACAGCCCCTAAATCAGTTAGCCACAATTCCAATGATAGAAGTGAATGTTGGTTAATAGGTTTTTTAGGGAGATTCACAGACTTTTTTTCAAGTATCATTTTATTAGCCAGCTTGGGATTGTTTCTAATTCTTTGCCTGTAAAAGATGCAATAAAAATTGAAAAAATCAAACTAATAGAAATGATAATAAATAAAAGAAATAACGAAAACAATTCCCCATTTGAAAAAGGTCTTCTATTCCCTACTAAATTTTGATTATTTGAATCGATTATTAAATTATTTAAAACTTTATTATTATTTATAATTCTAGATTTTTCCTTTAGTTTATCATCATATATTTTTCTCAAATTACTATTATTCAAATTTTCATAAGCTTCCAAAACTTCTTGAAATTTACTTTTGGCATCGTCTATTTCTAAAGAAGTTGTATCAGGATGTAATTCAATAGAAAGTTTACAAAATGCCTTTCTCAATTCATGATTTGAAGCATTTTCATTTACACCTAATATTTTGTAATAGGAAATTTCTCCTTTCAAAATAATCTTTTATTGATAATGTAATTCTAATAAATTTTTACTTAATAGAATATATTTAATTAATAGTAAAATCGTAAATCTATAATGAAATGAGAAAAACAAAAATCCCTGAAGAAATATCTTCCTTAATAACTGAAGAAGAAATAATTATCTTTCAAGAATTACAAATAAAAATTGACGAATTAAATAATAAAACCAATTTAACAAGATTAATTGATGGGGATGATTATTGGATATCTCAAGTTTTTGACAGCATTTGGCCGTTTAAAATAATTAACGATATTAACTTTGATAATAAAAAATTTTTAGATATTGGTTCTGGCTGTGGCTTCCCTGGTTTAGCTTATGCCATAACTCATCCAAGATCAGAAATATTCCTGATTGATTCTTCAAAAAAGAAAACGGATGCACTAAAAATCTTAATAAAATCAATTAATTTGAGAAACAATATTCATGTAATCAATGACCGTATTGAAAACTTAGCCCATCAATCTTTGATGAGAAATAGTTTCAATATAGCTACCACTAGAGCGGTTAGTAATCCATCAACAGTTTCAGAATACATACTACCAATGTTAAAAAAAGAAGGGTTAGGAATTTTATATTGTGGCAAATGGAATGAAGAAGAAAGTAAAAATCTGGATAAAACTTTAGAAATATTAGAAGGTAAAGTTAAAGAAAAAAAGATGATTTTGTTACCAAGAAGTAAAGGCACCCGAAATGTTATTCTTATTCAGCCAAAAAACTTTTGCCCTGAAATTTATCCAAGAAAAGTTGGCAAACCAGAGAAGAATCCATTATGAGGTTATTTTTTTGACAATCTTTCAGTGACATTATCTCCAAACTTTTCTTTTAAAGTTCTTAATTTTTTTATAACTTTTTTTGGATTTATATGGCCTTCTAAAACTTTCAATAATTGTCCTTCAGAAACATCCACGTCTATTAAATTAGCATTACATCCTGGGAACCAGTGACTTCCATTACCAAGCAATTGATATCTAGCTCTTGCGAATCCTTCCATATCTAACCAATCTATTAAATTTGAAAGCCAAAGCAGAACGCGAATATTAATATTTCCTGGTACTTGTTCCCAACTAGGTAAATTTATATTCCAATTTTGATACCACTCTAAACCTAAAGTATTAATTGATTCCTGCATTAATCTGTTTATTATATTTGGAATATAATACTCAGATTCTGATAACAAAGAGACCGCCTCTAAATGAAGATCAAAATCTGCCTCTTTTGCAATGCCCACACTAAGAGTATGGACGTTTTTATTCCTTAAGCAAAAAAGATCATTAAAAACAATAGGATGAAGTGGACTACAAAGTTCCAACATTTTTGTTGAGGGAGTATGAAGATGTCCCCCTTTATCAGTAGGACTAATTATGAAAACCCCAAGATCATACTTATTTGCTAAATCGATAACTGTTGTATTTTCTTGATTGATGAAATACCAGTGCAAATTCACATAATCAAATAAGTTTGTTGATATGGCCTTCTCTATGAGTGAAGATTTTCCATGGGTCGAAAATCCAATAGATCCAATTAAATTTTCTTTTTGCAAATTCCTCAAAATGTCAATACAACCTCCATATCTAATAGCTTGATGTAAATGTTCAGCGGTATTAATGCCATGTATTGCTAATAAATCAATTTTTTTAACTTTCAATTTTTCAATACTTGTCAAAACATCTCTCTCAAAGATTTCCGGATTACTATTTGGAGGAATCTTTGTTTGAATAATGTTTGGGATTTTCTTCATATTCTTAAAACCCATCCCTAATTGCACCTCAGAAGTACCATAGTACTTAGCAGTTTCTATATGACTGAAGCCATATTTGTTTGCCTGATTTAATATAATTTCTACTTTATTTTGTTCTTCATATGAAATCTCAGAAGAGTCTAATTGATCCCAACTTTTTTGAAATCTCATACCACCCAGAGATAAAACAGGAATCTTCAGATTGGTTCGACCAAATCTACGATATTTCATCTTTTTGATATTAATGCTTATTCATTCTTGGTGGTTTTCCAAATGATTGAAACATATCCCTATCGAGACTATTCTCTAAATCATCTAATTCTTCAAACTTCACCCAATTAATGCAGTCAACAGGGCATGTGTCTATTGCTTCTTGTATAACATCAACACTATCTCCATCTTGTCTAATAGCTCGACTTCTTCCATGAAATTCATCAACCATGAAAGTGTTTGAAGCAACGTGTACGCAGTATTTACAACCAATACATTTAGCCTCATCAACCCATACAGCTTTTTCGGCTAACTGACCACCTAAAACAGGCTCCCAGCCTGTAATCTCGACATTTTCCTCAAAATTATCAAATGGATCAGGAAAATCCATAATCTGACATTAGTTATCCCACTTGGTTAAAACCAATTCAATAGAACCATCATTTTTGTTTTTTTGTTCCACAATTTGATAACCGTCCTCTTGTGTTTTGGAAATAATTGTTTGGTAAGCATACATTTGAGTAACTTTAGAAATAAATCTTTCTACTGGCAGCTCAAATTTCCATAGATCAAGATCAGTAACTAATTCATATGCATTTGAATTATTGTCCCATTTAAATCCAACTTTAGTATCCCCAGCTAAATTCAGACTTATATCAACAGCTGTAAATTTACCCCTATAGCCTTTAACAAACTTTTGTTCTTGATTAATATTATAACCAAGATTATTTAAGGCCTTAATTAATGGCTCCGCTTCTTTGAGCTGCGTTTTAATCGTACTAAAATGTGACATTAGATTCGGTATTAAGTTGGTTTAAGTTTTCATTTTGATCAGAGATGAAAGCATCAGATGTTTTATTCTTGACTGTTACTTTACCTAGAGCATCTTCAAGATTTTTTGTAGCTTCATTACATGAATTACCAGTGAATCCTTCGACAGTCTCTTCAACTCTTCCGTCTTGATGAATTTTGAATCTCAATGTTTTTTGAGGCATTAAATTCAAGTACTTTGTACTTATAATTTACATAGAATAACGAAATTTTTTTGTTTCTGTTGGTACAAATTAATTAATTTTTAATTTTTATATTTAATATCTAATAAATAATTTTTCTTAGGTTGCGTATTAGTTAAAAAAATAAAGAAATTTAATTATAAAAACCTTGCATGCCCATAGAATCCAAGGCAGTTTTTGCTTCTTCCATGACTGAGGGCTCTTTATCAAAAAGGGCTATCTTGGTACATTCATCAATAAAAATCTCTTGAAATGAATTGTTTAATTTTTCGTACAACCTAGACAATGACCAAATACAATTACTTCTAACTCCTGACTCATTATCAATTTTTAAACTTATTAAAAGTTGTTCTGCTGCTAATTGAGCATTTTCAAAAGAAACATTCCCAATTTCGGCTAAAGAACTGGATGACCATAACCTTACTGCAGCCACATCATTCTTTAAAGCATTTATTAATGGCTCTAAAACAATTTGATTATCATAATTAGCTAAACTCCATGCAGTAGCTCTTCTGACATAAGCATTATCATCAGTTTCCAAAAGACTGACAAGTTTCTGGACTGCGCTAGGGCATGGATTACGACCTAAAGCATATACAGCACTCATTCTTTCAACAGGACAGGGTTGGTCAAGTAATGGTAACAAGAAGGGGAAAGATCTTTGATCTCTATACTCACAAAATACTCTTAGGCCTTGAATTCTTTCTTCTCTGTTGCCTTTAAGCATTTTTAAAGCTTCATTGCATTCTTGAGTTATATTTAAACCTTTTGAAAAGGCATCCTTATCAATTTGTTCTAAAGGATCCATTTCAAGCTCTAAAGCCAATTCCCTAGCTAAAACATCTGGATCAACAGCAATTTCAGCTAAGCTTTCTTTATTAGGATCCTTATTTTTTGTCATTTCAAAAACTAAAAATATTAATTCAAAGGAGCAGGTGACATCATATCTCCTGGCAACCAAATTCTTGCACTAACGGCAAAGAAGGCAATCCCAAAAAGTACGACAATAGCGAAAGGTAAAATTTTTGTCTTAATAAAACCCAAAGATTTAATATGAGTTAAGTCAATAATAACCTTTTTAAGAGACTTTTAAAAAGTAATTTTAGATGACCTTATTTATTTCTTGCATTTTGTCTTAACTGACCACATGCAGCATTTTTATCAAGTCCTCTACTTTTCCGAAAGCTAACAGCAATGCCATGATTAAAAAGTCTAGATTGAAATAATTCAAGATTTTTTAGAGAAGCTCGTTTAAATTCGACCTCATCAATTGAGTTGTACTGTATTAAATTTACATGACATTGAAAGCCTCTTAGCAAATTACTCAATTCACTAGCATTGTCTAAAGTATCATTAACACCACTTAGCATTAAATATTCAAAACTTACCCTCCGACCAGTATCTCTTACAAATTTCCTACAATCTTCAATTATATTTTTGATATCATAATTTTTTGCACTTGGTATTATCATTTCTCTTATTTTTTGATTTGAAGCATGTAGGCTTATTGCTAATGTAAATTGACACTTGCCTAAAAGCTGAAAAGACTTTTCTGATAATTTATTAATCATTTTTGGAACAGCAACTGTACTTACAGTTATCTTTCTCTGACTAATCTGAAAATCCTCATTTATAGATCTAATTGACAAAAGCAATTCATCAATATTCAATAAAGGTTCACCCATGCCCATAAAAACAATATTAGTCACTTTTCTATTCATTTCATTTTCAATAAATAAAATTTGATCTAATATTTCACTAGATTTTAAAGATCGCTTCAAACCCTCTTTCCCAGTTGCACAAAATTTACAGTCCATAGGGCATCCAACTTGAGTTGAAAGACATGCAGTAAGTCTTTTTTCAGTTGGTATGCCAACGCACTCAATACTTTCTTCGTCAACTGTAGAAAGTAACAACTTTAGGGTGCCATCATTAGCCAAGTTCTTTTCTTGAAAACTAAGTTCGCTCACTTTAAAACCATCAACCCGTAACTTTTTTCTAAAGTCCAAAGGTAATACTTCTATTTGCTCAATATTTTTCTTCTTATTTCTATAGTTATAAATCCAATTATAGATTTGGCGACCTCTGAAAGCAGCTTGACCATAATTTAAAGCTAAATTTTCTAATTCCTCAACACTACTTCCAAGAAGATTTTTCAACTTATTGTGTCTTTATTTAAGAACTATTCTCACCATAACAGCAAACCGTGTTTTAGGAAAAATTCTGTAAGAATTAGCGCAACAAATCCAAGCATGGCCATTCTGCCATTAAGTCTTTCATTATAGAAATGGAAACCGTAACGAGGTAATTTTCTTTTTGGGAGAATCTCTGGCTTAATCATCACTTACAAATTAAAGAATTAATTCTAGTCAATAAAAATGAAAATAGATAATATTTATTCATCAGACAAAAGGCCTTCTTCTTGTAATCCTTCCAATGCAGCAGGATCTGGTAATTGATCTTCAGAAAATTGATTTTCAGCACTAGGTCTTGCAAAGGCAGCAAAATTACTGGAAGTGGGGTCGATTCCATGTCGGTTCCTCGTAGTCTCCAAATCTTCATCACTAGGATCATCAAGTATTGCAGTAGAGCTTACGGCAGGTGTTTGTGGCATATCAACTGTATAATCTGGCCTTAAGTTCTGCGCTCTTCTATATCCACCAGATTCTTCCGCAAGGATATCAGGATGGGGGCCCGCCTCTGAAGCCAATTCCTCAACAAATCCACTAAACCCAGTACCTGCAGGTATTAACCTACCGATAATAACATTTTCTTTTAAACCTCTTAACCAATCAGATTTACCTTCAATTGCAGCTTCAGTCAGAACCCTAGTAGTTTCTTGGAATGAAGCTGCTGATATAAAGCTATCTGTATTTAGGGAGGCTTTAGTTATACCCAATAAAACCGGAGTAAACTCTGCTGGAGCCCCTCCTGTAATTGCCATTGCTTGATTAGTATCCTCTACTTGCCTCAATTCTATAAGTTCACCAGGCAAGAGAGTAGTATCCCCAGCATCCTCAATGCGGACTTTACTTGTCATTTGTCTGACAATAACCTCAATATGCTTATCATCGATTGCAACACCCTGAGACTTATAGACGTTTTGGACTTCATTTACCATACTTCTTTGTAGTTTTGATATAGATTCTCGAGCTGCCTCCATTAGAGGTTTTTGATCTTTTAAATCAATGAAGTAACAATCTAATAATTCATGCGGGTTAATTGGACCATCAGTTAAAATTTCTCCACCTGTAACTTGTTGTCCATCACTAACCATTATATTTTGTCCAATTAAGAGTTGATATTCGTTAACCAAATCATCTTTTTCAATAACGGATAAAGAAACTGATTCTTCATCATTACCTTCTTTAATCTGAACAATTCCAGATTTTTTACACAAAATCGCAGAATCTCGGGGTCTCCTAGCTTCTAACAACTCTTCAATTCTAGGTAATCCTTGAACAATATCTCCAGTTTTCTGCCGCTCAAAAACAAGTAAAGCTAAACCATCTCCCCTCAGAACTAAATCGCCATCTTTAACATGTAAAACTGAATCAGGAGAAACCATATAAGGCCTTCCAAGTCTTAAGGTTACTGAACTACTAGAAATTGCTTCAATTTCTCCACAAGAAGTAGATTTATCAGATTCACTAATAGGATCACCATCAACTACGCGATCACCGACTTTAACGACTGCTTTCTTACTAATCTTAATTTGAATTTTATCTTCCTCCCTTTCAACGATTAACCTTCTTATGGGCTCATCGTCTATAACATTTGGTAATTGAACCAATCCCTTTTCCTTACAAAGAATTTGAGTAGTAGCTATTACATCTCCTGCTTTAACTATTTGATTATTATTAACTTGCAATTCTGTATGTGTTGAGCCATGACTTGAGTCTGATATAGTATCTCTTCTCACTAGGATAGACTCTAATATTACTAAATTTAATCTATTAATTGATGCATCATTTTTATCTTCAATCGACTCGACATCAATAGTCATTTGAGGAGTAGCATCAAAACTTTCAATGCTTAAATGGGTTCTAAGTAATTCAACTCCTTCAACTGATTTTATCAATTCACCGTCTTTATAAGTAAGCCTTTGGATGGCTTTTAAGCCTAAATGTGGTCCTTTTTCCTGCTTAACGTGAGATAATTGGGGTAATTCTGCTTGATCAGGAATAGTAAATTCTTCTACAGTTCTTAATAGTAAGCCTTTACATTTAGGAGTTTCTAACTTTTGCACAAATAGAATTTCTTTATTATCAATACCATCCAAAATCTTTTCTCCTGGATTTACTAGATTTCCTTCTTCGGTAAATCTATTTAAAACTTCTTCATCTTTGCACTCATGAAAAGTTCCATTTCTTACAGTTATTTCACGGAGAATATCATTTTTCTGAGTCACCGTAACAATTCCTGATGTTTGACTAAAAATATCTTTTACAACTTCTGTCCCTGCTTCAATCCATTTCATATCTTCAATCATTAGAAGGGATATATCCTTGTTTATTTCATGTGTCTCTTGGGGAATCCAAAGCAATGTTCCCCCTTGACTAACTTCAAAACCATTTTTAGATGATCTTGCTTTTTTGACACTTAATCCAGGCGAATATTTTACTAACCCTCCAGTTTTTGTACGGAACCTTTCATCCGTTAAATCTGCTATGACCTCACCATTACTTATTTTACTCTGAGGGGAAGTGTTCAAACGATAGGAGGTTCCATCGCTAGATTCCAAATGATATGTTTGACCTGAGTGGGTAGATTCTTCAATTAATTTATAATTAATTAAAGACATTGAAGTAGTAACAATCTGAACTTCCCTTGAATCTCCTATTGATTCTCTTAATCTAACTTGTCCGCCAAACTCACTTGATTGACTTGCCTCTGCTAAAACAGTTCCTTCATCTACAAAATCTTCAGATGAAACAACTGGTTTTGCATTAGGTGGTAAGTTATAAACATCTCCAGCTAAGACCCATAACCTGCCTAATCTTTGAGCTTTTAAAGTAATATTTCCCTGCCTATCTGTAACCTCCTTTGGTTGAATAACCTTGTCGTACTTGACTTGACCAGCTAAGTCACAAATAACATCTTTTGTTGCTTTTTCAACGCTCTTTTTAACAGCCCCAGCAGTTATCTGAGCAACAGTTATGTCAGAATTAATTTCTTCACCATCATCTACGAATAAAAGCGATCCACTAGAAACTTCAATTTTTTGAGCTTTGTTAGAGTTATTTGCTTGAGGAACTATTTTTAATATGAAATCAACTTCCGCTTGTTTAGCTTCTACGCCATGAGGAGTTCTATAACCTCTAACCTTTGCTTTTGAGCTAAATTCTACTTTGCCAGAAATCTTTGATCTTACAACTCCACTTTCAGCCGTTGAGACACCTCCAGTATGGAAAGTTCTCATTGTCAATTGGGTTCCTGGTTCTCCAATAGATTGAGCAGCAATGATTCCTACTGCTTCACCTAAGTCAACAAGATGATTATGAGCCAAAGCCCATCCATAACATCTCCGACAAACGGATCTATTTGCTTCACATGTTAAAGGGGATCTTATTTTTACATTTGTAATTGATGCTTTCTCAATTTTTTCTGAAAATACAGGATCAATTGCAGTATTATGAGGAATAATTAAGTTGTTTTCAGAATCTAATATGTCCTCAGCTGTGAGTCTTCCAAGAAGCCTTGCTCCAAATTTACCATCTTCAGCTTCAACAACTATTGATCGTTCTGTTCCACAGTCTTCTTCTCTGACAATTACATCTTGAGCAACATCAACTAATCTTCGAGTCAAATAGCCAGAATCCGCAGTTCTTAATGCAGTGTCTACCAAACCTTTCCTTGCTCCATAAGAGGAAATTACATATTCAGTAACAGTGAGTCCTTCTCTAAAGTTTGTTCTTATTGGCAGGTCAATGATTTCTCCTTGAGGATTAGCCATTAATCCTCTCATACCAACAAGTTGTCTTACCTGAGACATGTTTCCTCTCGCTCCTGAATTCGCCATCATCCAAACGGAATTCAGAGGATCATTTTGATTGAAATTATTTTTAACAGCATCTACTAATCTCTCATTAGTTTCAGTCCATGTATCAATAACTTTTGTGTGTCTCTCAACTTCTGTAATTTCACCGAGTCTGTAGCATTCTTCTGTAGCAGATATTTGTTCTTCAGCTTGTCCTATCAAATCTTGTTTAGCTTCAGGAACTTTTAAGTCATCTACTGAAATAGAAACAGCAGCTTGGGTAGCATATTTAAATCCTAAGTCCTTTAAATTATCAGCCATAGCTGCAGTTATAGCAGTGCCATGAGTTTTATAAGCCCAAGAGACTAAATTTTTTAAGGCTTTCTTGTCAACTACTTTATTCTTGAATGATGGCGGCGTTTTAGCTAAAGCAGGCATTGTAACTGGATTATTCTTTTTTGAGTTCTTAGTAGTTTTACGTACTCTAGAAGTTTTTTTAGATTTGGATGATGTCATGATTTTTAAATGAATGAAAAATTTTTTTAGAGATTACGTTTTAGATATAGAATCAATAATGGTATAGTTCATTACTACTCTCCCAACTGTTGTCAAAACAAATCTGCTTATTAAGTTATTCTGAGAGTCAAATCTATCTCTTCTTAAATTCCAGGTTTCTAACCTTGAGCCGTCTTCTAGCTCTTCAGTTTTTTGTGGATTAATCATTTCGTCCTCATCTTCAACTTCTCCATTAAATCTAACCCAAACCCATTCATGTAAGCTGATTCTTTTATCTTCAAAAGCAAAAATTACATCTTCCAGTGAAGCAAATGTACTCTTATTATCTCCAAAATCAGGTTTTTGATAATTTGGTTGCAAAGCCGTCAGATAATAAGATCCCAAAACCATATCTTGTGATGGAGTAACAATGGGTTCCCCAGTAGCTGGAGAAAGAATATTATTACTCGCTAACATAAGCATACGTGCTTCAGTTTGTGCCTCTAACGCTAAAGGAACATGAACTGCCATTTGATCTCCATCAAAGTCAGCATTAAATGCAGGACAAACTAAAGGATGGAGTTGTATTGCTCTTCCTCCAACTAACTTAGGTTCGAAAGCTTGAATTCCTAACCGGTGCAATGTAGGTGCTCTGTTTAAAAGAATTGGGTGACCTTCAATCACTTCTTGAAGTACCTGCATAACTTCATCATCAGCTTTTTGTATTAACTTTTTTGCAGCTTTAATATTGTTTACAATATTTTGCCTTATTAATCTATGAATTACAAAAGGCTGAAAGAGCTCAATAGCCATTTCCTTTGGGAGACCACACTGATGCATTTTTAATTTGGGCCCCACAACTATTACAGATCTTCCTGAATAATCAACACGCTTACCGAGAAGATTCTGTCTAAATCTTCCTTGTTTTCCTTCAATGATGTCACTAAGTGACTTAAGAGCTCTATTGTTGGCTCCAACAACAGTCCTTCCCCTCCTTCCATTATCTATAAGAGCATCTACTGCCTCCTGAAGCATTCTTTTTTCATTTCTAACAATAATTTCAGGAGCTAAGATTTCTTGAAGTCTTGCTAATCTATTATTTCTATTTATCACTCTTCTGTAAAGATCATTTAAATCCGAAGTTGCGAATCTTCCCCCATCAAGTTGAACCATAGGTCTAAGATCTGGAGGTATAACGGGAATTGCATCTAAGACCATCCATTCTGGTTTTGCATTAGTTGCAATGAAATTATCAATAACTCTTATCCTTTTTATCAGTTTTGCCCTTTTCTGACCCTTACTATTTGTAATTTCTTCTCTAAGCTCCTCAGCAACCTGATTCAAATCAAGGTCCTCAAGTAATTGTTTCAGGGCCTCAGCACCAATACCAACAAAAGGTTCATTTTCAATAGTTGAATCTTCAGCATAGATTTCATCTTCAATTTCCAGCCATTCATCCTCAGTAAGTAATTGCTTGTATTTGAGTTCTTTATGATCACCAGGATCTAAAACAACATAACAATTAAAATAAACTATTTGTTCAACATCTCTAAGTGGAATATCCAAAAGAATTGCAACGTAACTAGGAATTCCTTTCAAATACCAAACATGGGAAACTGGTGCAGCAAGTTTTATATAACCCATCCTATGTCTTCTAACTCTACTTTCAGTTACTTCGACCCCACATCTCTCGCAAACAATCCCTCTATGTCTAACTCTTTTGTACTTACCACAATGACATTCCCAATCTTTAGAGGGCCCAAAAATCTTTTCGCAAAACAATCCATCCATTTCTGGTTTAAGTGTTCTGTAATTGATAGTTTCAGGTTTCGTAACTTCACCCACCACTTGTCCATTAGGCAATGTCCTCTGTCCCCAATCCATTATTCTTTGTGGAGAAGCTATTGAAATTTTGACGTAATCAAAGTGATTTTCAGTTCTTAAGTTGCTGTTTGTCATTTTTGGGAATTTAAATTAAAAGTTTTTAATTGAATATTTAATCTTCTTCATATTCAGAGGTTCCTAGGGATTCGTATGTTGGCCTCGATGGAGTATTCCTTCTCGGATTTATATCTTGCATTAAATCTACCTCTTTTCCCTCATCTGTATAAACCCCAATATCTAGACCTAGAGATTGTAGTTCTCTCATAAGAACTTTAAATGATTCAGGAGTGCCAGGCCTAGGGATTGGTTTACCTTTTACAATTGCATTTAGAGCTTCATTTCTTCCTTGCATATCATCAGATTTAACTGTTAATAATTCTTGAAGAGTATAGGCTGCACCATAAGCCTCAAGAGCCCACACTTCCATTTCTCCAAGCCTTTGTCCGCCTTGCTGAGCTTTACCACCCAATGGTTGTTGTGTAACCAAGGAGTAAGGTCCTGTAGACCTGGCGTGAATTTTGTCATCCACCAAATGCACTAACTTAAGGAAGTGAGAGTATCCAACAGCAACTGGCTGATCAAATGGTTCGCCTGTTCTACCATCCTTGAGTAATAACTTTCCTGGATCATCAGAATTATAAACCCATGATTTACCTGGCTGTTTTGAAGCCTCTTCTAGAAATGCTTGAACAGTCTGATGTGATTTTTCAGCACCATACATTTCATCAAATGGGACAACTTTAACCCGGCAATTTAAGTTGGAGGCTGCCCATCCCATCAATAATTCGAAAACTTGCCCTACATTCATTCTACTTGGAACTCCAAGAGGATTAAGAACTATGTCTACAGGGGTTCCATCAGGCAGATAAGGCATATCTTCTCTGGGCAAGATTCTACTAATAATTCCTTTATTACCATGCCTTCCAGCCATTTTGTCACCTACTTGAATCTTCCTTCTCTGGGCTACATAAACTCTAACAACCATATTAGCTCCTGGAGGCAACTCATCTCCTTGCTCTCTTGTGTAAATGCGAACATCCAAAACCCTCCCTTTTTCAGTCTTAGGGACCCTCAAAGAATTATCTCTAACATCTCGAGCCTTTTCACCAAAAATTGCTCTCAACAGTTTTTCTTCAGGTGGTTGGTCTGATTCCCCTTTTGGAGTCACTTTCCCTACAAGAATATCTCCACTCTCCACAAAGGCCCCAATCCTAATTATTCCCATTTCATCTAGATTATTCAAACTTTCTTCAGAGATATTGGGAATCTCTCTTGTAATTTCTTCAGGTCCTAACTTTGTTTGTCTTGCCTCAATTTCATATTTTTCAATATGTACCGATGTATATAAATCATCAGTTACCATTCTCTCGCTTACAAGAATTGCATCTTCATAGTTGTACCCCTCCCATGGCATATATGCAATTAAGACATTCTGTCCTAGTGCAATTTCACCTCCTTCACATGCAGATCCATCTGCTAACACCTGCCCAGAAATAACTTGATCTCCAATTTTTACTATAGGTCTTTGGTTGAGGCAGGTATCTTGATTTGATCTTTGATATTTCTGAAGATAATGAAAATGTTCATTACCATCCTCATCTTTAACAACAATCTCATTAGCGTCTACATAAGATATAATCCCATTAACTTTTGTTATTGGAACCATCCCAGAATCTCTAGCAACTTGAGACTCTAAACCTGTACCAACTAAAGGTCGTTCTGGCCTGAGCAATGGAACGGCTTGGCGTTGCATATTCGATCCCATCAGAGCTCTATTTGCATCATCGTGTTCCAAAAAAGGAATAAGTGAAGTCGCAACTGAAATTACTTGCACTGGGGAAAGCTGAACATAATCAACTTGATGGGGAGGTACTTTTTCAAAATCTTGTCTGTACCTTACTGGTATTAGATTGGCAAGTATATTTCCATCCTTATCAGTTGCAACATCTCCTGGAGCCACCCTGCACTCATCTTCTAAATCAGCAGAAAGATAAACAGGATTTCCTTCTTTGTTAACTTTACCGTTTTTAACTTCCCAAAAAGGAGTTTCAATAAAACCATACTCATTTACTCTTGCGTGAGTAGCTAGAGAGTTTATAAGACCTGCATTAGGACCTTCAGGAGTCTCAATAGGACATAATCTCCCATAATGAGAAGGATGAATATCTCTTACTGCAAAGCCTGCTCTTTCTCGTGTTAAACCTCCAGGACCTAAAGCCGAGATTCTTCTCTTGTGTGTTAACTCAGCCAGAGGATTAGTTTGATCCATAAATTGACTTAATTGACTGGATCCAAAAAACTCCTTAATTGCAGCAACCAAAGGTTTAGGATTAACTAGTTGAGCTGGAGTAAGGGAATCTGTTTCTCCAACAGTCATTCTTTCCTTAATAATTCTTTCTAAACGGTTAAGTCCTACCCTTACTTGATTTTGAAGAAGCTCTCCCACAGATCTAACCCTTCTATTACCAAGGTGGTCTATATCATCCAAACTCGCACCACCAATATCCAATTCTAAGTTAATTAGATAATCAATTGTAGAGAGCACATCTTCATGAGTAAGTGTTCTCACATCATCTGGTACGGTAAGCCTCAATTTTTTATTTATTTTATATCTACCAACTCGGCCTAAATCGTATCTTTTAGGATCAAAAAATCTACTATGTAAAAGCTGTTGTCCTCCAGAAACAGAGGGGGGTTCTCCTGGACGAAGCTTCTTATAGAGCTCTAGTAATGCCTGATCTTCTGAATTGATACCCTCATCATTTGCTGAATCAATAGAGTTTTGATAAAACTCAGGATGTCTTAATTTATCGACCACATCATTATCAGATAGACCCATAGCTCTCATGAGAACATGAGCATTAATTTTTCTAGTTTTGTCAACTCTTACATAAAGTAAATTATTTTTGTCAGTTTCAAATTTTAACCATGCACCTCTATTAGGGATAACGCTTGCGTTGTATGTTCTTCGACCATTTTTATCCTGTTCATCTTTGAAATATACCCCTGGACTTCTAACAATTTGATTAACAATTACTCTTTCTGCACCATTAATGATGAAAGTTCCTCTTTCAGTCATTAATGGTAATTCCCCAATAAATACTTCTTGTTCTTTAATTTCTCCTGTCTCTTTATTGATTAATCTGCAAGTTACATACATTTGAGAAGCAAATGTTGCATCTCTTCTTTTTGCTTCTTCAACGTCATGCCTAGGTCTTTTTAATCGATACTCTTCACCAACAAAATGTAATTCTAATTTACCTGTGTAATCAGAAATTGGAGAAAAGTTTTGTAATTCCTCGATTAAACCCTTTTCCAAAAACCATTTAAAGCTTGCTCTTTGTACTTCAACTAAATCCGGTAGATAAGTAGCTGTTTTTGCTACCTGTAAAGCGCTACTGCTCATCCAAGAAATCCTTCGATTATGTGAGATTTATCATTTACTTTAAATTTACCCAATATTAAGCTGTTTAACTTTTCTTTTAACTTGAAATCAAGCATTACATCTCGATTTCAACAAAAAATCAATTTAATAAATAACTAAAAAATTGAGATTAATGGCCACAAAACCATTAACTGAGAAAGTCAAAGCAAAAAAATAAAGAAAAATTTACAGTAATTCTTAATATTAGCAGCTGCTGTGTCAACTTAACAAGTCAAATTTAAACAAATCTTCAGCATTCTTAGATGACTCTTGGGCAATTGTAATTAATTCTGTAGATCTCAAATCTGCCATGAATTTGGCAACATTTTCAACAAATGCAGGTTCATTTCTTTTACCCCTATATGGCACAGGAGCTAAAAAAGGTGAGTCAGTTTCAATTAAGTATTTATCATTAGGGACTATTTTTGCACATTCATGAATCTCATGTGCTTTTGGGAAAGTAACTATTCCACTAAAACTGATGTAAAAACCAAACTCCAAGAATTTCTCCATTTCTTTTGGGGTTCCGGTCCAACAATGCAGTACCCCTTTGGGGCATTTACCTTTTTTAGAGAAATCGTTACATATCTCGATCATTTCATTTGCAGCATCTCTGCAATGGATAATTACAGGCAGTTCAAGTTCCCAAGCTAACTCCATTTGTGGAATCAAAGCCTCAATTTGCTGAGTTTTATTTTCACTTTTAAAAAAATCCAAGCCTAATTCGCCAATCGCTACAACTCTTCTATCTTCTTGAGCTGACCTTCTTAAAATAGATTTGGAACTTGGTTCCCATTTTTTTGCTTCTAGAGGATGCAAACCTACTGAATAATAAATTTCATTAAATTTATGGGATATTTTTTTTAACTTGGGAATTTCTGTTAATTCGCAACAAGCATGTACTAATTTCTTTACACCTATTGAACGTAATCTTAGGACAACATCTTCAAGATCTTTTTCAAAGTTTTCAAATATTAAATGACAGTGTGAGTCTATGAGTGCAATATCGCTCATAATTATGCTCTGTTTTTTTACTTTGTGGTGAGAGTATTTTTTACAACAGTGTTGATTTTTGATTTTTTATTTGCGCCATTATTCTTATGTAGGACATTTTTTTTAACTGCCTTATCAATTAAACTAAAAGCTTTATTCAGACTTGTTTTCACTAAATTTTTATTATCCTCATTAGGTTCTTTTTTATATTTTTCACAGTTTTCTAAGGTTTTTTTAGTAAAAGTTCTGAGTGTAGATTTATATGATTTATTGATTAAACGATTTCTTTCGGCAATTTGTATTCTCTTTTTTGCTGATTTGTTATTGGCCACAGAGGGTGTACATAATAGTAGCTTTAATCATAACAAATAAATCGACTACTAATCAATCATATATAATTTTAATAGGTTATTTAATTGGATCTTGAGTCCTTCAATTTGAAAAAATTAAGAATATGAACATTATAAAAAATAACAAAGATGCTATCCAAGAATTAAAAAGGATTTCTACTAGAACTAATTCAGAAAACAATAACAAGATCAATGCAATTGTCGAAGAAATTCTTCAAGAGGTAAAAACTTCTGGCGATTTAGCTGTAGAAAAATATACAAGAAAATTTGATGGTTTCAACCCTAAACCTATGCAAGTTAGCCCGAATGATTTAAAGGAGGCATGGGATGAGATTGATAGCAATTTAAAAAACTCACTTGAAGTAGCACATAAAAGAATTAAAAAATTCCATGAACAAGAAATTCCATCATCTTTCACTTTAGAAGGTGAACATGGTGATAAAGTCCAAAGAAAATGGAGACCAGTAAAAAATGCAGGTATTTATGTCCCTGGAGGTAGAGCTTCTTATCCAAGCACTGTATTAATGAATGCGATCCCTGCAAAAGTAGCCGGAGTGAAAGAAATTATAATGGTATCTCCTGGGAATAGAGAAGGTGCAATAAATAAAACTGTTTTAGCTGCAGCTCACTTATCGGGAATCAATAAAGTTTATAGAATTGGAGGAGCTCAAGCAATTGGCGCTTTAGCTTTTGGCACTAATCAAATAGATAAAGTTGATGTTATTTCAGGTCCCGGGAATATCTATGTAACTACTGCCAAAAAACTAATTTATGGCTCTACAGGAATAGATTCCTTAGCGGGTCCAAGTGAAATATTAATCATTGCAGATGAAACCGCTGAAAGTACACATATAGCATCTGATTTATTAGCACAAGCAGAACATGATCCTTTAGCTTCTTCAATACTTCTGACCACTTCAAATAAACAGGCCAACGAAGTTTTAGAAGAACTTAACAAAATAATTGATGATCATCCAAGAAAAGAAATTTGTAGGCAATCAATAAAAAATTGGGGATTAATTGTTATTTGCGAAAATGATGAAACCTGTATTGAACTAAGCAATAACTTTGCTCCTGAGCACTTAGAAATTTTAACTTGTGATCCAAACAAGATTCTTGAAGGTATAGAAAATGCAGGAGCAATATTTTTAGGAAAATGGACGCCGGAAGCTGTTGGAGATTACTTGGCTGGACCAAATCATACTTTACCTACATCAGGAAATTCCAGATTTAGCGGTTCTTTAGGAGTTGAAACTTTTATGAAAAACACTTCAATAATAGAATTTAATGAAGCAAGTTTAAAAGTTAATAGTCTTGATATCATTAACCTTGCTAAAAGTGAGGGATTACATAGTCACGCTAATTCAATAAAAATAAGATTTAAAGATTAGCCAATTTTTGAGGGGAGTAAACAACTGGAACATTTTTCTCAATTTTACCAACCAATACATTATCTGTAAGATCAACAAATAATCCGTTTTCTAATACTCCTGGAATATTATTAATACTCATTTCAATGCCCTTTGGATCCTTAATACCATCATTAAACAACACGTCTAAAATCAAGTTGCCTTGGTCAGTAACTACTGGGCCAGCTTTTTTTGTAGCCATTCTTAAAGAAGAACTGGCATTCATTTCTGAGATGATGTCCTGAACTTGCTTCCAAGCATTTGGAAGGACCTCTACAGGTAAAGGAAAAGATTGATTTAAACTTTGTACCATTTTACTTTCGTCAACAACAATTAACAATTGATTAGCCTTAGATGCTACTAACTTTTCTCTTACATGACAGGCTCCTCCACCTTTAATTAGTTGAAATCCTGGATCAACTTCATCTGCTCCATCAATAGCTAAATCGATATGAGAGACAGAAGCTAAATCAATAAGAGGGATATTAAGTTCGAGTGCTAAAACTTCTGACTGAAAGGAAGTTGCAACACCTCTTATGTTTTGCAATTTTCCAGAGTTAATTTCATGTGCGAGGCTTTTTATCATAAGCGCAGCTGTAGATCCAGATCCTAATCCGAGTATCATGTCGCTCTTTACTTCTTTAATTGCTGCATCAGCAACTATTTGTTTCATTTGAGTTTGTGAATCCAAGATCTTTTTTTCTAAGTTTATAGATTATTAAATTTCAATGGGTGATTTATGTCAAACCCGGGAGAGGTTCTGGTTTGATATTTATCTGTATCTCTTTATTATCTCTTAAAACATTCAGAAGAAATACTTTACCTATTTGAGCTTTTTCTACTTGATCAAGGAGAGCTTTAGGTTCTTCTATAGAAACATTTTCGGCTGCTATTACTAAATCGCCTCTTCTTAAACCAGCTTTTTCAGCAGGACTATTAGGTATGACTGATTGAATTAAAGCTCCGTTTCTTTCAGGTAGTTGAACAATTGAATTAGGGTCATGATTATGTTCCTTAGCCATTCTAGGATTCAAAGAAATCAATTGAACTCCTAGGTATGGATGAATAACTTCTCCGTTTTTAAGAAGCTGATCAGAAACATTTTTAGCCAAATTTATAGGAATTGCGAAACCTAGACCAGCTCCAGGACCACTTCTTACCAATGAATTGATTCCGATTACCTCACCACTTGAATTAATAAGTGGCCCTCCAGAATTTCCTGGATTTATTGCGGCATCAGTCTGAATTAGATCAAGCCTTTTATCTGAAAAGCCTAGACTATTTATATCCCTATGCAGGCTACTTACTATACCTAAGGTAACGGTTTTCTCTAAACCATAGGGGGTACCCAGAGCAATTGCCCAATCTCCAACTTCAAGATCTTCAGAATTTCCAAGTGGTGCAAAATGAGAATAAGTAGACTCTTTAATTTTCACTAAAGCTAGATCTGTGACTACATCTGTACCCAAAACTTGACCATCGCAAACAGTTCCGTCTGCCAAAGTTACTGAAACATCATCAACTCTTTCTACTACATGAGCATTTGTAAGAACTAAACCATTCTCATTAATAATGACACCAGAACCTTGGCCTCTTTCTCTATCAGGTCCAATTCCAGGCTCCCCAAGTAAATCCCTCAATAAAGGGTCTAGTAAAGTTGGATCAAATTGTTGCCTTTCTACCAATCGCTCAGTATCAATTTTTACAACCGCAGGGGCAACATTTTTAATCGCAGTTGATACAAAATTATGATTTTCGGATGAAATTAAAGCTAAAACCTCAGCTTGTTGAGAAAAATTAACTAAACAAGCAATAATGAATATTTGGATTAAATTAGTAAATTTAATCTTAAGAAATTTCATTTATTTATAAGTTTTTTATTTATCAAATAAATCTAATTGAAGATTTATATAATTGTTGAATTTTTGTTTACATCCTTAAAATACAAATTTCCGAAAAATTTTTTTAAAAACTTTTTTATGTGTGAAAATAAATTTAATTAGATATTTCTGTAATTCAACTTGAATAAAGAAAACAAACTTAAACTGGAAAACTTAATAAAAATAGTTGCTAATGCTTTTGCTTTCGAAATCTGTAGTTTAAATATACAAACTAATAAAAATCCAATTGTTATCGAAATAATTTTAAAAAAAGCTAATGGGGATGACATTTCATTAGATGATTGTGCGCTTTTTAATACTCCAGCATCTGATGAAATAGAAAAATCAAATCTTTTAAATTGTTCATATGTCTTAGAAATTAGTAGTCAAGGGGTCAGTGATGAATTAACCTCAGAAAGAGACTTCAAAACTTTTAAGGGTTTTCCAGTTAATGTTGAGTTAAACCAAAAGAGTTCAAAATTAAAATTTCTGAATGGTTTGCTTTATGAAAAGTCTAAAGATTATTTAGCCATTAACATAAAAGGTAAGATAAAAAAAATACCTTTTGATGAAGTACTAAAGATTAGTCTTTGCACATTAAAAGATTAATTATTTTTCCACCATTATTCAATTTCCCATCATAGATGGCATTAGTTATTCTCCCCGGTTTAAACAATCTCATTGAAGACATTAGTGAGGAAAAGAAGTTACCTCCTAATATCGTAGAATTAGCCTTGCGCGAAGCTTTGTTAAAAGGATACGAAAAATATAGAAGAACTTTTTACATTGGAGTTAACGAAGATCCATTTGATGAAGAATATTTTAGTAATTTTGATGTTGGATTAGATCTTGATGAAGAAGGTTACAGAATATTATCAAGTAAAATAATCGTTGAAGAAGTTGAGAGCGATGATCATCAAATATCTCTTTTGGAAGTCAAGCAAGTAGCTGATGATGCTCAAATAGGTGACACAGTAGTTTTAGACGTCACTCCTGAAAAAGAGGACTTTGGGCGAATGGCTGCTTCAACAACAAAGCAAGTTTTAGCCCAAAAGTTAAGAGATCAGCAGCGAAAAATGATCCAAGAAGAATTTGCAGATCTGGAGGATCCTGTTTTAACTGCAAGAGTTATAAGATTTGAAAGGCAATCAGTCATTATGGGTGTTAGTTCTGGCATTGGCAGACCTGAAGTAGAGGCAGAACTTCCCAAGAGAGATCAATTACCAAATGATAACTACAGAGCAAATGCAACTTTCAAAGTATTTTTGAAAGAAGTTAGCGAAATAGCTAGAAAAGGACCACAACTTTTTGTAAGTAGAGCAAATGCAGGTTTGGTAGTTTATTTATTTGAAAATGAAGTGCCAGAGATACAAGAAGGTACAGTAAAAATAGTTGCTGTTTCAAGAGAAGCAAACCCTCCTTCAAGAGCAGTTGGTCCAAGAACAAAAGTAGCTGTTGACAGTGTTGAACAAGAAGTGGACCCTGTAGGCGCCTGTATTGGAGCTAGAGGAGCAAGAATTCAACAAGTAGTTAATGAATTAAGAGGAGAAAAAATTGATGTTATTAAATGGTCATCTGATCCAATACAGTATATTTTAAACTCTTTAAGTCCTGCGAAAGTCGATCAAGTAAGACTAGTTGACCCAGAAGGGCAACATGCGCACGTACTAGTTCCTCCTGATCAATTGAGTCTGGCAATTGGTAGAGAAGGTCAAAATGTAAGACTTGCCGCAAGATTAACTGGTTGGAAGATTGATGTTAAAAATTCACATGAATATGATCAGGAATCAGAAGATGCTGCAGTCTCTGAATTAATCATTCAAAGGGAAGATGAAGAGAAGCTCCAAAGAGAAGCTGAGCTAAGAGTAGAAGCAGAACAAGCTGAGCGTGCTGCAGAAGATGCAAGATTAAGAGAGCTTTATCCGCTTCCTGAGGATGATCAAGAATATGGAGAAGAACAATACCAAGAAGAAGACTTTTCAGATAATAATGAAATAGAGACTATTCAAGATAGTCAACTATCCGCCAAAGAGGAGAGAAAACGGTGATACAACAAACCCCTGTTATGCGCATATGCATTTCATGTAGAAAAACATATGACAGGAAACATCTTTTAAAGATTACCAAAGATCATCAGCAAGGGATCATGTTTCAAAAGGGAATGGGGCGATCAGCTTACATTTGCAAGTCAAAAATATGTTACTCAGATTCCAAGATAAAAAAAAAGCTTCAAAAAGCTTTAAAAACATTTTTAGAACCTGAATTTATTGATATTTTTGAAAAAGAAATTACAAGCTACAATGACTATCCCAATAAGGGAATATAATTAACTTAAATCCTCTTTTATTTAAAAAGAGTACAATTCAGATTAAATGACTATCAGCGATAAAATCAGAATTTACGAACTTTCCAGAGACTTAAATCTGGAAAATAAAGATATATTGGATGCCGCTCAAAAACTATCAATTACAGTAAAAAGTCATAGCAGTTCTATTAGTGCAGAAGACGCAAAAAAAATAAAAAATCTTATTAATAAAAAGAATTCTGATAAAAAGAATTCAGATAAAAAAATTCTTTCCATTAATAAACCTTCAATTAAAAAAGATAATTCCAAACAGAACAAAGGAGATAAATCTCCTGTTATTTCTTCTGTAAAAGGAATACCTCTCAAGGATAATTCAAACAAAAAGCCATTATTGATAAAACCTCTTAATAAGCCTGAGAGTTTAAAAATACATTCAAATCAACCTAAAAATCACAATAAACCCAATATTATTAACAGTTCACAATCTCAAGAAAATCTTACGAAACAAAATATACAGAGTAAGCACTCACAAAATTCCAACCAAGATAAAAAAACTTTCCGAAATAACACAATCCCACCTATCAAAAGTCCCGCAAAACCGCCTATTCAACTAATTGCAAAGCCTAAAAATATAAATAATAATGTCAAATCTAATGAATCTTCCAAGAATATCAACAATTCAGGGGACAAAAGACTAATAACAAACAAACCTGATCAAAATTCGAATAAACTTAAAACAAAAAATTTGAATAATAGATTAAACACCCCTGAGCTCGTAGGAGCTCCGATAAGAAGAGACAATACTAGTAAGCAAAATAATAATAATAAAAATATTTCTTTTAAACAAAATACTCCCAACAGACCTGGCATGCCCGATAGGCCGGGATTAAGAAACAAACCATCAGATCAAGGCAGACCTGGCTCGTTTAATAGACAAGCCAATCCCAATAGAGCTGCTGCTCCCAACAGACCTGGTATGCCCAATAGGCCGGGATTAAGAAACAAACCATCAGATCAAGGGCGATCTGGCTCATTTAATAGACAAGCCAATCCAAATAGAGCTGCTGCTCCCAACAGACCTGGTATGCCCAACAGACCTGGTATGCCCAACAGACCTGGTATGCCCAACAGACCTGGTATGCCCAACAGACCTGGCATGCCCAACAGGCCTGGTGCTAAATTTAATGGCCAAAGGTCGTCTGGGATTAGGAAACCAGTCTCACCTAATGAACTTTTACAACTTCAAAAAACTAATAAACCTGAGAAAGACAACCTTGGTATAAAGAATAAAGAAAAACAAAATATTGAATCACCTAAACAAAAGGTAAAAGCTCCTAATAGCCGTCTAAATGCCGCCCCGAGTGCGAAAAAAACACCTCATAGAGCATTTTCAAATAGTTCAAGAAAACCAGGAAGGAAGGATTGGGACGATAGTGCAAAACTAGAAGCATTAAGAAATAAAAATCCCCAAAAACAAAGGCAGAAAGTTCACATTATCGGTGAGAATGATGATTCATTAACATCTGAAACAAGTGGCTACTCTGGCGAGAAAATTTCAATATTATCCGCTAGTTTGGCACGTCCAAAGAAAGAAAAATCTGATGAAACTAAATCTCAAAAATCTATAAAGCAATTCAAGAAGAAGAAAAAAGAGACCACCAGGCAAAGGCAGAAAAGAAGAGCTATGGAATTAAAGGCTGCTAAAGAAGCTAAACAAGTAAGACCAGAGATGATAGTAGTTCCCGAAGATAATTTAACAGTTCAAGAATTGGCTGATAAATTAAGTCTTGAAAGTTCTGAAATAATTAAATCTCTTTTCTTTAAAGGAATAACTGCAACTGTAACTCAATCTCTTGACTTAGCGACTATCGAAACAGTAGCGGAAGAATTTGGAGTGCCTGTTTTGCAAGATGATATCCAAGAAGCCGCTGAGAAAACAGTTGATATGATTGAATCTGATGATATTGATAGTCTAATAAAAAGGCCACCTGTTATTACTGTAATGGGTCATGTAGATCATGGCAAAACAAGTCTTTTAGACTCCATCAGAGAATCAAGAGTAGCTTCGGGAGAAGCAGGGGGGATAACTCAACATATAGGAGCTTATCAAGTTGAATTTGAACATGATTCTAAAAAGAAAAAATTAACTTTTCTTGATACTCCTGGGCATGAAGCGTTTACAGCAATGAGAGCAAGGGGTACAAAAGTTACTGATGTGGCTGTTCTTGTAGTTGCAGCAGATGATGGTTGCAGACCTCAAACACTGGAAGCCATTAGTCATGCAAGAGCTGCCAAGGTACCAATTATTGTTGCAATTAATAAAATTGATAAAGAAGGGGCATCTCCAGAAAGAGTAAAGCAGGAACTTTCAGAAAAGGATTTAATTGCTGAAGATTGGGGAGGAGATACTGTAATGGTTCCAGTAAGTGCAATCAAAAAGCAAAATATTGATAAATTACTCGAAATGATCCTATTAGTTTCAGAAGTTGAAGATCTACAAGCCAACCCTGACAGATTCGCAAAAGGCACTGTTATTGAAGCCCACCTGGATAAAGCCAAAGGTCCTGTAGCAACTTTATTAGTACAAAACGGTACCTTAAAATCTGGGGATGTTTTAGCTGCAGGCTCAGTCCTTGGGAAAATTAGAGCAATGGTTGATGAACATGGCAATAGAATTAAAGAAGCAGGACCATCATTCCCAGTGGAAGCACTAGGATTCAGTGAAGTGCCAACAGCAGGCGATGAATTCGAAGTTTACTCTGATGAAAAAACTGCTCGAGCTATTGTCGGAGATAGAGCGACAGATGCTAGAGCCACCAAATTAGCTCAGCAAATGGCCTCTAAAAGAGTTAGTTTATCCTCCCTATCAACTCAAGCAAATGATGGAGAATTAAAAGAGTTGAACTTAATTCTTAAGGCGGATGTTCAAGGTAGTGTTGAAGCGATATTGGGATCATTAGAACAATTACCAAAAAATGAAGTTCAAGTCAGAGTTCTACTCTCTGCTCCTGGAGAAATTACTGAGACAGATATAGATCTCGCAGCTGCATCAGGTTCAGTAATTATTGGGTTTAACACCTCATTGGCATCTGGAGCAAAAAGAGCCGCTGATGCTAATGATGTTGATATAAGAGAATATGAAGTAATCTATAAACTCTTAGAAGATATTCAGTTGGCTATGGAAGGTCTACTTGAACCTGATCTTGTAGAAGAATCACTAGGTAAAGCCGAAGTTCGAGCAACTTTCGCAGTTGGGAAAGGAGCTATTGCAGGCTGTTATATACAAACTGGCAAGTTACAACGGAATTGTTCTCTAAGAGTTATGAGATCAGATAAAGTAATTTTTGAGGGTAATTTAGACTCTCTAAAAAGGTCTAAAGATGATGTAAAAGAAGTAAATACAGGATTTGAATGTGGAGTTGGCTGCGATAAATTCTCTTCTTGGATTGAAGGAGACATAATCCAAGCCTTCAAATTTGTTACTAAAAAAAGAACATTAACACAATAAGAAAATATTTAACTTATTAATCTTTATTCCTTTCAAGGAATAATAAAGTAGGAAATAGTATACACGCACAAAGTTGTATGAGAAGGTTATTCTGTTGTAATTCACTTCCACTTGCGATTTTGGAAAGCATTATTAAAAGTCCCAAGAATGCCGAACCACTAAAAGCTATCCACAATATTCTCCTTAATCCCTTGAAAGGAGCCTGGGATTCATTTAATAATTTCTTTTTTAATTCAGGATCTATTTTTGACATAAATTCTTTAAATTATAAAATTAAGTCTATATGAAAATATCAATATTTTAATATTGCCGATATAGCTCAGAGGTAGAGCAACTGTCTCGTAAACAGTAGGTCATTGGTTCAATTCCAATTATCGGCATTTCGAAATCAAATTAAAAACAAGAATGATTAATAGAATTAAAAAATTAAAATATTTTTTTCAAATACTTATTTTTATTCCTCTCATATTTTATTTTGGCAAAAGAAGTTATATTGCTTTTGATGAAGGGTTTTATGCACTACAAGCTAGATGGATATTGGATAAAGGTAACTGGACAATTCCTCTTTGGTGGGATAATTATGTTTTAGATAGAACAATAGGTTTACAGTTTTTAATTGCAAAGTCACAAGAAATATTTGGAAGAAATATTTTTTTCGCATATCTACCAACAACTGCTGCTGCAATATTTATGCTATTCATAACTTACAAATTACACGAAGAATTTTTTAATAAAAAATATGCAATTATATCTCCACTAATACTTTCTACTACATATCTGTGGTTTGACTACTCACACTTAGCAACTCAAGATATCATTTATTCATGTTTAGTAACTATTGGAGTATTTTCTTTAGTCAAAATTAAAAGTAAAGAAAACAAATTCTATATTATTCTTTTTGGTGTTTGGATTGGTTTATCTTTTATGATGAAAACTTTCCTAGTATTTGTACCTCTATTATCACTATCACCATATTTATATATAAAAAAGAATCTTTTATTCAGTAAATTCTTTTGGCTTGGACTAATCATTGGATTTATTCCGTATTTAGTATGGGCATTATCTATTAATCCTTATTTAGAGAAAAATATTATTTTTTATTTGTTTGAAAAGTTTAATAGTCTCTCTAATAAAAATACTTTTACGAATCCGTTCTATTATTATTTTTGGAATATACCAGCAACATTCCTTCCTTGGAGTATATTTGCCATTATTGGCACAATTTTGAATTTATATGCCAGTAAAGAGAAAAAATATTTACTTTCCTTTTTCCCTTTAATTTTGGTAGGAATTCTTAGTATTTTTTCTACGAAAACGCCCTACTATACTCTACAAATCTCAGCAATCTTTACACTTAATACTTATGTAGGAATAAAATATTTATTTAATTCCAAAAGATATAAACTAATTTTTATATTTATCACTTCAAAAATAGTTCCATTATTTTTAGTCTCTTTAACCTTCACATATTATTTTGTATTTAAAAATATAAGCAACTTTAACTTTAGGGAGAATACATTTCTAAGTCTTGGATTGTTGTTTTTTGGACTATCATGGTCATTTATAAAAACTAAAAACTCATTTAAAGAAATATTAATAACTCTCATAATTGGTCCTTACCTATTCACATCATTTATTTTGCAATCAGGATTATTCACTGATAGATCAAGAGAACTAAGAGAAAAAATGGAATATGTATCATCTCTTGATATCGTTAAAAATCAACCAATAAAGGTTGATAAAAGTGGAATGAACAGTTCTCAATCTAACTCAAAAATCATAAGAATTGGTTTATCAACTCCGATACTAGGTGAAGGTTTAGAGAGAATTGATCAGTTAAAGAAGTCAGAATTGGCATGGACAACTGAGTTTAAAGAAATAAAAAATAATAATGATTCTTATGAAGTTATATATGAAAACGATATTTTGAAGCCATGGAAATTAATACTAAAAAAATAAATAATCCCTATGTACTAAAGTATATTTATCAAATTTCATAAAGAAATGAAATCTTTTAATACTTGGAATTTAACAAATAATAAACTTCATCAATTATTCAAAGATAATAACGAATTTATTGCAATTAAAGTTAGGGGTAATACTTGGGAGCCTATAACTAGATGGCTAAAATTAGATTCAAGAGTTTTCAGAGAAACTACTAGCAAAGCAAGAATAACTTTATGCGATATTGAATCTCTGGCAGAAATTTATAATTATAGATCTATTAGATGGAAAGCAAAAAAATTAACACCTTTGCCAACCAAACTCATTCCAAAATCTTTAAAAAATATTTTTCGCAAAGTTCCCATAATAAAACAACTTGCCTATGAACTAGAAATATATTTTTATAAATATAATGAAAATGCTTCAGACCATTTAATATCAATCGTAATCCCTGCAAGAAATGAAGCTGGTAATAAAGAACTTTTAATAAACGCTTTAAATAAATTCAAAAAAATACCCAATAAATTAGAAATTATATTTGTTGAAGGGCATAGCAATGATAAAACATATGAAATGCTGCAAGATTTAAAAGAAAATTACTCAGAATTCTTCAAGATATCTCTTTTAAAACAAACTTCTAAAGGAAAGAAAAATGCAGTAGTAGAAGGATTTAATATTTCTAAAGGTGAAACCCTCGCAATAGTTGATAGTGATTTCACTGTAGATATTGATGACAGTATTGCAGCAATTATGGAATCAACTAAAAATGAAAATATTTTAATTAATTGTGCCCGCACAACTTTCCCAATGGAAAAAGATGCAATGAGATGGGCTAACTATATAGGAAATAGACTCTTTGCAATATTTTTATCAATTCTCATAAATAAGCCCGTATCAGATTCACTTTGTGGAACAAAAGTTTTCTCAAGGAAATTCTATAAACTTATGAAAGGCAATGGGATTTGGGATTCTAAGTCTGACCCTTTTGGAGACTTCACAATAATATTTGAAGCAGCAAACAATAACATTAAAATACTTAATTATCCTGTTAGATATTACGCTAGAAAATCTGGAGCACCAAATATATCTAGATGGATTGATGGATTTAAACTACTCAAAGTATGTTGGATTTATATGATTTCCGATATTTGAATTTATATAAATTTTCAGAAGTATTTTTCCAAAGATTTTTAATTTCGCCAAATTAGTAATAAAGTAGTTAGATTCTTAATGAATATAAATTCATTAAAATTTCTTGGCATGAATTTTAATTTCGAGTTCAAAAAATTAAATAAAAAAAATTTCAACAGAAAGCACTATGGGAAAATTCTTACTGTAAGGCTTCCATGTAATCCAATATTTCCAATAGGGCCTATTTATTTAGCTGATCATATTCATAAATGTTTTCCAAAGATAGAGCAGCAATTTATTGATCTAGCAATAATTCCATCTAATAAAGTTTCCAAATATTTATGTAGAAAAATTGATGAATTTAGACCACATTTAATTATTTTTTCATGGAGAGATATACAAATTTATGCACCTGTCGATGGCAGAAGTGGAAATCCCTTACAAAACTCTTTTGAGGTTTTCTACTCAAAAAATATCCTTAAAAAAATTAGAGGTTCTTGGGGAGGATTAAAATTAATTGCATCTCATTATGGAGAAATCTATAGAAATACTTCTTTAGTAAAGATGGGACTTAAAAGAGCAGAAAAATACAACAAAGATGTAAAAGTAATTTTAGGAGGTGGAGCTGTTAGTGTTTTCTATGAACAATTAGGAAATCTACTTCCAAAAGGAACTGTTGTTTCTGTTGGAGAGGGAGAAAATCTTATAGAGAAAATTATTAAGGGCGATTCAATAGAGGAAGAAAGATGTTACCTTGCTGGACAAAAACCCCGCAACAAACTAATTCATGAACAACCTTTAGGAACTATTAAAACTTCCTGCAACTATAAATACATTAAAACAATATGGCCGGAATTCAATTGGTATATCGAAGGTAGAGATTACTATGTAGGAGTCCAAACAAAAAGAGGTTGTCCTCATAATTGTTGTTTCTGTGTTTATACGGTTGTAGAGGGCAAGCAGGTGCGTGTTAATCCTGTTAACGAAGTTATCAAAGAAATGAAGCAATTATATGATCTCGGAGTCAGGGGATTTTGGTTCACAGATGCACAGTTTATTCCATCCAAAAAACATATTGAGGATGCAAAAACTCTTTTGCAAGCTATTAAGGATCAAGGCTGGGACGACATTAATTGGGCTGCATACATTAGAGCAGATAATATTGATGCTGAGCTAGCTCAGCTTATGGTTGATACAGGGATGAGTTATTTTGAAATAGGTATCACTTCAGGATCGCAAGAATTAGTTAGAAAAATGAGGTTAGCATATGACCTTAAAACGGTATTAAATAATTGCAGAATGCTAGTCAAATCAGGTTTCAAAAATCATGTTTCAGTCAACTATTCATTTAATGTTTTTGATGAAACGCCAAGTACCATAAGACAAACTATTGCTTACCACAGAGAATTAGAAAAAATTTTTGGGAAAGGATTAGTTGACCCTGCTATATTTTTTATAGGTTTACAACCTCATACTCTTCTTGAGAAATACGCCTTAGATCAAAAAATTTTGAAGCCGAATTATAATCCGATGAGCATGATGCCCTGGACAGCCAGAAAACTTTTATGGAATCCAGGCTCCTTAGGAAAAAAACTTGGTCAAGTTTGCTTAGAAGCTTTTGATAATAAAGAAGATGAATTTGGTAAAACAGTTATCAACATTCTTGAGAGAGAATATGGTAAGTCCTCCTTACAAGAATCTCTGAAAGTTCGTCCTCTATCAGAAAGAAAATTAGTTTATTCAAAATAATAAACTCAACCGTTATTAATCTTCTTTCTCAATTGAACTAGAAATTCCTTTGGATTTTAATGATTCTGAATAAAATTCTGCTGGCTCTAGATCACAAATAATTACCAATCCAACCCCTGTATTGTGTGCCTCTAACATTATTGCAATAGCATCTTGCTCGCTTAATTGAGGAACAACTTCTCTTAGTGAAAGGGTGACATACTCCATAGAATTAACTGGATCATTATGAAGTAAAACCTTATATTTTGGAGATTTATTTTTCAACTCAGCAGGTTTCTTTTCAATCACTGCTGAAGTATTACTTATACTTTTTTCTAACTTTATGGATAGCATTAACTTTTTTAGAATCTAAATAATATCTTTTATTATATATTAATTATTCTTTCCATTGCATCAATGACATTTGATCGTGAGTTAAATGCTGACAAACGAAAATAACCCTCTCCTGATAATCCAAATCCGCTTCCAGGTGTTCCTACGACACTAACTTTTTGAAGAAGAAAATCAAAAAAATCCCAAGATGTCATTTGATCGGGAACTTTGATCCAGATATAAGGAGCATTATCTCCACCATAAACTTTATATCCTGCAGTCTGAAGTTTATTTTTCATAATTTTTGCATTTTCCATATAAAAATCAATTAAACCTCTCACCTCTTTCTTACCTTCAAGAGAATATACAGCCTCTGCCCCTCTCTGAACGACATAACTTACTCCATTGAATTTTGTAGATTGTCGTCTATTCCATAGAGGCCATAAGTCTATTTCCTCGCTTGTTGAGCTAAAACCTGAGAGATTTTTAGGTATTACTGTATAAGCACATCTTACTCCTGTGAATCCTGCATTCTTAGAAAAAGATCTAAATTCTATAGCACAATGCTTAGCTCCTTCAATCTCATATATTGAGTGCGGAATATCCTTATTTTGAATAAATGCTTCATAAGCTGCATCAAAAAGTATTAAAGATTTGTTTTGAAGAGCATAGTCAACCCACTTTTTCAATTCTTCTTTAGTTATCGTAGCTCCAGTTGGATTATTTGGAAAACAAAGATATATAATATCAACTTTATTTTTAGGTAGTTCTGGCAAAAAGTTATTTTCCTCATTTATCGCTAAATATGTCAACCCTTGATAAGTACCATTTTCAAGAGCATCTCCAGTTCTTCCCGTCATAACGTTACTATCTACATAAACAGGGTAAACAGGATCAGTTACAGCAATTGAATTATCCTTGCCAAGGATATCTAAAATATTGCTACTGTCGCACTTCGAACCATCGGAAACAAATATTTCTTCAGGTAAAATTTTGCACCCCCTTGCAATAAAATCATTCTCAGATATTTTCTCTCTTAGCCAAGAATAACCTTGTTCTGGTCCATAACCCTTAAAACCTTCAGTTGTCCCCATATCATTTAAAGCTTTACCCATAGCATCTATGCAAGCCTTAGGTAATGGCTCTGTAACGTCTCCTATACCAAGTTTTATAATGTCAGAACTCTTATTAGAGTGAGAATATATTTTTACCCTTTTAGCAATTTCAGGAAATAAATAGCCTGCTTTAAGTTTCAAATAATCTTCGTTTACTTGTACCACTTTAGATAAAATTTAACCATTATAAGGATAATGGATCAACGTGCTTTAGTGGTGATTAGATGTTAATATTATTGTAGTTATGATTAAATCAAGAAAAAATCATAGCTTATGAATTCAATTTCAAATAATTTGAAAGTCGTCTAAAGCTTTATACATAGCACAATCTAATTGCTATTAAGTTTAATTTAAAAAGTAAATAAATACTAGCTATAAAAAATTGCTTTCTTAAAAGTTAAAAAATTTAATTTCTACTTTAGATTATTTTCAAAATACAAACCATTCAGAATCAATTATATGTGTCAGCAAATTATCATCGCTGAGCAGGCTCGAATTGCAGCTCTACTCACAGATGATCGAGTTGATGAATTAATCGTCGCACAAGGTCAATATCAAATTGGCGATATTTTTTTAGGAACAGTTGAAAATGTTCTACCTGGCATTGACGCCGCTTTCATAAATATTGGTGAAAGTGATAAAAATGGATTCATCCATGTATCAGATCTAGGTCCATTAAGACTCAAAAAAGGAATATTTGGAATAACTGAATTACTAGAACCAAAACAAAAAGGTTTAGTACAGGTAATGAAGGAACCCACAGGATCTAAAGGACCTAGACTCACAGGAAGTA
Source organism: Prochlorococcus marinus CUG1416 (assembly GCF_017695965.1). Classification (NCBI taxonomy): domain Bacteria; kingdom Bacillati; phylum Cyanobacteriota; class Cyanophyceae; order Synechococcales; family Prochlorococcaceae; genus Prochlorococcus; species Prochlorococcus marinus. Next base: position 387,443 of record NZ_JAAORM010000005.1, read on the forward strand.
TTTCAATACCTGGGAAGTACTTGATATTACAGCCATATGGTCAAGGAGTAAATATTTCCAGAAAAATCAATACAGAAACGGAAAGAAGCCGTTTAAAAGCTCTTGGAGTATTAATAAAACCACCTAGCACAGGTTTACTATTTAGAACAGAAGCTGAAAAGATAAAAGAAGAGCTAATTATTGAAGATCTTGAAAATTTAATTCAACAATGGGAAAATATTTTAAAGATTTCTGAGACTTCTAATCCACCACATTTAATTAAAAGAGATGATGATTTCTCTCTTAAGATTTTGAGAGATCATATTAAATCTTCAACTAAAAAAATAATTATCGATAGTAAATTTTCAGTTGAAAGGGCAAAAGATTTTTTAACAAATTATGAATCTAATTTAGATATTGAATTCCACGATAACGATTTAAACCAACATATTTTAGAAAAGTACGAAATTAAGAAAACAATTCAAAATGCTCTTCAACCGAGAGTAGATCTTCCTTCCGGTGGGTACATAATTATTGAACCAACAGAAGCTTTAACAGTAATTGATGTAAACTCTGGATCATTTACTAGATCCGCCAACTCAAGACAAACTGTTTTGTGGACGAATTGCGAAGCAGCAGTTGAAATTTCAAGACAAATGAAATTAAGAAATATTGGTGGGGTTGTCGTAGTAGATTTTATTGATATGGAATCTAGAAGAGATCAATTCCAGTTGCTTGAGCACTTTACTTCAGCAATCAAAGATGATTCTGCTAGGCCTCAGATAGCTCAACTTACTGAATTAGGTTTAGTTGAGTTAACCAGAAAAAGACAAGGTCAAAATTTATATGAATTATTCGGTAAAAAATGTTCCTCGTGCAATGGAACAGGCTATATCGAAAATCAATTGAATTATGAAATTTCTAATCTACAAACTAAAAATATTGAAGAAAAAACTGATAGGCCAAAAAGTATAAAACCAATAGATATAGATTACTCTAAATCATCTGATAAGCAGGATAAAATAATTGAGAAGGAATTTCTTACCCACAAGAACCTAAATAAGGAGGACTCTTCTAATAAAAAAGAAAATGATAAAGATGATTACAACATAATAAATGCAAAAGAAAAAAATATAGTAACTGTTGATCTTACTAATGATGAAAAAATTGTTTTCAGTCAATTAGGTATTAATCCACTATTAAAGTTAGGTAAGGAATATCTCACTAGCAATAATTTTGTACGAATAAAGGACGAAAGTAATGAAAAAGAAAAAATTTTAGATAATGAAAAAACGAACGCAAAACAAGTAAAAAAAATCTCTAAATCTAAAGAAGCAAACAATAGTGAGCTTAATATTGAAGAAAACGCGAATTCCAAAGTTAAATCAACCAAAAAAACTAATGAGAATGAAGAAGTAGTATTGCTAAATAAGAATGATGCAACTGAAATAACAGATGAGATAAATAATGCAAGAAAAACAAGAAGAAGATCTTCAGCAAGTATTGAATAAAGTATCCGAAGTTGGAATAGATGAAGTTGGACGGGGAGCAGTTTTTGGTCCAGTTTTCTCAGCAGTTGTAGTATTAACTGAAAAAAATAAATTAACTTTAAAACGATTTGGTGTAATAGATAGTAAAAAATTAACTCCCAGAAAAAGAAAATTACTTTTACCGAAAATCTTATTACTTTCTTCAGATTATGGAATTGGGCAATCCTCGGCCAGAGAAATAGATCAGCTCGGTATTAGGGTTGCAACTGAACTTTCAATGATAAGAGCTTTAAAAAAATTAAAAGAGAAACCATCTGAAATAATAATTGATGGCCCCTTATTATTAAGGCCATGGAAAGGAATTCAAAAAAATATTATATCAGGAGACTTGAAATTTACCGCAATAGCCTCAGCAAGCATAGTTGCAAAAGTATCTCGCGACCAATTAATGGAAAGATTAGAAAAAAAATACTCAGGGTACTTAATATTTAAAAATAAAGGTTACGGAACCAGAGAGCATATTTCATTTATCAAAAAAAATGGCATAACTAATCTTCATAGGAAAAGTTTTTTAAGAAAATCAAATCTTGTTTAATTCACACCAATCTAAAAAATCTTTAACTAATTGCTGTTGAACTCTTGACTTTATACCCAATAGAATCCCATTTAATACCGAATGACCAGTAGATTCCAAAATTTTCTTTGGTACCAGCTTCAGTAGAGGGGGTTGGCTTACAGATACCCCAAGCAGCGCCTCGCCTTCTAATCCAATATCAGTTGCTTCCAAATTCGCTTTCAAAATAAGATTAAAATCATCAATTATCCCCAAACCATCCAAAGTACTTTCAAGGGCACTCATTTTTAAAATTCCATCTTTATTTTCTACCGCAATTGAGACAACAGGGTTAATATCTAATTGAAAAACCTTAAAACTTGTTACTGTATACTTATACCTACCTTCTCCTTCTGGTACTAATTTGTTGGAGTCAAGCATTGCTCCAACAACTCTTTCTTCTTCCAAAAGATATTTAGAAAGATATTCTTTATTACGCGTTACAGAAAGCTTTAGTTTCTGTTTAGCATCAAAAGACAATAGCATGTTCTATATTCCTCCAATGCTTATTTGATCTCTTTTTTTTTTACGATTAATCATGCGCAAACAAGTTGCATATTTAGGTCCTAAAGGAACATACGCAGAAAAAGCAGCTCATATATTATCAAAGCTTGCCAATTTTCAGACACCTATATTTGTACCATGTAATGGGTTACATTCGGTCATTAAATCAATAGCTTACAACAATTGTGATGCTGCTGTAGTTCCCATAGAAAATTCAGTAGAAGGGGGAGTTACGGCTACTCTAGATGCCCTCTGGAAATTTCCCGATATATATATTAATAAAGCAATTGTTTTACCCATAAAACATGCACTAATAAGTGATGGAGAACTTTCAAATATTTCAGAAGTATTATCTCATCCTCAAGCATTAGCTCAATGTTCAGAATGGTTATCTGAAAATATTCCACATGCAATCCCTCTGCCAACAAATTCAACATCAGAAGCTGTCAATATGGTTAAGGGGAGTAAATTCAGAGCTGCTATCGGTTCAAAATCATTAATTCAGATCGAAGGACTGAAAGAATTAGCCTTTCCTATTAATGATGTTCCAGGTAATTGCACTCGATTTGTCTTATTGAGCAAGGAATCAAATTCAAATTTAGCTAATATTGCCAGTTTTGCTTTCTCATTAATATCAAATAAACCTGGTGCTTTGCTTAAAGCTATAAATAATATTGCAGATTTTGGATTTAATATGAGTAAGATAGAATCAAGACCTTCTAAAAGAGAGTTAGGCGAATATATAATTTACATTGACCTAGAAATAAATAATAAAAATAACATTGAAAATTTTCTTCAATTAAAAAATAAGCTAAAGCCAATTTGTAAGAATTTTGTAGATTTTGGAAGTTATTTTTCTGAAAATGTTGAACTAGATTAATTTATCCTCTACATTTGTAAACTCCAAACTGCATTAAACCTTTTCTAAATGCCCAATTCATGAGAAGTATTGTTGGAATCTCTCTAATTGACTTCACTATCGCAAATGGGCCCAGGGACAAAATTGCGAAAGGTCTTCGAATGCCTTCAATAATTGAGTCGTACCAGGAAGGATTAGTATAGGAATTCCAATTTTCAGAAATAACTCTTCCTGAACTATTTTTATTAGTTCTAAGAATATCACCGAATTCGTTAATGCTAATAAAATTAGGATGTACCCATTGTTCAAGCAATTGTTTCATAACTAAATCCTCAAAAAATGATGGCGGATATTCCCTGAGATCTCTTGAGTTCCAATCAGCTAATGCCAAATACCCTCCAGGTCTCAAAGTTCTAAGCATTTCATCTGCAAACTTAGTTTTATCATTCATATGTGCACCAGCCTCAACACTCCAAACTCCATCAAATGATCCATCCTCGAATTTTAAATCCAATGCATCCATAACTTGAAAGTTGCAATTAAGTCCATCAGGAGTAAGTTCTCTTGCTCTTTTTACTTGAGCAGGGCTAATTGTAATTCCAGTAACATTTAATCCATAATATTTTGCAAGAATCCTAGAACTTCCTCCTATTCCGCAACCTACGTCAAGTATTCTGGACCCTTTTGGTAATTTATCTAAACCGCTCCACTTGACTAACTCATGGACAAACTGTACTTTAGCCTTCCTAAAATCAATCCTATTTTTCACTGTTGGATAAAAGCCCAAATGTATATGTTCTCCCCACAATCTCTCAAGTAATTTATCTTGAGTCCAAGCATCATATGCAGATGCCACTGTACTAGAAGAAATATATTTTCTAGCATTAATTCTCCAGATGATAGATAAAGCTATAAGGGATAAAGCCAGTAAGAAAAAAGGCAATAATAATTGAAACATTTAATTTTCTTTTATATCAGGAAAACTTTCTTTCAAGGCAGTTCTTGCTGCAAGTTGTTTTCTTGTATGATCAAGCATTTCATATTCCCTTTGCAAACGGGTATAAGTATTTCTTTCCTCTAGCAGTCTTTGCTGTTCCTGCGCAACAGGACCACCCAAATGAGCCCCTATCCAAAATGATAATTCCATAGGATTATCAGGCAATTTATCAGGTAGGGTTTTCTTGGTATTTGTCAATTTACTTGTAAGATTAATAACATCATTAAGTGCCTCTGTGACTAAGTCTTTTAAAGAATCTAGTTTTTGAAGGTTATCAATATTATCATCGCTAATCCAACTTACCATAGCTGAACAAAATGGAGTTGAACGAATAACTTCTAAGACTTGAAATCTTTGTTGTCCAAGAGTGATAATATTACTTCTCCCATCCTCCGCAGTTTGATGTTTTATTATTTGGGCACAGCATCCAACATTTGCCATACTTTTAGTACTTGAATCCCACTTTATAACTCCAAACATAGAATCAGATTCTAGAACAGATTGAAGCATAATTCTGTATCTAGATTCAAAAATGTGTAAAGGCAATACCTCTTGAGGGAAAAGAACTACCTCCGGCAAAGGAAATAAAGGTAATTCCCTTACTGAGAGCTCTCCCATTTAAACCTCATTTACATCTTTTTATATTAATCAATTTAAGTCGTTTTTGGGATTACTTATAGTTTAACTTCTATATCGACACCACTAGGAAGATCTAATTTCATTAAAGCATCAATAGTTTTTGCCGAGGGACTATAAATATCAATTATTCTTCTATGAGTTCTTGTTTCAAAATGCTCTCTAGAGTCTTTATCAACATGTGGTGACCTTAGAACACAATAAATTTTCCTTTTTGTTGGTAAAGGTATTGGGCCTATGGCTGAAGCAGAAGTAGTATCGGCAGTTTGGATTATTTTATCGCAAGACAAATCAAGCATTCTTCTATCAAACGCTTTGAGTCTAATTCTTATTTTTTGTTGTGCAATTGATGCAGTCATAATTTCAAAATAACTTCTAGTTGGGGGCCATTGATTAACAATGACCCGAATCAATTAACCTATATTAAGTGATTGAGGTTAAATTCTTAAAATTCAAAAAATATTATTTGAGAATTTTAGAGACAACTCCAGCACCAATAGTACGTCCTCCTTCACGTATTGCGAATCTCATACCTTGTTCAATAGCCACTGGACAAATTAATTCTCCAGTCATTTTGATTCTGTCGCCTGGCATAACCATTTCAACATTAGAGCCATCATCAGATGTAAATGCTGTAATTTGACCTGTCACGTCAGTTGTCCTGATATAAAATTGTGGTCTATATCCTGCGAAGAAAGGCGTATGTCTGCCGCCCTCTTCTTTCTTTAGAACATAAACTTCTCCTTCAAACTGAGTATGAGGAGTAATAGATCCTTTCTTAACTAGTACCATTCCTCTCTCAATATCTTCTTTCTGAACACCACGTAAAAGCAAACCAACATTATCGCCAGCCATACCTTCATCAAGTAGTTTGCGGAACATTTCAACTCCAGTAACAGTTGTTAATCTTGTGTCTCTTATTCCAACTATTTCCACTTCTTCTCCAACCTTAACTTTACCTCTCTCAATTCTTCCAGTAGCAACAGTACCTCTACCAGTAATTGAGAAAACATCTTCAATTGCCATCAAGAATGGTTTGTCGACTTCTCTTTCTGGTTCAGGAATGCTAGCATCAACTGCTTTCATTAGTTCTTCAATTTTTGATTCCCAAGTAGAATCACCTTCGAGAGCTTTTAAACCAGAAACTTGAACTATAGGAATATCATCTCCAGGGAAGTCATAACTATCTAATAGTTCTCTGATTTCCATTTCAACAAGTTCAATAATTTCTTCATCGTCGACCATATCGCATTTATTTAGAGCTACTACAAGAGCAGGGACTCCGACCTGTTTCGCTAAAAGAATATGCTCTTTTGTTTGCGCCATAGGACCGTCTGTAGCTGCGCAAACTAGAATTGCTCCGTCCATTTGAGCTGCTCCTGTAATCATGTTTTTTACATAATCAGCATGTCCAGGGCAATCGACATGAGCATAATGTCTGCCTTCAGTCTCATATTCGACGTGAGCCGTATTAATAGTAATGCCGCGCTCTCTTTCCTCAGGAGCACCATCAATGTCTCCGTAGTCTTGAGCTTGAGCTTGACCTTTTTTTGCTAGTACGTTTGTAATAGCAGCAGTAAGTGTTGTTTTTCCATGATCAACATGGCCAATAGTACCTATGTTGACATGTGGTTTGTTCCTTTCGAACTTCTCGCGAGCCATTTTGAATTAAAGAATCGAGGGTTTAAGAGTGTTTTAGTTTAGAGATCAGGAGTTGCCCTGATTCTTGGAAATGATAGCTTCAGCAACGTTACGAGGAACTTCCTCATAATTTGCGAACTCCATTGAAAATATACCCCGACCTTGAGTCATTGATCGGAGTTGAGTGGCATAGCCGAACATTTCGGCTAATGGCACTTTGGCCTGTACCTTAGACAATCCATCATCAACAGATTGTCCTTCTACTTGACCCCTTCTAGAAGAGAGATCACCAATTACAGATCCAAGAAAGTCGTCAGGACTTTCGACCTCAACTTTCATCATAGGCTCTAAGAGGACAGGATTGCATTTTTTAACCCCATCTTTAAAAGCCATGGAACCTGCAATTTTGAAGGCCATTTCAGATGAGTCTACATCGTGGAATGAACCATCGACTAGTGTTACTTTTACATCAATGAGTGGATAACCGGCAAGAACACCTGATTCACAAGTTTCTTTCATTCCATTAGATGCAGGACCAATATACTCTTTCGGTACAGCTCCACCAACAATTTTGTTAACAAATTCAAAACCTTTACCAACTTCAGCAGGTTCCATTTCAATTATTACATGACCATATTGACCTTTTCCTCCAGTTTGTCTCGCATATTTACCTTCACCTTTAGAACTAGACCTAATAGTTTCTCTATAAGAAACTTGAGGAGCACCAATATTAGCCTCAACTTTAAATTCCCTTAACATTCTGTCAACAAGGATCTCTAGGTGCAACTCTCCCATACCAGCGATTACAGTTTGATTTGTCTCTGGATCTGTACTTACCCTAAAGGTTGGATCCTCTTCAGATAAAGCTGTTAAAGCTTTTGATAATTTTTCCATATCACCTTTAGTTTTTGGCTCAACTGCCACGGATATAACTGGTTCTGGAATAAACAATGTCTCCAAGACTATAGGATCTTCTGTATTACATAAAGTGTCACCAGTTGTTGTGTTCTTAAGACCTAATACAGCTCCTAAATCTCCAGCCCTCAATTCGTCAACCTCCTCTCTTTCATCAGCTTTTAGAATAACTAATCTAGAAATTCTCTCTTTAGCGTCTTTAGTAGAATTCATGACATAACTTCCTTTTGAAAGAACGCCTGAATACATTCTCACAAATGTTAATTTCCCATAGGGATCTGACATTACTTTGAAAGCTAATGCACTGAAAGGAGCATTGTCATCTGAAGGTCTAACATCTTCTTTACCACTTGGTAAAACACCTTGTATTGGCTTTACATCAACTGGGGCTGGCAAGTAATCAACAACAGCGTCTAAAACAAGTTGAACACCTTTATTCTTAAAAGCCGACCCACACAATACAGGTACCAATCCATGTTTTAAAACCCCTTCCCTTATACCTTTTTTAAGTTGTTCTTCAGATAATTCTCCTGTTTCGAGAAATATTTCAATTAAATCTTCATCATTTTCTGCAACACTCTCCATCAACTTATTTCTCCATTCAGCAGCTTCCTCCTCCATTTCAGATGGAATTGGTGCCTCTTCAATATCAGTACCCAAGTCATTTTTGTAAAGATATGCTTTGTTAGCAACTAAATCAATAATGCCTGTGAGATCACCTTCAGCTCCAATAGGTAGCTGAATTGGGAGTGCATTTGCCTTTAGTCGATCTTTAATTTGCTTATTAACTTTTAAAAAATCTGCGCCAGTTCTGTCCATTTTGTTAACAAAAACCATTCTTGGGACAGAGTATCTATCTGCCTGACGCCAAACTGTTTCAGATTGAGGCTGCACTCCACCTACCGCGCAAAATACAGCTATGACTCCATCCAAGACGCGCATTGATCTTTCTACTTCAATGGTAAAGTCAACGTGCCCTGGAGTATCTATAATATTAATTCTGTGATCTTGCCAACTAGTAGATATTGCAGCAGCAGTAATAGTTATTCCTCTTTCTCTTTCTTGAGCCATCCAATCTGTTACGGCAGCACCATCATGAACCTCTCCTATCTTGTGGACGACACCTGAATAAAACAAGATTCTTTCAGTAGTTGTTGTCTTACCTGCATCAATATGAGCGGCTATACCTATATTCCTTACTCGCTGTAGGGGAAAGTCGCGTGCCAATTTTAAAACTCCAAATAAAATAATTTTTAGATAATTATAGTTCACCCTAAAAGTAAACTTTTATAATAATAAACTACTTAAGTACCTTTTTGACGAAATTAATATCTGTAATGTGCAAAAGCTTTATTAGCTTCAGCCATTTTATGAGTGTCTTCTCTTTTTTTAACAGCACTACCAGTTTCATTTGCTGCATCCATCAACTCACCAGCAAGTTTCTGGGACATACTTTTGCCATTTCTTGCACGTGAGAATGTAACAAGCCATCTTAATGCCATAGCTGTACCCCTCTCTTGGCGTACTTCCATAGGTACTTGATATGTGGCACCACCAACTCTTCTAGCTCTTACTTCGACAAGGGGAGTAGCATTTTTAACAGCTGTTTCAAATAATTCGACTGCATTCGCGCCAGTTCTCTCGCTTATTATAGAAAAAGCATCAGACAATATTCTTTGAGCTGTAGATTTTTTACCATGTTTCATCAATCGAGAAATCATCATTGAAGCTAAGCGACTATTAAATTGAGGATCTGGAAGAACTGGTCTTTTTACTGCTGCATTACGACGTGACATGTTTTTAAAAAGTGCTGTTTACAAATTAATCTTTTGGAGCTTTTGCTCCATACTTAGATCTGGATTGACGTCTATCTTTGACTCCAGCCGTATCTAAAGTTCCTCTTATTATATGATATCTAACTCCTGGTAAATCCTTAACTCTTCCACCCCTAAGTAGTACTACAGAGTGTTCTTGCAAATTATGTCCAATTCCCGGAATATAAGCCGTTACTTCAAAACCGGAAGTTAATCTTACCCTTGCAACTTTTCTTAGAGCTGAATTAGGTTTTTTGGGTGTTGATGTATAAACTCTTGTACATACCCCTCTCCTCTCAGGGCAGGCTTTTAATGCAGGTGATTTTGTTTTCCTAGTCAGACGTTTCCTTTCTGAACCTATTAATTGTGAGATGGTGGGCATCTATTATATTTAGATAAAAATAAACATTTATTCATCATAACCTTTTACGAGCACAAACTTAAAGTTTTTAATCATATTTTTTTTAAAATTTGTGAAATTAAAATTCTTTGGTAAATATTCATTATCTTTAGATTTATTTTCATATTTATTTTTATAATGGAAATATGTAAATAACTAAATAGAATTTAATAATCTATGGGAGAGGGTATCAAAAGAATCGTTGGACCATATAAAGATAGTTATTCCCCAAATGGAATAATTGGTGAGAAAGATGCCTGTGGAGTTGGTTTCATAGCAAATGTTAAAGGGATAGAAAGCAACTGGATCCTTAAACAATCCCTGAAGGGCCTTAACTGCATGGAGCATAGAGGAGGTTGTGGAGGAGATAGTGATTCAGGAGATGGAGCAGGCATTTTATGTTCAATTCCATGGAAATTGTTAGAAGAAGAAATGAATATTAAAAATAAACAAGACTGTTATAGAGGTTTAGGCATGGTTTTTATGCCTAATAAAAAAGAGAAAATTGAAGAATGTAAATCAATATGTGAGGAGGAAGCAAAAAAATTAAGCTTCAGCAATACATCTTGGAGAACAGTACCTGTTAATAATGAAATATTAGGTCCTTTAGCTAAAGCAAATGCCCCATTCATAAGTCAGTGGATTTTATTCATAGATAAAAAAGATAACAATGATATTGAAAGGCTTTTATTTCAATTAAGGAAAAGAATTGAGAAAAAGATAAGAGAAAGTTTTAAAAACCATGTTGGGGATTGTGAATTTTATTTTGCCTCACTAAGTTCTCAAACAGTTGTATACAAAGGTATGGTTCGTTCTGAAATATTATCTGAGTTTTATCAAGACTTAAAAGAAGAGAGTTTTAAAGTCTCATTTTCCGTTTACCATAGGAGGTTTAGTACTAATACACTTCCAAAATGGCCACTAGCTCAGCCGATGAGATTCTTAGGTCATAACGGAGAAATTAATACTCTCTTAGGTAATATCAACTGGGCTAAAGCTTCAGAAACACACATAGATGATTTTTGGGGAGAGTTATCTAACGAAATTAAACCAATCGTAGATATAAATAAAAGTGATTCATCAAATCTTGATGCAACCCTTGAAATCAATATTCGATCAGGCCAACCAATCACTGATTCATTATTAAAACTTGTTCCTGAAGCATTTAGAGATCAACCAGAACTTGAACAGAGAGGAGATATAAAAGCTTTTTATGAATATTCTGCAAGCCTACAAGAAGCGTGGGATGGCCCCGCACTCCTTGTATTTGCTGATGGAAATTTTGTAGGAGCAACACTTGATAGGAATGGCCTAAGACCAGCAAGATATTCAATCACAAATGATGGTTTTGTAATAATGGGTTCTGAAACAGGAGTAGTAGATATTGAAGAGGAAAGAATCATAGAAAAAGGTCGATTAGGACCGGGACAAATGTTGGCAGTTGATTTTCATAAAAATAAAATCCTAAGAAATTGGGAGGTAAAATCTGAAGCAGCTCAAAGGCATGATTATAAAAATTTACTAAGTAATAGGACTATAAAAATTGAGAATAGTGAATGGTTTAAAGACTGCAAACTAAAAGACCTTGAGTTGTTACAACAACAAACTGCGTACGGTTTTTCAGCAGAAGATAATGATCTTATCTTAGATTCAATGTCTTCATTAGCCAAAGAGCCTACCTATTGCATGGGCGACGATATTCCATTAGCAGTGCTTTCTTCAAAGCCACATATTTTATATGACTATTTCAAGCAAAGATTTGCGCAAGTCACAAATCCTCCTATTGACCCTCTGAGAGAAAAACTGGTAATGAGTTTAGAGATGCATCTTGGAGAAAGATGTACACCATTTGAGATTAAAGATCCTAAACCTTTTGTTCATTTACAAAGTCCAATACTCAATGAGGAAGAACTCATTTCCATTGAAAAATCAAAAATTAAATCTCAAAAAATTTCAAGTTTGTTTGATATTGAGGAAGGTGTTCAAGGCTTAGAGAAGCAATTAAAAGCAATTTGTAAACAGAGTGAGCTCTCTATAAAAGAAGGTTGCTCTTTAATTATTATTTCTGATAAGGGAATTAATCCTAAAAAGACTTTTATTCCTCCTTTACTTGCTGTTGGAGCAATTCATCATTATCTTCTAAAAAAAGAAATCAGGCTAAAAGCTTCACTAATTATTGAAACAGGTCAATGTTGGAGTACACATCACTTGGCTTGTTTGATTGGTTATGGTGCAAGCGCTGTTTGCCCTTGGTTGACCTTCGAAGCAGGTAGACACTGGTTAAAACATCCAAAAACACAAAAACTCATTGATAGCAAAAAAATAAATCCATTATCAATAATTAACGTTCAAGAAAATATTAAAAAAGCTTTAGAAGACGGTCTAAGAAAAATTCTTTCAAAAATAGGTATTTCACTTTTATCTAGTTACCATGGCGCACAAATTTTTGAAGCTGTAGGCCTTGGATCAGATTTAATAAGAATTGCTTTTGATGGTACAACAAGCCGTATCGCTGGCATAACATTAAAAGAATTAACTAATGAAACACTTTCAATACATACTAAAGCCTACCCAGAGATCGATTTAAAGAAATTAGAATTCTTAGGATTTGTACAATTTAGAAATAATGGAGAATATCATTCCAATAACCCGGAGATGTCCAAAGTTTTACATTCAGCTGTAAAACAAGGACCAGGATACGATCATTTTGAAACTTACAAAAAACTCATTAGTAATAGACCCACAACATCTCTAAGAGATTTACTAACAATTAATTCAAAAAGAAAAAGCATTCCATTAGAGGAAGTTGAAAGTGTTGAATCAATTTGCAAAAGGTTCTGTACTGGAGGAATGAGTTTGGGTGCTTTATCAAGAGAAGCACATGAAGTGTTAGCAGTTGCAATGAATAGAATTGGTGGAAAAAGTAATAGTGGAGAAGGGGGAGAAGATCCAGCTCGTTTTAATGTTTTAAATGATATCGATGAAAATACTCAATCAGCGACATTGCCCTTTATTAAAGGTCTAGAAAATGGAGACACCGCATGCTCAGCTATTAAACAAATAGCATCAGGTAGATTTGGAGTTACACCTGAATATCTAAGAAGTGGTAAACAACTCGAAATTAAAATGGCTCAAGGTGCAAAACCTGGAGAAGGGGGACAATTGCCTGGTCCAAAAGTTGATTCTTACATCGCAAAACTAAGAAATAGTAAACCTGGAGTAGCTCTAATATCTCCTCCCCCGCATCATGATATTTATTCAATTGAAGATTTAGCTCAACTTATCCATGACTTACACCAAGTTCATCCAAAAGCAAAAGTGAGCGTTAAACTTGTTTCTGAAATTGGGATAGGCACTATTGCTGCCGGAGTAAGCAAAGCTAATGCAGATGTAATTCAAATTTCAGGCCATGACGGAGGTACAGGTGCTTCACCACTAAGTTCTATTAAACATGCAGGTTTACCATGGGAACTAGGTGTTGCTGAGGTTCATAAATCTCTCTTAGAGAATAACTTACGTGAAAGAGTAATTTTGAGAACTGATGGAGGTCTTAAAACAGGATGGGATGTAGTTATTGCAGCTTTACTTGGTGCTGAAGAATACGGTTTCGGTTCTGTAGCGATGATTGCTGAAGGATGCATAATGGCTCGGGTTTGTCATACAAACAAGTGTCCTGTTGGAGTTGCCACTCAAAAAGAAGAATTAAGAAAAAGATTTAAAGGTATTCCAGAAAATGTTGTCAATTTTTTCTTGTATATTGCTGAAGAAGTAAGACAGATAATGAGTAGTATCGGTGTTTCTAATATGGAAGAACTGATTGGTAATCAAGAATTCCTTTCTGCAAGAAATATCTCTCTTCCAAAAACTTCTAATATCGATCTTTCTTCTTTAGTAAATAATAAACAACCAACCACTGATAGATCATGGTTAAAACATTCAAAAAATGCTCATAGTAATGGTTCTGTATTAGAAGATGAGTTTTTGTCTGATACTGAATTTATAGATTCAATTAAAAATCATGAAAAATTAACCAAAGAAATTGAGATAAAAAATACAGATAGAAGTGTTTGTGCGAAAATAGCTGGCGAAATTGCAGAGATTCATGGCAACACTGGCTTCAATGGCGAACTCAACTTAAATTTCAAAGGATATGCAGGACAAAGCTTTGGTGCCTTTTTATTGAAGGGAATGAATGTTCAACTAATCGGAGAAGCTAATGATTATGTTTGTAAAGGAATGAATGGAGGAATACTCACAATAATTCCACCAAAAATAGATAAAACCTCCTCCGAACAAGTCATCCTGGGAAATACTTGCCTTTATGGAGCAACAGGTGGGAAATTATTTGCATTAGGAAAATCGGGAGAAAGATTTGCGGTAAGAAATAGTGGTGCCACAGCAGTAACAGAGGGAGCAGGTGATCATTGTTGTGAATACATGACTGGTGGGAAAGTAGTTATTCTAGGTTCCACAGGAAGAAATATTGGTGCGGGAATGACTGGTGGAATAGCTTTTATAATCGATGAGAATAATGATTTAAGTAATAAAGTTAATAAGGAAATAGTTAGCATTCATAAAATAACTTCATCAAAGCAGGAAGATATCTTATTTGACATTATTAGAGAATATCGAGCAAAAACAAATAGCTTAAAGGCTGCCAAAATAATTGAAAATTGGTCTCATTTCAAGAGTACTTTCAAATTAATTGTTCCCCCAAGCGAAGAAGAGATGCTTGGCATAAAGAAAATGTAAATGCCTTTCTTTGTAAAAACTGAAATTATAAAAAAAGAATACTTAATTAATAATGATTTAAAACGAAAAATAATTAACGAACATATTGATTGGATAAAAAAATTAAAAAAAGAGGGAATTAATATAAAAAGTGGTTTTTTGGTAGATGAGTTAAATAGGCCAGGTGAAGGAGGATTACTAATTCTTGAGATGAATAATTATAAAAATGCACTAAAAATCATTAAGAATGATCCAATGATTAAAAATGATCTAGTTGAATGGAAATTAAATCAGTGGATAGACTCAAATAAATGAAAATAATTATCTTGGATACTTTTTCATAAGTTTTTGAATCTCTTCAGCATGGTAACTGCTTCGAGTTAAAGGAGAACTAACTACTTGCATAAAGTCCAAATCTTTTTCCCCGAAAACTTTAAAGTAATTAAATTTTGAGGGACTCACAAATCTTTGAACAGGTAAATGATTAGGGCCAGGAGATAAATATTGACCAATAGTAACAATATCAACAAAATTACTTTTTAAATCCTTAAGAAGACTTAAGACCTCCTCATCTTTTTCCCCTAAACCAAGCATAAAGCCTGACTTTGTATAAACTTTGGGAGAATATTCTCTGGTTCTTTTAAGTAACTCAAGACTTCTCTCATATTTACCCTGAGGTCTAACTTTTTTATATAGCGAAGTCACAGTCTCAATATTATGGTTTAAAACGTTTGGATTTGAATCAAGAACTTTTTCAAGAGCTTTCCAGTTACCACAAAAATCAGGAATTAAAAGCTCAATAGTAGTTTCAGGAGATTTTTTTCTTACTTGATAAACACATTCAAAAAATTGAGATGCACCACCATCCTCAAGATCATCTCTATTAACTGATGTGATTACAACATGTTTAAGCTTCATTCTATAAACGGCTTCTGCTAGACGATATGATTCTGTTGGATCTAATTCTCTTGTAGATTTATCAAAATCAATATCGCAATATGGACATGCCCTAGTACAGCCAGGACCCATTATTAGGAAAGTGGCTGTTCCACTAGCAAAACATTCACCAATATTTGGACAGCTTGCTTCTTGACATACAGTATTGAGATTTAAATCATTTAACAAATTTGCAGTATTCCCAATTCTCTCAACTTGCGGAGCTTTTACTCTTAACCAATCAGGTTTTGAAATTAAAATATTAGGATTATTAGTCAAATTAATTGTTCTGGCCTGTAATTTTATTTTACTAAAAACAATTTGAATTAACTATTAATAATTTCAAAAATGAAGCCTATTCAAAAGAAGTCAAAAAATAAATGAATTTAAATAGTCCATTGAAAATTTAAAAAATCCTAATTCAAGTTACTAATTACAAAATATTTCTGTTCTATCAACTAAACATAAAACAGTATTTAGAACGTTATTTTTAATACTGATATCAGGACATATTAATTAAACACGTGATTAATAAATCATTGTTATAATTAAAGATTTTTGTACTAAAAAGTGTTTTTTTATTTATTTATTGGTACAGTAAAAAATATATGTAATAAAACATTGACTTTTAAATTCAAAAGAAAACGGCTTTTACTATCTAAAAAAAATAAAAACTCTAAATCCATTGGATATGCTAGAGCTACTCATAATGAATTTGAATATTTAGAGGAGCAAATAAAAAAATTAAAGGAAGAGGGTTGCAGTGTAATATTTTCTGAATTTATAAGTTTAGATGAAGGAATCAAACCTCAACTCAATAAAGCTATAAATTGTTTATCTAAAGGCGATGAATTAATAATAACTCAGCTTGATCGAGCATTTAAAAATAAAAAAGAATGTTTGGTCACAATAAATAAACTCATTAATAATGATATTAAATTGCGTACTTTGACTGGTTTTTTCGCGGCTAATGCATCTTCTAACAAAAATTCTTCAATTTTTAAGATTTTATATGAATTAGATAATTTAGAAGACAGCAGTTTAGATGAAAGAAAAAAAGAAAAACTATTACGTAGAAAATTATCTGGAAATAATCTGGGAGGAAGGCCCAAGATAAGTACTTTAAAAGAATCTCTAGTTATCAGATTGCGTAATGAGGGATATTCATATCGATCAATCAGATCACAAACAGGAATTGCATTGTCAACAATAAGAAGAATAATTTTGGAGGGAAAATTAACCTAAAATGAGGGATAAAGAAATTGAAAATTTAATTAAAGAAAATCTTAAAGATACAGCATTGCGTATTTATGAATTAGAGAATGAAGATAGAAAAAGTTTATTAGCAGAATATAGAGAATGGATTATGAATGATTTAAATTCTAAAGAAGTAATGATGTTACCTTATGAAGCCTATACTGATAAATTAGATTTTAATTTCTTAGATGATTAACTGTAGTCCTCAATAGTATATTTCTTATTAAATTCATATACTTCTTTTGCTATTAATGGTAAGAAGGAAGTATCTTTGGAATATTTTTCTCCATTACAAAAAACGACTAATAAAGTTTGTAGAGATTGACTATTAATCCACCAAGCAGAATCATGTCTAACTTCAGACATTAAGCCTGCTTTACTCCATAAATTAATGCTTTCTGGTAATCCTGCACCTAAAAAGCCATCTATTTGATTAATAGAATCGTTTTTAAGAACAACTTTATTTAAATTTCTTTTTAAAAAACTTCTTAAATTTAAGTCATTTTTTTGATAATCAATATGAATCATAATTTCCTCCAAAACCCTTGCAGCTGAATCAGTAGTCATTGCATTCCTATTTTTATTTTCATATCCATAAAATTCTTTTTCACGACCAAATGGTACATCATCCCAGGTCTTCTGACAGCAATTTATACCAATCAGTTCCTCCCAATTTAAATCATGCAGCCAATCGTTTATTATCCCTCGTTGATATTTCCAAATTTTCCATAATTCTCCCTCAATACATGGTCCACTTGTGGTTCCAGTAAGTAAATCAATTAAAAAGCTTGTAGCATTATTACTCGAGAAAGATAACATTTTCCTCACAGCATCAATTATCTCATCTGATAATAATAAACTTCCTTTTTTAAGCCAATGATATGCAGCAAGAGCATAAACTAATTTGACTACGCTGGCAGGATAAAACATTTTCTTATTATTAATCCCTGATCCAAAACCTTTAAATACGACCTTATTTTCACTTTTGTAATTAATCCAAGTTATGGCAATATCTTCTCTTGAAAAATATTTATTATGAGTGCATACTCTCCCTAAAATTTCATTTAAGGCTAGACCCATCTCTTTATTTAAATAGTAGAAGGACATTTTATGGAAAATTATAAAGACCCTACCTCACTATTTAAACAAACTAATTTTTCAAAGACTATTTGGTGGAAATTAAAAGTTAACATTTCTGGATATCAAAATGAAACAGAAAATAAATTAGTAACTGAAATTTGTAAAAATAGAATTTTTAAGCTGCTTTATCCAAATATTCATCAAGAAAACAAAAAAATATCAAGGATCCTAGTTCAACTATATGAAGATGGTTACGTCTGTTGGATAAATTTAGATGGATTAATTATTGAGAAATGCGAATTAAGAAAATCTGAGAATATAAACCATGAATACTCCTTTATAAAACAAAAAGTTCCCTTAATTCTAAAATGGATCCAAGATCAATCTAAGTTAACTAATGAATATCTTTGGGGAGGTACATTAGGACCAAATTTTGATTGTTCCGGCTTAATTCAGACTGCTTTTTTCACGCATCATATTCATATACCTAGAGACTCTTATCAAATAAAAAGTTTTTGTAAACACCTTTTTTATTTCAAAGAATTTAACAGAAAACTTCAACCAGGAGACCTCTTGTTCTTCGGAACCAAGAAAAAATGTGATCACGTTGGAATCTACAAAGGAGATGGATTATATTATCACAGCTCTGGGAAAGAGTTTGGAAGAAATGGAATAGGATTAGATGCCATAAAAGATACAAATGATCCAATTTCATTACATTATCAATCCAAACTAATATCAGCAGGAAGAGTAGTAAGAAGATATAGATGGGATAGAACTATTAGATAGCAGTCTGTTTATCAAATTAAAATATTAAATATAATAGCTTCTTTTAAATTTTCAAATTAACCAGTAGTCCAAATATTTTGAATTAATTGCATGATGTTGTTTAAATGCAGTGTTCCTACAAGAAGCCATGCAAAAACTGCACCACCGCAACCGCCTAGCCAAAATCCACTTGTAAAGTCAGCCCACCCTGCTCTAGTAAATAAATCTGCAGGAGGGTTATTAACAGTAGCATCAGGAGGTTGCACATTAGGTGCTTTACCTGGGGCGTTATAAAGAACTAAAAGTGCTGTCAAAATATGAACCGCGCCTATAGCAGCAAGTAATCCTGCGGTTAATGCGAAATCAGAATTTCTTAAAGGACCAGTCATAGTAAATGGACCATATAAGAGATAACCTAAAGCTGCTCCAGTTTCTAAACCTCTAAAATTTGGAGAAATACCTTCTCTATAAAAAGGTAAATTATTTATAAAAACTTTGGTAAAATAACCACTATTAACTGGGGTAGCCAAATTCCCAACAAACGGATCAGCAACAGTTTTAACAGCCCATTGTTCTGCGATACCAATATCTGTAGGCAGGACACTTTGATCTATATATTTTTCTGGAAATTTAGGATTGGCTCCTAATGGTGTTTGTGAATCGCTCATTTTAAAAAAAGGATAATGTGATAATTAATTTTTATTCAGTAGCCGTTATAAATCTGCCTATTAAAACAATAAAAATAGCAGGTGCTACCAAGCCAATCATGGGGACAAAGACCGAAGGCAGAAGATTTGAAAATTCAGATGACATAATTCGTTTAACATCTTTAAACACTTTAGTATTTATCTGATAAATAGTGTTAATTTTATTACTGGATGATATAAAAATTATTAACTTTTTACATGTTAAATTTTTTCGCAATATTACTCATTATTTTTATTGTATTTTTACTATTAATTTTTAAAAAAAGACAGTTTAAAAATGCAATAAATTTTAAAAACTTATCTTCAAATAAACTTATAAATAATAATAAAAATAATATATCTAAAAAGAATAGTTTTTCTTACAAGCGTGAAGATAACATATACTCAGCATTTGATAAAAAGGCTCTAAGAAATACAATGTTTAAACTTTTTCAAAGCCATAAAGAAGATAAATTAAAAGCTTTAAAAATTGCAGAGAAATTAGATGACAAATCAATATTGCCTATTCTTAGAAGAGGTTTAAAAGATACTTCTCCTGAAGTAGTTGAGATTTCAGCTAACTTAATAAGAAATTTTAAGTAAGAGTTGCATTTTTAGTTTTACCTTGAATTTCTCTAATTCTGTAAATTGGTCTATCTTGACTTTCATGATATGTTCTTATTAAAAGTTCACTTAATAATCCAAAGCTAAATAACTGAACCCCAGCAATTCCTAATATGAGTGCAAACATAAGCATAGGGCGATTTCCAATGTCATCTCCCAATATTTTTATAATTAACAAGTAAGAAGTCATTGAAAGACTTATAAAAATACTTATAATTCCAACAAAACCAAATCCATACATAGGTCTAGTCAAAAATTTAGTCATAAACCAAACAGTTAATAAATCCATTAAAACTCTGAAAGTTCTATCAATTCCATATTTACTAGATCCATATTTTCGACTTCTGTGATTAACCTTAATTTCTTTAATTCTAGCTCCTTCAATATTTGCTAAAACTGGTAAAAACCTATGAAGTTCACCATATAGTTTAATATCATCTATTATTTCTTTTTTAAAAGCTTTTAATGAACATCCATAATCATGCAACTTTAAACCTGTTACCTTAGCTATTAATTTATTTGCTATTTTTGATGGGATCTTCCTATTAAGCAATTTATCCTTTCGGTCAAACCTCCATCCACATATCAAATCGTAGCCTAAATTAATTTCAGCAATCAATTTAGGAATATCATTTGGATCATTTTGTAAGTCACCATCTAAAGTAAGGACAATATCACCCTTAGAATTATCAAAACCTGCAGCCATTGCTGCAGTTTGTCCATAATTTTTGCGAAGACAAATAACTGATAATTCTTTGATTTTTAGAGTTAGTTCTTCTAATACTCTTTGAGTATTGTCTTGAGAACCATCATTTACAACAATCAATTCAAAATTTAATTTATTAGTTGCCATTACACTTTTAACTTCATCCAATAAAAAAACAATACTCTCACTTTCATTGAAAACGGGAATAATAATAGAGATGAATTGGTTTATTTTTGACATATTTATTTGATAATAATTCTATAATTTTAACTTAATTTAGAAAAAGAAAATAAACAAAAAAAAATCACCACAAATGTGGTGATTTGTATTATTTAAAGAGATTTTAACCAAACTTACCTGAAGTTGATGCAATTACAAATGCACCAAATGTAAGTATGTTTCCAATCGTGAAATGAGCTAAGCCTACTAATCTTGCCTGAACAATTGATAGAGCAACTGGCTTATCTCTCCATCCAACAAGGTTTGCTATCGGTGTGCGCTGATGAGCCCAAACTAATGTTTCAATTAATTCTTGCCAATAACCACGCCATGAGATCAAGAACATAAATCCTGTAGCCCAAACTAGGTGGCCGAATAGGAACATCCAGGCCCAAGGAGATAATGAATTAACTCCAAATGGATTATATCCATTAATTAACTGTGAGGAATTGAGCCATAGATAATCTCTAAACCAACCCATTAAGTAGGTCCCTGATTCATTAAATTGAGCCACATTACCTTGCCAAATTGTTAGGTGCTTCCAATGCCAGTAGAAAGTGACCCATGCCATGAGATTTAATGCCCAGAACATTGCTAGGTACATAGC
Organism: Prochlorococcus marinus CUG1416; assembly: GCF_017695965.1. Classification (NCBI taxonomy): domain Bacteria; kingdom Bacillati; phylum Cyanobacteriota; class Cyanophyceae; order Synechococcales; family Prochlorococcaceae; genus Prochlorococcus; species Prochlorococcus marinus. Next base: position 408,905 of record NZ_JAAORM010000005.1, read on the forward strand.
ATCCCATGAAGAGCTATCACAAGTACCTCCTCTTCCAGGACCATCGCAAGGGAAAGCATATCCTAAATCCTTTTTATCAGGAATTAATTTTGTACCTCTAGCATCTAATGCTCCTTTAATGAGTATTAGTGCTGTTGTATGTAGTCCGAGTGCAATAGCGTGATGAACTAAGAAATCAGCTGGACCAATTGGTAAGAAAGAACTTAAAGCATCTTGTCTATTAATTAGATCCATCCAATAGTGATTTCCTGGCATAGAGTTTGCTGCTATTGTTGCAGAACTCGTAGGATCAGATAATAAAGCATCGAAGCCATACATCATTTTACCTTGAGCAGCTTGAACAAACTGAGCAAAAACAGGTTCAATTAGAATTTGTTTTTCTGGATTTCCAAAAGCTACAACTACATCGTTATGAACATAAATTCCAAGAGTATGGAATCCTAGCAACATTGTTACCCAACTTAAGTGACTTATTAGTGCTTCTTTGGTTCCTAAAACCCTAGCTAAAACATTATCTTTGTTTAATTCTGGATCATAATCACGTACAAAGAAAATAGCTCCATGAGCAAAAGCTCCAACCATTAAGAACATAGCTATGTATTGATGGTGAGTATATAGAGCTGACTGTGTAGTGTAATCTCTCGCAATAAAAGCATATGAAGGAAGAGCTCCCATATGTTGAGCAACTAGAGAAGTGGCAACACCAAGAGATGCTAAAGCTAAACCTAATTGAAAGTGTAGGGAGTTATTTACTGTCTCATAAATTCCATCATGACTAATTCCAAAACTACCTTTATGAGGGTCATTTGGGTGTCTAGTATTATGAGCTTCAGTAATTTCTTTGAGGCTGTGTCCTATTCCAAAAGTATTTCTATACATATGGCCTGCAATTACAAAAACACAACCAATTGCAATATGGTGATGTGCAATATCAGTAAGCCATAAAGCTTCGCTTTGAGGATGTAGTCCTCCTAAGAAAGTAAAGATTGCGGTTCCAGCACCTTCTGAAGTTCCAAATACTTGATTTAAAGAATCAGGATTTTGGGCATATGCTCCCCAATTAAGTGTAAAGAAAGGAGCCAAGCCTGCAGGATGAGGAAGAACTGTTAACCAATTATCCCAACCAACATGCTGTCCTCTTGATTCAGGAATAGCTACATGAACTAAATGTCCTGTCCAAGCAATACTACTAAAACCAAATAAAACAGATAAATGATGGTTTAACTGGGCCTCAGCGTTTTTAAACCAAGCAAGTGTAGGTCTGAATTTAGGTTGTAAATGTAACCAACCAGCAAATAAAACCCAACAAGCTAAAATGCTCATAAAGATTGAAGCTTGGAAAAGTTGCTCGTTAGTTCTCATACCTATTGTGTACCACCAATGGTAAAGGCCTGAGTAAGCTATGTTAACTGGGCCATTAGCTCCAGCTTGTGTCATTGCTTCAGTTATTCCTGCTCCAAAATGAGGATCCCAAATTGCATGGGCAATTGGACGGACATGAGTTGGATCAAGTACAAATTGCTCAAAGTTACCCTGCCAAGCTACATGGAATAGGTTACCAGCTACCCAAAGGGCAATAATTGCCAGATGACCAAAATGTGTTGAGAAAAGCTTTTGATAAAGCTTTTCTTCGGTCATTCCATCATGACTCTCAAAGTCATGAGCTGTTGCTATTCCGTACCATATTCGGCGGGTTGTAGGGTCCTGAGCTAGACCCTGGTTAAATGATGGAAATTTTGTTGCCATTGAATTAAAAAGGTGAAGTTCAGGTTATTTAGCCTAAGCCAAATAGTCGTGCATGGAAGAAAGCCCAAGTAGTTGCTATACCTCCGAGAAGGAAGTGAGCTACACCAACAGCTCTACCTTGAGTAATTGAAAGAGCTCTTGGTTGTATTGTTGGGGCAACTTTAAGCTTGTTATGAGCCCATACTATTGATTCAAATAATTCTTGCCAATAACCTCTTCCACTGAATAAGAACATTAAGCTAAATGCCCATATGAAGTGTGCTGCTAAGAACATCAATCCATACATGCTAATAGCTTCACCATAACTAGTAAGTACCTGAGATGATTGAGCCCATAGGAAATCTCTTAACCAGCCATTAATAGTAATAGCACTTTGAGAGAAGTTTCCTCCTGTTAGTCCCCAAACATCGCTTTGCATTTTCCAAGAGAAGTGGAATATAACTATTGATATGCAGTTATACATCCAGAAAAGAGCTAAGAATACATGATCCCAAGATGAGACTTGACATGTACCACCTCTTCCAGGTCCATCACAAGGAAATCTAAATCCAAGCGAAGCCTTATCAGGGATGAGTCTTGAACTTCTTGCGTAAAGTACTCCTTTAAGTAGTATTAAAACGGTTACATGTATTTGGAAAGCATGAATATGATGGATCATCAAATCAGCAGTGCCAAGTTGAATTGGAGCTATTGCTACTTTTCCACCTACTTCAACTAAACTTCCGTTGAAAACTTCACTTAAAGCTTTTTGAGGTAGTCCCTCAGGAGTACCAGCTAAGATTGAAGTTCCTACAGCAGAAGCTTGAATACTTTGAATCCATTGAGCAAATATTGGTTGAAGTTGAATTGCAGTATCACTAAACATATCCTGAGGTCTACCTAAAGCTCTCATAGTATCGTTATGAATATAAAGTCCAAAACTATGGAAACCTAGCCACATACAAACCCAGTTAAGATGACTGATTAAGGCATCTCTAGCTTTTAAAATTCTATCTAAAACGTTATCAATATGTTTTGCTGGATCATAATCTCTAACCATCGCTATGCCAGCATGCGCTCCAGCTCCAACTATAAATAAAGCTCCTATCCACATATGATGTGTGAATAAACCTAGGACTGTCATATAATCAGTCGCTATATAAGGATATGGAGGCATCGCATACATATGATGAGAAATCAAGATGCTAAGAGAACCTAGAGCTGCAAGGTTTACAGATAGCTGTGCATGTCTACTTTCAGCCATAAACTCAAAAAGACCTTGATGACCTTTTGGTGCCGGGAATAATATTGGATCTCCTTGATGAGCTTCTAATATCTCTTTCATACTTGAACCAATTCCATAGTTAGTTCTATATAAATGACCTCCAATTATCGCAATTACACCAAAAGCTAAATGATGATGTGCAATATCAGTCATCCACAAACTTCCAGTAACAGGGTTCAAACCACCTTTGAAAGTTAAGAAATCTGAGAAAGCGAACCAATTAAGACTAAAGAAATTACCAACTCCACTAGCTAAACCAGGAAAAATCTGACCAATTATTTGTGGATCACAAAGCTGGTGAGGCATTGGCATATCAGCAATAGTTGCTATCTCTTTACCATTAATGACTAGAGGAGATCCAGCGTCAATCGCATCAAGCAATGCGGCTGTTGGGGCGCCAATATGAATACAATGACCTGCCCAAGCTAATGATCCAAGCCCAACCAAACCTGCAATATGATGATTAAGCATTGACTCAACATTTTGGAACCATTCCATTTTTGGTGCCGCCTTATGATAATGATAGATTCCTCCATGAAGCATAAGAGCAGCCATTATTACTGCACCAATAGCTAGAGCCATTAACTCACTTTCGTTAGTAATACCCCAAGCTCTCCACATATGGAAAATTCCAGAGCTTATTTGGATCCCGTTGTAGTCCGCACCAAGATTACCGTTAAGCATTTCTTGGCCAACAACTGCCCAAACTTGCTGAGCGCCTGGTTTAACATGAGTTGGATCAGCTAACCAGCCTGTGTAATTTGAAAATCTTGCTCCATGGAAAAAAGAAGCACTCATCCATATAAAAATGATTGCAAGATGTCCAAAGTGAGCTGAAAAGATTTTTCTTGTTGCTTCTTCAGCATCGCCTGTATGCACATCAAAATCATGTGCATCTGCATGTAAATTCCAGATCCAAGTTGTGGTTTTTGGACCCTTAGATAATTTAGTTGACCAGAAACCTGGCTTATCTAATTTGGCAAAATCAATAGGTCTTGGGTCAGCCTTTACAGGATCTTCCAAAACTTTCTTGTTTTTTTCTCCACTTTCTGGTGGGCTGATGGTCATCTAGCACCTCGAAAATAATTGACATTAAAGCCGATAGATTGATTCTTGCACTTATTTTTAATAATAAGGTTCAAGAAAACGAAATCATTCGGAACTTTAGATATTCGTTTCAAAAATAATAAGCCAAAGATCTTTCGTTATGCATTAACGTAACAAATGTTCTAATGATTGTTACTATATGAATATTTTGTTAAATTCTTTTCTATGAGTGAAATATGAGTATTGCTACTCAGATTTTATATAAATTTCTTAATTTTTTTTTTATATTTCTCATAAAATTTTTCAAATACATTGACAGTATATAATTGCAACATAACAAACAATAATTTCTGATTTGAAAGGAATCGCAATAGGTCTATCTAGTAATTCAAAAGAAATTTTAAAAAGACTTCAAAAAACCGAATTTGTTAACGAGATATATATAGCAAGCTCTTCAAAAAATGATGATATAGAAAATGATCTTGTAAAAATACAAAAGCCTAAGGAAATTTTACTTAAAAAATGGCCAGAACTAGATTTAATAATTTTCATAGGCTCAATTGGTGCATCAATACGTTTAATAAATTCTTTTTTAACCTCTAAAGAGCAAGATCCGGGCGTGATCGTCATAGATAACAAATGTTCTAAGATAGTCCCTTTAATTGGTTCTCATCAATCAAATACAAAAAATATCGCGGATCAAATTTCTAATTTATTTGGGGGCCAAATTATTGAAACTAATAATTCAAATGATCAAAGCTTCTTAAGTCTTGATTCATTTGGGAATCAATGGGGTTGGAAAAGATCAGGGAAAATACAGGACTGGTCAAAACTAGTAATAAATCAAGCTAAGAACGAAGAAATATTTTGCGAACAATTATCTGGTAATAATTTATGGAAAACTTCAGAATCAGGAGAGACTATTAATCAAATTTGTATAAAAGAAGCCGAAAAACCAGATTCTACATTTCATGTGAGCATATTTGAAAATCATGAAACGACTTGGCATCCTCCCGTATTATGGATTGGCATTGGTTGTGAGAGAAATACCAGCAAAGAATTAATAGCAAGTTCATTAAATAATTTCTTGAAGTCAAGAAATTTATCACGGCATTCAATTGCGGGATTTGCAACTGTTGATATTAAAAAAGATGAGAAAGGAATTTTAGAACTTGCTGAGGAAAATAAGTTACCTATCAAGTTTTTTTCTAAAGAAGATCTTTCAAAAATAATTGTTCCAAATCCTTCAATTGTTGTGCAAAATGAAATTGGCACCCCTTCTGTAGCAGAAGCTTCTTGCTTACTGGCAGCAGGAGGAGAATCAAAATTACTAGAAGAAAAAAGAATCTTTAAAGGTAAAGATTTTCCAACAATTAAATCAGGTGCAGTAACTATCGCTGTAGCAGAATCAAAAAATCAATATTATCCAACAAATGGCGAAATTCATATTATTGGAAGTGGGCCTGGAGATATCTCCTTCATAACCAATAATGCAAGAAAAGCACTTTCAAGATGTACTGTTTGGATTGGATATAAGATGTATTTAGATTTGATTAAACCCTTAAAAAGGAGTGACCAAGTTTTAGTTGAAAGTAAACTTACTCAGGAAAAGGAAAGATGCGTTAAAGCAATTACATTAGCCGAGGAAGGAATAAAAGTAGCTTTAATTTCGTCAGGTGAATCGGGATTCTATGGAATGGCTGGTTTACTTTTGGAGTTACTTCAAAAAATCAAAAAAGAATATAGACCTTACTTTGAAGTACATCCTGGTATAAGTAGCGTTCAATTAGCGGCTGCTCTTAGTGGAGCACCACTAATGAATGACTTTTGTTCAATAAGCTTAAGTGATAAATTAACTCCATGGTCGTTAATAGAAAAAAGAATTGAAGGAGCTCTGGTAGGTGACTTTGTAATAGCTTTATTTAATCCTCAATCTATTGAAAGAAATTGGCAGCTAAAAAGTGTAATAGATATATGTTTGAAATCTAGGCATGAGGATACTCCTGTTTTAATAGCTAGACAAGTTGGGAGAGAAAACCAATCCAAAAAATTTTTTACTTTAAACAGAATTCCTTTTAAAGAGGTTGATATGTTATCAATCATTATTATTGGCAATTCTCAAACTAAGTTAGTAGATGAAATATTTCTCACTCCCAGAGGATATTTACAAAATTAAGTTTAGATAAAAAGTAAATTAGCTAAACATTTGTTTTTGCTTTTTTTTAATAAGAATACTAATCTTTTATAAAAAGGAATAAAAATTCATTGAAAAATATTGGTTTAATTTTATTTGACATAGATGGTGTTATACGCAGCGTTGAGAATAGTTATAGACTTGCATTAAAAAAAACAGTTTACAAATTTTCTGGGTGGGAGCCAAGTTATGTAGATATTGATAATGCCAAAAATGAAGGGATTTGGAATAATGACTGGGATTTAAGTTTAGAGCTTATAAAAAGATGTAAAAGAAAGGAGAATTTAAACCTTGAAATACCCCCAAGAGAAGAAATCGTTAAATGTTTTGAAAAGTTTTACTTTGGAGGAGATCCAAATAAAGATAGTAAGTATTGGTCTGGATTTATAACGAATGAGGAGTTATTAGTAGATAAAAAGTTTTTTGATTTATTAGAAAGCAATGGAATAATTTGGGGTTTTGTGAGTGGTGCAGAGTCTGCTTCAGCAAAATTTGTTTTAGAAAAAAGACTTGGACTTAAATCACCACCATTAATCTCTATGGGAGATGCCCCTGATAAGCCTGATCCAAGAGGTTTTATTAATTTATCAAAAAAGCTTCTTGGAGATAAACTTGGCGCATCTAATATTCCCATTGCATATGTAGGAGATACTATTGCAGATATAAATACAGTTATAAACGCTAGAAAGGAAATACCATCTCAGAAATTCATAAGTATTGGCATATCTCCCCCTCATTTACATTTAAAAACCCTATCAAAAGAACGTAATTTATACGAAAAAAATCTAGAAAAAGCTGGTGCTGACATAATTTTAAGTTCTATTAATGACCTTAAAAATATTAATCTTGACTTATTGTAAAAAATAAATTAAGAAATTCTTCTAAATTAATTACGGAGAGGGATGGATTATGCGAACACCTCTATGTCTAGGTATTGCAAGGATAGTCATAATAGAAGATAGAGAAAATAACATTTTTCCGACAACACTTGAACCATTCTTTAAGGAGGCAATCTAATTACTTTCCTATTTGTGAACCCACACCTTTGTTATTGAGTTCCTTTTGATATGCCTCTTTGCTTGAGAGTAAGATCTCGTTAATCGAGAATTTATTAAATAATGACTTTCCTATTTGTGAAACCACATCTTTGTTATTGAGTTCCTTTTGATATGCCTCTTTGCTTGAGAGTAAGATCTCGTTAATCGAGAATTTATTAAATAATGACTTTCCTATTTGTGAAACCACATCTTTGTTATTGAGTTCCTTTTGATATGCCTCTTTGCTTGAGAGTAAGATCTCGTTAATCGAGAATTTATTAAATAATGTCATTCTTATTTGTGAAAATTGCTTTGTAGATGATCACTTAAGTTCTCAATTCTTTTATAACGCATAACAATTTGCACTTCAACTTTGTGAGATTTTTTTTGAAAATCTAAATATCGAACTTTTTGCAATTAAATCTGGACACCACACTACTGCGTCTGTAGTGGGGTTTTTTGTGCAAATTTTTTTCCGATAACATTTCCGACAACAAATTTGGGTTTGGATTAACAATCTAACCTATAAAAAACAAATCATAAGTTGCTCTAATTCTTTTAACTGCAATTATTTTGACCCTTTCTGACGTTATCTGAAACTAATAAAATACGGAGAGGGAGTGAAGGGAAGCCTGTCTGTTTTGGACAAAATGGGATGAAATGGGACAAGATAGTGCGATTTTTTAGAAATTTAGAGGTTCTGTTACCCCATTCGTTACCCTTAATATGACTTCAAAAGTTGATGATTTCAGACTTAAAAGTTATATATCAAAGATGATTATTTATTCAAATGTAGTAAAAGAAGGTAAAAATGGACCTGTACTAAAATATCCCACTTCACTATCATCCATACCGCTCCACGGTACAACGGCTAACCCTTTGTTTTTGATAGTAAAGCTTACTTCTAACCCTTTAGTTGAGGTAGTTATTATTACTGGATTTGTAGGTTTAAAACTACCAAAAACTCGATTAGAAGTTCCACATTGTTCTGGAGTAGTAGCCACAAAATTTCCACTAGTTATATGAGAAAGAACAGCTTTCACTGTTCCTACCACATCACCAGAAGTATAAGTATCCACTGAAGCCATTTTCCTATTATTTGCAAGGGGTTCACATTCTACCCCTTTTTCAAAATCTATTACTTTATTACCCCATTCTGTATATTCTGAAAGAACTTTAGTTGCAGTTCCATCTGAACTAGAATAAAAGGGTACATCATTTATTAATTGACTACCTTTAAGAACAAAGGTATTACTTAATTTTACATATGCATATGGATAATTTCCAACAGGTGGTCTTGTATCCTTGCCAATAAGAGCTTGTGGAGCTCCTATTGTTGAGAGGTCAACCAAGGTTCCATTCTCTGCCTCAAATGTTTTAGCACAAGTTGATAAATCAATTTCATAATCTGATGTAATATTGTTGCCGCTTCCTGTTGTACCTGATAGAGGGTCATCAGTACATAATCCAAGTTCATAAATTCTGGTTTTATAAATTACTGGCGTTTTCATACAACTACTTGGAAAAGTATCTGGATTTTCCTGACAAGTATTAGCTTTAACTACAAGGTTCGTATCAAAAAGAAAACCTAAAAGAACTATTGTAGTTCCAGTTATTATTTTAAAATTATTACTTGTAAAATTTTTCATCTAAAACAATTAATAGAATTTTCAAATTAGTAAATGCTTTCTCCTGCATTAAAACAAAATCTTTTATTAATTAATCTTTAGTAATTACGAGATTAACCATAATTTTTTTTGATAACTTTAGCAGAAGTAAATTTATATAATTAAAATAAATCTTAAAATATACCTAAAAGGTAATATTAGTTACCACTAAGAAATAAGTCGGGAAAAAGACAATGAACCTAAATAAATAACCTCTACTCTTCTAAATTACTTATTTACACTTCTAAAGCAATTTTTTGGTGAAATTACGTATTCCGTGACCCTAACCGTTACCCCTAATTTAATTTTCATATGGGACGATATGAATACCTCTAGGAAAAAAATCCCCTATTTTTGGGAATTTCATCTGTTTTTGGACAATATTGGACTACTTGAACTTCTAATTCTACGGAGAGGGAGGGATTCGAACCCTCGACAAAAGTTACCTCCTGTAACTCCTTAGCAGGGAGCCGCTTTCAACCACTCAGCCACCTCTCCAGTTCTTATACATTATCAATTTTTTTGCAAATATTCAAAATTTTTTATTTTATCGCAATGTCTAATCAACTTGAACTCTTGGCAATCTATTTTTAAAAGAACAAAGAATTTCCCACGGGATAGTGTTAGATTCTCTTGCCCAATCAACAGGAGAAATTGTTTTGTCTCCATCAGATCCTAGTAATACCATGGTACTACCAATTTCAATTTCATTTGAATCTGTTATGTCCACCATCATTTGATCCATAGTAATAGATCCAACTTGGGGATAAAGTTTTTTATTATGTATAACGTGTATCTTGCCTGAAAGATTTCTTGGGACTCCATCTGCATAACCAATACTTAATACAGCTAACTTAGTTTTTCTACTACTTACAAATTTTCCTCCGTAACTTACACTTACTCCTTCATCAATAATTCTTATAAAAGCTACTTTGACCTTCAAAAACAAAGCTGGTTTAAGCGATAAATTTTTATCAAGTTTTACTATAGGACTATATCCATACATAGATAGCCCAACACGTACCATATCGAAATGAAAATCTTTAGTAAGAAGCATGCCCGCAGAATTAGCCAAATGAATCTTGATTTTGTAATTTCTATCAACGTTAATTTGATTTAATAATTCCTGAAACTTCTGCCTCTGTAATTGTGTCCTACTTTTAGGATCTAATGAGTTATGTTCATCTGCAGATGATAAATGACTATATATTCCTTCTATAGAAATATTTTCAAAAGATTTTATTTTTGCAAATTGCTGAACAAATTTATTAATTTCAAATCCTAATCTTGACATTCCAGTATCAACTTTAAGATGTAAAGCAAATTTCAACCCAAAGTGCTTCCCAATATTATTGCAAATTAAACATTCTCTTATACTACTGATAGTTGGCATAAGATCATTTTTAAAACATATTATTAAATCCCTTTTCGAATATAGATTTCCGAGGATAAGAATTGGTTTTTTAACCGCTGAAGAACGAAGCTTAATCCCTTCTTTTAATGTGGCAACTCCTAATTGCGAAGCTCCACCTTTGATAGCATATTCAGATACTAATTTCGCATCATGTCCATATCCATCAGCTTTAACAACTGCCATAAATTCACAACTTTTACTTAATTTGGATCTTAACTGCCTTACATTTGTTTCTATTGCTTTCGCTCTAACTTCAATCCATGCTCTTTGTTTTGGATCTATATCTTTTTCAAAAGTTGGATATGTATCAAAATTAAATCCCTGATTTGTTTGCCGAATTTGCATTAACTTTGCGCAATTATATGCGCTTATTTAAATATACAGTTAGCATGACATGTAAATAGTATTTTGGCATGAGCCAGACTCTAGTTTTAAATGCTTCTTATGAACCTTTAAACATCACTTCTTGGAGAAGGGCTGTTATTTTAATGATCAAAGGTAAAGCAGAAAGCTTAGAGGAGGATAAATCTTATTCAATACATTGCGGCAGAAAATTACCTACAGTTATAAGACTTCGTTATTATGTGAAAATTCCATTTAGGGAAGTTTCTCTAACGAGAAAAAATATACTTCTCAGAGATAATAATTGTTGCCAATACTGTAACTACCGAGGTAGTGATTTATCAATAGATCATGTTTTACCGAGAAGTAGAGGTGGAACTGATAACTGGGAAAATGTCACTACAGCATGTCTTAGATGCAATGTAGCAAAAGGTAACCGAACCCCTGAAGAAGCAAATATGCCTTTAAAACGAAGTCCCTACCGACCACTAAGTAATCTTAATTTTGAGGCTACAAGACAAATTGACTCTGGCAGGCATAAAGAATGGAGTAAATACGTAATAGGCGTTGCAATCTAAAAATCAAAATCTCAATTGCCTTCGTTATTAAAATCTTCCATCATTCTCTTTTGTTCTTGAGCTACACATGCATCAATAACTTCGTCCAATTGACCAGCGAGAATAGGTTCTAGTGAAAAATTGGTTCCCAATCTATGATCAGTTGTCCTGTTATCTTTAAAATTATAAGTTCTAATTTTTTCGCTCCTATCCCCTGTTCCCACCTGTGAAAGCCTTTGTGATCTCTCTTTGGCATTAGCTTCTTTTAATTGAATTTCATATAATTTAGCTCTCAAAATTTCCATTGCTCGTTCACGATTCTGCAATTGTGATCTCTCTTGAGTACAAAAAACTCTTATCCCTGTGGGCTTGTGAAGAAGATCAATAGCAGTCTCCACCTTATTAACATTTTGCCCCCCGGCTCCTCCTGATCTTGCTGTACCAACCTCTAAATCGGTTGGATCAATCTTAACCTCAACAGGATCAGCTTCAGGCATGACCGCAACTGTAGCCGTAGAAGTGTGAACTCTACCTTGAGATTCAGTAGCTGGAACTCTTTGGACTCTATGTACACCAGCTTCGAATTTAAGTTGACTATATACAGAATCTCCCTTAACGGAGATAACTAATTCTTTGAATCCTCCCATATCTGACTCAGAAGCACTAACAGGTTTTACAGACCATCCAATTTTTTGTCCATATCTTTCATACATTCTTGCTAAATCACCCGCCCAAATACAAGCCTCGTTACCTCCAGCACCGGCTCTAATTTCTAACATTACACTTCTCTCATCTCTTGGATCTTTAGGTAATAAGGCGATTGTGGTTTTATGAATTAGTTCATTCTTAAATTCCTCTAGATTAATTAACTCCTCATTTATTAATGATTCCATCTCTTTATCATTTTTATTCTCTTTCAATAAATTTTTCGAATCTTTAATTTCCTTATCAGTATCAAGCAACTTATTAAAATCAATTACTAAAGGTTCCAACTTTGACCTTTCTCTTGCTATTGATTCTAATTTTTTAGGATCATTTGCTATGTCAGGATCTGCAAGCTGCACTTCCAAATTTTCAAAACTATCTGAAGCAGTTTTCAACCTTGCAATTAGTGTTGAGTATTCCAATTGAAATTATGCTTAATTTTTGAAAATTCTATTTATTAGAATCTTTTTCTTCTTTTTTCTCTTTTGATGTAGCTGAATTAGCTGAACCCATTCCATATTTTTTCATAAACCTATCAACTCTACCTTCTGTATCAAGAATTTTTTGAGTTCCAGTAAAGAAAGGATGATTACCACTCCATACATCGACATGTAGTTCAGGCTGAGTAGAGCCTGTCGTCATTACAACTTCTCCATTACAAATAACTTTTGCATCTGGATACCATTTTGGGTGGATTTCTGATTTTGGCATAATTAAATTCCTTTAACGTTTAGAGAATTGTGGGGCTTTTCTTGCTTTCTTAAGACCATATTTTCTTCTTTCCTTTGCTCTTGGGTCTCTACTGAGATGGCCTTCAGTTTTTAGTGGTTTTCGGTTGTCTGAAGATAATTCGCAAAGGGCTCTTGCTGCCCCTTGTTTAATAGCGTCTGCTTGGCCTGTCAATCCACCACCATGAACATTCACGAAAATATCATAAGAATTTTCTAGGCCTAAAGTATGCAAAGGTGCTTTAATTGAATTTAAATGCAGAGGATTAAAGTTTAAGTAATCATCACCGGAACGCCCATTAATTTTAATTTGTCCATTTCCAGGAATCAAGCGTACCCTAGCGACTGAAGTTTTCCTTCTTCCAGTTCCCCAATAAACAGCTTTGTTTTTTATTTGACTATTCATTTTTATAAATTAACTATTCAATAATACAGGATTCTGTGCTGCATGAGGATGATCAGCCCCTTTATAAACTTTTAGTTTTTTAAATTGCTGTCTTCCTAAAGAATTATGTGGAAGCATACCCTTAACAGCTTGCTCGATAATTCTTTCAGGAATTCTTTCTTGAAGAGACTCAAATTTCTCAATTTTCATTCCTCCAGGTCTACCAGAATGTCTTCTATATAATTTTTGTGATGCTTTTTTACCTGTTACCTCAACTTTTTCGGCATTTACAACAATGACAAAATCACCTGTATCTAAATGAGGAGTGAATGTTGGTTTATTTTTTCCTCTTAAAACAGTTGCAATTTCTGTAGCAAGTCTCCCAAGCGTCTTATCTTTTGCGTCAACTAAAAACCAATTTCTTTCAATAGTTTCCAAAGACGGTGTAATTGTTTTATTCATTTAGCAAATTTCTGCAAATAAATTTAAATTCAGTTCTAAAATTCTACCTTATTAGAGGAGTATTAAACAATAAATTTTGGATTATTCACACAAATAACTAGCTTTAATAAAATTTAATTAAGAAAAACCTTTAATTAAAAAAACTGGAAAAAAATCGTTGTTATTGATCATTTTAAACACATTTTCTTCATAAACAGCATTTACAAAACATAACCCCTTAGCTGGAGCAGATTCCTTAACATCATTTTTCTTTTTATTGACCCATCTATCTTTAAAGATTTCTGGCGATATTTTTTTCTCTCCAACTAAAACTAGTTGACCAACAATTAAACGGACCATTCCATAGAGAAAACCAGTCGCTTTAATATCTACTAAAATCAAATCCTCTACTCTTTTAATATCTATATTTTTTATTTTTGTAATAGAGGTTGTCCTGTTGCTTCCACTTTTCTGAAAAGCAAAAAAGTCATGCTCTCCTTCCATATTTTTTGATGCGTTTAACATTAACCCTTCATCCAGATCTTTTTGGTACCTATGCCATGACCAATTATTTATAAACAAGTTAGGGAATTTACTATTATTAATGACATATCGATAATGTCTATACATTGCTGAATAGCATGCATGCCAACTATCTTTAACCTCAACAGATTCCAAGATTCTAATAGATGAGGGTAAAAGATTATTTAGTACATCTGAATAACGATTTCCTGGAATAACGCAATCAATATCAAAGTGTACTACTTGACCTGATGCATGAACTCCTGCATCAGTTCTACCTGCGGCAAAAGTCTTTACGTAATTATGGGAAATTTCAAAAAGCGCTTTCTCTAGAATTTCCTGAATAGTAGTTGCATTTTTTTGTCTTTGCCAACCTGAAAAGTTCGATCCATTATATTGAACTAGTAATGCTACCCTTTTCAAAAGTTTTTTTCAAAATAAAAAACCCCTTTTCTAACTAACTTAAACAAGTTCAATGATAGCCATCTGAGCGTTATCACCTTTTCTAGAGACGGTTCTGACTATACGTGTATAACCCCCTTTTCTATCTCCATATCTTTCTTTTGCTTTTTCAAATAATGAATGAACTAATTTCTTATCATAAATATATCCAATAGCCCTTCTCCTTGAAGCCAAACTTCCCTCTTTAGCGAGAGAAATCATCCTTTCCGCTTCGTTTCTTAAAGCTTTTGCTCTGGCTTTTGTTGTGGTTACTCTACCTTCCTTAATTAATTGTGTAGTCAAACCTCTTAGAAGTGCTTTCCTCTGATCAGCAGGTTTACTCAATAATGGAATTCTAAGTTGGTGTCTCATAATCTTAAAAATTGTTAAACAGAGGTTCGGCTTTGTGGAATAGAAATTCCAATGCGCTCAAGAGCTTCAATAACCTCATCTGCAGATTTAGAGCCAAAGTTCTTAATTTCAAGAAGATCTTCATAGCTAAAGCCCATTAAATCCGAAACTGAGTTAACTTGCGCTCTTTTTAAACAATTATATGCTCTAACGGACAAGTTTAGTTCCTCAAGAGGGATTTGAGCCTCAGGAGATGGTTCAGGTTCCTCAGGAATTTCCTCAACCATTGTAACAGTAGCAAGAGGCTGAAAGAGTTCTATTAACTGGTTTGCAGCTTCAGCAATAGCATCATCAGGAGATGTTGAGCCATCTGTTACTACTTCCATTTTTAATCTTTCTCTACCTGCTCCGCCTTCTGCTACAGCAGTTTCATCAATCGTAAAATTCACTCTCTTGACTGGCATAAATACAGCATCTATTTGAAGCAAATCAATAGCAGTTGTCTCTTCATTCTTGCGATCAACGGGTCTATATCCAACACCTCTTTCGACATGGATTTCCAACTCTAAGTTATGACCGTCCTGAATAGTTGCGATCGGTTTTTCGCCATCAACAATTTCAACTTGAGAGGAGAATTGAATATCATTTGCCTTCACATCCATTGGACCGCTTGCTACTAACCTGCCGATTTCCAGATCTGGATTAGAACTATTAATTGATAGTTGCTTACAATTGAGAAGAATGTCTAAAACGTCTTCTCTAACTCCAGGGATAGTTGCATATTCGTGATTAATTCCTGCTATTCTTACTGCAGTAACTGCACTTCCTTCAAGTCCTCCCATAAGGACTCTTCTAAGAGAATTACCCAAAGTTGTAGCTTGTCCCCTTTCTAAAGGGCCAATTAAAAAAGTTCCTGTTTGGGAGCGATCATCTGCTATTTGATGGTCGATTCTGTCAATCTGGTATTGCAAAACGGAAAAAAATAAGGTTAAAGTTTTTTTTTGGGGGGGGGGTGGAGAATGATTAAGATCTAAACGCGTCTTCGTTTAGGTCTTCTACATCCATTATGAGGTAATGGAGTTACATCCCTTATTAGAGTTATTTCTAAACCGGCCACTTGTAAAGCTCTTATGGCCGTTTCCCTACCTGAGCCTGGTCCTCTAACTAATACTTCTATTTGTCTCATACCTTGATCAAGTGCTCTCCTAGCCGCAGCTTCAGCTGCTGTTTGAGCAGCAAATGGCGTGCCTTTCCTAGCGCCTTTAAATCCACTGGCACCTGCAGAAGACCAAGAAATTACATGGCCAGAAGTGTCAGTAATTGAAACGATAGTGTTATTGAATGTGCTTTGAATATGTACCACACCATTAGGTACATTACGTTTAGATTTCTTTGAACCTGTTTTTTTTACTGGAGCTGCCATGATGTTTTAATTTGATACTGGAAATTGTGAATAGATTTAGTTAATTATTTTTTTCTTCCAGCAACTGTTTTTCTTGAACCCCGTCTTGTTCTTGCATTAGTTCTAGTTCTTTGGCCTCTTACTGGAAGACTCATTCTATGCCTTCTTCCTCTCACACAACCTATATCTTGTAAACGTTTTAAGGCCATTCCCTCTTTTCTTCTCAAATCTCCTTCTAAAGTGAATTCCTCTGTTGCACCTCTTAGTTTTTGTACATCAGAATCTGAAAGATCTTTTACACGAGTATCTGGGTTTACGCCTGTATTAGCAAGAATTAGCTTTGATCTTGTCAAACCAATTCCATAGACGTATGTAAGTGAGATTTCAACTCGCTTTTCGCGAGGTATGTCGATTCCTGCAATCCTGGCCACGTGTTTTGAGTAAGTAAAAAGTTTGAATTATAAGGGTTGAAATTTAACCCTGACGCTGTTTATTGCGAGGTCTTTTCTTGTTAATAACATAGATTCTACCTCTTCTCCTCACGATCTGATCGTCAGGACTAATTTTTTTGACTGAGGATCTGACCTTCATAGGGGTTTTGCAAATAAAACGTTAATACTATATTCTACATCATCATCAAGCCATTTTTTGTTTGATATCAGAGGAAATGGTTTTTAAATCTCTATCAGCATCAATATACTCCAGCAATGAAAGATCTTTGAAATATTGAATCAATGGTTCTGTAGTTTTTTTATAAATGTCAACTCTTGTTCTAATAGTCTCTTCAGTATCATCTTTTCTTCCTCTTAAAAGCAAACGCTTAATTAGAACTTCTTCTGGAATATCTAAGTAAAAAACTACCTCTAAAGGTTGATTTATATCAATTAAGACCTCATTCAATGAATTCGCTTGAGATAAATTTCTTGGGAATCCATCTAGAATCCAACCTTTATTATCCTTATCTAAATTTTGCCTTACTATTTTTAATACAAGTTCGTCACTAACAAGTTCTCCCCGGATAATAATATCCTTTACCTGTCTACCAAGAATAGTATCCATTTCAATTTCTTTTCTTAATAATTCACCTGTGGAAAGGTGCAAGTAAGAATTGGTTTGGCTCAATAATTCCGCCTGAGTGCCTTTCCCAGCTCCAGGAGCTCCTAAAAATAGTAAATGTTTTTTCATTAATTGTTAATTAGTCCCTCATACCTTTGAGAAATAACATAAGTCTGAATTTGCTTAGCAGTATCAATAGCCACACCCACAAGAATTAGTAATGATGTTGCTCCTAAACCTTGAAAGGTCTGTACATTTGTCGCTCTTTCTACTGCAGCTGGAATTATAGCTACTGAACCCAGAAATAATCCTCCTAATAATGTCAACCTATTTTGTATACCTGATAGGTAGTTTGCTGTATTAGTTCCTGGTCTAACTCCTGGTATTGCTACTCCTCCTTTCTTTAAATTTGAAGCCACATCAACTGGATTAATTGTAAGGGATGCATAAAAATATGAGAATCCCAAAATCAAGGAGAAAAACGTAAGAGCATATGGCCATGGATTTGAGGATCCAGGATTTAAACTACTCGCTAATTTGATTAAGACAGGATTGCCCGTAACATTTGCAATAGTTATCGGTAAAAAAATTAAAGCAGATGCAAATATAATGGGCATTACTCCTCCTGCATTTAATTTCAAGGGTAAATAACTTTGCCTTGTAGGAAGTAATGTTGAATTTCCTATTTGTCTTTTTGCACTAACAATAGGGATTCTTCTGGCTCCCTCTTGGACAAAAATTATCCCAACAATTGTTAACAAAAATACTCCAAGTAAAACTGCTATACCTAAAACATCTCCCCGATCACCAGTTTGAGCTTTTTCAATGGTTGAACTCAGAGCCTTTGGTAGAGTCGCGACAATATTCAGAAAAATCACCAATGAAGCGCCTTGACCTATTCCTTTCTCTGTAATGATTTCACTAAACCACATCACTAACATTGAGCCAGTAACTAAGGCTATAGAGGTTTGCAAGACAAATGTAGTTTCACTTATCCCCTGAATTGCATATTGTCTAAGAATTAAAGCAAAAATAATACTCTGCAGAAAACCCCATCCTAAGGAAACATATCTTGTTATTTGAGCAATTTTTCTTCTGCCAGCTTCTCCTTCATTTTTTTGTAAATCTTCAAGCACAGGCAATGAAGCTGTAAGAAGTTGAATAATAATTGATGCGTTTATAAAAGGAAGTATACCCAATGCAAATATTCCAAGGGTTGAGATTCCTCCGCCAGTAAAAATATCTAAAAAACCTATTAATTGGCCACCTTGATCTATAAAACTTTTAAACGCAACCCTATCAATCCCGGGCATGGGGATATAGATACCAAGTCTTACTAAAAGAAGAAGTCCTAAAGTTGTTAAAACTCTACTCCTTAGTTCTTTATTTAAAAATAATTGGGAAAGTATTTCAGAAGCGCTTGGATTTCGACTTTTTTTAACAAACATTTTGAGACTTACCTAAATATTTTAGTAAATTTATTTATTATTTATAAGCTCGCAAGATCCACCTGCATCCTCAATCTTTTGTTTTGCAACTTTTGTGAATGCATGAGCTTGCACTGTTAACTTTACATTCACTTTTCCATTACCAAGAATTTTTAAAGGGAATTTTGGCTTAAAGATCAATCCTTTCTTAACTAGTGAATCTAGGTTAACAGTATCGTTATCTTTGAAATCATTTAATTTATCTAAATTTATTATGGAAAAGTTCTTTTGATTAATTATTTCGAAGTGTTTTAATTTAGGAACTCTTCTATATAGAGGCATTTGGCCACCTTCAAACCCTGGACGTGTGGGTCTTCCAGAACGTGATTTTTGTCCTCTCATTCCAAAACCACATGAAGCACCCTGCCCGGCAGCAATACCTCTACCCTTTCTTAATTTTTTCTTTCTAGAGCCAGAGTTTGATTTAAGATTATTTAATGTTGAAGTCATGATTTTTAAGAATAGAGCTGTTCAAGTGAGATTCCTCTCTCCCTAGAGGCAGATTTGTGTGTTCTTAATTGAGCAAGAGCTACCATAGCAGCTCTTGCATTATTCAAAGGGGTTTTGCTTCCCAATCTTTTTGCTAAGACATTTTTTATGCCCGCCAATTCTAAAACTGTTCTAATTGAACCCCCAGCAATTACACCTGTACCTGGAGCGGCTGGCCTAATAAGTACATTAGCCGCACCATCTCGACCATTAGATAAAGTTGGTATTGAATTATTTGGAGTTAAGGGGACCCTAACAAGATGCTTTTTACCATCTGAAACTCCCTTTCTGACCGCACCAATGACGTCGCCAGCTTTACCAACTCCAACTCCAACTTGACCTTTCTCATTACCAACAACAACTATTGCTCTAAAACTCATTTTTTTTCCACCTTTAACAGTTTTAGACACACGTCTGATTTGAACAACCCTTTCTTGCCAATCAGAATCCCTTTCTAGATTTTTTGAATCACCTCTTCTATTCCTTTTTCGATCATTATTACGATTATTCTTTTTTAGATCTCTAGGGTTAGCACTAGGAACATTATCAGTGTTTGATTGAGCTTCTTGTTTTAGTGGAGTGTCAGTCATAGTAAAAAATTTAAAGTTAGAATTTTAGGCCAGCTTCACGAGCAGCATCCGCAAGAGCCTTAACTCTTCCGTGATACAAATTGCCTCCACGATCAAAAATCACTTGCTTGATACCTTTTTTTATTGCTCTCTTTGCTAATAGTTTTCCAACAATAGAAGAAGAATTGCAATCAGAAGGTAATTTCTCTGATTTTTCTCTGAGTTCTTTATCAACAGTTGAAGCAGAACAAATAGTTTTTTGAACACTATCGTCTATAACCTGTGCATAAATATGGTTATTAGAGCGAAAAACAGACAATCTTGGACGTGTTTCATCACCAATTAAGAATCTTCTTAATCTTCTATGTCTTTTTTGGGTTTGTAATTTCCTGGAAAGTTTGGTCATTTTTTTAAGTGGAATTATTTTTTGCCAGATTTACCAGCTTTTCTGAGAATTCTCTCATCATGGTATTTAATTCCTTTTCCTTTATAAGGCTCTGGAGGTCTAATTGATCTGATTTTTGCTGCTTCGTTGCCAACAATTTCCTTATCAATTCCAGATACTGTAACGTTTGTATTACTCTCAACTTTGTATGTTATACCATCAGGGGGGATCATTTCTACCGGATGACTATATCCTGCACTCACAATTAGATTTTTACCTTTTACTTGTGCTCTTGATCCAACGCCTACAATTTCAAGTTTTTTTGAAAAACCTTGACTAACCCCTTCAACCATATTTGCAATTAAGGCTCTACATAAACCATGTCTTTGCCTGGAATGTATTTTAGTTGTAGTAGGTATTACAACAACAGTATTATCCTTTTTATCAAAACTAACTCCCTCAGGCATTAGACGTTTTAACTCACCCTTTGGGCCTTTAACTGTAACCGTTAACCCATCAAAATCAACTGTGACTTTCTCTGGAATAGGTACTGGTGTTTTTCCGATTCTTGACATAATTAATTCTCCTTAATAAACATAGCAAAGGATCTCGCCACCTATACCTTGCTTCCTGGCATCGCGATCACTCATAACGCCTTTAGAAGTTGAGATAATAGCAACTCCAAGACCTCCAAGAACTTTTGGTAAGCCTTTAGTATTCTTATAAATTCTCAAACCAGGTTTACTAACTCTTTGCATAGATCGAATAGTTGGGAATTTATTTTTACCACTATATTTGAGTCCAAGTATTATTTGTGATTTATAACCTTCACCTTCTTCATTAATATCAGAAATGAAACCCTCTTTTTGAAGCACTTTGGCGATACTTAAGGACATTTTTGAACTTGGGATTGTTGTTGTTGTATGCTTTTTTTGACTCGCATTTCTAATCCGAGTAAGCATATCTGAAATAGGATCGTGATTTGACATGGTTGTAATTTAATTCTTACTAAAAGGCATACCTAACTCTTGCAAGAGAGCTTTACCTTCTTGATCTGATCTTGCACTTGTGACAATAGTTATATCCATACCTCTTATTGAGTCTATTTTATCAAAAGAGATTTCAGGAAAAATCAATTGCTCTTTAACTCCTAGGGTGTAATTACCTCTCCCATCGAAACTTTTTGGATTAACGCCTCTAAAGTCTCTTATTCTTGGTAAAGCTAGATTTATAAATCGCTCTAAAAAGGAATACATCCTGTCTCCTCTCAAAGTTACAGTACAACCAATTGGCATCCCTTCACGAATTTTAAAACCCGCGATAGCTTTCTTAGCCCTAGTTACTAAGGCCTTTTGTCCTGTAATTGTTGCCATTTCATTTAAAGAAGCTTCTAGAGCTTTTGAATTAGAAGCGGCTTCACCAAGACCTCTGTTAACGTTGACTTTTACAACTTTAGGTACTTGATGAATATTTTTAAGACCAAGGTCCTTTAAAAGTTTTGGTCTAATTGATTCTTTGTAGCGATTTTTTAGAGTCATAATTTTTTGGTAATTCTGGTCTTTGTCAGAATTGATAAATTAGAAAAAGTTTAAATCTTTTGTCTGATGAAAAATTAATCAATTAGTTCACCAGTTTTCTTCAATCTTCTTTTCTTAACTCCCTCTTTATCAATAAAGTATTCAATCTTACTTGTAAGATTTTTATCCTTGGAAAAGAACATTACATTTGATGCATGTAAAGATGCTTCTTCTGTCAGTATTCTTCCAGTTTCACCTTCCTGAGTTGGTTTTACATGTTTTGTCCTAAGATTGATTCCCTTAACAACTACTCTATTTTCAAGAGGGATAGTTTTTAAAACCTCGCCAGTTTTGCCTTTTTCCTTTCCGTTAATTACTTTTACTAAATCTCCAGTTTTTAATCTCATTTTTATTCTTTGGAAATTTTTCTTTTGTTTTAATGAATCCAACATTTAAATCACCTCCGGAGCAAGAGAAACAATCTTAGTGTAATTTTTATCCCGCAATTCTCTAGCTACAGGACCAAAAACTCTAGTCCCTTTAGGATTTTTATCTTCATTAATCAAAACGGCAGCATTATCATCAAATCTGATCGAATTACCCGTATTTCTTCTTAATGTTGCTTTCGTTCTAACAATGACAGCTTTTACAACTTCAGATTTCTTAACTCCCATATTCGGAAGAGCATCTTTTACTGTTGCTACAATTACATCCCCAACATGAGCGTATCTTCTATTAGATCCTAAAACCCTAATACACTGGAGTCTTTTTGCTCCACTATTATCAGCGACTGTTAAATAAGTTTCTTGTTGAATCATTTTTTAACCTCCTTAGTCTGGATTTTATTATTAAGGATCTCCTCTATTGCCCATCTTTTATGAGCACTAAGCGGTCTAGTTTCTCTAATTTTAACTCGATCACCTAGAACACATGTATTTTCAGGATCATGTGCCTTATATCTTGTGGTTCTACTTACAATTTTCTTATAAGTGGGATGTGGATATCTGTTAATAACAGCAACAACAACTGTTTTATCCATCTTGTCGCTGACAACAGTACCAATTCTTTCTTTAAGTGCCATAACTAAATAATTAATCAGAAGTTGTTTGAGAAGCAGATTGACTTTTACTGAGGGTTAGTAATTGCGCAACTTGTTTCTTAATAATTTTGAATTTATGAGTTTCATTAAGCTGTCTAGTAGCTTGTTTGAATCTCAAGTCAAAAAGATCTTTTCGTAATTGGTCAATCTTTTCAGTAATTTGATCAGAATTTAATTTTTTAAATTCTTTAAGTGACTCTGAGTTTTTCATTGTTTAACCTCCTCTTGAGATTCCTTATTATTTTGTGAATTTTGTTGGGAGGAAAGTTCTAGATTTTTATCATTCGAGATGAATTTTGTTTTTACAGGAAGTTTGTATTGAGCTAGACGCATAGCTTCTTTTGCAATTTCCTCAGTAATATCCTCTCCACCCATTTCAAAAAGTATCCTACCTGGTTTTACAACTGCAACCCAAAACTCAGGATTACCTTTACCAGAACCCATTCTGGTTTCAGCAGGCCTCATAGTGACAGGTTTATCAGGAAATATTCTTATCCAGATTTGACCTCCACGTTTGATATATCTAGTCATTGCTCGTCTACTTGCCTCAATTTGCCGAGCAGTTACCCATCCACAGTCTTGAGCTTGGAGGGCAAATTGACCGAAGGCGATAGTATTCCCTTTAGAGGCTACCCCCCTCATTCTGCCTCTGTGTTGTTTACGAAATTTAGTACGTTTTGGACTAAGCATTTTTATACCTCCTATGAATTCTCATTTGAACGATCCTCAAATTGCTGAGGTCTTCGACTAACTTTCCTATTAGGGTTTACACCCACAGGGATTTTTTGTTCTTCTTTAGGAAGAACTTCACCTTTAAAAACCCAAACTTTAATTCCTAGGACACCATAAGTTGTATTAGCTTCACGTATTGCATAGTCAATTTCAGCTCGCAAGGTATGTAAAGGAACTCTACCCTCTCTAGTCCATTCAGTTCTAGCAATTTCAGCGCCATTTAACCTTCCCCCTACTTGTATTTTAAGACCTAAAACTCCAGCCCTTTGAGCTCTTTGTAAAGCCATCCTTATAGTCCTTCTAAAAGCAACCCTTTTTTCAAGTTGTTGCGCTATGTATTCAGCAAGTAAAAAAGCGTCCGCATCAACTCGCTCAACCTCAACAACATTTATTCTAACTTGCCTGGTCCTATCACCTATAGTTTTCTGAATTCCAGACCTTAATTCTTCAATTCCACTACCTTGTCTTCCAACTATCACTCCTGGTCTTGCTGTTTTTAATTCCAGTTCAAGCTGATCAGCTTTTCTAGCTATTAAAACATCGCTAATTCCTGCTGAAGCATATTTTTTCTGTATGAAAGTACGAATTTTATAATCTTCTTGGAGAAGAATTGGGTATGTCTTGGAAGTAGCAAACCATTTGGAGCGATGCTCTTGAGTAATTCCTAATCTTAGTCCAGAGGGATGTATTTTATGTCCCATTAGTTTTGTACCTCCGTATTAGTTTGAGTAGGAGCAGATTCAACAGAAATGCTTATGTGGCAAGTCTGTTTTTTGATAGAGAAGGCTCTACCTTGAGCTCTAGGCCTAAACCTTTTCATTACTGGACCACTATTAGCCCATGCAGAGGAAATAACTAAGGTTGATGGATCCATTCCAAGGTTATGTTCTGCATTAGCAACAGCAGATCTTAGAACTTTAGTAATAGGATCAGTAGATCTGTAAGGCATAAATTCCAACATAATCAATGCATCTCTATAAGACCTACCCCTTATTTGATCCAAAACTCTTCTCACTTTAGAGGCTGATCCGCGAACATAATTTCCATGAGCAATGGCTGTTTTGGTTGTTTCAGGTGTTTTTGTCATGATTTTGCTCCTTTCTTATCTCTTATGTGACCTCGGTAAGTGCGTGTAGGAGCAAATTCACCGAGTTTATGGCCAATCATTTGTTCGGTTATAAATACAGGAATGTGAGTCTTCCCGTTGTGTACGGCAATTGTGTGACCGATCATTACAGGTAGAATCGTAGAGGATCTGGACCAAGTTTTAATAACAGACTTGTCATTATCAGAATTTTGTTTTTCTACCTTTTTGAGCAAGCTATCTGCTATAAAAGGTCCTTTTTTTAGTGAACGTCCCATGTTTATAAAATAGAAATGAAATTAATAAATGAATTAATCAAGAGTCTCTTCCTCCTCTACTCCTCTTAGAAACGCGACGACGCCTTCGAACTACTAATTTATTACTTGGTTTGTTCTTTTTACGTGTCTTTAACCCAAGAGCTGGTTTACCCCATGGAGTAACAGGACCTGCTCTACCAATTGGTGCTTTTCCCTCTCCTCCTCCATGTGGATGATCACATGGGTTCATTACACTTCCTCTTACTTGAGGCCTTCTTCCAAGCCATCTTCTTCTTCCTGCTTTACCTAAGCTAGTATTTCTTATTTCTGAGTTACCAACTTCTCCAAGAGTTGCGTAACATTCTTTTCTAACAAGTCTTACCTCAGTAGATGGTAGTTTTAAAGCAACATAATCTCCCTCTTTTGCCATAACTTGGGCACTAGCTCCTGCGGATCTAACCATCTGAGCACCTCTTCCTGCATATAACTCAACACAATGAACACTTGATCCTAATGGCATGACAGAGAGTGGCATTGCATTTCCATCTTCAATTGGAACACTTTCTCCAGAAATAACATTTTGGCCGACTTTTACTCCAGCTGGAGCGATAATATATCTTTTCTCTCCATCTTCATAAAATAAAAGTGCAAGCCTTGCATTTCTGTGAGGATCGTAATGGATAGCGGCAACTTTAGCATTAATGTTTCTTTTATCTCTTCTGAAATCAACTAATCTATATTGCCTTTTGTGACCACCTCCACGATGACGACAAGTAATAACTCCACGATTATTCCTGCCTTTAACTCTATGTTTTGAGACTATTAGTGATCTCTCAGGTTTTGTACTTGTTATTTCACTAAAATCAGTAACTACTCTCTGTCTAGTGCCAGGTGTATAAGGTTTAAATTTACGAATTGCCATGATTAAAACTCCTTAAGATTCTGGAAATAGTTGGATTTTGTCTCCTTCAGCAAGACGTACAATTGCCTTCTTGACCTGAGAACGTTTACCGGAAAATTTCCCGACTCTTCTTGTTCTCCTAGGAGGATTCATCGTGTTAACTCCTATGACTTTAACACTGAACAAGGCTTCAATAGCTGCCTTTATTTCTGGCTTTGCCGCTCTATGATCTACTTCAAAAGTATATTGATTAATATCTAATGCGTTTGTAGCTTTCTCAGTAATAATTGGCTTTCGAATTACATCAGCTAAACGAGAATCAAATAAATTGCTCATGATGCATAAACCTCCTGAATTTTATTTATTGCTGATTCCCCTATTACCAACTTATTAGCATTCAGAATATCAAATACATTTAATTGATCGGCGGAGATTAATTTTACTTTTTCAATATTATTTATGGATTTTTTTATTAAATCAGACGGACTATCAAGAATAACCAAAACTTTTTCAGTTTTTTGTATGCCTAATCGGGCAAGGCCATTGATGATATCACTTGTTTTAGGCTGCTTTAGAGTAGATCCAAAATCTTCAACAGCCTTCACATCAGATATTCTAGACATAAGTGCTGTTCTAAGAGCTAATCTACGTTCCTTACGATTCATATCAAGATTGTAAGAACGTGGCTTCGGTCCAAAAATAATTCCTCCCCCAGGTCTTAAGGGTGTCCTGATTGATCCTTGACGAGCTCTTCCTGTACCTTTCTGTTTGTATGGCTTTCTACCGCCGCCGCGTACTTCAGATCTTGTCAAAGTTGATGCTGTGCCTTGTCTTTTATTTGCTAGCTGCCTAAGAACTGCTCTATGGATTAAGTCTGCAGAAGAAGTTTCTTTAGCAATTGCCAAATCAAGAGTAACTTTGCCTGATTTTTTACCATCCCACTTAAGAGTTTCGAGTGTTGTCATGATTTTTCACCTCCTTTTTTGCCTACAACATTGTTTGGCTTAATATTGACAATTGAGCCAGGCTTACCTGGGACAGAACCCTTTACTACAATCAAATTTTTTTGATCATCAATTTTTAGAACTAACAAACCTTTCGTAGTTATCTGTTTTCCTCCATATCTTCCTGCCATTCTTTTACCAGGATAAATTCTGCCTGGAGTTGTTCCTGCTCCTGTAGAACCTGGAGCTCTATGATTTTTTGAACCATGACTCATAGGACCTCTACTAAAACCATGTCTTTTCTGGTAACCAGCAAAACCTCTACCCATAGATTTACCACTGATATCAACTTTTTGACCTACCTCAAAGTTTTTTACAGTTATTTGATTTCCGATTTCATAAGATGAAGTTTCTTCAACTCTATATTCTTTCAAATGCTTTAAAAGTTCTTCCCCTGATTTCAACAAATGTCCCTTTTCAGGTTTACTTATATGCTTGTCTTTGGACAAACCATAACCTATCTGAACAGCAGTATAACCATCCAAAGCGGTAGTTTTCAATTGTGTGACACGGCAAGGGCCAGCTTCAATCAGAGTAACTGGTACAGCATTACCTTTGTCGTCGAAAAGTTGGGACATACCCAATTTCTTTCCTAAAATTCCTATAGACATAAGACTAAATTAGGCTAGCTCGTAATGATTTTTTAATTATCTAAACCTTTCAGTTATTAAGGAGAAGTTAATAAAAAAACAATTAAGAAGGTTGAGACTTATCTAAAAACTTAGATAGTTTCTCATAGGATAAACCTACCTGAATTTTTTAACGAATCGCTAAAAAATGTGAAATTTTGTAGAGGCTCGGCTAGCTTGCGAGCTTAAAAATTCACTGAATAACAATTGTACATCATCAAGTACCATAAAATAAAATAAAATAGAATTAAAGGAAATTTTTATGCCATTACTTCTCACCGGGAAAAAGTTTCATAACGATTTAAAAACTAACAAATGTCTTGCAATCTTTGCTCCTCTTGAAGGTGGTTATGAAACTCGTCTTTTAAGGAGAATGAGGGCCAAGGGCTTTAAAACTTTTATAACCTCAGCAAGAGGGCTTGGAGATCCAGAAGTCTTCTTGCTCAAATTGCATGGCGTTAGACCACCTCACCTTGGACATCTAAGCGTGGGCAGAAATGGAGCGCTAGGGGAAGTTCAACAAGTAATCCCACAAGCTTCTGAGTTATTTAATGAAAATGAGAAAAATAAATTACTTTGGTTGTTAGAAGGTCAAGTATTGTCTCAATCTGAATTGGAGAGCTTAATAGAAATTTGCACTAAAGATAACAAACTAACAATTGTTGTTGAAATGGGTGGTTCAAGAAAACTTGAATGGAAGCCATTAAGTGATTATATTTTGGATGAATTTGAAAGTTAGATTGTTTGATTAAAACCAAGAATAAAAAAGATAAATGGATTAAGTTAATTTGTGGTGCCAGTAATGAAGATATTATTGCTATCGAAGATTTATGTGCAATTTATACTGCTGCTGGTGTCGACTACATAGATGTTGCCGCAGAAGAATCAATAGTTCATGCAGCAAAAAAAGGAATCGAGTGGGCAAAAAAAGTCTTTAAAAACTCTCCTGGTTTAATGATAAGCATTAGTGATGGTAATGATATCCACTTTCGTAAAGCAAAATTTGATCCATTAAAATGTCCGCCTCATTGTCCAAGACCGTGCGAAAAAGTATGCCCCACCTTTGCAATTGATAATTCTGGGATCAAAGAGAGTAAATGTTATGGATGTGGAAGATGTTTAAATAGCTGTCCCCTAAATCTAATTAGTGAATATGAATATAATTTGTCAAAAGATGATTTAGCATCAACACTTCAAAAAATAAAGCCTAATGCAGTAGAAATTCATACAGAAATCAATCGCCTAGATTCTTTTACAAAAGTTGTAAGTATCCTTAAAAGTTCTGAAACGAAATTAGACAAGATTTCTATCAGTTGTGGATTAAATCAATCTGTCAAAAAAGCACAAGAGCCTGAAGATCTTTTGAAAGCTCTTTGGGAAAGATATGAAATTCTGAGTGAACTTAATATTCCCCTTATTTGGCAGCTAGATGGAAGGCCAATGTCTGGTGATCTTGCTCCAGCAACAAGTAGAGATGCAGTTAAGTTGTTTGAAAAAATCGGTTCAGATCTTCCACCAGGATTAATTCAATTAGCAGGAGGTACAAATGAAAAAACTCATGAATTTTTAAAGTCAAACAATTTTCCAGACGGAATAGCATTTGGAAGTGCTGCAAGAAAAATTATGCAGCCCCTTATTGAATTTGCTCACCAAAATAACAAAAGACTCTATGAGTATCCTGAAACAATGGCTTTTGCAATCAAAAAAGCTCGGAAATTTCTAGAGCCATGGAAATCTAGCTAATTCAAGTAAAATTTTTATTTTTAAAAACTTGCGCTGTGTTTATAAAAACTTTGTATTTTTTTGATAGAAAAAAATCTTTTGATGTATTAAACTAGAAGTTCAATGGGCCGTCGCCAAGTGGTAAGGCATCGGGTTTTGGTCTCGACATTCCTAGGTTCGAATCCTAGCGGCCCAGTTCTAATATTCAATTGGTGTCTTCTCAAAAAATATTTCTATTTGATTTTGATGGAGTTATAGTCGATGGAATGCATGAATATTGGCATAGTTCTTTGCTGGCCTGCGAAAAATATTTAAATTCACCGTACATTTCTTTTGATCAAAAACTTTATAAAAAAGTACCAAATACCTTCAAAGAAATTAGGCCTTGGGTTAAATATGGTTGGGAAATGGTTCTAATTGTTCACGAAATCATAAAAACAGAAAATCCAATTAAAAATATTAATAAAGATGATTTCATAAATAATTATCATCAAAATTGCCAGAGGATATTAAAAGATAATTCCTGGAATGCCGAAGATTTACAAAAAATATTAGATAAGTCTCGCAAGTACCAAATTGATAAAGATTTTAAATCCTGGGTGAATTTACACAATCCATTTTTTGAAATTATAAATTTTATGAAAGAATTAAGGAAGAAGGAAATAAAAACCGGAATAATAACAACAAAAGGGAAGATATTTGCAGAAAAAATTCTTATACAATTAAATATTTTTCCAGAATTTATTTTTGGTTATGAATCCGGAACAAAAACTAAAATATCTGAAAAGCTTACACAAACTTATGAAATTTTAGGTTTTATAGAAGATAGAAAAAAAACTCTAATTGATATTAAACAAAATTCAGCAACCTCTCATATTCCATGCTTCCTAGCTGATTGGGGATATTTAAAAGAATCAGATAGATATAATTTAAGTAATGAAATCAAATTGCTCAAATTAGGTAACATAGAGAAATTAGTTGCAATTTAAAGATAATCGGTTAGAGTACGCATGTACTATAGTTTGTATTTATGAAGTTTGGTTTAAATAGAAATTTCCAAATCTAGAATAATTACAAGAACTTTAACCGATAAATCAAACAATGAGTCTTGAAGAAAAGAAAAAAACTGAATCAAAAGAAAAAGACAAGGCATTAAGTCTCGTCTTAGGTCAAATAGAAAGAAATTTTGGACGGGGATCAATAATGAGACTTGGTGACGCCTCAAGAATGAAAGTAGAAACAATATCTACTGGAGCGCTCACATTAGATTTAGCATTAGGAGGAGGCTATCCAAAAGGAAGAGTCGTAGAAGTTTACGGACCAGAAAGTTCAGGAAAAACTACATTAACGCTTCACGCGATTGCGGAAGTCCAAAGAAATGGAGGAGTAGCTGCATTTGTAGATGCTGAGCATGCACTCGATCCAGTTTATGCAGCCTCTTTAGGAGTTGATGTTGAAAATTTGTTAGTTTCACAACCAGATACTGGTGAAATGGCTCTAGAAATAGTTGACCAACTTATAAGATCGAGTGCAGTAGATCTTGTTGTTGTTGACTCGGTAGCAGCACTAACTCCAAGAGCCGAGATAGAAGGAGAGATGGGAGATCACGTGATTGGAAGCCAAGCAAGGCTAATGAGTCAAGCAATGAGAAAAATAACAGGAAATATTGGGAAATCTGGATGTACGGTAATTTTCTTGAATCAATTGCGCCTCAAAATTGGCGTTACATACGGCAATCCTGAAACAACCACAGGAGGTAATGCATTAAAATTTTATGCCTCAGTGAGACTTGATATAAGAAGAATTCAAACTCTTAAAAGAGGTACTGAAGAATATGGCATAAGAGCAAAAGTGAAAGTAGCAAAAAACAAAGTTGCACCACCATTTAGAATTGCAGAGTTTGATATTCTCTTCGGAAAAGGTATTAGTACAACAGGATGTTTATTAGATTTAGCAGAAGAGACTAATATTATAATCAGGAGAGGTGCTTGGTATAGTTATGAAGGAGAAAATATCGGACAAGGAAGAGATAATACAATTATTTGGCTTGATCAAAACTTAGAAATTAGGAATAAAGTAGAATCTATAGTTAAAGAGAAATTAACAGAAGGTACTGAAGTCAGTGCTAATTCAATGAAAGCATTAAATACCAATCCTAATAATACAATCGCTGTTAATGATATAAAAACGGTAGCTTAGATTTATAAAGAATCAGCCAAAGTCCACCACCCAGCAGCAGGGCCTATAAATCTCACAACAATCCATAAGATTACTAACCCTCCGATTCCAAACCAACTGGCCTTAATACTTAATTTAATTAGGTTATCTTTTTGATTGATTGTAAAGGGAAGCCATTCAAATAATCTTGGAGACTCATCAAATTTAGTTTTAGTATTATTTTTTTTTGTAGGTAATCCGAGTGTTTTACGTCTTTTTGCTTCTCCCATATTTCTTTAGTTAGTTTTCAGAATCATAACCTAATCAAAAGGTAGCACATAGTTAATTTGTTTTGAGGGTTGAATGTTTTGCAAAAGTAATCTTCCCCAGTTTCTTTTATTTGCTCTCCCATCTAAAATTATTAACTTACCTGAATTTCTTCTTAAAGGAGCAATAGCTCTTTCAAGTTTTATTCTGGCTTGAGGAAGAAAGAAGTCTCTAAACCAATCCTGAGAAAGCTTTTTGTTATGAGAGACTGTAATTGCATTAATAGGTTCTGACATATTCGGAATCGGAAGTAAAGGAATGATAATTAGTTCTGGAATTTGTATTAAATCAGAATTCATAATCCACCAATCATAACTAGAGCAAAGGATTTCATTATTACGAGAGGGAATTGTCTCTAGCAATACCCTTTTCCCGTACGTCGAGGCTAATTCTGTAGCAAGGTTCGTTTTTAAAAAAATATCGTCAGACAATACTAAAGTTAAACCCTTTCTAAAAAGTATTAACTTTTTGCATTTATCTAAGATTGAATTTGTAAAAAGAGGATTATTAGGAAGCAACTGTTTAGAGGGTATATATAATGAAATCTTTTTCTCTTCAAAATTACTTTTAAAATTAATGACCAAGTCAAGATCTAAACTGTGCTTTTTAAGATAAATTTGGAAAAAATTATCTTTTCTCAATGCTGATAAAAAAACAAATTTATTATTTGAAAAAAATGCTTTAATTTGAGAAAGTTCATCTATTGGCTGCAAATACAAATTCCAATCTAAATTTGTTTCATTTAATTGTACCCAGCATGCCCAACCTTGAGATAATGCTTTGTTAACGCTTGAAAATTTATCAGAAAAAAAGGAATTTTGATGAAAAAAGTTTGAAAAAAAACTAATCTCTTTTTCATCTAAATTAATATAACTATTTCCTAAAATCTTTCTCATGAAGAACTTTTTCTTCAACGAATCATATAATTTTATAAATTTTCGATTGATTAATTCAAATTCTTTAGAATTTTTTGTCCAATCCTTTCTAAGTAAAGAAATTCTAAAATGATTTTTTAAATCCTGTTTTATATCCTCAATTCCAGAATAAACTATTCGATGGTTTCTAAGATTAAGAGAATTGGGATCATTAAGTAAATCTTGGATTGTGATTAAGCGAACATGATGATTTGCAAAAATAAGTTGATTATTTTTTAAAATAAAATTAAAACCTAGGTTTTTCAATGAATCAATCTGAAATTTGCTTAAAAATTGAATTTTTTCTTTAGACAAAATAAAAGTTGAATCCTCTTCCTTTAAAAATAGAGAAATCAAAATTGGAGGTAACCAATCATGGCTAGAGAAAATTTCTGAATTAATTAGATATGTAGAATCATTTTCAATACACTTGGAAATTATCCTCCCAAAAGAATATATTTGTTCCCAATTAATACTTTGATCTCTCAAAAAATTTTTCAAATATTGATGACTTAAAATTTCAAGCATTTATAATTAATTTAATTTCCAATACATACAAAATTTATGAACCTAATATACAAAAAATTGGTATCAATATAAGAGGGTCTTGAATTAATCAATCTATGAAAATTGGAATAGTAGGATTAGGTTTAATTGGCGGTTCTTTAGGATTAAAACTCCAAAGTTTAAACCATACAATTTATGGAATAGCAAATAATGAATTTAATGAAAAAAAAGCTAAGGAAAAAAAGCTTGCAAATTTTGTTAGCTGTGATCTTAGCTTATTAAAAAAATGTGAGCTCATAATTTTGGCATTACCTATCGAAGATTTGATCAATCCATCTCAACGATTAGTAGCATCAATACCTCAAGATACAATAGTGACTGATGTAGGCTCTGTTAAGGAGCCAATTGTAAATACATGGGAAAATTTACATCCTCTCTTTATTGGATCACATCCAATGGCAGGAACAGAAAAAAAAGGAGTTAATTCAGGTTTTGAAGGTCTTTTTAAAAATGCAAAATGGATTATTACACCTACACAAAATAGTGATTTTAATGCAGTAAGAACTATTTCCAAGTTAATAAAGTCAATGAATTGTGAAATTTGCCAAGCTTCACCAAAAGAGCATGATGAAGCAGTATCTCTAATTTCTCATTTGCCTATATTTTTAGCTTCTGCCCTAATTGACACTGTACATACAAAAAATAATCAATCTTTATTAGATCTCACACAAAGGCTTGCAGCTACAGGATTTGCTGATACTTCGAGAGTTGGCGGCGGTAATGAAAAACTAGGCCTAGATTTAGCTATGAATAATCAGATTAATGTTTTAAATGCCATTAATAACTTTAAAAATAAACTTAATACATTGGAATCTCTTATAAAAGGAAAAAATTGGGAGTTACTTTCTACCAAACTTGCTGAAGCAAAAGAAATCAGAGAAAATTTTATAAATTAAAATTTTCTATGCCTTTGGAAGCTAAAATTTGCCTTACAACCATTAATGCAGACTGACTAACACCTGCAGTGCCCTCTCCTGGATAAATTGAGTCTCCACAAAGCCATAAACCTTCAAAAGGAGTCCTACTTGATAATCCAAATAGTCCAAAAATATTTGGATTTTGACCAAGCCCGCCTACCATTCCATTAGGTCTATTTGTCCATTTTTCAAACCCCAATGGAGTTGCCAATTCCCGATGTAGCCAATTTTCAGGATCAATATCAAATTGACTTTCCAATTCCAGTGATATCTTTTTCATGAAATCCTTTTTCTGTTTTAAGTAAATTTTTTTATCTAGATCAAACCAATCTTTTGTCTTAGTAAAAATACTCGCTATTAAAGTAACCTCACCTTTTGGTGCTCTTCCATCACCATCATCACTAATTGATACAAATAACGAACCAACTTCATTCGAAACAAATTGATAATGATTGGAGGAAGTTTTTTTAATATGTTCTTTTTTTAATGCTGAATAAAAAACTAAAGCTCCACTTGGATCAGGTAAATTATTAAGTCGATTTTTATAACTTAGTTTTCTTTTTAAAGGATCTTTCAAATGCTTGAGCAAAGATTGAGGAGGCGCGGTATAAATCAAATCTTTTGCTTGGTAAATAAAAGAATTTTTTTTCGAATTAGCAGATACTTTCCAACACATATTCAGGTCATCAAAATTTATAGAATTTACTTTTTGTCCAAAAATCAGTTTTACTCCAGTTTTACTCAATGAACTTTCTAATGCTTCACTCAAAGACTGCATAGATTTTTTTAGATGCCAAAGACCATGTGGCTGTTGACACATCTGAAGAACAGTAGATCCATATAATGCTGCAGTATTATAAACGTCCTCTTGAGAATAAAGTTTTAGTTGAAGATTTAAGAATTTAATCAAGCGCTGATTCTTTGACAATCCACATATGCGCAATAAATCAAAGATAGTAGATTTAAGTAAGAGACCTGTAACAAGGTTTGAAGGTACTAGTGCTTTAAGAAGTTGAGAAAAATCCCAAAAATTCCTTATTGGTAATACAGGATTATTATTAGCAAATATCCAATTACTTTGATGAAGGAGGGTACAAAGTTTCCAAAATCTACTACTCCCAGGAAACTGCATTTCTTGTTCAGCAATCCATTTACTTTTTTCATACCAAATAGATATAGCTTTACTACCATCATTTAAATCAACAATGCAAGCAGGATCTAAAATTGTGGCTTCAGGGGATGGAATATCTAAAAAATCAAAAATCCTAGAATGTATTCCTCCTTTCTCTAAACCCGCAACCTGAGTTGCACCAACATCAAAAATATAATTCTTTCTTTTAAACGTACCGGCACAACCTCCTGATTGAGTATGAGATTCGATTAAAGTCACTGATAATCCTTGTTTTGATAAAATTGCTGCAGAAGTGAGTCCTGCTATACCAGCGCCAACAACAACAATTTCGGACTTTCTCATGAAAATGCAAAAATTATCCTCTCTTGAAGTTAGCGAAATTTGTGATGAATTAGGTGAAACCTATCCAAAAAGTATTGAACAAGTACATGGGGGTGATATTCATAGTGCCTGGCAAATCGAATTCTCAAACAAAAAATTATTCCTTAAAAGAAATGTTAGAAACAAAAAATTTCTTGAATTTGAAAAATATTGTCTTCAAAATTTGAGAAAGTATATTAATCAAGAAAACTTAGTTATTCCTGAAGTGATTGCATATAAAAATATAAAAAACATAGAGATTCTTTTAATCGAATGGATTGACATACAAAACTTTGACCAAAAAAAGCTTGGAAAAGGTTTAGGAGAAATGCACTTAAAATCAGCTGAATCTAATCCAAAAATGTTTGGGTTTCCGGTTGAGGGTTTTATCGGAACAACAGGTCAGAAGAAAGGCTGGGAAGATAATTGGATAGATTGTTTTTTAAATTTACGGATAATACCTCAATTATTAATCCTTAATTCAAAGATTTTAGAGAAAGAAACTATAAATAAAGTAAAAGAAAAAATTAAATCAGAATTACTTAATCATAAACCAATAAATGCTCTAGTTCATGGTGATTTGTGGTCAGGAAATGCAGGAATGGACAACAGTGGTAAGGGCGTAATATTTGACCCGGCATCTTGGTGGGCAGATAATGAAGTCGATATAGCTATGACAAAATTATTTGGAGGGTTTAGAAAAGAATTTTATGACGAGTACCATAAAATTTTTCCAATACAAAAAGATTTTGAAAAGAGAATTATTATTTATAATTTTTACCACATATTGAATCATGCCAATATGTTCGGAGGATCATATTTTAATCAAGTCAAAAATTACGTAAAAGCAATAATCAATATGTAATCTTCAACTATCCTAGATATGTCTTTTTAAGATTTTGTACCTTATCTAAAACAGCTTCACGATTTTCACTGGTACGAAGATTCTGCCAACTCCATTGACCTACAACAATTACTCCAAGTAGTTCAAGTAAGCCTGGAAGAATTGGGAAAAAGTTTATCGTGTCAATAACAACTTTAATTATTATTTGAGCAATAATCACAACGGCAATAATGCCTGCGGCTTTACCGTATTTCCCCATTTGGGTCCAATCAACATTTCCAAGTGTTTCGTTGACTTTGCCCATTACATCAGAGTACTTCTCTGAAAAACTTTTGGTGTCGGCGCTTGTATCGGAGCCAGAGTCTTGATTTGACTCAGAAGTGTTGTCACTCATGAACATTCAGGCTGCAAATTATATATATGAACCAGACAGTATCGGAAAAAACGCCCGTTGACTACCTTTTTGTTATGCAAAATTCCGAACCGAAACATTTTGTATTTTTTAGATCAATTGATATATTTAGATTATGGAGATATTTAAACTTAAATTTGCTTTATAAAAACTTCACATTATTATCTACTTCTAACAAAAACATTAATAAAACATTAATAAATCTCAGAAATAGAAAAAATCTAAAAGGCTAAAATTTTTATTTAAATTATTATATTTTCATAGTTTATTTTGCACAATCAAAAAATCTATATGTCCAAAGATATCAAATTTAATTTCTTAAACGCAGATGAACAAGAAAGATATCAAAAGCATTTAACCCTCAAAGAGATAGGTTATGAGGGTCAAATAGCTCTAAAAAATAGTTCAGTATTATGTATTGGAGCAGGTGGTCTTGGATCATCTGTTTTGATTTACTTGGCAGCAACAGGAATTGGGAAAATTGGAATAGCAGATAATGATTCTGTTGAGAAATCTAATCTCCAAAGACAGATAATTCATGGAACAAATACTATTGGGAATCTTAAAATTGATTCTGCCCGGGAAAGAATTACAAAATTCAATCCTAATTGTGAATTATTAACCTTCGCAGAGAGAATTAACCCTAAGAATGCCCTGAAAATAATACGAGAATTTGATGTTATTTGTGATTGCTCAGATAATTTCGGTACTAGATACTTGATAAATGATGCGTGCCTAATACTAAATAAACCACTAGTATTTGGAAGTGTACAAGGCTTTGAAGGCCAAGTTAGTGTTTTTAATTTACATAAAAATAGTCCTAATTTAAGAGACTTGCTTCCAGAATCACCTGCGAAAAATGCTGTCCCTACTTGTGAAGAATATGGAGTTGTTGGTGTATCAACAGGGTTAATAGGAATTCTTCAAGTGAATGAAATTATCAAAATCATTCTAAAAAAAGGTGATATTTTAGATGGAAAACTTTTAATTTTTGATCTGTTAAATATAAATATGAAAAAATTCCATTTAAAAAGTGATCAGATAAATAAGCCAATAAAAAATCTTTCTCAGTTTGAGGACTTTTATAGTGAAGAACAATGTTCTGAGCAAAGTAATTCAATAGATATAATTAATGCTCATGATTTTAATAGATTATACAAAGCAAAACCCAATAAAATACTATTAATTGATGTTAGAGAAAATGAAGAATTTTCTACTTTTGCTATAGAGGGTTCTATATCTATCCCTCTCAATCATTTGAATGAAGAATCTTACATAGAATTTATTCAAAAAGAAAGTTTAATTAAAGATGTTTTTACCATATGTCAATCGGGTAAACGATCTGCTAAAGCTTCAAAAATCTTATCTAAATTCAAAATTCAATCGAGATCAATTAAGGGTGGAATTGAAAAGGGAAGAGGAATATTATGAAATTAATAATTTGAAGAATATTTAGTAATCTACACCTCTTTTCAGATCAACTCCAACATTTGCGTAATGTTTATGACAGACCATTTCAGAGTAAACATCGGCGAGTTCAAAGTATGAAGGTTCATTTTTGCATCTACCAGTAATAACCACTTCAGTTTCTGCTGGTTTCTTTAGGAGAGTTTGATGTATTGATTCCATAGGTAAAAGCTCTAAATCAACAGTTGGATTCAATTCATCCAAAATAATTGTTTTATATAAACCACTCAAAATAGCAGCTTTAGCAATTTCCCATGCTCTTTCAGCCTCAACATAATCAATTGGCTGTTGTTGACCTCTCCACACGATCGCATCTCTGCCTGAGCGCAAATGATCTACCAAATGTGGGTAACTTTCTCTCAAAGCATCTATAGCAGCATCTTCGGTATAACCATTTCCACCTTTTAACCACTGCAATATTAGAACTCTGTGACTTTTATCTTGAGATATTCCTTTACCAATAGCTTGAAGAGCCTTGCCAAGTGCACTTGTGGATTTACCTTTTCCTTCACCTGTATAAATTTCAATTCCACCATTGCATCTTCTTTGTCCATATGTTTTTGATAAGTCTCCTGTAGAACGTGGTCTCATTTCTGAATGGAGTTGCGATATTCTTACCAAAGAAGTAGGGGCTGCCCTTCCGGTAATAATTATTTCCATTCCATCAGGACGATTTTGAAGCGAATCAACTACTTCCTTGATATCAAGCATGCCCAAATCAAGCACTGGATTCAACTCATCAAGAACAACTACAGAATAAAGAGAACTAGCAATTGCTCCTTTAGCAATATTCCAACCTCTTTCAGCCTCACCTATATCAAACTTTGTCACCTGTTCAGCAGTAAAGAATTCGGATCTTCCTGTCCTTACATGGTCAATTAAATGTGGAAAACCTCTTTGTAAGGCCTCTATGGCCGAATCCTCATCATATGACCTCTCAGGACCTTTTAAAAATCTGAGAAGTAGAACTCTTGACTGTCTTTTTTCGCATATTCCTAATCCTATTGTCCTGAGTACAACACCCAAAGCAGCCTGACTTTTACCCTTACCTTCCCCATCATAAATATGTAATTGACCTTTTGATCTCTCTTGACTGTCACTTGCTGTGACAATTCCAATGCCTCTATTTCTACTTATATTCGTCAATTGAACAAGGTGAATGAATTTAATCTAAGATACAGTGAAGAATATTATTATAAATATAATAATAAATTCAACCTATATAATAGGTAATTTGAATTTTAAAGTAATTAGCATGTTCAATCAACTAGAAATTCTCTCTGATGAACAAAGTGAAAAGCTTTATACAATTAGAAGATACATTAAGAATCTTGATAGTGTTTGTATTGCTTATTCAGGAGGAGTAGACAGTACATTAATCGCATCATTAGCATTTGAGCAATTAGGTAGCAAAGCTATCGCAATTACTGGTATTTCTCCTGCATTAGCCAATACACTTCGTGAAGAAGCAAGAAGTCAAGCAAAATGGATTGGAATTAAGCATTTAGAAATTCAAACATCAGAATTAGACCAATCAAGTTATAGTGAAAATCCCAAAGATAGGTGCTTTGCATGTAAAAAAGAGCTTCATAAACATACAACCTATTTATCTAAAAAACTTAATTACAAGATTGTTTTAGATGGAGTCAATCTGGATGATCTTAAAGATTACAGGCCAGGTATAAAAGCCGCAAAACAAGCAGGAGTTGTTTCTCCCCTTGCAAAATTCAAATTCTCAAAACAAGATATTAGGGATATATCAAGAGCATTAGGTTTTCCTTGGTGGGATAAACCAGCTCAGCCTTGCTTGTCATCAAGATTTCCTTATGGCCATGAAATAACCAGTGAGAGGCTTAAAATGGTTGAGAGAGCAGAAGAATACCTTAAAGAAGGTGGTTTATCTGAGGTTAGAGTTAGATGCCAAGGGTCAACCGCAAGAATAGAAATTCCACAAGATGAATTAAAGCATTTTTTTAAAAAATATAATTTTAGTGATTTAGTTCAATTTTTTTCGAATTTAGGATTTAATTGCACAAGCTTAGATCTTGAAGGACTAATAAGCGGAAAATTAAATAGATAAATATTACAAGTTAGACAACCGTTCTCATCTGTTTATGAAATGCTGCAGGTGGATTTCGATCAATAACACGCAAGAAATGTTCTTCAGCCTTCAAAGCTTCAATTAAATATTGACTAGCAAGTTCTGGCAACATATTTTGACCACATGTAAAGATATCGGCTGCAGAATAATTAGATTCGGGCCAAGTATGGATTGAAATATGGGATTCAGAAAGTAATGCAATTGCTGTAACCCCTTGAGGTTCGAATTTATTACTTATCAAATTCAGAACTGTTGCCTTTGCCAATTTGGCAGCTCTGTTTAATGTACAACGCAAAAAGGATTCATCATTTAATTTTTCGTAATCACATCTATAAAGTTCCAACAACAGGTGTTTACTTTGATGACTTAATTTTTGTTCATTACCAAACGAATTTAAAATTAGATTCTTTTTTGGGACTTCCATTAAATAAATTTATATGAATACAAGATTAGCTAAAAATCGTAACTTTTAGAATTATAAGTAAATCATTTGTGAAGAGCCTAAAAAAGACTTATTAAAGTTATCAAGATGTGTTGCACTTATAAAACATTGACTATCTTTGCCAACAGAATTTAGTAACAAATTTTGCCTAGTTATATCTAGTTCCGCCAAGACATCATCCAATATAAGTATTGGAGGGACATTTAATGTTTTAGTTAATAAATCTAGTTCAGCCATCTTTAAAGCCAAAATAAAAGTTCTTTGTTGACCGGATGAACCATATTTTCTAACTGAAATATCATTAATTAGAAACTCAATATCATCACGATGAGGTCCAAAATTACATTTACCAGTCAATACTTCGATTGAACGCTGCTCTAATAGTTGTTCTGCTATTTTCTTACTAATAACTTTTTCTTCTTCTTCTTCTTGACTTATATTTTTTATCCCTGAAAGATAATTTATACCTATTTGCTCTTTAGATTTACTTAAGTGATTATGCCAGTATTCAACATATGGTTTTATTTTTAATAAAGCCCTTCTTCTTCGCCTAAAAATTCTTGTACCTATTATTGACATCTGAATATCAAAGCTTTCAACAATGTCTGAGGATTGGTTTTTCAGGAAGCTTTCTGAACGCCAAAAATGACTTCTTTGTTTTAAAAGCCTGTTAAATCTAACTATCAATTCTGAATATACTGGTTCAAGCTGAGATACAACTTTATCAATCCATGTTCTTCGAAAACTCGGGTCACTTCTAACAATATCTATATCATTTGAACAGAAACATACGCTCCGAATATAATTCTTTATTTCACTCTGCTTTTTCAAGATTGATTCATTGACATAAATTCTTTTAGGGCCTTTTCGAAATAGATTTAACTCCAAATCATCTTTAAAATCTATTTGTCCCATGACTACTGACATATCACTATCATTTTCTATTAAATCTTTATCACTTAATGCTCTATTAGATTTTAATTGACTTAAAAATTCAACCGATTCAAGTAAATTTGACTTGCCAATACCATTACAACCAAGAACAATTGTTCTTTGCTCTTTTAGATCAAGTTCAAAACTTTTATGGTTCCGAAAATTTTTAATTTTTAATTTATTTAAAAAAATGTTTTTTATGCATTCATTAATTAAATTAGCTAAGTTTAAAATATTTAGATTTTCTTTAAAGAAATTGAAAAATTAAAGGGCATGTAGCTCAGTTGGATAGAGCATCAGATTCCGGTTCTGAGAGTCGGGGGTTCGAATCCCTCCATGCTCGTATCATCATTTTTAAAGTTTATATCCCATTACTCTTATTCCATTTGGATCTAGTATAAATCCACTTTCTTCTAAACTTTTAAATGAAGACAATGGAGCCTGTACAGAAATACTGCATCCAGGCATTTCTCTATTTATTTTCTCAAGAGTTAATTGAAGCAATATTGAATAATAAAGTTTCTGATTATTACCTGGTGCTGCACTTAAATTCCATAAATTAGCATTCAATCCCTTATCGGATGTAACCCTTACAAAGCCATATAATTTATTATTTGATTCATTTTGTATGGTAAAAAAGAAATTACTTTTCTGAATAGCCTCAGACAGGGGTTTTATTGGAAATGTCTCACAACCACAATTAGCTAAAAGTCTGTTAACTTCTTTAGCTAATGGAATCTGAGAAGAGTTTACAAAATAACCCTCTGGAATAACAAGTTTTTTTGTAGAAAAATATTGCAATTATCAACCTGTATTTCTCATGCCAGCTGCTATTCCATTAATAGTTAAAAGTGCCCCCCTCAATAGCTCACTTCTACTATAAGCTCTTCTAGATTCATCTTTATCAATAAGAAATTCGCTAATTGGGGGTTGTCTTGTTTGGTCTCTCAGTCTTCTTAAAAGTGAAACCTGCAAAAATCCCAATGGGATGATTGTCTTATTTCTCAAGCTTACTGATGATTTCAAGTCTCTATCAGATTCAAGGAGCTGATTTTTACCAGTTATTTCAAGTATTAAAGATTTTGTAAGATTATATTCTTTAGAAATTACTTCAAAAATAACATCAAAAGAATCTTTCTTTTCTTCACTACCAAGAGTGTCAACATAATATTTAGCAACTTCCAAATCCACTTTAGATAATGTCATTTCTACCTTGGATATAAGCATTCTAAAAAATGGCCATCTTTGATGGAGAACTCGTAATAATTCAATTTGTTGTGGGTCTGAATTTAATTCAGATGATAATGCAGTACCTACTCCAAACCAACTTGGCAAAAGAAATCTACTTTGTGTCCATCCAAATACCCATGGAATAGCTCTTAAACTTGACAAATCTTTCGCACCTTTCTTTCTTCTCGCAGGCCTGCTAGATATTTGTAATTTACTTATCTCTTCTATTGGCGTGACCTCTTGAAAGAAATTCAACAAATCAGGATTCTCATGCACTAATTTTCTATAGTGAGCCCTTGATGTTTCTGCCAGCCTAGACATTAATTGATTCCATTCTGGAGTAGCATCAAGTCTATTATTGACCAAACTATTTTGAATAACTGCTGTAGTGACAGTTTCAAGGTTATACAAAGCTAGTTCAGGAAGACTATATTTTGAAGCTAAAACTTCACCTTGTTCTGTTATTTTTATTCTCCCTTTTAAAGTCCCGCTTGGTTGCGCCAATATTGCCTGATAGGCTGGTCCTCCCCCTCTACCTACAGAACCGCCTCGTCCATGAAATAGTCTTAGCAATATATTATTTCTACTTGCAAGATTTTGAAGAGCTATCTGGGCTCTATGAATTTCCCAATTACTAGAAACAAACCCGGAATCTTTATTACTATCAGAATATCCAAGCATTAATTCTTGAAGAGGTTTAAATGATTCTCCAACTTTTGGCAATAATAATCTGTAAAAATCTAATTTAAACAACTTTTCCATTACTTCAGGTGCTCTTTTAAGGTCTTCAACAGTTTCGAAAAGAGGAACGACTAATAATTTTGACTTTTGTGAATTTTGATCAAGAAGTCCCATTTCTTTTGCCAATAAGAGCACTTCAAGCAAATCAGATGCACTATGACTCATTGAAATTACATAAGAATGACAAATTCTACTTCCAAATTCTTGCTGCAGTCTCTTAACCATTTTAAAAACTGAGAATGTTTCTTCTGTATTTTTTGTCCAGTTAACTTCATAAGGAATTAAAGGCCTTTTTGTATTTAATTCGTCCACAAGCCATTTAATTTTCTCTTCCTCAGACATTTGGTCATATAGTACAGGTAAGTCAAGATAATTTGTGAGCTCTTGTATTGCGTCACTATGCCTTGTACTTTCTTGACGAATATCTAAACTTGCTAAAGAAAATCCAAAAATATGAACCTGAGTAAGTAAAGTATTTACAGCTTCACAAGTTAAATCCGTACTAATCAGGCTATTTTTAATTAGTTCAAGATCATATGTAAATTCGTTTACTGATTTGTAATATAAGTTTTCAACTTTATCTATATTTTTAGTATCCATCTCTCCCTCTAAGTCAAATTTCCACCCACTATCAGATAATAAATTATTTCTTTCTTGTGTTAACCTTAATTTTTCTAAAATATAACTCAATTTCAGTCGGTAAGGTTCTGATCTGTATCTTGTAGCCCTAGCTTCATAGATTTCTGGAAACTTAACCCTATCTGTTTCTAATGACTCTAATAGAGAAGAACTCACTTGACTCCATTGCATTGAGACACTTAATTGATCTCTAAGATTAGATACTGAAATAATATATCTTTCCAACATCAACTGTCTTTGGTAGCAAGCAGTTCTCCATGTTATCTCAGGAGTGACCGATGGATTACCATCCCTATCGGAGCCGACCCAAGAACCGAAGTTACAAAAAGATTCTGGGGGCATCTGAACATCTGGATAGTTCTCGGTGAGCGCTTCAGCGATTCTGCCTCTCAATTGAGGCATTGCATTAAATAAAACTTGCTG
Organism: Prochlorococcus marinus CUG1416; assembly: GCF_017695965.1. Lineage (NCBI taxonomy): Bacteria > Bacillati > Cyanobacteriota > Cyanophyceae > Synechococcales > Prochlorococcaceae > Prochlorococcus > Prochlorococcus marinus. The sequence goes on from NZ_JAAORM010000005.1 coordinate 453,685, forward strand.
AAAATAATGCAAGGCATAATCTACTTCATCTAAAACTGAAGGTTTAAATTGATGCAATTCATCAGTTCTCCACCAAAGTCTTACTTCTTCTTTTAATTGGATTTTGAGAGAATTTTTTGCTTCGCTAGTTAAAAATTGCTCAACCTGTATTGTTTTCAATAAATTTGCAACTCTAGTTTGCTTATGTCTAATCGTATGTCTTACTATCTCAGTCGGATGTGCAGTAAAAACTAAACGAATATCCATTTCCTGCAATAACTCCTCTAATTTTCCTGGAGGTACATTTAATGTTCTAAGCCTATAAAATAATTCTCTAAAAGTTACTGGAGCATTTTGCCTAGCCAATGCTGGGGCAAAAGGATCAAGATTATCGGGCGATTTTTGAACATTCTTATTTGTAAAGCTTTGAATATATCTATCTTCCTCAACTCTTTGTTCCAAAATATTCACTAGTTGAAAATATAATGAAAAAGCCCTTGCTGCTGCAATGGATTCTGCTAAATCCATAGAATTCACAATATCAACTATTTCATTTTTAAAAGTTTTTGAACTATCACCATCAATTTGTTTTGAATAACTTAATTCTTTAAGCTGTATCAATCTGTCTGCCTGATCATCTGGGCATTCTTCCCTAAGCACAGATTCCCATAAATCCTCTATTAAAAGACGATTTTTATCAAGTGGATCATTGTTACTGATCAGATCCACATTATTATTTTTAATCTGTTGAAAAGATTCCATATAATTATTATGTCACAAGTAAAAATATTCAGATCAAATGTTTGTTTAAATAATCAAATACTCTTGTCTTCATTCTTGATCATATCATCGATAGAAATTTTCATTATTTGCTCAATAGAAAAACCTTTTTCATATTGATTTATCCATTTCATAGATTGATTCCCTTCTTCAAGAACTTTATAAATAGGTTTCAAAAGATGTTTCATATTAAATTTTTCTGCGCTGGTTGATAAATCTGATAATAAGTTTTGAATCCATTCTCTACAAACAACTTTTTTGCCATCTTGCCAGTGAATTAACTCTGAATTCAGACTATCTTTAGCAGCATTAATTTCATTTTGGTCACATATTGCTGATAATTCATCATTAGAAAAAATACTTGCATTCAAAGGGTCTAAAGTATTTATATTTTCAAAAAGATTTAAAATCCTGAGTTCTAGCATAGCCGTTATCCCTAATAGCAAATTAATATCGTGAACAAAATCACAAATTCTTAATTCCAAACGATCAAGAATTAAAGGCCTTTGGGGACCATTTGGTCGAATTGAAGACCAAAAATGCCTGATATTTTGCATGTTTTTATTAGCTATATTTTCTTCGATCCAATCGATATAGGAATCATGATTTTGAAAAAAAGGTACCTTACTTGGTGTTTTAGGAAACTGAATCCATCTCTGGGAGTGATTTTCAGTAATTTTATTGTTTAAAAAAGGCGAACTAGCACTTATTGCTAGATATAAAGCAGCCTCAGATCTTATAAGTCTTATAGCAGCAAAAAGCTTATCTAAGTCATCTATTCCTATATTTATGTGGACACTTGAAGTTGCAATAGAGATTCCATAATTATCTTGTATAAATTGATGATAAACATTATCAATATCAGATCTTTGAAATTGAATATCGTGTTTAAAACAAAGCGTAGATGAAGGAATGATTGTTAAACCTTTATTATTTAACCAATGTCTTAATTTTTTTCTTGGAGTTATTAATTTCTCGTATAAAAACTTATAGTCTTTTTCAGGAGTTGTTATGTATTCAACATTTCTATTATCTGGCTCTTTCACAAAATTAGAAAAATTTTTTTCAATATCAGCTGAAACACCAATATGAGAATCAAAAGAACCTGTAAAAAGTTCCACTTCAAAACCTTTATAAAGATTCACGTTACTCATTTATTTATCCAAACAAGCTAATGCTTTTAGTATCCCCTTAGCTTTATTAATTGTTTCTTGATATTCATTCTCAGGAGAAGAATCAGCAACTATTCCAGCACCTGCTTGTACTGATACCTCATATTTTCCATCTTTTGAGGGTTTAACTATCATAGTTCTTATTGTAATTGCTGTATTTAAAGCACCATTAATATCAATCGATCCATAAACACCAGCATAAGGTCCTCTAGCATCTTTTTCAAAGTGTTTAATCAATTGCATAGCTCTTATTTTTGGTGCCCCAGTAACTGTTCCAGCTGGGAAACATGCCTTTAACAAATCCCATACATCAGTATTGTTTTTTAAGATTCCCTCAACTTCACTGACTATATGCATAACATGTGAATATTTTTCAATAACCATTAAATCTCTGACCTCCACAGTACCAATTTCACAAACTCTTCCAAGATCATTTCTCCCAAGATCTATAAGCATTACATGCTCTGCTATTTCTTTTGGATCTTTTAATAAATCCTTTTCTAATTCCAGATCTTGTTGAGGATCATTGCCTCTAGGTCTTGTACCAGCTATTGGTCTTAAGCTTGCAACAATCTGACTTTGTTTATTCTTTTCAGCTTTAACCATAACTTCAGGACTAGAACCTATCAGATACCATGAGCCAAAATCAAAAAATGACATATATGGAGATGGATTAACCATCCTTAAGCTTCTGTATAAATTAAAGGGATCATTATTGACTTTAGTATGAAATCTCTGACTTATAACGATTTGAAAGATATCTCCTTTTCTTATATATTCTTTTGCCAAGAGAACTGCATCCTCAAAATCTTTTTTCTTCCAATTACTTTTAATATCTAAATTCAAATTCTCATTTTCATTCCACTCTAAAAACTCTTTTTCTTTCAGAGGAACTTTCATTAAATCTCTAGTTTTCTTAATTTTAGAGATTGAGTTTAGATAAACTGCTTCAATAGAAAGATCTTTTGAAGCAGTTGTGTTTGCATAAACTACTGCGGTAATACATCTTTTTGTTTGATCAAAAACAACTAACTGATCAAAAAACATCCAGGAGCCATAAGGTATATTATTTTCTTCTATTTCATTTATTGGGACACTTGGTTCTATTCGATTAATTAATTCATAACCCCAGGAACCATATAACTGTCCAATTGATGGAAAGTCATCAAGCATAGATGACTTATATTCCTTTGTCCAAGTTCTTAAAATATTAAAGGGATCTCCTTTATATATTTCAGTTTTTCCATTATTCCAGGTTTTAACTATTTCTTTTCCATAACAAACGGCTTCCCAAAGAGGCTTAGTAGCAACAATACTCCATCTACCCAAACTTTCCCCACCTTCAACAGATTCAAGAAAAACACCATGCGAATCTTTTTCAGATAATTTTAACCACGTCGACAATGGAGTCTCTAAATCTGCCGGCCATGTTTGAGTGATAGGTATAAAATTCTTACCTTCTTTGTGAGACTTGTAAAAACTATCTTTCTGTGAGCTGATCATACTAATAATGTCAACCCAAATTATAATTATATTCTTCTTTTATATCAACTTTGAGGTATTTAATCAAAAGTATTCTTAGTTGTAAATTTCAACCCAGCTGGATTAGGGTTTTCACCTATTCTCCTTGAGTTATGGCCAACTTTTTCTCTGCCCTCATTAACTTTCTCAGGGAACACACCATCTTTTGGATGTAAGAATTCAGTATCACCACTTGGGAACACTCTATAGATTTTAAAGTCCTCAATTCTTGGTTTAAAAGCTCTTAATTGTGTACCTAGTGCAAGGCATTGTTCTTTTCTTGCAAAATACATTAAATTATCACCTTCATGCATAATAGCTGCACCACCGGTGGGTAATTCAAATGCTTGTTCTTTTGAACTATTCCATACAATCGCATATTTTTCTTCGGTTTCTGCTGAGTTTAATAAACCCCCAGTACTTCCTATATGCTTTGGAAATTGACCAACTAAAGTTTCAGTCATCCTAGATTTTGAGTTATTTATAATAAGAAATTAGCATTCATATTTTACAAAATTCAAAATTTATAGAAAAGTTTCTACATTATTTAATAAATGTAAAACTTGTTTCTCGTTTTAATTTGAATCTGAAATCGGGAAAAATACTGTCAAACCCGTATCACGCCTTTGCGTGACATGGCCTCCTAAACTAGCTAACAACTTTTGAGTAGCATTTTGACTGAGTTGTAAACTACCTGTTTGAGGGTTCCAATTTAAAACAGGACCTAAATCAGAACCATCTTCTCTTCTTGGTCTTTCTTTTTTCTTATTATCTAATTTTTGTACTTTTAGTTGAAGTTTGAGCTTTTGGCCAGCTGGTCTTAATTCTAAAATTAATGTACTACCCTCTTTCAACCCTCTAGTATTTTTATCAATTAAACCTCTTAACATTAATTCTAATTTTTCAGAATCACTTAAGATTTGGGGGAGTTGACTGGGAATGTCGATCTTTAAAGAAATACCACGTCGATTTAATTGTTGATTCCATACAGGAGCAAGTTTTTTAAAAATTTCGGCTAAATTAATTTTTGCCAAGTTATTTAATGAAGGAACTTCATTACTTACCAATTCTGCCGCATTAAAGATTAAACCGAACCTATCAATTTGTTCATTACATTCATTATCTATTTGAATTAAACGATTTCTCATTGATTCATCCATATTGTATTTCTTTAAAGTAGAACTTATTAATGTTCTTATAGTGGCTAAGGGGGTTCTTACTTCATGAGAAATGGCACTTAACAATTTTGCTTCGGTTATTTGTACATTTTTTTTATCGTTTCTTTCAGAATTCTTTATGTTATGGTTTGGTCCCAAATTTGCCAATTTTGCCGATAATATTGGCCAAAAATTTTTCTCAAAATGATTATTAATATTAAGATTACCTAAATTATTGATTGCATTACGAAATTTAACTCCTTCCTCATAATTTTCTTGCTTTAATTTCGCATGCATTAATTCAATTGAAATTTTTAAGCTTTCTTCATCACATTTCATTAATAGGATTTTCTTATCTTTTTCTCCTACGATTGATAATATACATTGAAAATTTGGGGTAATTATCATCAAAAAAGGTTCATATCCATCTTTTTGACTGAGATTTAAGACTTTGTAATTACTAATGAAATCAAAATCTTTTTTTACCTTGGCTTGGTTATTACCTGGTAAAAAACCTGCATTATCTTTTTGAAAATATGGAAAACCCTCTGGTGACCACAACCAGCCATGAAGTTGATTAAAAAATTTTTTATCATTTAGAGCTGGCAAAGGAGAGGCAACCCAAATACCTCCCTGTTGACAATTCTGAGAAAGAAACTCTTTTTGAATTACTTCTAAAGAGGCCCACCACATTCTTCTAGAGGTATCATCATCGACATTTATAGTTTGAAATCCTTTAATTAAAAGGTCTTGAATTTTTTTTATAGTAATTTTTGATTTCATCAATTTCTTAATGATCTAGAGCGTTTCAGTATAGATAATACGAATCCAATAGATATAAAATTAATCACCAAAGATGTTCTACCATAGCTCATAAAAGGAAGAGGTATTCCAGTGACTGGTCCTAATCCAATGGTCATAAATAAGTTAATAATAATTTGGAATAAGAAAGTTGCGGCTATGCCAATAACAATTAGAGATTCAAAGTCACTTCTAGCACTTGTTGCAATTTTAATAATCTTTTGAATCAAAAAAAAGAACAAAAATAAAACTATTATGCATCCTAAAAAACCCAACTCTTCGCCTAAAGCACTGAATATAAAATCAGTATGTTGCTCTGGTATAAATTGCAAATTAGTCAGCTTACCTTGTAACAAACCAGTCCCAAAAAATCCTCCAGATCCAATTGCAATTTTACTCTGTAATAAATGGTATCCACCACCTAAAGGATCTCTATTGGGATCTAAAAATAAAACCAATCTATCTTTTTGATATTCTTTTAGGCCATATTGCCACAAAATTGGTGTCGATTTCGCCACCAATAAATGAATGGAAATAGCAAGAACAGAAAAAATAATTTTCTTTTTCGAGGATCTATAAGCAAGATATCCTATAAATGGAATCCAGAAAATAAGAACATTTGGTAAGGTTAAATAGAATATAGAAGTTACAATACAGAAGACTAATATCAAAATCCACTCTATGGGCATTTGCGACCAATAGAGCATCACACCTGTCAAAACTAATAAAACTAAAGAGGTTCCTAAGTCAGGCTGAAAAAAAATTAATAACCAAGGAACAATAACTACTAATAAGGGCAATACTAAATCTTTTATTGTTGAAATTATTTTTTTATCTAGAACTAAAGCCAGAGTTAATACCGTGCTCAATTTAGCGACTTCTGAAGGCTGAAAGGAAAAAATTCCCAAGTTTAGCCATCTTTGAGCTCCAGAAACTGTTATCCCCAAAAAATAAATTAGAAATAAGGATATTAAAGTACATAAATAAAATGGTATCAAATACTTTCTAAGTCTCTCTAATGGTATATAAGAAATGGAAAATGCCAAAAAATAACCTAAAAAACCAGTTAGGATGTGACTTAAATAATTAGATACTAAAAAATCTCCCTGAATACTTTTTATTAAAAAACCCGAAATAATAACTAAAAAAAGAGGGATCAAAAGTAGTGGGGAGAATAAAAATCCTCTACTAAACTTATCTTTTTTTTGAAAAACCCCTCTCTTACTTAATAAAGAAATTCCTCTAAACATTAATTGTTAATTAACAAATTTATTTTTAATTAATTGAGCTAAATTACTAAATTCAATAGAACTTTCTTTATTTGGCTGGCTTATTGAGATTGGTATTCCTTTATTGCTTTCATCAACAAGAGGAATTTCAATAGGAATTTGTGCTAATAACGGTAAATCATTTTCTTTAGCTAATATTTGTCCACCACCTTTACCAAAAATTTCATATTTTTTACTTGGCATATCTGGCGGAATAAATACTGACATATTTTCTACTATTCCCAATAAAGGCACTCCAAGTTGTTTAAACATTGCTAATCCCCTCCTTGCATCTTGCAAAGATACTTGTTGTGGAGTAGTAACCACAATAGCTCCAGCAATAGGCACAGATTGAGAAAGGGAAATTTGAGCATCACCTGTTCCTGGAGGCAAGTCAATAACCAGAAAATCTAGATTATTCCATTCAACTTGGTAAAGAAATTGACGGATAATGCTATTTAGCATTGGCCCTCTCCATATAACTGGCTGACCTTCTTCTATAAGGAAACCCATAGATACTAATGAAATTCCATATTTATTTATTGGTATTAACCTTTGATCATTACCACTACCTTCTGTAACCTTTGGATTCTGTTCAGTCACTCCCATCATTGAGGGAGTATTGGGTCCATAGATATCCGCATCGAGTAAACCAGTTTTTAATCCTAATTTAGCTAAAGAACAAGCAAGATTAACTGCGATAGTACTTTTCCCAACTCCACCTTTACCACTGCTAACAGCGATGATATGTCGAATACCGTCAATCTGTTGCAACTCAGGACCATTACTTTCAGTTTTAGATTCTGATTTGGCAAGATTATTATCTATCTCTATTTGAACATCATCAATATCTTCAAAATCCAGTAGTATTTTGCGAACCTCATTGACAATTCTATCTCTCTGAGAAGTTGCGAATGAAGGTAATGATAGTGTTACGATTACTCTTGGTATAGTTACTCTTACGTTTCTAATCCAAGCTAATTCAATTACATTTTTCTTTGATCCAGCATCTAGAACCTTTTGTAAAGCAAAATTCGCATCTTCTATCGTGGTCATTAAATTTTTAAATATTTTAACAAGGTAGTCGACAGTTTAAAAGATTAAGAACTATGTCGAACTATCAAATAATAGGAAATAAGCCCCCCTTAAGAGAAATTATAAAGGGAAACTTATAATTAACCAAAAATTTTTTTTCTTCAAGATTTACTAAATACATGCTCAAAGAACCTCCTAAAAACTCGAGAGAGAAAACTAAAAATCTCTTATTAACTCTACAAGACAAAATTTGTTCAGGCCTTGAAAATGTAGATGGTAAAGCGAAATTCACCGAAGAATCCTGGCTAAGAGACGAAGGTGGTGGTGGAAGGTCGAGAGTATTGAAAAACGGTTCTATTTTTGAGCAGGCAGGAGTAAATTTCTCTGAAGTACAGGGGAAAGAATTACCTCAATCAATAATCTCTCAGAGACCCGAAGCTAAGGGTCATGAATGGTTTGCGACAGGAACTTCTATGGTATTGCACCCTAAGAATCCTTATATTCCAACAGTTCATCTGAATTATAGGTATTTCGAAGCTGGTCCTGTTTGGTGGTTTGGCGGAGGTGCAGACTTAACCCCTTTTTATCCTTATCTTTCTGATGTGAGAAATTTTCATAAAGAGCATAAAAAAGCTTGCGAAAAAGTTGATCAAAATTTACATAAGGTATTCAAACCATGGTGTGATGAATATTTCTTCTTGAAGCACAGAAATGAATCTAGAGGAATAGGAGGTATTTTTTATGATTATCAAGATGGTTCAGGCAATATCTATAGAGGAAATAATCAAAATGGGAAGGCATCAAAAGCTTCACAAAATATTGGTATATCTAATTTAAATTGGGATGATTTATTTTCTTTAGCAGAAAACTGTGGGCAGGCATTTCTCCCTTCATATCTGCCCATTATTGAAAAGAGAGCCACTCAAACATATACATCGAAGGAAAGAGAATTCCAGCTATATCGAAGAGGTAGATATGTCGAATTCAATTTAGTTTGGGATAGAGGGACAATTTTTGGATTACAAACAAACGGTAGAACTGAATCTATATTAATGTCATTGCCGCCTTTAGCTAGATGGGAGTATGGATATAAAGCTAAAAAGGGTTCTAGAGAGGAATTTCTCACATCAATTTTTACCAAACCCCAAGATTGGTTAAATGATAAAAATTTAGAAAAATTCTGTATGGAGAATAATATCTTTGATTAAAAATTATCAAATAACTTTTGAACTAACCTTAAATAGGAGTTTTGAATAAAGAACCATCGCTTTTTAATTGAAGTTTTTCTCCAAGTTCATTTTCTAAAGAGATTAATTCATCCCTATGCGCTCTTAATCTCATGAAAGTTGAATCATTATCATTTTCGTTAATCAACCTTAATTCAAATTTTTCTTCTCTTGCTGATTTTTTAAAATAAACCATACCAGACAAAGGACCCCCAATTAATCCTAAAAGAATAGGCCACCAACCTAATTCAGGATATATTTGAATAATTACTAAACCCAAAGCGCAAGAACCAAAACCGCCAAGAAAACCTAAAAAAATTGCTAAAGATTTACTAGAAACAACTTGACCTTTAAATATTAAAATTCTTTGTTCAAAATCTCCTCCGGTTTGCTTCCATCCCCTTAAATTAAGCCATTCACATAAACCATTTAAAACCTTAACTGGCTGTTGAGAAGATGAAATCTCAACAATGGTTGTTCTATCTTTACTTGAAGCTCTAAGAAAAAAAAATAATCCTATAGCAAGAAGAATTGTCAGCAATAATGTTGAATTTAAGGAATAGGACATTAAGTTAATTTTTTATAGTAACTCGTGAATAAAAATTAAAGTTACATCATATTATAATTTTTTAGATTTATTCTGTAAAATAAATATATTAGGTAAGAGAAAATTTAATTAAATAAAAACTCTTATAAATTTGGCAAATCTTAAATAACTTTAAATATTTTATAAATATGACTAGTGAAAAAAAAAATATTGATTTTCTTTATAGTGATTTAACAGCAGATTTATATAATCTTTATAAAAAATCATCTTACCTAGCTATTGACACTGAAGCAATGGGGTTAATTCATGGAAGAGATAGATTATGTTTAGTACAAATATGCAATGAATTTAAAAGAACATCCTGTATAAAAATCGAACTAAATACATCTTCTTCTCCTAATTTAAAAGCACTTCTTGAAGATGAAAAAATTACTAAAATCTTTCACTATGCAAGATTTGATGTAGCAGCGCTAAAGTGCAATCTTGGAATTAATACAAAAAATATTTTTTGTACAAAAATTGCTAGTAAGTTAGCAAGAACATATACAAATAAACACGGCTTAAAAGATTTAATCAATGAATTATTAGGGATAGAATTAGACAAAAGTTCACAAAGCAGTGATTGGGGGAGTAACAAAGATTTAACAAAAAATCAATTAGATTATGCAGCAAATGATGTTAGATATTTAATTGAAGCGATGAATAAATTAAAAGTTATCTTAGAGAGAGAAAATAGATATGAGTTAGCTCAAAAATGTTTCAAAACAGTTCCTGTGCATGCTGATTTAGACATACTAAAATTTTCAAATATCTTTGAACATTAAAAATCAATCTTCAGTTAAAAAATTATCTTCATTTTTAAGAGTTTCCATAAGCTTATCAAGTATTCTTGAAGAACTTGATTTATCTCCTTCATTTTTTTTACAAATTTCTAAGAGATTTTGCGCAACTTGTATTTTTTCTTGAATAGTTTTGGAGCCTTCTTTCGCAATCTTAATTTCAACTTTCTTTTTAGCAGCAGATAAGCTTATACTCAAAATCTTTGCAATCTCTGCACAAATTGTTAGATATTGCCGATCATTTATTGGATACATAAAAAATTTCAACGATAGTGCCATTTACTAAGATAACAAATGAGAGTTGATAGAATCTACAATTTTCTTGCTTGCGCCAGATTCACCCATTCTTTTTTTTCCAATTTTCGCTTGCTCTAACCTATCAACTTTTTCTCTCAAAAGTAAACTTAAACGTTTTAAAAGAATTTTTTTATTCTTGCATACAATAACGCTACCTCCTAATAATCTTGATTGCCTTTTCGCAAATGATTTTGTAAATTGTGGTCCAGATCCTGGAAGAGAAAGAGATGGAATTCCTAGACCAGCAATTTGCTCTGTAGCAGTTCCGGCATTAGATAAGCCAACATCTGCCATATTGGCCCATAAATTGAATTTACCTTTTCCAATCAATATATATTTTTCTTTATTTTTCCATACTGAATCTTCATCAATCAAGAATTTAACTTTAGTCTGTTTTACAAAACCGTATTTATTTAAATAACTTTGAATTTGAATCACATTAGCATTAATGCTCAAAGGCAAAAGTATTACCACATCCTTAGATAAATCCAATTTTCGCAAACAATCAAGAAATTTTTCAAGATTTTTCAATGCTTCTGGGTATCTACTTCCAATTAATACAATTATCCTTTTGAAAGCAATAATATTTGATATCTTTTCATTTTTGGTATTAACAAAATCCATCATTGGATTACCCAAATATTTTGCATTAATATTTTTTCTATTCAAATTCGTAGCTGTGATTTTATCTCTCATAATTAAATCTTTACATCTTGGAGATGTCATTAAAAACATTTCCCATGGGTCCCATTCAGAACCTTTAGACTTATGATAAAAATCGGTTAAAGACCAACCTGGTCCACTACTCCAAGTATGGTCACTTTTGGGAGTCCCAATAAAACTGAATTCGCATTCTGAACTCCAAGCGTAAAGTAATGGTAGAAAATCTCCTACAGCAATAATTTTGTAGTTATGTTTTGACTTTTGTTTTACAATTAAAAAATTTCTTAAATTATCAATTAAAAATCCTGCAAACAAATCAAGCAAAAATCCCTTCAGACTTTGATTACTAAAACCTCCACTTGGCAGCTCTTTTAAATATCCTATTTTGCGAAAATTCGTTGATTGTATGGAATTAAATGCATCTCCTTTTCCTACTAAAGGCAAAACTTCGATATTTTTATTTTCTATTGTTTTTAATAATCTTTTTATTATTTCTGATGCTATTACATCTTCTCCATGGCCATTGCATATAAATAATATAGAATGTGTCACCTTACTGTTAAGATCATTATTAGATTCAATTGAATCTTTTTCGGCGGCATGGCCAAGTGGTAAGGCAGAGGATTGCAAATCCTTTATCCCCAGTTCGAATCTGGGTGCCGCCTTCTTTAATTTTGATACTAAGTTCACTATAAACCCCTCTAGAAACTTAAGTTCTGTATATCTGTTATACATTTTCTAGGGACAATTTAGTGGAATTACTGGTCTGCACGTGGCCGGCAAGTTGACCAAATTTTCATTCCAAAATATTTTTAATAATTTCATTATCTCACTTGTTTACTACAGATTATTTTCTATATATATTTGAACGATTTTAGTAATCATTATCTGCTACACACATTCCTAAACATCTAACACCATTTGATGTTGTCCTTTTGCAATGATTACATAAAATAACATCTTTATTTGAAGGAAGATTAATTTTTGAACTATTTTGAACCTTTAAACTTTTTAACTCTTTTTTTGAATCAAATAGAGCCATTCTTGGAGTTATCACTTGAATCGATACTAACAACAAGTGAAGCATTTGTGCTTGAAGAGGGTATATCCATAACTTTTACAGTTTCTTTGGGCTCTTCAATAATTTGATTTTCTTCAATACTCTCATCGACTGCACATGCTTCAAGAGCTTCTCGAAGTAATGAATCAAAAGTTGCTCCTGGCAATCTATGTCTAGCGACCTCGAGAAAAGTTCTAGGTAACGATTCAGAAGCAGCATCTCTCAACGCAGGATTATTCTTTCTATGTTCTTGTTCTTCTTCTATGGATTTGATAAACCTAAGTGTGACATCTCTTTTGGTAGAGGCTTTTATAAGCGTGTCATTTTCAGGATTACTAATATCAGGCTCATTTTCAAGATCAATAAGCCTTTTTTCCAAACTATTTAAAACTTCATTAGCTTCTTTACTGATATGAGCTAATTGACCATCTGACAAATTAGGCAAATCAGCCACAAAAACCTTCCCATGATCCCTAAGTGTCAGGAAAGTAGGTCTTGGGCCTTGAGACTGTCTACCACTAAATTCAGAATTATTACCTATTGGTCTTTTTGGAGGTGTAGGACCTGCTGAACTACGTCTACGTGTAATTCTTTGATTATTTGCAAAAGGCATTGAATTAAAGGTTAAATCTTAATACTTAAACTTCCGATATAACTCGGTGGTAATTTTATTATATTACACATAACTTTTTCATTTGGGTATAAAAAAAAATTAAGTTAAAATTTCAGGTAAAAATTCACTAATTGTTGAATCATTTTTTCGAACTATCTTTCCAATTTCCCAACTATCTATGTCATGATCTTTACAGATACTTAATATCGCGTCCTTAAATTGTTTATCGATAATTAAACAGAATCCGACTCCAAGATTGAAAGTATTCCAAAAATCTTTTTCAGGAATTGATCCTTTCTCTTTAAGGAATTTAAATAAAATAGGTATTTCCCAAGAACTGGTATTGATATAAGGAATAAAATCAGAAGGCATACATCTTGGTAAATTTTCTGGAATTCCTCCTCCAGTAATATGAGACATTGCTTTAATTTCTATATTTTCAGATAACATTTGGTTAATCACATTATTGTAAATTTTTGTAGGTTTCAATAACTCATCATAAAAATTTAAGTGAGAAACTTTTTCAAATTCTTTATCTATTTGATTATTATTTTGAATAATTTTTCTTACTAAACTAAAGCCGTTACTATGAACTCCATTACTTTTTAAAGCAATTATTAAGTCATTTTCAGATACTTTTTTACCATTAATAAGCTTATGCTCATCAACTATTCCAACACAAAATCCTGCAAGATCATACTTATTTTTTGAATAAAATCCAGGCATTTCAGCAGTTTCTCCGCCAAGTAATGAACAGTTATTTTCTCCACAACCATGTGAAATTCCCTGAATAACCCTCAATAATTGTTTCTTATCAAGTTTACCAGTAGCAATATAATCCAGAAAAAATAAAGGTTTTGCCCCACTAGTAATGATATCGTTCATGCACATAGCAACTAAATCAATACCTACCTCAAAGTGAAAGTTTTTACTTTGGGCTAATTCTAATTTTGTTCCAACACCATCAGTTCCTGAAACAAGAACTGGTTTTTTAAAACTATCGATAGGAATTCTAAACAGACCTCCGAACCCACCAATACCCTCAATCACATTAGATGTATGAGTTCCCTCAACTGCCTGTTTAATTTCGGAAACAAATTCTCGCCCAGCTTCTATATCAACACCTGATGTTTTGTAATCCATGAAATAAAAATGATAGACTTTCCCTATATAGATATTCCTCCTAAGATTGCTTTTGTCCAGTAATTATTTATCAAATAGATTTATTTTTTAAAAACAAAGTGAAGAAAGTAATCATAAGGAAAACTGAAGAAATAGAAAATTGGAGGAGAAATATAAATAGTGAAATTAACTTCATTCCAACAATGGGTAATCTTCACAATGGACATATAAAACTAATCTCAACAGCAAAAAATGACAATTCTAATGTTAATTTAGTAAGTATTTTTATTAATCCACTTCAATTTGATAACAAGTTAGATTTAGAGAATTACCCTAAAACAATTGATAATGATATAAAAATCTCCTTTTCAAATGGCGCAGATGTCATCTTCATCCCAAGTAATGAAGATATATATCCACCGAATAATAAAAATATTAAATTCCTAAAAGCTCCAATAGAATTATCTTCTGCATTATGTGGATTAAATCGAATTGGACATTTTGATGGCGTTTGTACAGTAGTTTATAGATTACTTAATCTCATCAAGCCAAAAAATCTTTACTTAGGAGAAAAAGATTGGCAACAACTTTTAATTTTAAAAAATCTTGTCCTAAGAAAGAAATTAAATGTTGCTATTAAATCTATTCCTACACAAAGAGATTTTGATGGAATTCCTTTAAGTTCACGTAATTTACATTTATCAAAAAACGAAAGAAAATTGATTAGTTTTTTTTCAAGTGAGTTATTAGAAGCAAAAAGAAATTTTCAACAAGAAAAAAAGATCAATGTAAACGAAATAATTAAAAAGCTATCAGCAAAAAAAATTTCAATTGAATATTTAGAACATTTACACCCTCATACACTCCAAAAAGCAAGACTTGAGGATAATATTTCGTTACTGGCTGGTGCGATAAGATGTGGAGAGACAAGATTAATTGATCACGTTTTTCTAATGAAAAGAAGTCCGATTATTGCAATTGATGGTCCTGCAGGGTCAGGTAAAAGTACTGTAACAAAGTTAATAGCGAAGAAACTTAAACTTTTATATTTAGATACTGGAGCAATGTATAGGGCATTGAGTTGGCTTATGATAAAAGAAAGTATTGATTATAAAAAAGAAAAAAAATTACAGAATATTCTTCAAGATATATCTATTGTTTTCAAGTCGAATACAAATTCATATCAGGATGTTTATGTTAATAACTACTGTGTTACTGAAGAAATTAGGTCGCAAAAGATAAGTTCCATCGTTTCTAAAATTTCCTCAATAAAAGAAGTAAGACAATTCTTAGTAGAAGAACAAAGAAAAATTGGAGAATCAGGTGGACTTGTAGCTGAGGGAAGAGATATAGGAACTACTGTTTTTCCTCATGCAGAACTTAAAATATTTTTAACTGCTAGCATCGATGAAAGAGCAAAAAGAAGACAATCTGATAAGAATAGTAAAGACTCACAAGAAATAGACCTTAATACATTAAAAGAGCTTATAAAGAAAAGAGATTTTGAAGATTCCAATAGGGAAATTTCACCTCTAATAAAAGCGAAAGACGCAATAGAAATTATTACGGATGGATATTCAATTAATGAGGTAGTGGATAAAATTATTGATCTTTATAATGACAAAATTCCTAAAGAGACTGAGATCAAATAAATTCAAGAAATACTTTCCAAAAAACCGTTTACAGAGTCTTCTAAAATATCAAGCACATAATCGAAGCCCTCATCACCTCCAAAATATGGGTCAGGAACTTCTTGCTCATTAAAAACTGATCTAAAATCTTGTATTTTTTTAATTGATGCAAAATCAGTTGAAACTTTTCTATTTTTAAGATCTTGAATATTTCTAAAATTTGAGTTGTCCATCGCAAGAATATAGTTAAATTCGTCAAAATCTTTGCTAGTAATTTGACGAGCCCTGCTTAAGATATTTATATCTCTCCTTTCTGCCGCAATTCTCATCCTAGAGTCAGCTTTTTTTCCAATATGCCAACTCCCAGTTCCAGCAGAATCTACAATAAAGCCATCGGTTAATCCCTTCTTTTCAAGTAGACTTATAAAGATAGCTTCTGCTGCAGGAGACCTGCAAATATTTCCCAAACATACAAAAAGAACAGAAATTTTTTTCATATGATTTAAAATTTCAATAAATTATAAGCCTTTTAAGTAGTAAATAAAACTTCTTTAATTAAAGATTCAGTAAATTCTTTACCAAACAAACTCGACAACATTGGCCTTGCTGGATCGTTATCTCTTCTATATTTCAAATAATTATTTTGACCATTTATTAATTCTTTTTGCAGTTCCATATTGGCTTCTTTGCTTGCGAAAAGAATTTCCAAATACAAATCAAGATATTCCTTAAATGAGGTATAAAGCTGATTAGCAATTAAAAAATCACTTCTTTCTTCTTTAGGTAATTTGGACCAGATTACTCCTGGAGAAAAAAATCTAGCTACATCCGCAGACATTTTTTCAGCTAATGGGAGTGATGAATGACAATGATTTTTAAGTTTTATAAGTTTTTCTAATAACTCATTATTGTATTGATTGTGTATTTTTAATGAAGGCTGAAAATCTAATACTAATAAATGACTATTAGGTAGAGAAACAAAATCTACTCCAAAAAATGGGACGTTATAAATAGTATTAGGAATAATTAAAAAATTTAAAACAGAATAATTTGGACTATTTATACAAACTGCTCTTGCTAATTGAATTCTTTTTTTATGAGTTACACCCCAAGTAGAGAGATTCACATTTTTTTTTGATTTTTTTGAACCATAAGTTGAATCTTTATAAGAATATTCCGAGGGTATTATTTTTTCTAAACAGTTATATCTAATTAAATTATTAGTTAAATATTTTAGAAAATTATGCCATCTCCAATCTGACCTGTAAAAAATAGTATCTTGTATTAACATTCAATGAATAATCTCATTATTTAATGTAAAAAGAAATTTATTGATAAATTTTTTTGTCCATTGTTCTCCAAAAAAAGATTTAAACAATTTATCTGCAGGGTCTTTTTCAAAACTGTACCTATCATATTTAATTTGATTAATCTTTATTTCTTCTGCATTTAAAAATTGATTAACAGGATTAGATTTATAAATTTTCAAATAATTATTTACAAATGAATGGAATATATTATTTAAATCTCTATCAAGATTTAATTTATTTCCTCTACATATAATCACCCATGGGGAAAAATACTTTTTTGAATCATATATATTCTTCATTTTATTATTATCAAATGCAGAATATTTTTTCTTAATACTACCTAAACTTGAACAATATTTTTCAAGATACTTGCCTTCTTGAATTAAAGGTTGATAATCAAGTACTGCTAATAACTTTTGAGAAGTTCCAAACCATAAAATATCCGCTCCTAAAATAGGCATTTCACTATCAAAATTTGGATATGCGACAGTATTAAACACTTGCAATTTTTTGCCACCATCTAATCTTGTTATTCGCCACTTTCTATATTCGGGAGATGAAAAAAGCCAATTTTTAATAATATATTTTGAGTCTGCATTGTGATGTTCTTTGAATTCGCTAGATATTTGTACTTCATGACCATTTAATTCATCAATATTGGTTTTAAGGAAATCAACTAATGAATCAAACATAAATTACTAAGTCTCGGTGCTTCCTTTCCTTACTTTTTTTGTAATGTAATTAAATACAATCTTGCCTAAAACAGCAATCAAGTTACCTTCAAGCTCCTTAAACATTTTCATATTGTAAGTAAAAGCTTGATTAGCTTCATCAATAATTTGATCAGCAGTCTTTTGATTTATTGGAAGTTGATTCAAAGTAAGGGAATATTCTTCCTTGAATTTCTTTTCATCAGCAATTAATTCAAACTCATAAAAATTTAAACCATCATTTCCCTGCAAATTTAATGCTTTTTTAGCGATCCTTTTCAAAATTTGTCCCCCAGATAAATCTCCTATATAGCGAGTGTAGTGGTGACCAACCAATAGTTCTGGTGATTTTTTTGCGACCTCTCGGATTCTTTCAACGTATTCTTTTGCTGAGTGAGAAATATTAATTTCATTCATCCAGTTATCACCAAAATAAAATTTAAGATCATTTACAAGAGTTTCTTTCCTGAATAATGATTTAAAACCTATAGGTTTTATGACGGGATGTTCCTCATTGACCAGTCTTTCAATTTCTTCTTCCATAGCTTCATAAACAAAATATAAATCACTAATTAATTTTCTATAAGATTTTTTTTCAACAACTCCTTTTAAAAAACAAGCTACAAAGCCAGTATTTTCTGCCATAGTGTGGGATTTTTTTGTCCCTTCTCTTAATTGTCCTGCAAGAGCGACTGCCATATATTTTGAATTATTTTTGTCAGTGTATTTAATCTACAAGGAAAATACATAAAACAGCTAATTTTTGTTACCAGCGGATGTTGTAGAGAATAGCTTATAAAGTTCTTTACAAACCAAAAAAAGGTTATCTTTTTGTTCCTTTTGCGGTAGATGAGTGCCAGTCATTTCCCAATCACCTATGGTAGCCACTCTCCATCTCTCGGAGGGAACAATCATACCTCGCATTATTATGCCCAACAATTTCGGGACTCTGTCATTATTATCATTTTCAATTCTTAATTGTAAGAGTATTGCTCTGCATTCAATAAGAGGACTCCAACCAGGGAAATGAAACGCAAAATCAATAGTATCTTGCATGGATTCATTATTTGAATTGTCCCAGGGACTAAAGTTTACGCTTGCATCTGGAAAATATTTCCGAAACAAAGCTGCAGTAGAAGCAATTTTATTAGCTATTTCAACATTACTTACATTGGAACTCGCATTCATAAGTAGCTGAGTATTTTTTTGAAAATGACATAATTTGCTTTAACTTGCTTATTAACTACCTTTTCTTTTAATAAAGATGTTGAAATGCTGATCAATAAAGTATTCTCTATTCACATTTGACTAATAAATTTCTAGGTTTTAAAGAAAATAACTCATCGCAAATTACAATACGAGGAACTTCAATGAGTTATCTTTTATTAATTCAATGCTATGCCAAAATTTGAAAAATTAACTTTACCTAATGAAGGCGAGATAATAACTTTTAATCAAGGCAACCCTAAAGTTCCTAATAATCCAATTGTCCCATTTATTAGGGGTGATGGTACTGGAGTTGATATTTGGCCTGCTACTCAAATCGTTCTTGATTCAGCGATTAAAAAAAGCTATGGAGATGAAAGAAAAATTAATTGGTTTAAAATCTATGCAGGCGATGAAGCTTGTGAACTTTATGGAACATATAACTATCTCCCTCAAGATACTATTGAAGCAATCAGACACTTTGGTATAGCCATCAAAGGTCCTTTAACGACTCCCATCGGTGGAGGTATTAGATCTCTTAATGTTGCATTAAGGCAAATCTTTGATTTATATAGCTGTGTTAGACCATGCAAATATTATTCAGGCACTCCAAGCCCTCACAAAAATCCCCAAAATTTAGACGTTATTGTTTATAGAGAAAATACTGAGGATATCTACATGGGAATTGAATGGGAAGCGGAGGATAATAATTGTCTTGAATTAATTAATCACTTAAATAACGTTGTCATACCAAAAAGTAAAAATTTAAAAAATAGATCCATACCAAACGGATCAGGTCTTGGAATAAAACCGGTGAGTAAATCTGGCAGCCAAAGGCATATTAGAAAAGCTATTGAACATGCTAAAAGATTATCAGGAGATAAACGGCATGTGACTCTTGTACATAAAGGGAATATCATGAAATATACAGAAGGTGCATTTAGAGATTGGGGATATGAATTGGCAGTAAATGAATTTAGAGAAGATTGCATTACAGAAAGAGAAAGCTGGATTTTAGATAATATTCAGAAAAATCCAGAAATTACAATTGAAAATAATGCTCGAAAAATTGAACCAGGTTTTGACAAGCTTACGAATAACAAAAAAGCATTCATTTGCGAAGAAATTAAAGAAGTTATTGCATCAATATCAAATTCTCATGGAGATGGAAAATGGAGAGAACTTATTCTTGTTGATGATCGGATAGCTGATAGTATATTTCAACAAATTCAAACTAGACCTCAAGAATATTCAATTCTTGCAACATTAAACCTTAATGGAGACTATGTTTCCGATGCAGCTGCAGCAATTGTTGGAGGCCTAGGTATGGCTCCCGGTGCAAATATTGGAGATAATGCAGCAATTTTCGAAGCTACGCACGGTACCGCTCCAAAACATGCGGGCTTAAACAAGATTAATCCAGGCTCAGTAATTCTTAGTGGTGTAATGATGCTTGAATATTTTGGTTGGGATGAAGCAGCTAACTTAATTACTAATGGTTTAAGTAAGGCAATAGAGCAAAAAAAAGTCACCTATGATCTAGCACGCTTAATGGAACCAAAAGTAGAGCCCTTATCCTGCAGCAGTTTTGCTGAAGAAATTATCTCCAATTTCTAATTTTAAAAATTATTTTTATTTTCAAAAACTTTCCAAATATTAACCAGTGAATCTTTAGTGCCAATGTTTCCAGGATGAGTAACAATAGGAAGTTTTTCATTTTTTAGGTTATAAGTCACCACTGAAATGCCTGTTAAAATCTGTCCCTCAAGATAAACATAATCTGCATTAAGTCCATTACTAAGAATCAAATTTGTTGTTATTCCACCTTTTGAAATCAAATATCCTATTTCATACTTCAAATCTGCGACTAATTCAGCAATAAAACAAGCAAGTAAATTATAAAAATTAAATAGTTTAGAAGAATCTAAGGACATAAATTTTCTTGAAGTAAACAAAACAGGAGTTTTTCCTTTCTCAAAAGAAAATCTAATTTCTTTCAAAAATTTATTTTTAAACAAATTCCTTCGCTTCTGATTATTATCTGATGAAGTAATTTTAAAGAATTCAAAAACATCTAATTCAACTGGATTGCAATTACTTATCTCTAATAAATTATTCAATTGAATTGTTGAAAGTTCTACATAAGATCCAACAATTATCAGTCCTGGAAGAAAACTCTTTTCTTTATTTCTTATTCTTAAATTAGAGAAAAACATTTCACTCTTAGAGACACTTTCTTTCTCAGAAATTGAACTTATAAAACTTGCTGCAGTTCGAAAAAGGAATTTTTTTTGTTTAATTAATTTTTTAATTACTAAAGAAAATTTTTTTAGTTGAGAATAATTTTCTACATCTACAATTACATGTTTATTATTCTTTAAGTTCTTTAGTGTTTTGAAAACAATATTATTCTCTTCATCATTTAGCATTTCGATATCTGACAATAAAAGATTTTGAATATCTTCAAAATTTATTTGCGATTTACTCTGCTGAAATAAAAGATTCTTGACATTACTTGTCTCATATCCAAAAATTTTATCTTTTGCAAAAATTGTTTGACTAATAGGTGTTTTGTCAACAAAATGTGATCCATTAATTGTTAATCTTTTACCCTCTATGAAAGCTGGAATATGAAAAGTAGCATCACAAGGACCTAAGCAACTATTTAGGACATTTGGCTCTAAAAAGTTATGTCCCCTAAGAGTAGAGTCTCCTCTACTTATAAAAATAATTTCTTCTTTATAAGCTAGAGAAGCTATAACGGTCTTAAGATTTGTGCAAATTTCCTCTATTGTTAATTTCGCATCATTTTCCGATAGTGACCTTGTATTAGCCAAAATAAAAAATAAATTAGATTTAGATTCAAAACC
This sequence comes from Prochlorococcus marinus CUG1416, assembly GCF_017695965.1. Taxonomy (NCBI): domain Bacteria; kingdom Bacillati; phylum Cyanobacteriota; class Cyanophyceae; order Synechococcales; family Prochlorococcaceae; genus Prochlorococcus; species Prochlorococcus marinus. Next base: position 475,492 of record NZ_JAAORM010000005.1, read on the forward strand.
TTTGACTAAAGTTGAGCAGTCCCACTTAATAAGTAATAAGCAATCGTGAACAGTTTGAGAGCCTGTGGGGTCATCATCTATAACGACTAATTTCATAAGTATTTCATAATTACTTAAGAGAATTTATTTGTATTGAGGCATTTAACCTTTTACTATCATTTGAAGGAATCATAATGTTTCTAAATCCATCAACAAAAGAATTTCGGGGACTAGTCCAAGGTTCGAGACAGATCATTCTTCTTGGAGGATCACTCCAAATAACGCCTAAATCAAAAGGATATGGATGATTTAAAGTTACCTCTCTGTTAAAAACTTTATCGCGAAAAGAGCTTCTACCGGAAGTATACATAAGTAGATCAACTCCTAAATTAATTTTGTTTAATTCATCTAAAGTATTACTTATAATGTTTCTTTCTTGATCATGACAATTACGTGGATTATCAATAAACTCTAAATTTTTGAAATCTGAAACATTAAAATAAGGATGCAAACCAAAATTTATAGGCATAGCGTTGTCTGTTTTATTATAAATCGTAATTTCAAATTCTAAACAATTAATTTTTAAGTTAACTTCAATTCTTAGTTCGAAATCGAAAGGATAATATTTTTTAGTTTTTTTAGATTCATTTAAAAATAAGCATAAAGATTTTTCATGGTCATTAAATGAGTGTTGCCATTGCAAATCCCTAGCGAAACCATGTTGTGTTAGTTGCAAATACTCTTTTCCAAATACTGAAGTAGAGGTATTGAGATTTCCACAAATGGGGAACAAGATAGGAATGCCTCCCCTAATACTTTTTGTCTTATCCATGAATCTTTTTTCATCGAAATAAAGTATCTCTTTACCATCCGAAATCCAATTTGTAATAATACCCCCTCTTTCAGGACAAAATTTAATGTAGTTATTTTGATCTAATTGAAAGACAAAAATTCCTTGGTCTTTATTAGATAATTTAGTTTGCACAATTGTTACTTAAAGAGAATCAACCCAATCCAAAATATGCTGATTAACTAATTCAGGAATTTCATCATGAGGACAATGTCCAGCCTCTAGAATAATTTCCTTTGTATCCTTTGGAGTGAATTTTTTGTATAGATTTCTTTTTTTAGGGGTATTCATCCATGGATCTTTGCCTCCCCAGAGAAGTAATAATGGTGAATCTAGTTTTGCGAATAACTTATCTAAAGGTAAACCCTGAGGACCTGAGGGATTAAATACACTTCTAAAAACATTAAATGCTCCATAATCTAGAGAAGGCTTTCTTATGGACTCAACCAAAAAATCATCAACATTTTTTTTATCAACATAAACCTGATTCAAAGTTTTTTTAATATTGTTTGGATTTCTCATATTTTCAAAAATCAAACGTTGAAGAACAACATTTTTCAAAAATATCCCTGCAATTGTTTCGATAGAAGTTTGCAACATATTCTTCTTTGTAGTTTTTTCTTCACTAAAATATCCAGCAGCATTGAGTAATATGACTCCAGCATTAAGTTCATTTAATTCTGAACCAGCTGCTAAGGCTGCATAGCCACCTAATGAATTTCCCACAACAATTGTAGGTTTTCTTATTTTCTCTTTTACGTAAGCTATAACCTGATCTTTCCATAAAGATCCTGAGTATTCAACATCTTGAGGCTTAGGACTTTTTCCAAAACCAAGTAGGTCCATCGCATGAACTTCATATTTGTTGCTCAAAGTAGGGATATTGAATCTCCAATGATCCGTAGAAGCCCCGAAACCATGAATTAATAAAATTGCACATTCTTTTGAGGTATTTTCTGGCTTAGCTGAAACAGTATATATTGGGTAATTTAAAAAATTCCAGTCATAATTTAAATCACTATTTATTAGAGCTGATTTTTCCATTACTTATAATTATATGCTTAACAATTCTAATAAAATTATTTACTAAAGAAGACCAACAGGATCAGCTGCAACATCATCTGATATTTTATTACCACCACCTGGTGTCTTATCTTTTAAAACGATTCTTAAAAGAACAGGAGCCAGAAATGTCGTACCAATAACCATTAATAAAATTGCTGCTTCAAGTGAGGGAGTAAGAAGACCAGCGCTTGTACCTAGACCAAGGAATATTAAACCAACCTCTCCTCTAGGCATCATCCCTAAACCTACAACTAGTCTATTGGTAGGTTTATCACTTGAAAATACCCATCCAGCTGCAATTTTTCCAATAATTGCAACAACCAACAAAAATCCTGCGACTACAAGAGCTGATCTACTTGTTGGATCAAGAGGATTGATAACTGATAAATCCATTCCAGCTCCAACTAATACGAAGAAAATGGTTGCAAATAATGATACTAAAGGTAAAACTGATTGTTGAATAGCATGATTATTTTTAGAACTACTAAGAATCAATCCAGCGGCAAAAGCACCTAAAGCCGCCTCTAACCCAATTGCTGTTGCCACGAAACAACACAATACAAGTATCACAAAAGACGCTACCACAACAGCACCAGGAGCCTTTAATCTATCTAATAGCCAATCAAAACCTGGTGCTGCTGTTCGACTTAATGCAATAGCCGCAATAACAAATACTACAGCTGCTGCTACTAATTTCACGATAGGAGCAATTTCTAAAGAACCTCCAGCAGCAAGAGCTACAACAACTGCGAGAATAACAATACCCAAAATATCGTCTAGAACTGCAGCACCAATAACAATCTGTCCTTCTCTAGTTTTCAAATATCCTAATTCACCGAAAACACTTGCAGTAATACCTATACTTGTAGCTGTCATAGATGCTCCAGCAAATACTGATGGAATTAGATCTACTTGGAAAATAAACATTAATCCAAGAGTTCCAAAAGCAAACGGTAAAATGACCCCAGCCATAGCAACAGTAAAAGCCTGTGCACCTACAGCCACCAATTCTTCTAACTCACTTTCTAAGCCTGTTAAAAATAAAAGTGCATATAAGCCAAGTGTTGCTACTGCTTGTAGGGATGGAAAACTTTCGAAATAAACATCAGGTACTGCCTCAGGGGGAATAGAAGCTAATGAACTAATAAAATTTACAAGCCCTTCATTTAGTTCAGTTCCAGCGGAGGGTGGAATCAACAGGTGGAATCCCGATGCTCCTATTACTACTCCTGCAAGAAGCTCACCTACAATCGTTGGTAAACTTAGTCTTACTAATACTTCTGCCAATGCTCTTGCAGCTAAAAATATCAATAGAAATCTTATAACTCCTATCAACGTTTCAGCAACTTCTAAATCATGTGCACTTAATTCAGCAAGTAAAGAATACATATGAAACTCGAGAAAAAAATAAACTACATAATTGGAAGATAGTTTATTGAGGGCCCACTTTAAGAACTATGTAAAAAAAAAGCAAAAATACTCAACAAGTGTGGATCTGAAGTTACAACAAAGAAATTTTCTAAAACATGGCTAATGTCTGATATATGGCTAATCAAATGAATCCCAACGAACCCTTCGATCTACGCTTGCCTACGCCAGGCTGCTACTTAGATCCTGAGAAAGCTGGCATGGATTCTGATGCTGTTTTTCAAGGAATGACAGCCCATCTTTTCTACACACTTGGAAAGTTAGCTACTTCTGCAAGTCCTCACGACCTGTATATGGCTTTAAGTTACGCAGTTAAAGATAGGCTGATGACAAGATATTTAGCCAGTCAAGAAGTTATAAGAAAAAAACCACAAAAAACAGTCGCTTACCTATCAGCAGAATTTTTAATAGGTCCTCAATTAAGTAATAACCTACTCAATCTTGGCATCACTCAAGAGGCAGAAGATGCTTTAAAGAGATTCGGGATTGAATCATTATCAACGATTCTTGAAGTAGAAGAAGAGCCTGGACTAGGTAATGGTGGACTTGGCAGACTTGCCGCATGTTATATGGAATCACTAGCATCTTTACAAGTTCCAGCAGTTGGTTATGGTATTCGCTACGAATTTGGCATATTCAATCAGTTAATCAGAGATGGTTGGCAAGTTGAAGTTACTGATAAATGGCTGAAGGGTGGGTGGCCATGGGAGCTACCGCAACCTGACGAATCATGTTTTGTGGGTTTTGGAGGTAGAACTGAAAGTTATAGAGATGATAAAGGAAACTATAGATCAAGATGGATACCTTCAGAACATGCTATCGGAGTTCCTCATGATGTTCCAGTGCTGGGATACAGAGTAAATACATGTGACAGATTAAGATTATGGAGAGCTGATGCAACAGAAAGTTTTGACTTTTATGCCTTCAATATTGGTGATTACTATGGAGCAGTGGAAGAAAAAGTTGCATCTGAAACTCTTTCAAAAGTTCTGTACCCAAACGATGGAACTGATGAAGGTAGAAGATTAAGACTAAAACAGCAACACTTTTTCGTAAGTTGTTCTCTTCAGGATATGTTAAGAAGCCTTGAAAAAAGATCAATACCAATAACAGAATTTCCCAGACATTGGACAGTCCAATTAAATGATACTCATCCTGCAATTGCTGTAGCAGAATTAATGCGACTTCTCATTGACCAATATCAAGTAGGTTGGGATAAAGCTTGGAACATAACAACCTCATCAGTTGCTTACACAAACCATACATTACTTCCAGAAGCTTTAGAAAAATGGGATTTAGGTTTATTTAATGATCTCCTTCCTAGACATCTAGAAATTATTTATGAAATTAATTGGCGATTTCTACAGCAATTAAGACTACGTTATCCTGGTGATGACAAAATCCTTCAAAAACTCTCAATAATTGATGAAGAAGGTTCCAAATCAGTAAGAATGGCTCATTTAGCTACGATTGGCGCACATCATATAAATGGGGTAGCAGCTCTTCACTCAGATCTAATTAAAAGGCAACTTCTTCCTGAATTTGCAAAATTATGGCCTGACAAATTTACTAACGTTACTAATGGCGTTACTCCAAGAAGATGGGTTGCTCTCTCAAATCCATCATTGTCTTCTCTTCTTGAAAAAGAAGTAGGTCCTGATTGGATAACCAATATGGAGCTTCTGAAAAAGTTAGAGGGAAAAAAAGATGACACCAATTTTTTAGAACAATTTGAAGAAACTAAACTAAATGGAAAGCGAAAATTAGCTAGCTTTATCCACTCAAAAACAGGTATACTCGTCGATCCCTCCAGTTTATTTGATGTTCAGGTAAAGAGAATTCATCAATATAAAAGGCAACATTTAAACGCCTTACAAATTATTGCTCAATATCTAAGAATCAAAAACGGTATAAACAAGTATGAAGTACCAAGAACAATAATCTTTGGAGGTAAAGCTGCGCCAGGTTACTTTATGGCAAAACTAATGATTCGATTCATTAATGGTATTGCTGATGTAGTGAATTCTGACCCAGATATGGATGGTCTATTAAGGGTTGTTTTTTTACCGGACTATAATGTAAAGCTTGGCGAAATAGTTTATCCCGCTACAGATCTTTCAGAACAAATTTCAACTGCCGGAAAAGAAGCATCTGGAACTGGAAATATGAAGTTTGCTATGAATGGAGCATTGACTATTGGAACCTTAGATGGAGCTAATGTGGAATTAAGAGACCTTGTAAAGAAAGAGAATTTCTTTCTTTTTGGAAAAACTGAAAGTGAAATTATGGATTTAAAAAATAATAATTACTCGCCCAAAACTTATATTGAAAAATGTCCCGAGCTGAAAGAATTAATACGTTTAATTGAAATTGGCCATTTTAGTAACGGTGATAAAGAACTATTTAAACCTTTATTAAATAGCTTGACTGGATATGACCCATTCTTTGTGATGGCTGACTTCGAAGACTACTTAAAAAAACAGGATGAAGTCAGTAAATGCTGGAATAATAAAAAATCTTGGAATAAAATGGCATTATTAAATACTGCAAGATCAGGTTATTTTTCATCAGATAGATCTATTAGAGAGTACTGCAAGTCAATTTGGAAAGTATCTCCAATGCCTGTAGAGATTACTTGCGATGTCGAAAAATTAACTAATTAATATTTTTCTTATCTGGGAAATCTGGAGTTTGATGAAATAATCTGTTTAAGATTAATCTATCCACATTTAATGGGTCTGGAGCTAATTCGTTTGCAATTTCTTGAAATTTAGATTCAATATTAGTTGAGATTTTTATATCAAAAATTCTTTCCATTAATGCTTCAATTGAATATAAATACGCATTAACACTTTCAAGTTCATCTAAAACTTCTGTAATTTCTATATCAGAAATGTGTTGTTCTTCTGGACTTTTATCCTCATTAGATTCTTTTTCAGATAATTGTCTCTGCAATTCATTAGTAACCTTACTACAAAGAGTTCTGAAAGATTGAATAGATGCCCAATTTAATTCTTGTTGCTGCTTAAAAGTAGGAAATTCTCTAATAAGACGATCATGCTCTTTATAAAATCTCTTACAATCAGAGCATTGACATGGTTCTTCAGCCAAAAGAAAATATAACTCTACTTATATCATCTCACTATTTGGGCATAATTGTAGGACCATCCAATAATTCGTCATTTTCATCAAGTGAATCTGGACTATCTGGCAAAGGTATCTCAATACTAGTAACCAAGTTGATGACATCTCTTAATCTCATAGAATCAGCAAACCATCCCATTGCTTGTTCGGCATCTCCTCTTTTTTCAGCATCATTTGCTTGATCTTCATGAGCTTCAGCCAATAAAGCAAGCCAGCATAAACATCTCGCTTGAACTATCGAAAGATCTAAATCATTAGGCTGGGATTTAGAAATACGTTCGTGCTCTTGTTGAATTAAGAGCTTTAAACGCATATCATGCAACTTAGGCATAAAATAGTTATTACTAACTATACGCTAGCTAGAGAGTGGCATGTTTGCACACATACTACATATAGTTTATTACTTTAACGGGACTGGCGGGAGTCGAACCCACGACCTACGGTTTAGGAAACCGTTGCTCTATCCTGCTGAGCTACAGCCCCAATAGATGCTTTTTGGAGTAATAAGTACTATGCTAAATGAAAGCAGGAGAGGCAATCGCAAAAAAGTTTTATTTTGTTTCCAAAATAAAACTTTTTTGAGGAAAGTCCGGGCTCCCACATGGTCAGGCTTGCTGGGTAACTCCCAGTACGGGAAACCGTGAGGATAGTGCCACAGAAACATACCGCCTAATACTTTTGTATGGCAAGGGTGCAAGGGTGCGGTAAGAGCGCACCAGCAACATTGAGAAGTGTTGGCTAGGTAAACCCCGGCTGGGAGCAAGGCTTAGTAGATTTATGACCATTACACAATCTACTTTTAAGTGCCGCTTGAGACTGCGAAGTAATTCCAGCCCTAGATAGATGATTGCCCATCTTATTTAAGATGAACAGAACCCGGCTTATGACCTGCTTTCTATTAGTCGTGATTATTTAAATAATATGGCCAATGTAATGAATGGAAAGAGAATTAATCAAATAATTACTTTTTTAAAGTCTTTAAACATTAAATCCAAGAGATTTTCTGAAATAATAAGAACACAGAATATTTCCGTGATTGAAGATTTTAATCAAGCATTAATCCATTCCTCAAATGACAAAATAATAAATTACGAAAAGTTGGAATTCTTCGGGGATGCAGTACTCAGGTTAGCTGCTTCAAATTTTATTGAAAAAAAATATCCTCAGATGAGTGTAGGAGAAAGATCAGAGCTAAGAGCGCAAATTGTAAGTGATGAATGGTTAACTAAATTAGGGGGGGAAATTGGCATAGAGAAATTAATAATTAAAGGGCCTAAAGCTCTTGGTGATGAAAATTCAAAAAACACTATTATCGGGGAATCTACAGAAGCTTTAATCGGTGCCCTTTATAAGTGCTTTAATTCAATACAGGAAATAAATCTATGGCTAGATGATATTTGGGAGGAAGATTCAGAAATCTTTATAAAAGCTCCATATAAATTCAAATCAAAGACAGTATTACAAGAGTGGTGTCAAAGTAAAGGCTTTGATTTGCCAGTATATAAAATAATTGAAGTCTCTTCAAAAAATGGGGACCCAAAAAGATTTTCTTGCGACATATTTATTGAAGGATTAAAACAATCTTCTGCATTTGGTAAATCTCATAAAGAAGCAGGAACAAATGCAGCTAGAGTTTTGATAGAAAAATTTCTAGCTATAGGGAAAATTTAATTTTATACTCTTTCTAAATTAGTTAGCTGAAAAGTTATGAGTTTATCCCAATTACCTCCTTCAAACAGAACAGCTGCTCTTTTTTTGGTAACTCTTTGTACAAAACCTTTATATCCTCTATATATAGAGGCCGTGTCTTTTACAACAACAAAAGAACCAGGGAGTATGGGTTTAGTCGATAATTCCATAGAACACTTTATTCAATACAATATATGATAAATAAAAATGAATGGTTGGTTGTTGGATTGATAACATCATGTCACGGAATTAATGGACAAGTAAAGGTGAAATCTCTAAGCGATTTTGAAGAAAGATTTTTAGAACCAGGAATGAGATGGTTGCAAAAAGAAAATGAACCTCCTACAAAAATAGAACTCACCTCTGGTTTCAAAAGGCCTGGGAAAGAAACCTTTATCATTAAGTTCCAAGGAATAAATACTAGAAATCATGCAGAGCAACTTAGAAAATATAAAATTCTTGTAAAAACTAATAAACTTCCTGAATTAAAAAAAGAAGAATTCCACTTATTGGAACTTGTGAATTTACAAGTCAAGACATTAGAAAATAATGAATTAAAAATAATTGGTAAAGTTATTAATTTAGAAAATGAAAAAAATAATCTACTTGTTATTGAACTTTTTAAAAGTCAAAAAACAGTTCTAATACCATTTGTAAAAGAGATAGTACCATTGATAGATATAAAAAATAATTTTCTTATCATCAATCCTCCCAAAGGACTTTTAGAGCTATAAATTTAAAAAAATAAAGCTTTATAAGAGACTAAATCATTCCACAGTTACGCTTTTAGCTAAATTTCTTGGTTGATCTACGTCCAGTCCTCTATGAGCTGCAATATGGTAACTCAATAATTGCAAAGGCACTATATTAAGTAAAGGTGAAACCCATTCATTGGAGGAAGGAATTTTCATTAAATAATCAAAGATTTCAGTTCCATTACATTCAGGAGCAATTCCAATCAAATATGAATCTCTAGCTTTTGCTTCTTGAGCATTACTGATCACTTTATCAAAGACTTCCCCAGGAGAAGCTATAGAAATTACAGGTACTTTTTTATCTAACAAAGCTATTGGACCATGTTTCATTTCACCAGCTGGATATCCAGCAGCATGAATATAACTAATTTCTTTTAGTTTTAATGCTCCTTCAAGAGCAATAGGATAATTTATGCCTCTGCCTAAAAAGATTACATCTTTAATGTTAAAAAAATCATGTGCTAGCTTTTCGGAAGATTGATTATGTTTCTCTAAGAGATCTTCTAGTAATGGAGGCAGTTTTATAAGTTCAGTGATTAATTTACCTATTTCATCTGGACTTTGACTGTCTTTAATTTGCGCAAATTTTATAGCTAATCCATAAAAAGAAAGTAATTGTGCAAAAAAAGTTTTTGTTGCTGCAACTCCCACTTCTATTCCTGCACAGATATCGATTATATTTGGAACCTGCCTTCCTATCGAGCTATCTTTTCTATTAGTTATTGCAATAAGATTGGGTTTAAATTTTTTATCTACAATTGCAGACCGTCTTTTAATTTCCATATCTATGGCTGCAATTGTATCAGCAGTTTCTCCAGATTGAGTGACTCCAATAGTTAATGTATTTGGCAGCAGTGGTGGTGGTGAATATCGAAATTCGCTTGCATAAAAGACATTTGTAGGGATACCTGAAAATTGTTCTAATAAAAAACTACCCACCATTGCAGCATGTTTACTTGTACCACAAGCGATAATGTCAATTCTCTCAATTGATTCAAAAAACTTTGTATCAAAGGAATAGTTAATCTGATATTGACCATTTTCTGAGTTTTTAATTAAATAATTTTCCAACCAATTTTTTGCAGTCCCGGGCTGATCATATATCTCTTTTAACATAAAGTGTTTGAAATTCATCTTATCTATTATTTGCTCTGAGACTTTTAAGGAAACTGGATTTCGATATTGTCTCTCGTTATTTGAGTCATATATTTCTATTCCAAGAGGAGTTAATAAAGCTATCTCCTCATCCTCCAAAGGCAGAATAATATTAGTAAAGTTTGCAATGGCTGGCGTATCGCTTGCACACATAAATTCTCCTTCTCCCAATCCTATAATCAAAGGTGCTTGTCTTCTTGCAACAACCAGAGATGTAGGGGCACCTGACCATAAAACTGCTAACGCATAAGATCCTTCTAAATCAGAAATTACATTTCTTACAGCTACTAATAATGTTGAACCATTATTCTCAAGCTTGAGTTTACTTAATGTGTTTAATTCTCTTTGAATTAGATGGGGAATTACCTCAGTATCTGTATCAGAATTAAAAATAATACCCTCTATCTCTAATTTATTTTTTAAGTCTTGAAAATTTTCAATAATGCCATTTTGAACAACTGCTATATTTCCTGAACTATCAGTGTGAGGATGGGCATTTTTTACTTCAGGCTTTCCATGAGTTGCCCACCTAGTATGACCTATACCAACAGCACCAGAAATATTCTTATCATTAAGACTGCTTATTAAATTTCTGAGTTTTCCTTCTGCTTTGTGACAAGTAATATTTTTTGTCTCAGATTCTATAACTGCAATACCAGCGGAATCATAGCCTCTATACTCAAGTTTTTCTAAACCATTCAGCAACAATGGTAAAGCTTTTTTATATCCGGTAACAGCAACTATTCCACACATACAATAATTTTTTTTCAATTATATTGAAAAAAAATGAGTATGTATTAAAACATGGACTCTCTTAAAACTGCCCTACAAATTTAATAAGCTAAGCCCATACTCCTAGACGTTTCATCTCCTAAATAAACACGTATACTCAAGAAATCTGTTGGACAAGCCGTTTCGCATCTTTTGCATCCTACACAATCTTCAGTTCTAGGAGATGAAGCGATTTGGCCAGCTTTACAGCCATCCCAAGGAACCATTTCTAAAACGTCTAGTGGGCAAGCCCTTACACATTGGGTGCATCCAATGCAAGTGTCGTAAATTTTAACTGCGTGTGACATGTAAAAATTGTCTTTTGAACCTCGTTATATAATACTATTGTCTTACAAAGAAATTAAAAAAATTAAGATATGCTTCACTCTTGTTAACTCTAGGGCATAAAATCATATAGATAATTAGTAAATTCCATAAACTATGTCACAAGAAATCCTCGAAAAAGTCTGTTCTATTGTTTCAGAGCAATTAAGCGTTGAAGCATCAGAAGTAAAATCGGATTCAAATTTCCAAAATGATTTGGGTGCCGATTCTCTAGATACAGTTGAATTAGTTATGGCTCTAGAGGAAGCATTCGATATTGAAATCCCTGATGAAGCAGCTGAAGGGATAGCAACAGTTGGCGATGCAGTTAAATTCATCGAAGACAAAAAGGGTTAATCAAGGATGCCAAATTTCCATCGAGTAGTTATTACTGGTATCGGAGCAGTAACTCCAATTGGTAATAACATTGATGAATATTTACTTAGTCTTCAAAAAGGGATTAATGGAGTCTCAGGTATCACTCTCTTTGATCCTGGACAACATCCTTGCAAATTTGCAGCAGAAGTAAAAAATCTTCAATCTGAGAATTTTATTGAGGCTAAAGAATCGAAAAGGTGGGATCGTTTTTCACAGTTTGGAGTTATTGCAGCAAAGCAAGCCTTTAATGATTCTGGACTTGAAATTACTGAAGCTAACGCATCAAGAATTGGAGTAATTATTGGCTCTGGTGTTGGAGGCTTACTAACTATGGAAAGTCAAGCTCAAATACTGAGTCATAAAGGACCAAAAAGAGTAAGTCCATTCACAGTCCCAATGATGATTCCAAATATGGCAACTGGACTAGCTGCCATTGCTTTGGGTGCAAAAGGACCAAGCTCCTCTGTTTCCACTGCCTGCGCTGCTGGTTCTAATGCAATTGGCGACTCTTTTAGATTACTCCAACTTGGCAAGGCAGATGCAATGATCTGTGGAGGTGCAGAAGCCAGTATTACTCCTCTTGGAGTGGCTGGTTTTGCCAGTGCTAAAGCTCTTTCTTTCAGAAATGACAGTCCTCAAACAGCAAGTAGACCCTTTGATGCAGAAAGGGATGGATTTGTTATTGGAGAGGGATCTGGCATTCTTGTGTTAGAAACTTTAGAAAATGCACAAAAAAGAGATGCGAGAATCTATGCAGAAATCATTGGATATGGAACGACATGCGATGCTCATCACATCACTGCTCCCTCCCCAGGCGGGGTTGGAGGTGCAGAAGCTATCAAACTAGCAATTGAAGACAGTTCTCTCAACCTTGAAAAAGTTGATTACATAAATGCTCATGGAACAAGTACATCAGCTAATGACAAAAATGAAACTTCTGCAATTAAATCTATTTTTAAAGACAGATCTTACCTTATTCCTGTAAGCTCTACTAAGTCGATGACTGGTCATCTCCTAGGAGGCTCAGGAGGAATAGAAGCTGTAGCTTGTATACTTTCTTTGACACATAATTTTATCCCTCCTACAATTAACTACGTCAATCCAGATCCTGATTGTGATCTTGATTATGTACCAAATAACGCAAGAGAAGCTCAAGTAGGAGTTGCTCTTTCTAATTCCTTCGGCTTTGGTGGTCACAATGTTTGCCTTGCTTTCAGCAAAATGAACTAATGATAACCAAATCTATATTTCCAACTTATCTTATTTTAAAACAATGGTCGCTGCATCTGTTTCATTAGAATCACTCTGTGTAAATAGTATAAGAATGCTTGCTGTAGATGCAGTAAATAAATCTAATAGTGGACATCCTGGTTTACCCATGGGGTGTGCTCCTATGGGTTATGCACTATGGCAAAACATCCTTAATCACAATCCAAATAATCCCAAATGGTTTAATAGAGATCGTTTTGTATTATCGGCTGGTCATGGCTGTATGTTGTTATATTCTTTGCTTCATCTAACAGGATATAAATCAGTTTCCATAGAAGATATTAAAGAATTTAGACAATGGGGATCGAAAACTCCTGGTCATCCAGAAACATTCGAAACAGAGGGGGTTGAAGTCACAGCTGGGCCTCTTGGAGCAGGAATTTCTAATGCAGTTGGTTTAGCAATAGCTGAAACTCACTTAGCAGCTAAATTCAATAAACCTGATTGCAATATCGTTGATCACTATACTTACGTCATAATGGGTGACGGCTGTAATCAAGAAGGTATTGCATCAGAGGCTTGCTCATTAGCTGGTCACCTCAAGCTTGGAAAATTAATTGCACTTTATGACGATAACCAAATTACAATTGATGGGCGAACCGATGTTTCTTTCACTGAAGATGTTTTAAAAAGATATGAAGCTTATGGATGGCATGTACAACATGTTGAAGATGGTAATCATGATGTTAAGGGAATAACTGAAGCTATTGAAAAAGCAAAATTAGTTACAGACAAACCTTCAATTATAAAAATCTCTACAACAATAGGTTATGGTTCGCCTAATAAATCAGACACTGCTGGAATTCATGGAGCAGCCGTTGGAGAAGAAGAAGCTACATTAACTAGAGAGTTTCTAAATTGGGAATATCCTCCATTTGAAATACCAGATGAAGTATATTCGCAATTTAGAAAATCAATAAACAAAGGCGAAAACTTAGAAAAAGAATGGGACTCTAAATTTGAAGAATATAAAAAGCAATATCCATCTGAAGGTGCCGAATTACACAGAATGTTAAAAGGCCAATTACCCGAGAATTGGGACTCAGATCTCCCTTCTTACACACCTGATGATAAAGGGTTAGCCACAAGAAAGCATTCACAAATATGTTTAGGTGCTCTAGGTCCTAACCTACCTGAATTAATTGGTGGTTCTGCAGATTTAACTCACTCTAACTACACAGATATCAAGGGGGAAACTGGATCATTCCAGCCTCATAGCCCTGAAAAAAGATATTTACATTTTGGAGTAAGAGAGCATGCAATGGCAGCAATACTTAATGGTATTGCCTATCACAATAGTGGTCTTATTCCTTATGGTGGAACCTTCCTTGTTTTCGCCGATTACATGAGAGGTTCAATGAGACTATCAGCACTCAGCGAATTAGGAGTGATCTATGTATTAACACATGATTCAATTGGAGTAGGCGAAGATGGTCCAACACATCAACCTATTGAAACTATACCTTCTCTTCGCGCCATGCCTAATATGCTAGTTTTCAGGCCAGGAGATGGGAATGAGACGAGTGGGGCTTATAAACTTGCTATTCAAAATCGCAAAAGACCTTCTGCCCTTTGTTTAAGTAGACAAGGTATGCCAAATCAAGAAAATACTTCGATTGACAAAGTTGCATTAGGAGGATACATAGTTTCTGATTGCGAGGGAACACCAGATTTAATATTTATTGGTACTGGAAGCGAACTAAATCTTTGCATTGAAGCAAGTAAGCAAATTTCAAACTTAGGTAAAAAAACTAGAGTTGTCTCTATGCCTTGCGTAGAACTATTCGAAGAACAAGAAAAATCGTATAAAGAAAGTGTTTTACCTAGTAGTGTGACGAAGAGAGTTGTAGTAGAAGCTGCCCATTCATTTGGTTGGCATAAATATACAGGTTTTGATGGGATTTGTATTACTATGGATAGTTTTGGTGCATCAGCACCAGGTGGAGAATGTATGAAGAATTTTGGATTTACCGTCGAAAACGTTGTTGATAAGACAAAGGAAATTCTATAAGGATAAATTTATAACTAAACTGAAGAATTACATTCTTCAAGTTTATCTTTTAGTTGATCAAGAGATTCATCAGAAATTTTAGAATTCATTGGACAATGTTTAGGTCCGCACATTGAACAAAATTCGGCCTTTTTAAAGATTTCATCAGGCAATGTTTCATCATGATATTGCTTTGCTCTTTCTGGATCTAAAGAAAGTTCGAATTGTTTATTCCAATCAAAGTTATACCTAGCATGACTAAGTTCGTCATCTCTATCACGAGCTCCAGCTCGATGTCTTGCTATGTCAGCAGCATGAGCAGCTATCTTGTAAGCAATTAATCCTTCTCGTACATCCTCTGCATTGGGAAGGCCTAGATGTTCTTTTGGGGTTACATAACATAACATAGATGTCCCATACCAACCAGCCATTGCTGCTCCAATGGCACTTGATATATGGTCATAACCAGGAGATATATCTGTTACTAATGGGCCAAGAACATAAAAAGGAGCTTCTGAACATTCCTCCATTTGCTTTCTCACATTAAACTCAATTTGATCCATAGGTACATGACCAGGACCCTCAACCATAACTTGAACATTATGTTCCCATGCTCTTCGAGTAAGCTCTCCTAAGGTCTTCAATTCAGATAGCTGTGCATCATCAGAAGCATCATGCAAACATCCAGGCCTAAGTGAATCTCCTAGAGAAAAAGTACAATCATATTTCTTGAAAATCTCGCAAATATCATCAAACCTAGTATAAAGAGGATTTTGCTTAAAATGATGTAACATCCATTGAGCTAAAATACCTCCCCCTCTACTTACAATTCCAGTAATTCTTCCTTTGACTTTTGGCAAATGCTCTATTAATAATCCAGCATGAATAGTTTGATAATCGACGCCCTGCTTGCAATGTTTTTCAATAATATGAAGAAAATCGTCTTCAGTGAGTCTATCTATCGAGCCATGTACACTTTCTAAAGCTTGATAAACAGGAACTGTTCCTATCGGAACAGGAGATTCATGAATGATTGCTTGCCTAACTTCATCTAAATTTACTCCCCCGGTAGAAAGATCCATAACCGTATCAGCCCCATATTTAACGGCCAGCTTAAGCTTCTCTACTTCTTCATTGATATCACTTGCATTAGGGGAAGCACCAATATTTGCATTAACTTTACATCTAGAAGCAATACCTATGGACATTGGCTGAAGATTCAAATGATTGATATTAGCTGGAATAATTAATCTTCCTCTTGCCACTTCTTCCATTATTAAAGAAGCAGGTAGATTTTCTTTTTTAGCAACAAAATCCATTTCTTCAGTGATACATCCGTTCCTCGCAAAATTCATCTGAGTTACATTGTCTTTTCCAAGGCGAGGTTTAATCCAAGTACTTCTCATAACTTATAAATTTTTAAAAGTGTTATTACTAAAGTTTGATCAAATTTCCACTTCCCTGTATCAGGATTAATGATTCAGGTTCAAAGGGTATGATCTCAGCTAAGTAAAATTTCTTAGCACCCCTAGTATTTATTTTATTAATAGCTCTTTTCTAAAAAATAGTCATCACATATTGAGTAAAAATAAATAAAATATTTTTTATTTAACTTTCTGATAAGACTTTATCTTTTTTAAGATATTTTTTCTATCCAATTTTCTTCTTACATCTTTCTCCAAAATAATTGAGATCCCCATTAAGCCAATAGGCAAATAAAAAATCTTCTTAGCATTGTCCTTTAATATTAAGCCAACAGCGGACATAATGATCATGAAAGGAGCAACACAAGACAAAATAAATCCTTTATTAATTTTCATTTTTCACCTGTATTAATTATTTCATTGCTTAATTTTACAATGGATTCTGTTATAACTTTGATTCCTACTGCAATAGCTCGTTCGTCTGGATCAAATTTGGAACTGTGTAGGGGAGCACATCCATTTGAGCTAGAAACACCAAGCCTAAACATAGCTCCAGGGATCTCATTCAAGAACTCAGCGAAATCTTCAGCACCTAATGATGGTTTTTGTAATTCGATAACATTTTCTTGACCTAAAACCTTAATTCCCGAGTCTCTGAGGACTCTATTAATTTCAGAATTATTATTAACTGGTGGAGTAATTTCTCTAAAAATTACTTTTGCATCGGCTCCGCAACTATTAGCTAAAGAAGAGATATTTTCATTGAGCCAATTACCTATATTCTTAAATAATTTAAGATTTGTGCATCTAACCGTACCAATTAAATTAACCTTTTCGGCAAGGACATTGAATGCAGTGCCACCATTAATTTTACCAAAAGTTATTACTACAGGATCTAAAGGATCTAACTTCCGTGTTATTAATTCTTGAATTCCTGAGATAACTTTAGAGGCCACCCAAATAGCATCAACCCCTTCATGAGGTCGAGCACCATGACCTGATTTCCCTTTAATCTCTACCTTGAGTTCTCCAGCGGCTGCAGTTAAACTTCCCTCTCTAATCCCAATAGTGCCAACAGATAAATCGGGGTAGACATGAACGCCCAGAATATTAGTTAAACCATCAGTTGCTCCATCTTTAATCATCCATCTAGCTCCACTTGCAATTTCTTCAGCGGGCTGAAAAATTATCCTAGTCCCAAAATTAAGTTGTAAATCCTTAACAATTTTTGCTACACCCAACCCAATCGATATATGCAAATCGTGACCACACGCATGCATAACACCATCTACTTTTGATGAAAAACTTAATTTAGTTTCCTCAAATATTGGCAACGCATCCATATCCACTCTTAAGCCTATAATACCTTTATCTAAGGGGCCAAAATCAGCTATAACTCCAGTTCTGCCTATAGATTCTTTGACATTCCAACCAATATTTTTTAAAAAACCACTTATCAAAATAGCTGTTTGATTTTCAAGTCCACTTAATTCCGGATGTGCATGGATATGTCTTCTTAAATTAATTAATTCATCATTAAACGAATCAATTTGTTTTGAAAACTGATCTCTATTCATTACTTATTTTAAATCGATAAAGTTCATTAGATGTTTAGTTGGTTTTGGAGGCCATCTTCTTACTTTTTTTAACCATTCCTCATCACTATACCTAGGATCTAATTCAGTTACTGCAATCCAATTACTCTCTGCCTTACCAGATTCTCCCTTGGACCAATTCAAAGCTGTTAAAGCTGCCCTAGCATCTGCAAAAGTTGGATAACGTCTAATTAATTTTTTTAATTCTTTTTCAGATTCATCAATATTCCCTAACTGGAAATCTACTAAAGCCATACTTGACCTTGCCATAGCAAATCCAGGATTATATAAAGCAGCTTTTGAAAATAAATCTCTTGCTGTTTCCCATTCTGATGTAGAACCTGCAACATTAGCTAAATTATATAATGCTGAGGAATTTTGACTATCTTGAGAAATCACAAACAAATAATCTTTTTTTGCTTGCGACCATAGACCTAATGATTCCTCGGCTATACCTCTGTTAATGTAAGGATCTATTTCACTAGGATTTAAACTTATTGCCTGATTTTGGTCATCTATTGCCCCCTCTACATCTCCAATGACAAGTCTTACATTTCCTCTATTGCTCAAACCTGCAGCATCATCAGGAAACAAATCCAAATAGCGATTCCATTCTTGTAAAGCGAGATTAAATTTTCCGCCTGAACTTAAAGCTAATGCATTTTCAAACAAATCCTCTCTCGAAGATAATGAATAGCATGGAGCAATATACAAAATATTGACAAAAACAAAAATTAATAAAAGACAAACCTTAACTTTTTTAAAAGTTATCATTTTTTGAATCAATGTACTTTTTCCCTAAAGCAGTAAGCAATCTTCCTCTAGGAGTTCTTGTGATAAAACCAATTTGGATTAGATACGGCTCGACTACAAATTCTAACATTGAAGAATCATCACCCAATCCTGCTGCTATTGAATCGAGACCAGTTGGAATATTATTGTTTTGGTTTAAAAAAGACAAATATTGCCTATCTAAAGAATCCAATCCTTTTTCGTCTATTTGGTAAGAATTTAAAGCTTTTTTTATTAAATTCACTGAGATAACATTAGTGTTTTTAACAACTTGCGCGTAATCTCGAACTCGTCTTAATAATCTCAAAGCAATTCTTGGAGTCCCTCTAGAGATCTTGGCTAAATTATAAGATGCTTCATCATCTAAATTAAGGTTTATTAATCCGGAGAAATTAAAGATTATTTGTTTTAATTCATCATATGTATAAAATTCAATTTTCTGAGACATACCAAATCTATCTCTTAGGGGGGCACTTATAGAAGCTAATTTAGTTGTCGCGCCAATCAGAGTAAACCTGGGAAGATTAATTGTTCTACAACGTGCTCCTCTATTAGCTCCCATAGTTAAATCTAGTCTAAAATCCTCCATTGCAGAATATAACAACTCTTCAGTTAACCTATTTAAGCGATGTATCTCATCGATAAATAAAACATCACCTTCTTTTAATCCAAGCAGTAACCCTACAATATCTCTAGGCCTTTCAATTGCGGGTGCAGTAGCTACCCTACATTTTGTATTCATTTCATGGGCTATCAGAAAAGCTAGGGTAGTCTTACCTAAACCAGGTTGTCCATATATAAGAATATGTTCCAAAGGTTCTTTCCTATAAATTGAAGCATCTATAGCTATTCTTAAAGAAGACTTAAGTTGTTCTTGGCCAATAAAGTCTTGTAAAGTAAGAGGTCTAGCTAAGTTCAGATTATTATTTCTTTTTTCTTCTGGAATAATTTTTGAATCAACTATCCTAAGCTCTTTTTTACTAAGAGAAAAGTCATTATCGCCTATATTGGAGGAAATTATTGCCATAATGAAAGGTTAATTGCAATTGTTCTGAGTAGAAAGATTTTTTACAACTAAAATGGCAAAAAATTCAAACAAAGTTCAAGAAAATCATAAAAAAGAAAATAATTTTAAACGTCTAGCTGAGAATAGATATGCAAAATTTCAATATGCAATATCTGAAACAATCGAAGCTGGAATTGAACTTTTAGGTACTGAAGTAAAGTCTATTAGAAACGGAAAAGCAAATTTAAGAGATGGGTACTGTTCATTCAGAGATGGTGAGATTTTATTGTTGAATGTTCACATTTCACCACACAAAAATGTGGGGTCTTTTTTTAATCATGATCCATTAAGAAATAGAAAGTTACTACTACATAAAAAAGAAATAATCAAACTTAAATCTAATACTGAAAAAAGAGGAATGACTATTGTTCCATTATCTCTTTATTTAAAAGGCTCATGGATAAAAATCAAAATTGGAGTAGGTAAAGGCAAAAAATTACATGACAAACGACAAGATGAAAAACAAAAAAGTATGAAAAAAGAAATCAACTCTGCACTAAAAAGATAAGAATATTATTCAGACTTGTTGAAACTATGAGTCTAGACTTACTGAACTTGGAGGAGGGGAAGGATCAGGATCTGCAATTAACATATGCTGTAAAACAGTTTCAGGCCTCTCGCTATCTCTCCAGCGAATTTTATAAGCAGGCATTTTTGTTCCTCTGCTTGTAGTTTGCTCTACTGGTTCAATAACCCATCCTCTTCTTGATCGGCCTTGAGGATTTCTTTTAACTACTGCATCCGCATGCTTGAAACGGAAACCAACACGTTCACCACTCATTTAAAAAATTTCGTATTGGATTAATTTATTTATTTTACTTCATTCAAGGGTGATTTTTCATTTTTATTAGAAGTTATTTCTGGTTTTAATAATGGGAAAGGGATTACATCTCTTATTGATGGACTATTAGTAATTAGCATAATAAGTCTATCAATGCCTATACCTAATCCTCCAGTTGGAGGCATGCCAATCTCTAAAGCATTCAAAAAATCTTCATCTATACAATGTGCCTCAAAATCTCCTTTATCCCTTAGAGATTGCTGTAATTGCATTCTTTCTCTTTGATCTACTGGATCTATCAACTCACTAAAAGCATTTGCCAGCTCTCGACCAGCAATGAATAATTCGAATCTCTGAACCATTTCTTTATTATCAAGATGAGGCCTAGCTAAAGGAGAGATTTCAACAGGATAATCGATCACAAAAGTAGGTTCTATAAGTTCTGACTCTACTTTTTGCTCGAAGACCTCATTTAGAAGTCTTCCCATAGTATTTGTTTTAGTAGAACATCCAACATTTATACTTTTAACGGCTTGTTTTGCTTCTTGAAAGTCTCCACTGAAAGAATCAAAATCAATCCCTGTATATTTTTTGACTATATCTTTCATAGATATTCTTAACCAAGGTTTAGAAAAATCAATTTCGTTATTTTGATAATTTATAACTAAAGAGCCACATGCATCAGCTACGATATCTTTTATAAGTTCTTCTGTTAAATCCATCATATCGACATAGTTAGAAAAAGCTTGATATATTTCAACTGAGGTAAATTCAGGATTATGCTTTGTGCTTATCCCCTCATTACGGAAAATTCTTCCCAATTCATAAACTTTCTCAAATCCTCCAACAACCATTCTTTTTAAATGTAATTCAGTAGCTATTCTTAGATACAGCGGAATATCTAACGTATTATGGTGAGTAATAAATGGTCTTGCTTCAGCACCACCAGCTTCAGATTGCAGAATTGGAGTCTCTATCTCTAAAAAATTTCTATTATCTAGCCATTTTCTTATAAAACTTATACATTTTGCTCTTGTTTTAAATACAGTTTTAGAGTGCGGATTCACTATTAAATCTAGATAACGTTGTCTATATCTTTTTTCAATATCAGTCAATCCATGCCATTTATCGGGTAACGGCTGTAATGATTTTGATAACATTTCCCATTTTTCTACTTTAATTGAAAGCTCACCTTTATTAGTTTTTTTAATAGTTCCGTAAACGCCTATCCAATCACCAATATCTACTATTTCCTTAATATCTTCAAAAGAAAGTAATTTTTGATTTTCTAAATTGCAATTAATAATCCTTTTTTCTAAATACAGTTGAATCTGATCTTCTTGATCGCTTATTGTAAAAAAGGCAATTTTACCCATTACCCTTTTTGCCATCACTCTACCAGCAATAGAGACACTGAAATCTTCCTCTTGACCATTTTCTAAAAAATCAAATTCTTGAATAAGAAATTTAGTAGTGTGGGAAACTCTAAAACTTTCTGCGTAAGAAGCAAATCCTTTACTAACTAGTAAATTTGCTTTTTGAAGGCGGGCATCTCTTATTTCAGACAAAATTTACTTTAATATTTGTTTTATTTAATAAAATTATCAGACTAAGGATCAACTTGCCAAAGATGTTGCTGTTTCACCAACTCTCTGAGATGCATAACCTATCCCTCTAACAGTTAATATTAATTCTGGATTTCTTGGATCTGGTTCCAATTTACCTCTTAGTCTTGCGACATAAACATCTACAACTCTTAAATCTGCAGCTCTCCTAGGAGGATAACCCCATAGTTGTTCTAAAATTTCAGCTCGTGGAACAACTTTACCAGGCTCGTCAAATAATAATTCTAGAAGGCTAAATTCAGTATAAGTTAGACTAATTCTTTCACCAGCTCTAGATACTTGTCTTCTATTAGTATCAACCACTAAAGTGCCAAATTTCATAACTCCTTTACCAGATGGAACCTCTTTGGTTTCAGCAACCGACACAGTAGGGCCCATTCTTCTTAAAATAGTAGCTATCCTCGCTTCTAACTCTTTTGGACTAAAGGGTTTTGATAAGTAATCATCAGCTCCTAAATCCAAACCTGCAACCCTCTCAGAAATCGCCTCAAGTGCAGTTAAAAATATTATTGGAACCACTGATTCAGCCCTAATTCTTCGGCAAACTGCAAAGCCATCCATTTTTGGGAGCATAACATCAAGAACTATCAAGTCTGGTGAATCTCTATGAAAAGATTCAAGAGCCTCTTCACCGTTAGTGGCGGAAAAAACTTGATATCCTGCTAATTGAAGTCTTGTAACTAATACCTTCAAAACTGCTGGTTCATCATCAACAACTAAAATTCTTGCTTTTGACATAGTTAAAAAAGATTTCCAGATATTTCAAAGCAAAGAATTATTGCATTGAATTTTCATTCTAACAATTAAAAATATAACATTACGAAGCCTCAAAGAGATATTCAATAGATTTAAAAACGATTTTAAATAATTTCATGATATGCATTTTTCGAACACTTTTTACTTCTCTGCGAAATTTATTTTTGTAATTTTCTCCTTGAATATTTAAAGATTCTCAAAAGTTTAGAGCAAATTAAAGGAGCCAAGAAACCTGTAAGAAAAACTTCAGCTAGGATATTTTGAAAACTGGTGACATAAAATAAAAAAGGAATAT
Organism: Prochlorococcus marinus CUG1416; assembly: GCF_017695965.1. Taxonomy (NCBI): domain Bacteria; kingdom Bacillati; phylum Cyanobacteriota; class Cyanophyceae; order Synechococcales; family Prochlorococcaceae; genus Prochlorococcus; species Prochlorococcus marinus. The sequence goes on from NZ_JAAORM010000005.1 coordinate 498,623, forward strand.
CTGAAAAATTTTTAAACAAAATCTGCAAAAAATAAAGCGTCCCGCATAAAAAACTTCCAAAAGCACAAATTAAACCATACCTAAAATGTCCTACGAAAATATCACTATGTAATTTAATTCTCCCAAAAAAAAATCCACATAAAATTAAACCTGGAATTTGAGTAAAATTACTATCTAGAGTTAAAGAATCTAAAATTAGACCTAAAAACAAACCAAATATTACTCCATTAATCGATCCATTAATCATTGACCAAGGCAACAACCAAAATAAAGGCCAATATGGCTGAACACCTAAAAATCCTAGCCAATTAGGATGCCATAAAAAAATAATTGGGATAAAAATAAAGAAAATTATAGACAATTTTTTTATAAAAAATTTTTTCATTAAATTTTTACTTTTAAAATTTGTACCCAATCAATTGCGTGAGGTTTTGCCAAAAGTGATATTGTTGCCGTTTTTATTGCTTTAAATGGCTCATCTACAGATTGGACAACACCAATAGGGATATTTGGAGGTAATAAAGTACTAGCAGGAGAAGACGAAACGAAATCTCCTGCTTTTATATCAGCATCTTTTGAATAAAGTATTAAGCGAGGATAATCATCTCCTAAACCGACCAGTAATCCATTAATTTGAGCTCTGTCAACCCATACTCCTACCTTACTTTCTGGTGAGGTTAATAATCTTACCGTCGAAGTAAATAAAGAAGTATCGTTTACTCTTCCTAATAATCCACCAGGACCAATAACAGTACTGCCAATTTGCACTCCATCTTTTGAACCTTTGTTTATTATTATTTGTCTCCACCAACTACCTGTTTTTCTCGAAATAACTGCAGCTGAAACATTATCATTATTAGATGATTCTCGCAGAGATAAAATTTTCCGTAATCTTATATTATCCTTTTTAAGAAGATTTAAGTTTATTAAATATTCTTGGTCTATACTCTTAAGAATAACTTCTTTTTGAAATTGACCAGGCCAAAAAGGCTTTGAAATGAAATAATAAAAATCCTTATAAATAGATCCTTTTGATATCCTTACAAAAACTAAAAATAAAAAAATTCCAAAGATTATCCAGTTTTTCTTTTTATGCCACCAACGACTAGTAGAAATTCGTCGGATATCTAACATAGTATTAATCTCTTATCGCGTTCCTTATAAACTCTGGAGTATCAACAACTCTTTTAAGTGTTTTAAAATCATCCAACACCTGCCCACAACCATTAACTACGCATAGCAGTGGGTTTTCTGCTATGTGAGTAAAAATTCCCGTTTCATCGCTCAATAAATCATTAATGCCTCTTACTAAAGCTCCACCTCCTGCAAGCATAATTCCCCTATCAACAATATCTGCCGCAAGTTCAGGGGGGGTTCTCTCTAAAGTTCTTTTTACAGCTTCAACTATTTTGCTGAGTGTATCAGCCATGGCCTCTCTGATTTCTCCTGATGTCAAGGTTACTGACCTAGGTAAACCAGATAAAAGATGTAAACCTCTAACTTCTAAAGTAGTTTTATCAAAATCATCATCTGGAAATGCAGATCCAATTTTGATCTTAATATCTTCTGCAGTTCTCTCTCCAACAACTAAATTATGAACTTTTTTAAGATATAAGGCAATTGATTCATTTATTTCGTCGCCAGCTATTCGCACAGATTCACTTAATACAGTTCCACCCAAACTTAATACTGCAACCTCGGTAGTCCCACCACCAATATCAACAATCATGGTTCCAATTGGCTCAGTTACTGGTAATGATGCTCCAATTGCTGCTGCAACAGGTTCATCAATTAAGTAAACTTCTCTAGCTCCAGCTAATCCAGCTTCTCTTACTGCTCTTCGCTCAACACTGGTCACTCCACTTGGAATACCAATAACTATTCTTGGAGCTACTATACCCTTACCTTCGTTACATTTCTGAATAAATGTTTTTATCATTTGCTCTGCCGCATCAAAATCTGCGATAACCCCATCTCTTAGTGGTCTTACAGCTCTTATATTGCCAGGTGTTCTTCCAAGCATTAACTTTGCTTCTTTACCAACAGCCAATGGAACACCTTCCTCTAAATCTATTGCTACCACTGAAGGCTCTTGTAAAACAACTCCCTTCCCTGATACATGTATAAGAGTATTGGCAGTTCCCAAATCTATGCCAATATCTCTAGAAAATTTAAATCTGTTAAAAATCACAATAAGAATTCTTTTTTTAAATAATATATCTATTTTTTGCTAAGCTCTCAAAATTCTCTCGTTTAGTTATGAATAGCACGCAAAACTTTGAGCAGAAACTAAAAAAATGAGTAGTATTAAAAAAAAATAATTATGGAAATTAACACTATCAACCTTGTTGGCAGAGCTGGTAGAGAACCAGATGTAAGATATTTCGAATCTGGTAGTATCGTAGCTAATTTCACTCTTGCAGTGAACAGAAGAAGCAGAGATGAAGAGCCAGACTGGTTTAATTTAGAAATATGGGGTAAACAAGCCCAAGTAGCAGCAGACTACGTTAAAAAAGGATCTTTAATTGGAGTTACAGGAAGCTTTAAAATTGATAGTTGGAAAGATAAAAATACTGGTGAAGACAGATACAAACCAGTTATTAGAGTTGATAGATTAAACTTGCTAAGCTCTCGAAAAGAGTCTGAAAATAACCAATACTCTAACAACAGTAATTCTAGTGAAATACCTTTTTAGGCTTTAATTTTTTTAATAAATCTAATAAGTATTTTTATTAAAAAATATAAAAAAATTAAAATTAAAATTGGCTTCACAACATATTTGATTTGATCTAAATAAGTTTCAATGATTGGATAATTTTCACCAAATAAATAACCTGCATAAGTAAGAAGTGCTACCCATATCAGGCTCCCAAATGTAGTCCAAATCAAAAATTTTCTTAATGGCATAAGTTCTATGCCAGCGGGAACTGAAATCAAAGTTCTTATACCTGGTACTAATCTGCCCCAAAAAACTAAAGAAACCCCGTATTTATCAAACCACCTTTTACTTTTACTTAAATCATTAGAAGAAATACCCAAATATTTTCCTTTTTTATCTAGAAAATTTGAAAGTCTTTTTTCATTTACTAATCTACCTAAATAGTACCAAGGCAATGATCCTAAAATAGTTCCAAGCAATCCCCAAAAAACTAAAATATAGAAATTTAATTTTTGTTGATAAACGAAAAAACCTCCTAATGGCATTATTATTTCCGAAGGAATTGGAGGTATTATGTTTTCTAAAAACATAGCCAAACAAATAGTGAGGTATGCAATTATTGAATTCTTTTCAACAGCCAAACTAATATAGTCGGGGATTGAAGTAAGAAAATTTACAAAAATTAAACTCAAACTTAGTATCTATAGAGTTCTGGTTTATAAGGTCCTTCAACAGAGACATTAATGTAGTCAGCCTGTTCTTTAGTTAATTGTGTTAATTTTGCACCAATTTTATCAAGATGTAATCTAGCTACCATTTCATCTAAATGTTTTGGTAAAACATAAACCTCCTTAGCATATTTTTCTGACTTATTGAAAAGTTCAATTTGAGCTAGTACTTGATTAGTAAAAGAATTACTCATAACAAAACTTGGATGTCCAGTGGCACAACCTAAGTTAACTAATCTACCTTCGGCTAAAAGGATTATTTTATTGCCACTCGGCAAAGTTATGTGATCAACCTGCGGCTTAATATTGTCCCATGGATAATCTTTCAAGGAAGCCACATCAATTTCATTATCGAAATGGCCGATATTACAAACTATGGCCTCATCTTTCATCTTAACGAGATTTTCGTTTGTAATTACCTGATAGTTCCCAGTTGCCGTAACAAATATATCTATATCTTCCACAACATCGTCTAACGTAACAACGCTAAAACCTTCCATTGCCGCTTGAAGAGCACAAATTGGATCAACTTCAGCAACTTTTACAATTGCACCAAGACCTCTTAATGACTGTGCTGAACCTTTACCTACATCTCCAAAACCCATCACTAAAGCGACCTTCCCAGCAATCATCACATCAGTGGCACGCTTTATGCTGTCAACTAGAGATTCTCGGCACCCATATAAATTATCAAATTTGCTCTTAGTTACTGAATCATTAACGTTGATAGCAGGGAAAGGTAAAGCATTTTGCTTTTGCAGTTGATAAAGTCTTGCAACTCCAGTTGTAGTTTCTTCAGTGACACCAATAATGTTACTTTTAATTCTAGAATAGAAGTAACTATCATTTGACAACTTAGACTTAATAGAATTGAATAAAGCAATTTCTTCTTCATTACCGGGATTATCTAAGACAGATAAATCTTTTTCCGCTTTACTACCGAGTATCAATAAACCAGTTGCATCTCCCCCATCATCAAGAATCATATTTGGAGAGTCTGAACCCCAATCAAGAATATAGTGGGTATATTGCCAATATTCATCAAGAGTCTCACCTTTTTTTGCATATACAGCAATTCCTTTATCTGCGATAGCTGCAGCCGCATGATCTTGAGTTGAAAAAATATTGCATGAAGCCCATTTCACTTCTGCACCAAGTTCAACAAGAGTTTCTATTAAGACTGCCGTCTGAATAGTCATATGTAAACTTCCAGCTATTTTTGCACCTTTGAGTGGCTTTTCAGATTGATATTTATCTCTAAGTGCCATTAATCCAGGCATTTCTGTTTCGGCAATTTTAATTTCTTTACGACCAAAATCTGATAAAGAGATATCGGCAATTACATAACTTGGTATTGAGTTTTTAACTGAATTTGAGATAACCATTTCTAGTAAATACTTTTTCTATTAAACTATAAATGATTTTTGAGTAATTTTGTGTTTGTTGAGAATTTAAAAGAGACTTTAAATTTAGGAAAAAAACTCTCACACAAATTAAATCCCCAATCAATTGTTTTATTACAGGGTCCAATAGGTGCTGGGAAAACTTCATTTGTGCAAGGGATTGCTCAAGGCTTAACAATCTCTGAAGACATTACAAGCCCTACATTTGCTTTATCACATCACTATAACTCCGGAAAAATTCCACTAATTCACCTTGATTTATACAGATTAGAAAATGTTTCTTCAGCAAAAGAAGTTTTTTTTTCAGAAGAAGAAGAGGCAATACAAAGACAAGCTATTTTAGTTATTGAATGGCCAGAATTAATAGAACCAGTTATTGATAATTTCTGGAAAATAGAAATTAGTTACGCAAAAAATTATGGAAGAAACTACGAAATACGAGATCCCAAAAATTTATTAACCTTCTCATAATATGGCTGTTGCTCGATAGCACCTTCACCAAGACAAGTTAATAATCCACAAACACCTGCGAACTTAATGCAATCTTCTATCTCTAGTTCATTTGAAGGATAGCCAGAAGCAATAAATTGTGAAATTAAGCCAGCTAAAAAAGCATCGCCTGCGCCAGTTGTATCAACAATTTTTTTTGAAGTAGGAGTTTCAGTAATTCCCTGCAATCCATTGATATACCATGCAACGGGATTTTTTCCATCAGTTATTATTACATCTGGTCTATTAGACAATTGTTGAGATATTATCAAGGGATTTTCATCCTCAAAAAACAAAGTTGCTTCTTCTTTAGCAAGTTTTAAGACATTTGCATGATTTAAAAATTTCTTGATTAAATTAACTCTCTCGGCTTTACTAATTTCTGATGAAAAACTTGAGTGATCCCAAAAGACCTCTCTCCAATTCAAATCAATAACTATTTTGACTTCAAATTTTTTAGCCTGTTCAAGAAGAAAAAAAATAGTCTCTGCTGATATTGGAGATGATAATAAGATCGTTCCCATAACTAAATATTTTGTTTCTAGAAAAGATTTCTCCAAATTTAAAATTTCTTTTTCTATGAATTTCTTACTAAGAACTTCGTCTGCAAAGCGTGAATGAGAACTTTCCTCAAAGCCTGAAAAAAAACGATCTCCAAATTGATCTCTATCTACATTAACCACGCGAGTAGATGAATCATTATCTAATTGCAAAAAATCTAAATTAACCTCCAATTCATTAAATTGCGTGATAAATTTTTTTCCATAATCATCACTACCCAAACTTCCTATAAATGTTGAATCTATTTTTAATTTTCTTAATGCACAAGCAACATTAGCCGGCGCACCTCCCAAAAAATCTGTAAATCCTTGATTTGACTTATTTCTGATTCTGTCTATTAAAGCCTCTCCAATACATATCACCTTTTTCTTTTTCATAAAATGAACGCTTTTTCATAGTTAAGAATAATTTATTAAAAACGAATAATTTTTTTTTGAATTAAAGTTTAATCAAAAGCATATTCATAGTGTCCTTAAATAAATCTGAAACTTGGAAGTGGAAAAATTGGGAAATTTCTTGGTCTTTATCAAAAGAATCTACTTCTGAAAAAAATATTAAAATTTTATTAGTTCATGGATTTGGGGCATCAAAAAACCATTGGAGACATAATCAAGATTTTCTCGGTAAATTTTCTAACTGCTACGCAATTGACTTATTAGGATTTGGAAAAAGCAGTCAGCCTAATGCTTTATTAAATTACGAACCTGACAAAGAAAACTCAATTAAATATTCATTTAACTTATGGGGTAATCAAATATCAACATTTTGTGAAGAGGTAATAAAATCTCCTGTTTACTTGGTAGGGAACTCAATTGGTGGTGTTATTGCATTAAAAGCTGCTGAAATCCTCAAAGATAATTGCAAAGGTGTCATTTTGATTGATTGTGCACAAAGAACTATGGATGATAAACGTTTAAAAAAAAGTGATATCTTAATGAATCTACTGAGACCCGTCCTTAAAACGATAGTCAGACAAAGAATAATCAGCAATACACTTTTCACAAGAGCTGCTAATCCAAAAGTTATAAAGAAAATACTTGAACAAGCTTACCCCTCAGGAAAAAATATCGATGAGGAATTAATTGAAATACTATATCAACCCTCTAAAAGGACAAACTCTAAAGAAGCATTTCGTGGTTTTATTAACTTATTTGACGACTATCTTGCTACAGACCTTTTCGACAAAGTTGGTACTCCAATCCAATTAATTTGGGGAGAAAAAGATCCTTGGGAATCATTAAGTGAAGCAAAAGAGTGGAAGAAAAAGTTCAGTAATATTAAAAGATTAGATATTATTAAAGGTGCTGGCCATTGTCCTCATGATGAAGAACCTGAAGAAACAAATACATTAATATGTGAATTTCTTCAGGAAACAAAATAAGCTTCTACATTTTCACTAAGTCTTCTCAAACCTCTTAATCCATCTCGTTCTAAATTTCTTACTCGATCTCTACTGATCCCAAGTACCCTCCCTATTCCTGTAAGAGACATTGGCTCATCACCATCCATCCCGTATCTCATTCTTAAAACTCTACATTGCAAATCTGGTAATTGATGCAAAAGAGAATGAAGATCGCCTCTCATACAATCCATCTCTATTTGTTCGTCTGGCAAATCCTCACCGCCTGCTAATAAATCTAGTAATACAGTATCTTCACCATCACCAACTTTTGTTTCAAGACTAACTGGTTGCCCAGCTTTGCACATTAAATCTTTAACATCTTCTTCAGGAAGCTCTACGTATTTTGCAAGTTCACTTACTGTTGGAGTTCTAGACATTTCTTGACTCAACTCTCTTTGACCTTTTTTAAGCTTATTCAACATTTCAGTTATGTGAATTGGTAGCCTGATTGCCCTACTTTTTTCAGCAATTGCTCTAGTAATACCCTGTCTAATCCACCAGTATGCATATGTTGAAAACTTGTAGCCTCTAGCTGGATCAAATTTTTCAACTCCTCTTACCAAACCTATTGTTCCCTCCTGTATTAAATCTAATAATTCCATATTTCTTTTAGTATATTTTTTTGCAACACTTACTACCAACCTTAAATTAGCTGCAACCATTCTTTCTTTCGCCCTCTGTCCAGCTCTCAATCTTTTTTTTATTATGGAAATAGATAAGTTTAATTTGTTTGATAATTCCTCAATACTTGGCTTTTCTCCTGTTAATTCAATAATTTCCAATTCTGCTCTTTCTACTTGCATATATTCTTGGACCTGCCTACCAAGAGTAATTTCTTGCTCGTGAGATAATAGCGGGACTCTACCTATATCCCTCAAATAAGATCTAACAAGGTCGACATCGTTAGCAGCTTTTAAACTTGATATTGTGACTAATTTATTCTCACTTAATGTTTCAGTAGACATGAAAGTTGAATGTTGTTTTGTAAACAATACCATTAAGAAATGTAAAGTTAAACAAAAAAATCCACATTTTTACAAAAATGAGAATAAATACCTACTAAATTTAGATTAAAGAAGAGCTTAATAACCATTTTGCAGTACTTAGATAAATAAATACACCTGCAATATCAGTTACGGTAGTTATGAAAGGAGAGGACATTAGGGCTGGATCTAACCTCATTCTGTCAAACATTAAAGGGAGGATAGCACCTGTAGTCGCAGCTAAAGTCGTTATAGATATTAAACTTATTCCTACCGCAGAGGCTATTAAAGGACCCTGCCCTTGCCACCAAGCGAAAGGGAAAACTACTAGCATCATCAAAACACCTAAAAGAGCGCCTGTAATTGCCTCCTTAACTACTGCTTTAATAGCACCAAGAGACTTCAACTTTTGAGTACTTAAACCTCTAATGATAACCGTTGAACTTTGAGCGCCAACATTGCCCCCAGTACCTATAAGCAGCGGAATGAATGCAGCTAGTAAAACTATTTCTTTTAAGATTTGATCATTCATCGCTATAACTTTTGTCGTCAAACCATTTGCCAAAACCAAAATTAACAACCACAAAATTCTTCGTCGAGCTATCGTAAACAAACTACTTTGAAAATAATCATCTTCATCTCCAGGTTGAACTGCCCCTGCCGCATAAATATCTCTTGTTGCTTCTTGCTCTATAACGTCAATTAAATCATCGACAGTTACTATCCCAACGAGTCTTTTTTCTTTATCAACAACTGGGAGTGCTAGAAAATCATATCTTTGTATTGCTCTTGCGACCTCTTCTTGATTCGTATTCGTAGAAATATTAACCACATCTCTTGTCATAACATCCCCAATTGGCTTAGAAGGATCAGCAGTTACAAGGTCCCTTAAAGAAAGTATCCCTGTCAAATGTCTTTCTTTGTCCGTAACGTATAAGCTATAAATTGTTTCTGTGAATGGAGCCCTTTTTCTAACTAAAGAAAGAGCCTCAGCTGCTGTTTGCATCTCTTTAAGGTCTATGAATTCAGTTGTCATTAATCTTCCAGCAGTTTCCGGCTCATATCCAAGTAATTCAGCTGTGACTTTCCTTTCACCTGGACTCAGAGCAGACAAAAATTTTCGTACAACTTTTGCAGGTAATTCATCAAAAAGTTGAACCCTATCATCAGGCGACATTTTCTCAACGATTTCTAAAACTTCTCCTGAACGAAGCCTTTCTAATAAAGTTTGCTGAACTATTGGATCTAAATATTCATAAACCTCAATTGCCTCATTTTTCTTTAACAATCGAAATGCTAATGCCTGCAATATTAATGGAAGGCTTCCAATAGCATCTGCAATATCAACAGGTTGGGAAGGTTCTAAAAGTAATTTTGCCTCATCATAATTTCCTGCTACTAGCAATTCTTCAAGTTGAATCGTAATATTTTCTCGAGTACTTAAATCAGAAGATAAGGCTGTAACCGTTTCAAGATTATTTTCATTCATTGATATAATCCCTTTTCAAAGTAACAACACCATTATATGAAATTTAAGTAATTTTTCTACTTATCCAGAACCCAAAATACATTGTGAATAAATTTACGATAATGATTAAATTAAGAAACATTATAAATTTTATCCAATCTCCTTGATTAAAAATTTTGTACAAAAAATATATAAATCCGCTAAAGGATGTAAAGCAAGAAAAAAAACCACTTAATAAAATTTTTTCGCTTGAATAACTTAATTTTTTACTGACAATAAAACCAACGAAAAAAGATCCTAGAATTGAAATAATAAAGTTATTATTTATAGATAATCTTAAAAAAGTACCTACATAACAAGCTAAAAGAATATAAAAAAAACTTTTTATTTTCATGTTAAAATAATTGAATAATTAAGTAACCCAAATAAAAGAAAAAGAAAGAAAAAAATATTACTTCGATATAATGAAAAAATAATATTAGGAATTTCCTCTTCTTCAATAGAATAAATAGTTGATATATAAAAGAGGAAAATGTACTAAAACATCCTAAAAAACCGGTATAAAATAAAAATAATATATCGTTATTAATAAAATTTACTGCTACTAAAATTCCTAAAAAAAATGATGATATAAAATTCACTATTGAAGTATTTTGAATATCAAAACCTATGCTTTTTTTTAAATTATTTTGTATAAATATTCTCAGTATTAATCCAAAAGTACTACCAATTAAAATAATACCTATTGAACTAAAATCCAAAATTTACATTTTTATCCAGCCTTTTTTAATCTTATTTGGATCGTCTAAAAATTTATTAGAAGCTAATTCAACCCTTACCCAAATTTCACTTTCGCTAACTTGCCAATTACGTAAAACTGATAAAGTTGTACCTACTTCAAGAACTAATAATTCTTTAGCATGAATTTCAGGAAAAGAATAAAGATGAGTATTGGAACTCAATATAATTTCATTGGTATTATTAGGAAACTTATTTTGATTTAAACTTTTTTGGATTCCACCAGCAGGTAATGTAATTGGAGCAATTAATGCAAAAGTAATTAAGCAAAAATTCTTTAGAAGAGTTTTAATCATATATCTAAAGTTGCCATATCTAAGTTACTACTATGAGTTTCAATAAATTCTCTTCTTGGTGCAACTTTATCTCCCATTAATATATTGAATATTCTGTCGGCTTCAAGTGCATCTTCAATCTCAACCTTTTTCATCATCCTAGTTTGAGGATTCATAGTTGTATCCCACAATTGTTTTGGCATCATCTCACCTAATCCCTTAAATCTCTGAATATTATAATTTGCATTTTCTCCAAAACCTGTAATTGTATCCTTTAATTGATTCTCGTTATAGCAGTATTTATGATTCTTACCTCTTTCAACCTTATAGAGAGGAGGACATGCAATATATATATAACCTTTCTCGACCAGTTCTTTTTGATATCTATAAAAAAATGTCAATAATAAAGTTCTTATATGTGCACCGTCAACATCAGCATCCGTCATAATTACAACCCTGTGATATCTCAAAGAGCTCACGTCGAACTCCTCTCCTTTTATTCCTAATCCTAGAGCTGTTATTAATGACTGAATTTCTGTATTTTTATATATTTTACTATCGTCAGTTTTTTCGATATTAAGAATTTTACCCCTGAGAGGTAAAATAGCCTGAAACTTTCTATCTCTTCCTTGTTTAGCGGAACCTCCAGCAGAATCCCCCTCAACGATATAAATTTCAGTTTCAGAAGGATCTCTAGAACTACAATCTGCTAATTTACCTGGCAGAGTCGAACTTTCAAGCACACTTTTTCTTCTAACTAATTCTCTAGCCCTTCTTGCAGCTTCTGCTGCATTAAATGATTGAATTGCTTTTTCAAGAATCAAGTCCAAAATTCCAGGATTAAATTCCATGTATTTTGTCAGTGCCTCGCCAATCAGAGAATCCACAATTCCTCTTACTTCAGTGTTACCTAATTTTGTTTTTGTTTGTCCTTCAAATTCGGGATCTGGAACTTTCACCGATAAAACTACCGTCAAACCCTCTCTAATATTTTCACCAGCTAAATTTTTTTCAATATCTTTTCTTTTGCCTCTCTTCTTAGCAAGATTATTGAAAGTTCTTGTCAAAACTGTTTTTAATCCTTCAATATGAGTGCCTCCATCGATAGTTCTAATATTATTTGCAAATCCTAAAATATTATCTGAATAAACATCTGAACACCACTGCAAAGCTGCCTCTACGTAAACGTTTTCTTTCTGTGAGTCAACATAAATTATCTCAGGATGAATTGAATCCTTTTCTGCATTCATGTATTGAACATATTCTTTGATACCTCCCTCATATAAGTAAATTTCTTCTCTAAAAGAACCATCAGATAATTGATTTCTTTCATCTCTAAAAACAATTTTTACACCACCATTAAGATAAGCAAGTTCTCTTAATCTAGATGAAAGAAGAGCATATTCAAATTCGATACCTCCAGAAAAAATCGTTTTATCGGGCTTAAAACAAATAGTGGTCCCTTTTTTAAAAGGTTTCACAGACTGCTTTTTAGTTTGTAATTCACCCTTTGATATACCTTTTTCGAATCTTTGATTAAACTCACTGCTATCCCTGTAAACAGTCACATTAACCCATTCGCTTAAAGCATTCACCACAGATATTCCTACTCCATGCAACCCACCTGAAACTTTATAGCCGCCACTTCCGAATTTCCCTCCTGCGTGAAGAACAGTAAGTACAGTTTCTAAAGCACTTTTACCAGTCCTTGGATGAATATCTGTTGGAATACCTCGTCCATTATCAGAAATTAAAGCTGATCCATCTGCGCGAAGAACAATTTCAATGTGATCACAATGTCCTGCGAGTGCTTCATCAACTGAGTTATCAACGACCTCATATACTAGATGATGCAAACCTCTCGGCCCTGTCGTACCTATATACATCCCCGGGCGTTTACGAACAGGCTCTAAGCCTTCTAAAACCTGAATCTGTTCCGCACCATAGTCATTTGAGATTTTATTAGATCTTTTGTCCTCACTCATTTAATAGAAAAAAAAACATTAAACTTTTAAAATGTTATGTTTAAAAGGTCTTTGATTAAACTTACCACCACAATAAGAGAAAGGCTCGAAGTCTATGAAAAATTTAATCACTTTAATTATATAGCTAATAGATTTTTCTTCAGAAATTTATATGTTTTCTTATCCACCTCATGTAATAGTTTTACTTGGACCCACAGCTAGTGGCAAAACAGAATTAGCTATTGAAATCGCAGAATATTTCAAAACTCGTATACATAATATAGATTCAAGACAAATTTATAAGTCTATGGATATTGGAACAGCCAAACCATCTGAGCATCAACAAAAAAAAATAAAGCATTTTTTAATAGATATTGAAGAGCCTATTAATCCAATTAATGTAAAACAATTTCAAGAAATTGCTCAACAATCAATAAAAAGAGAACTTAAAAAAAATTATTTACCTTTTCTTGTTGGAGGGAGTGGTTTATATATGAACTCAATAACAAAAGGTTTTTTTGTCCCAGATATCCCTCCGCAAAATAATTTGAGAGAACAATTAGAAAAACTTGAACATAAAGAACGTTGGGAACTTTTAAAAAATTGTGATCCAATCTCAACAAAAAAAATCAATTTTGCTGATCACGTGAGAACAATAAGAGCTTTAGAAGTCTTTTACGTAACAGGAAAACCTTTGTCAACTCAAAAAGTTCAAAAACCTCCTGAATGGAGAATACTAGAACTGGGATTAGATAGAGATAACTTAAAAGAAAGAATTTTACAAAGAACAAAAAATATGTATTCATCTGGAATTTTGGAAGAGACGAAACACCTTATTTCTCAATATGGATCTGATTTGCAAATATTAAACACCATTGGATACCGTCAAGCTATGGATGTCTTAAATAACCATTTAACTATTGATAAAGCGATAGAAATAACTACTATAAAAACGATCCAATTTGCCAAAAGACAAAAAACATGGTTTCGTAATAAAAATAATCCAACTTGGCTTAATAACAAAAACCTGCTAAAAGATGCAATAATCAAAATAGAGTCTTTTTTAGGCTAAATTTAAAAATAATAGATTTTGTTCATCATCAAATCAATTTTTATTTACTAAACTGAATGCCACCACGCCCACGCTTTGACCGCCGCGCTCCTATTAGAGAGCTCCCAAATATTAATGAAAGAATAAAATACCCTCAATTAAGAGTTGTTGATTCAGATGGAAAACAATTAGGTGTCATAGATAGATTGAAAGCATTAGAAATAGCCTCTCAAAGAGAACTTGATTTAGTTTTGGTCAGCGAAAAAGCTAATCCTCCTGTTTGTAGAATCATGGACTATGGAAAATATAAATTTGAACAAGAAAAGAAAGCAAAAGAAGCAAAAAAGAAATCTCATCAAACAGAAGTTAAAGAAGTAAAAATGAGGTACAAAATTGACAAACATGATTATGACGTACGAATAGGTCAAGCTACTAAATTCTTAAAATCGGGAGATAAAGTAAAATGCACTGTAATTTTTAGGGGTAGAGAAATTCAACACTCAAATTTAGCTGAAACACTCCTTTTGAAAATGGCTAACGATTTAGAGGAGCAATCAGAAGTACAACAAAAGCCAAAACGAGAAGGGAGAAACATGATTATGTTTTTAAGCCCTAGGAAAACACCACTTATTAAAAAAGATGAAGACTGAGAACTTCTTATCCAAAAATATGCCAAATGTTAAAGTGTCACTATAAATAAAAATTAATTAGTCAGGATTGTTTTAAAGTGAAATTCCATATTCAACAAGAAAGTGATATCCCTGCCTCAACACAAATATATAATCAAATTTGCTTTGCAATAGCAGCAAGACATTTTCCACCTGGACACAGACTTCCAAGCACTAGGCAACTTGCAATGCAGACTGGACTCCATCGGAATACTATTAGCAAAGTTTACAGACAACTTGAAGTAGATGGGGTTGTTGAAGCAATAGCTGGATCGGGGATCTATGTGAGAGATAATCTTACTAAAAGAGAACTAAAAAAATCAATTTACTCAAAAGACAAGATATCTCAGCCACCAGACCAAGAAGCAAAAAAGGCTATTGATAACTTCATAAATCTTGGCTGCACCTTACAAGAAACAAGAGAAATATTAACTAATGAAATTGATTGGCGTATTAAATGCGGAGCAAGAATTATAGTCAGTACTCCTAGGGAGGATATAGGCGCTTCTATGCTGATAGCAGAAGAGCTCTCTCCAAAAGTTAATGTACCAGTAGAAGTTATTCCTATGGAAGAATTAGAAAAAGTTCTGAGTAGTTCGAATAATGGGACTATTGTCACAAGCAGATATTTTTTACAACCTCTAGAAAAAGTTGCGAAACAATATGGAGTTCGAGCTATTGCAGTTGACTTAAGCGACTTTCAAAAGGAATTGAAAATACTCAAAGAATTAAATACCGGAAGTTGTGTCGGTATTGTTAGCATTAGTCCTGGTTTATTACGGGCAGCTGAGGTTATCATACACAGCATGCGAGGTAGTGAATTAATGCTTATGACGGCGATTTCAGACAACAACAGTAGATTATTATCGCTTTTAAAGGCTGCAAACCATATAGTGTGTGATGGGCCGAGTTTGTCAGTTGTGGAAAACACATTATTAAAAAATCGATCTCAGCTCATGAGATTACCTCAAATAATATGCGCTAAAAACTATTTGAGTATAGAAACAATAAATCAATTAAAAAAAGAAATTGGAATTTTTAATTAGACCATGATCCTAAGAACTTTTAAATCAGATATAGAAATTATCAAAGAACGAGATCCTGCTGCCAGGGGGATATTAGAAATTTTTCTTTGCTACCCAGGCTTCCAATCAATAGTAATTCATAGGTTTACGCATAAATTATGGCAATTAAAAATTCCTTTAATTCCTCGCTTGTTAAGTCATCTTAATAGGCTAGTAACAGGCATTGAAATCCATCCTGGGGCTAAAATTGGTAAACGGGTCTTTATAGACCATGGAATGGGAGTTGTAATTGGTGAAACAGCTGAGATAGGAAATAATTGTCTACTTTATCAAGGCGTTACATTAGGAGGAACTGGTAAAAATCATGGCAAAAGACACCCAACATTAATGGAAAATGTTGTAGTTGGGGCAGGTGCAAAAGTACTAGGGTCCATAACAGTAGGGTCTAACACCCGTATTGGCGCGGGTTCAGTAGTTGTTCGCAATGTAGAGGGGAACAGTACTGTGGTTGGAGTTCCTGGCAGAGTAGTGCATCAAAGTGGTGTCAAAGTGAATCCATTGGCTCACTCTGCCTTGCCAGATGCAGAAGCTAATGTAATAAAAAATTTAATGGATAGAATTGACTTACTTGAAAATGAAATTCTGAAATTACAAAAAACTCTACAATGTCTAGCCAACTCAGAATCTATTGATATTTCTAAACTAGGTAGTGCTCAAAATCTTAAAGACAAAGAAATTATAGAATTTCTTGGCGATGAATAAATCTTTTTTAATTTTTATCATCCGTATCAGTTTTAGGTTGAAACATAAACATTGAATAAATAACATTTCGTCTCATATTAGTCATCATTTCCAGAAACATATCATATCCTTCATTTTTATATTCTATTAATGGATCTTTTTGGCCATAGCCTCTCAATCCAACTGATTCCCTTAATGAATCCATAGATTGAAGATGT
This sequence comes from Prochlorococcus marinus CUG1416, assembly GCF_017695965.1. Lineage (NCBI taxonomy): Bacteria > Bacillati > Cyanobacteriota > Cyanophyceae > Synechococcales > Prochlorococcaceae > Prochlorococcus > Prochlorococcus marinus. Next base: position 515,056 of record NZ_JAAORM010000005.1, read on the forward strand.
TCTCGCCATAAATTATCAATTTGCTGCAAAATAAAAAATCTTTCAGCATCTCTCATTAATCCTGAACGAATCTTTTCTATTTGTGATTCTTTTAAATCATAAGCTGTTCGCAACTGCTCTTGAAGATAGTTTTTTAATTCTTCTATTGAGAGTAAATTGATATCATCAGCTTTGAGATCATCTAATAAATATATAAATTCTTTGACCTTAGAAATTAATTGAGCAATATTCCATTCTTCAGGAGGAAGATCAGGATTAATATAAGCTTCTACAATTTCACTCATTGTTCTTTCTCCATATTCTATTACTTGCCTCTTTAAATCAGTTCCTTGCAAAACTCTTAGTCTTTCACTATAAACTGCTTTTCTTTGATTATTCATTACCTCGTCATATTCAAAAACTTGTTTTCTAATATCGTAATAATAAGTTTCTACTTTCTTTTGAGCAGTTTCCAAAGACCTAGTCAGCATTCCTGACTCGATAGGCATATCTTCATCAACCCTAAATGCATTCATTAGATTTGCTACCCTTTCACCTCCAAAAATCCTTAATAAATTATCTTCTAAAGATAAAAAGAATCTTGTACTTCCAAGATCACCTTGTCTTCCTGATCTACCTCTAAGTTGATTATCCACTCTTCGTGATTCGTGTCTCTCCGTACCGATGACATGTAAACCACCAGCTTCTCTTACTTTTTCCTCTTCATGAATCAAAACTTTTTCGTATTCTTCTTTGACATCCGATAAAGATTCTCTCAAAAGCCTGATACAGTTATCCTCGGTTGGTGCTTTTTCTGCAGCTGTAGCAATTCTGTCATCTAACTCCAAGACAGAAAGTTGTCTATCTCCCCAATTCTTAACAAGTTCATTAGATAAAAAAGAGAGTTTCTTTTCAATTTCTTCATCCAATTTGCAAGGGAAAAGACTTGTTGAAGAATCTGAAATTTTCTTTTTCAAATTTGAGCCAACTTTTGAAGAAAAACCACCCTTAGCTTTTGAACTTCTTTGTTTAGGGATTGGAGGCTTATGTTCATTATCTGGCTTTACCAACAAAGGAATTAATATCTCTTTTAATTTCAGTCTAGCCATATAGTCACTGTTACCACCAAGAATTATATCTGTTCCCCTCCCAGCCATATTAGTCGCGATAGTAACAGCACCTGCTCTTCCTGCCTGAGCAATAATTTCGGCCTCACGTTCAACGTTCTCTGGCTTAGCGTTTAACAAATTATGTGGGATTTTTTCTTCGGATAAAAGTGAGCTTAATAACTCACTTTTTTCAACACTGGTTGTACCAACTAAAACAGGTCTACCATCTCTATGGATTTGAGCAGTTTCTTTAGCAACTGCATTCCATTTACCGATCTCTGTCTTAAATACTTGATCAGGCCAATCTTTTCTCTTTCTTATTTGATTTGTAGGTATAACTGTTGATTCTAATTTATAAGTTTTTTCAAATTCAACCTCCTCAGTTTTTGCAGTTCCTGTCATACCAGCGAGACCAGGATATAAGAGGAAAAAATTCTGATAAGTAATAGATGCTAATGTTTGCGTCTCAGGCTGAACTTTAAGACTCTCTTTTGCTTCTATTGCCTGATGTTGTCCATCACTCCAACGCCTTCCCGGCATCACCCTACCGGTAAATTCATCCACTATCACAGCCTCATCATTTTTAATAATATAATTTACATCTTTAATAAATAATTCTTTAGCTTTTAGAGCATTAGTTATATAGTGTGCCCAAGGATCTTGAGGATTATACAAATCACTAACTCCCAAATACTTTTCACATTTAGCGAAACCCTGATCGGTTAATATACAACTTCTTTGCTTTTCATCAACTTCATAATCCCCTTCTGGATCAATGCCATCTTTACTTAATGCTTTTGCTTTAATAAGTGCAAGAGATAGTTCTGAAGCTTTTTGATATTTTTCTTGGGGTCTTTCAACTTGACCAGAAATGATTAAAGGTGTTCTTGCTTCATCAATTAATATTGAATCAACTTCGTCAATCACACAGTAATTGAATTTTCTTTGCACTACCTCATTAATATCGGTGGACATATTATCTCTTAAATAATCAAATCCTAATTCGGAATTCGTGGCATAAGTTATATCACAATCGTAATTTTTTTTCCTCTCAACTGGGCTCATATCTTGTTGAATCAAACCAACGGATAAACCTAAAAAACGATGAACTTGTCCCATCCACTCAGCATCCCTCCTAGCTAAATAATCATTTACGGTAACAACATGAACCCCTTTCCCAGTTAAAGCATTTAAATAACAAGGTAATGTTGCAACAAGAGTTTTTCCTTCACCAGTCTTCATCTCAGCAATTTGACACTCATGTAAAACCATCCCACCTATTAACTGAACATCAAAATGTCTCATATCAAGAACACGTTGACTGGCTTCTCTAACAATTGCAAAGGCTTTAGGAAGAAATTCTTCTAAGATTTCCTTTTGTTTTTTAAGATCTAGTTCTGATGAGATCTTTGATTTCAGATCATGAGTTTCTCTTCTGAGCTCATCATCAGTCAATTGAGAAATTTCTTCTTCTAAAAAATTTATCTCTTCCACTATTGGTTGATAGCGCTTTAACTTTCGTGTATTCGGGTCTCCCAACAAAAGTTTTAGCATAAGTAAAAGTCCTTAAAAAATTCATCTTATTACAAACATTATAAATTAGTGCGTTACAACAGAATGAAGAAACCTCTTATCTCTTTATTTTTTAGAAATGATCGACTAAGGTGTTTAGATTGAAATCACAAATATAACCTAATTATCTTCACTTTTCTAGAATCTTTTAAAAATGAAAGAAATATCTCTAATCATCCATTCCAAAGGAGCTTTAGGGTTACGGTTTTTTGGATTAGGTCCTAATCTCAACCCAACTAATGGATTAAGAAAGCTACAAAAGTTACTAGAAACTAATGCTTTCTGGGCAAAAAGTAGAACAATTAATGATCTAAAAAAATGTCTTGCAAATAGTGACGTCGTAATAAGTCTCTGGGTTGGCAACGAAATAGTTGGTTTTGGTAGAGCTTTGACCGATGGAGTTTACCGCGGAGTACTGTGGGATATTGTTATTGATCAAAATCACCAGGGCAAAGGTTTTGGCACATTAATTGTAAACAATCTTTTATCTTCAAAAAAAATTAAAAATACAAAAAAATTATATTTAATGACAACGAATAAAAAATTATTCTATTCTCAATTTGATTTTAAAGAAGTTACTTCTCAAAAATTATTAATTCGTGAAATATAAACCACTTCTTCTATTCAAAAATCAAGATACAAATTTACTATAAAGCCATCTTATAAAAGGGCCTAAAATAGGAACTGGTCCAAAAGTTGGTCCACAAAAATCAAAATAATCTCTATGCTCTTTTATTAATCCATTTTCGCCAAATAATAAACGGGTAGTTCCTGGATAAATAAATTCTTTACCCATAATTTTTAAACCCATTGTCCATTCAACAAATCCACAATTTCCACTTATCGAGATTGCATGAGTTTCTAAAAAAACATCATCACATCTTTTAACAAGCTTTTCTTGAGCTTTGATATAAGAATCTAATCCCTCTGTTTCCTGCGTTGGATCTACAAAAATAACATTCTCATTATAAAATTCTGCCCATTTTTGTTTTGTTGGTGCATCTGAACCATAAGGTTTAGTAAATAATCCCCTTAAATCATCTATAGAAATCACTCTGGCCATTACAAAACTATTCTTTTTGATACTTTAAAAGATATAAACATTAAAAGCGGATGAAGAGATTCGAACTCTCGACATTCTCCTTGGCAAGGAGATGCTCTACCACTGAGCTACATCCGCATAACATTATTACTTTATCTCAAAGAAGGGATCAATGATAGAAATAATTAATTTTTTCAACTAATTTAAATTTTTAATTAAAGATCCCATCTCAATTGCTTGTAAAGCATAATTCCAACCAAGATTATTCTTAATCCCTGCTCTTTCTAAAGCCTGCTGCATAGTATCAGTAGTTAAAACTCCAAAGATAATTGGAACATTATTCTCATTTGAAACTTGTGCAATACCTTTGCTAGCCTCTGATATAACTACATCATAGTGAGAAGTTTCACCACGAATAACAGCCCCAAGAGCAATTACAACGTCATAACTCTTTTTTTTCATAAGAGTTTTAGCTGCGATTGGTAATTCAAATGAACCTGGCACCCAAACTATGTCTATTTGATTACTTAATTCAGAAGTATCTAAACCATGTCTTTTTAGACAATCAAGGCAACCAGATAAAATTTTATTTGTAATTAAATCATTAAATCTTGCTATTACAATACCTACTTTTAAAGTAGATGCATTAGTAAAAGACCCCTCAAAAATAGCCATTAAATTTTACTTAGATATATTAATAGACTCTCACGAAAAGGTATTCAGTTCAAATTAAGTTGGCAATAACTCCCTCAATCAATACTAAATGGAACCAAACTCCTCCAATTATTTCAACTTTCTTGATCTCTGGATTACGTCTATCAGATGGATCAGACTGTGTCATATAGAAATATGGTACTCCAACTACTGCTATTAAAGATGCAAATAAAAGAGCATTTATGAAGAAAAAGTTTACTGCCTGCATGATTCAGTCTTGAGTTTTTATTGATTATAAATACTATAATCTCACGAAAGTGATTTTTTTTGGAGAAAATTTACATACTTTTAGCTACTTTAAAATGCAAAAAAAAATTTTTTACCTAATATCAATTTAGGAATTAAAAAAGTATGCAAGAAGATACGATAATTCAAAAGAATTTATTCGCGATTGATAATGAAAATAATGAGCAAAAAGAAATAACAAAAATTCCAGACGATTTATCTTGGGAAGATTTAAAAAAAGAATCGCAAAAAAGACCTAGACAAAGAAAAAATACAACTAATTTAATAAATAAATTCAAGACCGATTTAATTTCAAGTAACAAAAATGTTTGCATCAATGAAGAATCTTATAGTTACAAAACAGTTTCAAAACTGAAATTAACTCCTGTAATGAAGCATTATGTAACTCTAAAAGAGGAAAATAAAGATAGGTTATTGCTGTATAGATTGGGAGATTTTTTTGAATGTTTTTTTGAGGATGCTGTATTAATATCTAACCTTTTAGAAATAACACTAACCAGTAAAGATGCTGGCAAAGAAATTGGTAAGATCCCTATGGCAGGGGTTCCCTACCATGCAATGGAGAGATACTGTGCTGATTTAATTAAAAAAAATTATTCTGTGGTTATTTGCGACCAATTAGAAAAAAGTTCTGGAAATTATGGGACTCCAATTAAAAGAGGAATAACACGAATCATTACTCCTGGAACTGTAATTGAAGAAGGCATGTTGATAGCAAAGAAAAATAATTGGATTACTGCTATTTACTTATCAGAAGAAAATTCAAATGAATCTTATGAATGGGGTATATCAAAAGCTGATGTAAGCACAGGAGAATTAATAACTATGGAAGGTCAATCTCTGTCAAAACTATTTGATGAAATTATTAAATTAGATTCTTCAGAAATCATTGTAGGAAGCAATGAAGTAAGAAATTTATTAATTAAAGGAAATAGTCACATTACATATACTGTTTCACAAGAGACTACTTTTGGCATTAATGAAGCAAATTATCAAATAAAAGAATATTTCCAAATTCTAAGCCTAGAAGGGATAGGACTGAAAAATTTAAACAATGCGACTAGATCACTTGGAGGTTTATTAAATTATTTAGAAAAAATTAATCCTTCAAATTTAGATAAGGATTCTTCTGTAAAAATCTCATTAGACTTTCCTCAAATTCAATTTCTTCACAACAAACTAATTATTGATTATCAAACACAAAAAAATTTAGAAATAAAAAATACACAGCGAGAGAACAATTATATAGGTTCACTACTATGGAGTATTGATAGAACGTATACCTGCATGGGTGCCAGATGTTTAAGAAGATGGATAGATGCACCACTATTAAACGTTAATGAAATTTATAAAAGACAAAATATAATTTCAAACTTTATTGAATCGAAACAAGTACGTATAGATACCCAAAATTTACTTAGAGCAATGGGGGATTTAGAAAGACTTGCAGGAAGAGCTTGCGCAGGTCATGCAAGTCCTAGAGACTTAATTGCAATCGCGGAAGGTTTAAAAAAATTGCCCAGACTCAAATCTATCATTGAATTATTTAAATATGATCTACCAGATTGGACTGATGAATTAAAAAATATTGATGAAAAACTCTTAGAATTAGCTGATACTATAAGTTTTCAACTAATAGAAAATCCTCCTCTTAATATAAGTGAAGGAGGTATGATCCACGATGGAGTTGACAATATATTAGACGGTTTACGCAATTTAATGGATGATTACTCTGAGTGGCTAAATAAAGAGGAATTAAAAGAGAGGAAAATTAGCAAAATTTCAAACCTAAAAATTCAATTTCATAAAAATTTTGGTTACTACATATCTATAAATAAGTCAAAAGTTAATTTAGCTCCACATCATTGGATCAAAAGGCAAACACTTACAAATGAAGAAAGGTATGTCACTTCAGAAATTAAAAATAAAGAAAATAAGATTTTCCAAATAAAAAGTCGAGCTTCATCAAGGGAATATGAAATTTTTTGCGAATTAAGAAATATTGTTGCTGCACAAACAAAACAAATAAGATCAATTGCAAAGTCAATAGCATCGCTTGATGCATTGCTTGGATTATCAATTACTTCATTAGAAAACAACTTTACAAAACCTTCGTTAACACCCATAAATGAATCACTGACAAAAAATAGTACAAAAATTATTGCGGGAAGAAACCCAATAGTTGAGCAATTATTAAATGATAAAAAGTTTATAGCGAATGATATTTATTTTGATGATAATCAGAAACTAATTATATTAACCGGTCCCAATGCAAGTGGGAAAAGTTGCTTTATAAGACAAATTGGTTTAATACAAATCCTTGCACAAATTGGTAGCTTTGTTCCTGCTAATAATGCTGAAATCAAGATTTCAGATAGGATTTTTACAAGAATTGGGGCGGTTGATGATCAATCATCTGGACAATCAACATTTATGGTAGAGATGTCTGAAACTGCATCAATTCTAAATCAGGCAACTTCTAGCTCACTAGTTTTACTTGATGAGATAGGTAGAGGGACATCTACTTTTGATGGCCTTTCAATAGCTTGGTCGGTAAGTGAATATCTTGCAAAAAAAATTAAATGTAATACAATTTTTGCTACTCACTATCATGAACTTAATTATTTAAAAAATTCAAATCAGAATATTGAAAATTTTCAAGTTTTAGTAGAGCAAAATAAAGATAAGCTAATTTTTAGTCACAAGATTGTAAAAGGAGGCTCACACAAAAGCTACGGAATAGAAGCAGCTAAATTAGCAGGGGTTCCAAAAGAAGTTATAGAAAAAGCAAAATCGGTTCTAAATTCTTTAGAAGAAAATAATAAATTAAATAATAATATTGATTAAATTTTTTACATTTTTCAAGATAAATACTTTTTAAATAGATTCCCTCAACAAGGCGTTAACCGCTGCTGCTGCCATAGCAGCACCTCCTCTAGTTGAATTCACAACAATTCTGGGAAGATCTGTTGCAAGCAATTTGTTTTTGCTTTTTTCTACTCCAATAAATCCAACTGGCATTCCAATAATTAAACTAGGTAAATCTTTTGCATTCTCTAAAATATCAATTAAATACGTTAAAGCTGTTGGCGAACTACCAATTACTACAACAGGTGATTTAATGCCAGAATTTTTAACAGATAACTCCTTCCAACCTTCACTTAAGCCATATGCGGTTTTAGTTAATTTTGTGTGATTATTTTGTCCAAACCACATTCTAGCCGTTAACACTTTATTCCTAGTGGTATTTTCTGCCATGGATTTTATAGCTGCTGCAGCCATATCAGTATCAGTTAAAATCGGAGCACCATTTTTAAGTGCTTGAAGACCCTTTTCGCATGCACCTTCACTAAACTCTATAAGATTTTGAACAGAAAAATCACCTGAAGTATGTACTAATCTTTCTAAAACTTTTTTTTCCAAATAATTTAGATCATTGGCTACTAAATGAGATCTTATGAATCTAATACTTTCCAAAAAAATTGGATGATCTATTACCATTGAATTGAATTTATGTTAGAAGTAATCATAGTAAATATATGATTTTTATTGAGCGATTATGCCAATACAAATATTATGGGGTAATGATCTAAATGCTCAAAATACATTTATCCAGAAATTAATTGATAAAGAAGTATCCAAAGAATGGAAAGAAATAAACGTAACTAATTTAAATGGTGATGATGATGAGCAAGTAAATAAAGCTTTTGACGAAATTCTTACACCTCCTTTTGGAGATGGATACAGAATAGTTACATTAAAAAATAATCCAATTTTTACTATAAAAAATGAGGATCTAAGAACTAAATTTGAAAAAATTCATGACAATATTCCGACAAATACTTATTTCATTTTACAAAATACTAAAAAACCAGACTCAAGACTAAAGAGTACTAAATTTTTACAAAAACTTATCAAAAATAATTTAGCCAAAGAAAAATCATTTTGTTTGCCAGAGATTTGGGACTATGAAGGACAAAAAAGATATTTAGAAGATTCAGCAAATGCCATGAATATTAAAATTGATAAAAATGCAGCTGAATTAATTATTGATTCAGTTGGAAATGATAGCTTTAAATTAATAAATGAATTAGCTAAAGCCAAAACATACCTTTCCGCGATAGCAAGTGATTCGAATTCACAACTTTTTCTAAAAAGTATTGATGTAAAAAAAATATTTAGCGATCATCAATCCAACATATTCAAAATCATTGATCTTCTCTTACAAAAAAATATTAATGAAAGCCTCATTGAAATAAATTATTCCTTACAAAAAGGAGAACCTCCTTTAAGACTAAATGCAGGTTTAATTAGTCAAATAAGAATTCATACCATTATAAAATTAGCAGTTAATTCAGGAAACGATAATACAGAAAAGATTTGTAATCTTGCAGGCATTTCTAATCCAAAAAGAATTTTTTTTATTCGAAACAAAGTAAAAAATATATCGCAAGAATATTTAATTAATTTAATGAGTAACTTATTAGATATTGAATCATTACTAAAACAAGGTAATCATCCTATAAATGTTTTTACCGAGAATTTAATTAATTTAAGTTAACCAAATTATAAGTTTAAGAATTTACATTATGATTTAAATATGGCTTTACTAGTAAAAAAATTTGGCGGTACTTCTGTCGGTGATATTAGAAAAATTCAAAATATTGCAAGTAGCATTTGTAAAAGTAAAGAGGCAGGAAATGAAATTATCATAGTTGTCTCTGCAATGGGTCAAACTACAGATGATTTAAATTGTTTAGCTGAAGCAATAAGTAAAAATCCTAATCGAAGAGAATTAGATATGCTTCTCTCAACTGGAGAGCAAGTAACCATAGCTCTTCTCTCAATGGCATTAAACGAATATGGAATACCTGCAATTTCAATGACCGGAAGCCAAGTAGGAATTATTACTGAATCAATACATGGGAAAGCAAGAATTCTGGATATTAAAACAGAACGAATCCAAAATTACATAAATCAGGGTTTTGTAGTTGTAGTGGCTGGATTTCAAGGAACAACATTAAGCCATACTGGATCAATGGAAATTACGACTTTGGGTAGAGGTGGTTCAGACACCTCCGCAGTAGCTTTATCAACAGCTTTAGGAGCTGAGACTTGCGAAATTTACACAGACGTACCAGGGGTTCTTACTACTGATCCAAGAATTGTTCCTAATGCAAAACTCTTAGATGAAATTAGTTGTGAGGAAATGCTTGAACTTGCAAGCGTCGGTGCTTCAGTTCTGCATCCAAGAGCTGTAGAAATTGCCCGCAATTATGGAATTAAATTGTGCGTCAAATCAAGCCAAAGCGACTCAAGTGGGACTCTCCTAGAAAGCAAAATCCAACCTCTCCCCTTAATACGAGGAAGCTTAGAATTAACAAAAACAGTCAATAGTCTTGAAGTATTAGAAAATCAAGCAGTATTCAGTCTCTCAAATATTCCTGATAGACCTGGGATTGCAGCACAAATATTTGAAAAACTATCAGAAGCAAGTATTAATGTAGATTTAATAATACAAGCGACAAATGATGGGAATAATAACGATATTACATTTACTGTAAGTGAATTAGAAGTTAAAAAAACTGCAGAACAATGTGAACTTATAACTAGTCAATTAGGAGGCGAATACAATCTAAAAACAAACATGACTAAATTAAGTATTCAGGGAGCAGGCATTATGGGTAGACCAAGTGTTTCAGCTGATTTATTTGATACTTTATCTCAAGCGAACATAAATGTAAGGTTAATAGCTACTAGTGAAATTAAAGTTAGCTGCGTAATTGAAATTAATAATATTACAAAAGCTATTAGATTTGTTGCTGAGAAATTTAAGTTGTCCGATACACAAATATTTATTAATCCAATCAATGAAAAACAAGATCAACCTGAAGTAAGAGGAATTGCATTAGATAAAAACCAAGTTCAAGTAAGTTTTCGAAAACTGCCTGATCGCCCAGGTGTGGCAGCATCGATATGCTTAGCATTAGCTGAAAATAATTTGCTTTTCGATACTATCGTGCAATCTGAAAGAATTTCCTCTTCCAGAACTAAGGATATTAGTCTTACCATGAATAAGCAAGATAGAAAAAAAGCTAACTTAGTTTTTGAGGCCTTAACAAAGAAGTTACCTGGTTCATACATTGAAGATGGCCCTGCGATAGGCAAAGTAAGCACTGTGGGAGCAGGAATGGCATTTAAGGTTGGAACGGCTGGAAAAATATTTAGAGCCCTGGCTGACCAAAATATCAATATTGAAATGATTGCGACTAGTGAAATTAGAACTTCATGTATTGTCTTAGAAAAAGATTGTGACAAAGCAGTTAATGCAATTCATAATCATTTCGAATTAGAGAAATAAGTTCTTCTTAGTTATTTCTTGCCAATTTTTGTCTTAATTTTTTGATTCTATCCCTCAAATTTGCTGCTTCTTCAAAATTCAACTCTTTTGCAGCATCTTTCATTTTAATTTCTAACTTATCTATTAAGTCAGGTAATTCTTCAAGCAAGCATTGATTATCGCTGGCATTGAGAATTGCATCCGTTTTGTTATTAACTATATTTATTAAATCTTTAGATAAACCACCAGCATCTAATTTCCTGGAAAGTTCTAGAAAAGATAAGATTGAATTTTCTATTTTTTTGCCTGCAGGTTTTGGAGTTATGCCATTGTCCTGGTTATGTTTTTTTTGAATAGTTCTTCTTCTTTCAGTTTCAGATATTGCTCTTTTCATTGAATCTGTGAAATTATCTGCATAAAGCAAGGCAAGACCTTCAACATGTCTTGCAGCTCTTCCAATTGTTTGAATTAAAGATCGTTCTGCTCTCAGAAAACCTTCTTTATCAGCATCTAAAATGGCGACTAACGATACCTCAGGAAGATCTAATCCCTCTCTTAATAAGTTAACTCCTACCAAAACATCATATTCACCCATTCTGAGGTCTTGAATAATTTCAATTCTTTCAATTGAATGGATTTCGGAATGCAAATATCTAACTCTTACTTTATTCTCAGATAAAAAATCAGTTAGATCTTCAGCCATTCTCTTTGTAAGTGTAGTCACAAGCACTCTTTGACTCTTTTCAGATCTAATTCTTATCTCAGATAACAGATCTTCGATTTGGCCCTCACTAGGTCTTACATCAATTACAGGGTCTAATACCCCAGTTGGTCTAATAACTTGCTCAATAAATTCACCATTACATTGATCTAATTCCCATTGACCAGGAGTTGCACTTATAAATAATGTCTGCTTTGATTTTTCCCAAAACTCTTCGCATTTTAAAGGTCTATTATCTGCAGCACTTGGCAATCTAAAACCATGATCTATTAAAACTTTTTTTCTAGATTGATCACCGTTATACATTGCATGAAGTTGAGGACATGTTACATGACTCTCATCGACTACCAACAACCAATCTTTAGGAAAGTAATCTATTAAGCATTCTGGTGGTGAACCTTCCTCCCTACCTGATAAATGACGAGCATAATTCTCAACTCCATTACAATAACCAACCTCTTTTAGCATTTCTAAATCATATTTTGTGCGTTGTTCGAGACGTTGAGCCTCTAATAATTTTCCTTCGTATGTAAATTTATCTAGTTGAGTTTTTAATTCACTTCTAATTGCACTTATTGCACTCTCAAGTCTTTCTTTTGGAGTAACAAAATGCTTCGCTGGGTAAACGCTAACTTGTTCTAGACTTTCAAGTATTTCTCCTGTAGTAGGGTCAACATATCTAATAGCCTCGACTTCATCACCAAATAATTCAATTCTTATTAATCTGTCTTCATAAGCTGGACCAATTTCTAAAACATCACCTTTAATTCTGAATCTACCTCTAGTAATTTCAATATCATTTCTAGTGTATTGATTTTCAACGAGCGACCTCAAAGAAGAACGTAGATTTATAGATTTTCCAACTTCAAATTTAACTGCAGCTTTTAAATATTCACTTGGTATACCAAGACCATAAATACAACTTATAGAGGCTACAACAATTACATCTTTTCTCTCGAATAATGAGCGTGTTGCAGAATGCCTAAGCATATCTATTTCTTCATTAATTGAAGCGGTTTTCGCTATGTATGTATCACTTACAGGGACGTAAGCTTCAGGTTGATAATAATCGTAGTAAGAAATAAAGTACTCAACAGCATTTTTCGGAAAGAACTCCCTTAATTCATTACATAGTTGTGCAGCTAACGTTTTGTTATGAGCTAATACAAGAGCTGGTCTTCCTGTTTGTTGAATTACATTCGCAATAGTAAATGTTTTACCAGTTCCAGTAGCTCCTAAAAGGGTCTGAAACTCTTTCCCACTATTAACGCCTCTAACTAATTTTTTTATAGCTTCAGGTTGATCTCCATTTGGTTCGTAAGGAGCTTGAAGCTTATAGTTGTTCATCAAGCTAATAGCTGAAGGGTATTAATATACTAAGAAATTTTTTCTCCAATTATTGAATTTTTCAAAGATTCTTTTAGGCCCCTAACAACCGCGATCATTGAGATTAAATCATCTAATTTGTTAACTGCAGATCCAACACCAACTGCTGAGGCTCCGCAAGATATTGCTAGTGGGCAAGTGACTTGGCTTAATCCAGAGGCACTCATTATTGGTATCTCCAAACCTTGTTTCTTAAATTCTTGATAAATAGCATAGGTAGCAGCAAGAGTTGGTACTGACTTTTCGAAAAAGCCCTGAATTCCAGAAGAATAAGGACTAGAACTCGTGCCACCTTCTGTTTGAATAATATCAACACTTTCTTCCACTAGCTTAATAGCAAGATCGACTTGTTTATCAATAGGCATAGTATGAGGAACCGTTACTGATAAAGGGACATTAGGCAATAAATCTCTCGTCTCTTTTGTAATGTTTAAGACTTTTTCTGCTGAAAAATTAATGCCTTTTTCATAAAAAGTATCGTAATTCCCTATCTCAATTAATGAAGCGCCTGCTTCTACAGACTCTAGGAAAAATCTTGGCACTACTGAACTAACGCAAACAGGTAATGCAGAATTCGCAAGTGCTAAATCAACAAGTTCAGGTTTACAAGCAATATCTACAAAGTCTGCACCTCCTAATGAAGCAGCCTCAACAATTGTTTTCACAGATTTAAAATCAAAATTATTCAATCCTGAAATAACTTTAAGTAAAGATTTACTTCTCAACTCTTCTTGAATTTTTTGTGGCAAAAGATTAATCAGACTCATTTAATTAATGAATTTATTACCTGATTGTGACATTGTTTTAGTAAAACAGTGCATTTTTTAAAAAATATTATCTGAGCAACACAAAATGTCTGATAAAAATTTTACTCATAAAAATTGGTCAGCATTGCATCATCTATTTCATAAAGAGCTTCTTAGCAAAAACAAATTAATTCCCAAAGGATCAAATATTTTAATAAGTGTTTCCGGAGGACAAGACTCAATGGCTTTATTAACACTAATTAATGACCTAAAAAAACTGCATAATTGGTCTATTAGTGTTTGGCATGGTGATCATCAGTGGCACGAAAAATCCTCAATATATGCTCTTGAATTAAAAAGTTTTTGCGAAGGTAAAAATATTTCATTCTATTTTGACCAAGCAAAAAAAGAAAATGTTTTTTCAGAAGAAAAAGCACGAGAATGGAGATATAAAAAATTATGTGAAAGAGCTAAAACCTTATTTAAAAAGGACCAGGGGGGAGAGGATATTTATTTGTTAACTGGTCACACGAGTAGTGATAATGCAGAAACATTTATCCTCAATTTATCTAGAGGGAGCAATTTTACCGGTCTGAGTAATATTGAGAGCAAAAGATTAATAGAAAATCGAATTTTTTTAATAAGACCAATATTAATTTTCAGTAGGGAAGATACAAAACAATTTTGTAATGATATGAAGATCCCAGTCTGGGAAGATCCTACAAATTCGGATCTTAAATTAAAAAGAAATTTAGTAAGAAAAAAAATTATTCCTACCTTAGAAGTTATCTATCCTGGTTGTTCTGAAAGGATAAATAATTTTTCCCAAAAAATGAGCAACTACAATAATGAACGTAATGATCTTAGTGAACTAGCATATCTATATTGTAAAGATTTAAGAGGTATCAATAGGAATCTCTTAAATAGTATGTGTATTGAAGCGAGGTGCACAATCTTAAATAGATTTTTAAAAGAAATATCTGAAAAGCAGTGTAGTTCTAAAAATCTGACAAAAATGGCAACTTCAATTTATGAAAAAAATAAAGGTCAAATTAACTTGCAAGAGTTTTTAAAAATTGTTTGGAATAAAAACTATATAAATTTTGAAAAAAGTTAGGATGTGACAGCAGATCTTCTTCTTCTTGTTCTACCTTCAAATGAATCTTCTGTAGCAGTCTCAGCTGATGGATTCTGTGAAACTTTTGAACTTTTTTGGATATTTTGTGGATTATTTGAACTATGCGGATGATTATTGTTTGTTTTCTTATGGAAATTATTATTTCTATTTCTATTTCTATTGGAAGAATTTTGCTCTTCAGTAATCTTTGGAATATAAGCTCGAGTTCCACTTGGAGCAGGTTGAACTAAACACAAAATAAGTGGTTCAACTTGTAATTCTCTTCTCATTCTTCTCGATAAACCATTTTCAATTTCTCTTTGTACACCAATCCAATCTACTTCAAAATTATTCGGCCCAGTTTGTCTGGATAATTGTTTCCATCTATTTTCTAAGACCCAGCTTATTTCTCGTTCTGTCCACATAGACATTTTTCTTTGCTCTGCAGTAGTAACAACTCCTCTTAAATTCACTCTAGGAGGTGCAACCATCTTCCCATCTGTACTAATAGGAGCTAAAACAGTTACTACACCATCCCCAGCTAATTGCTGCCTTTCCTTTAAAACTCGAGCATCTACTATCCCATTTCGTGAGTTATCAAGCAGTTCAACTCCAGCTTTTACAGGATCACCCTTTTGAATAGAATTGGGTGTTAACTCAACTACATCTCCATTTTCAATAATTAAAATATTGTCCTTTGGAACCCCCATAGTTTGTGCACTCTTACCATGACAAACAAGCATTCTATGTTCTCCATGAACAGGGACAAAAAACTTAGGTTTTGCAAGTGCTAACATTAACTTTTGATCTTCTTGAAAACCATGACCAGAAACATGAATATTCTCACCCTTTCCATAAATAACCTTTGCTCCGAGTTTCATTAATCTATCTATTGTATTAACAACAGAAATAGTATTACCAGGAATTGGGCTGGCTGAAAATATTACAGTATCAGTAGTCTTAAGACGAACATGCTGATGTTCACCACGAGATATTCTGCTTAAAGCTGCTAGGGGTTCTCCTTGACTTCCAGTCATTAATAATAAGGTCTCTCTGTCTGGTAAATCTCTAATTTGCTTGATAGGAACAAACAAATCATCTGGACATTTCATATAACCAATATCTCTCGCCTTAGCAATAACATTTATCATAGATCTACCTAACAAACCGACCTTTCTGCCATGTTTCATGGCTAACTCTAAGATCATTGTCACTCTATGAACAGAACTAGCAAAAGTGGTAAGGATAACTCGTTCTTTTGCCTCAGCAATATGTTTTTCTAAAGAGGAATAGATAGTCTTCTCAGAAGGACAAAAACCTGGAACTTCAGCATTAGTCGAATCACTGAACATGCATAAAACGCCCTTCTCTCCATAATGCACCATTCTTTCAATATCAAATTGCTCTCCATCTACTGGCATATGATCAAACTTAAAATCTCCTGTGAAAATAATTGTGCCAACAGGTGTTGTAACTGCTAAAGAAAAACTATCGCAAATAGAATGGGTATTTCGAATAAATTCAACAGAAAAATGTTGTCCAACTTTTACAACATCTCTTGGATTTACTGTCTGTATAGTTGTTCTGTCAGATACTCCTGCTTCCTCCATTTTTCCTCTAAGCATTGACATTGCCAGTCTTGGGCCATAAATAATCGGAATATTAAAATGCTTTAGATGATGAGAAATACCTCCAATATGATCTTCATGACCGTGAGTAACGATCATTCCTTTAATTCTTCTTTGATTTTCTCTTAGGAAAGTTGTATCTGGCATTACAATATTTACGCCATGCATTCCATCAGATGGGAAAGCTAGGCCTGCATCAACAAGCATCAATTCATCACCATATTCAAAAACACAAGTGTTTTTTCCTATTTCATGTAATCCTCCAAGAGGTATTACGCGCAGAGCTGGCGTATTACTTTTAGATCTAGATGAATCATTAGTAGATCTATTTACAGTTGAATTTGTACTTGATTGCATAATTTTGAAATTTATGAAGGCCGGCTTGTAATCAAATAAGGTTTATTTAAATTTAATTATCAAGTTATATATAATCCCTATTATAGGGATTTCAGGATAAAAGATAGTTGCTTTTTCATGTCATTGCTTAATGGTGACAAAGGACTTCTAGGATTACCTACATTCCATCCCGACAGCTCCAAAGCAGCCTTAATTGGAATTGGATTGGTGGTCATAAAAAGTGCTTTGAAAAGAGGCTGAAGTTTTTCATGAATTGCAAGCGCATTAGAAACTTTTCCACTTTGAAAGGATTGAATCATCTCTTTCAATTGCAAGCCAACCAAATGACTTGCAACACTTACTACTCCTACAGCACCCACAGATAACATTGGAAGCAACAATGAATCGTCGCCACTATATACAGAGAGTTGGGAGCCACAAATAGCTCTTAATTCTGTTACTTCTTCTATTCTACCGCTTGCCGCTTTAATACTGAGAATATTTGAGAAATCCATAAGTTTCTTCACAGTATCAGGTAATAAATTGCACCCTGTCCTTCCAGGTATGTTGTAAAGCATTAAAGGCAAATCCTTTGCAGAATTAGCAATGGAACTGAAATGTTTATAAAGACCTTCTTGAGGTGGTTTATTGTAATAAGGAACAACAACCAAAGCACCATCCGCCCCAGAGTCGTAGGCTTTTTTTGTAGCTTCTACAGCCTCACTTGTGCAATTACTCCCAGTACCAACTATAACTTTACAGCTTGAATGCAAAGATCCTTTTACTGCAATAAATAAATCATGCTGTTCCGCCCATGAAAGAGTCGGAGATTCTCCAGTAGTACCACATAGCACAATGCCATCAGAACCGTTCTCAAAAAGATAATTTGAAAGTTTTATAGCTAGTTCATAATCTACATTTCCATTTTCAGTAAATGGAGTAACCATTGCAGTCAATATTCTTCCAAAAAATGGATTAGTAAACCTAGTGTTGTCTGGAATCATTTTTTTGGAATTAATAACTCAGCTATTTGAACAGCATTAAGAGCTGCTCCTTTTCTTATTTGATCTCCACATAACCATAATTCTAATCCATTTGTCTGACTTATATCACTTCTTAACCTGCCAACAGCAACATTATCCTTTCCCATAACGTCATTTGGCATAGGAAATCTATTATTTTTGTAATCCTCGATAATTTCAATTCCAGGAGATTTTCTTAATTCTTCAAGAGCATCTTTAGGTTCAACTACATCAGCAAATTCAATATTGATAGATTCAGAGTGAGCTCTCAGTACTGGAACTCGAACGCACGTAGCAGAGAGCTTTAAATCAGCAATATTTAATATTTTCCTGGTCTCATTAACCATTTTCATCTCTTCTTCGCAGTAATTATTTGCAAGCATGGGTGAATTATGTAAAAACAAATTAAAAGCTAGGGAGTATGGCAAAACTTCACTTTTTTGCAGATTACCCTGAAGATATTGTTCAGTTAAAAGTTTTAATTCCTCCATCGCCATTTGGCCTGCACCACTGACAGATTGATATGTTGAGACAATAACTCTTTGAATAGTTGAAAGTTTATTTAAAGGGGCTAAAACTAATGTCAACAAAATGGTAGTGCAGTTTGGATTCGCTATGACCCCATCATGATTGAATGCATCACTAGCATTAACTTCAGGAACTATAAGAGGTACGTTCTTATCTAATCTGAAAGCACTGGAATTATCTATAATTAAAGCATTTTGATCGATAATAGTAGGCAACCATTTTTTTGAAATACTTCCACCAGCTGAAGCTAAAACTAAATCAAGATTTAGAAATCCTTCCTTAGTTGTTTTTTTTGTAACTAATTCTTCACCTTTCCAAATAATTTTTTTCCCTTCTGACCGCTCTGATGAAAGTAAGACCAATTCTGATATTGGGAAATCGCGTTGTTCAAGAATTTTGAGTAATTCAGACCCTACAGCACCTGAGGATCCTAAAACAGCAACTTTTAATGGCCTATTAGGCAAAAACGGAGATTTTCTCACACTTAAAAAAGATTTTTATTAATAGATTGACTATTTTTTTTACTTTATCAAAAAATTAACTTTCAAGTAAATCACATAATGTGAAATAATTAAGTTCCGACTTATAGTAATAATTACAAAAACATGGCTAAAGAAGAATTAATAGTCAAAACAACTCCTCTGCCTCAAAGTAGAATTTCATTTGAATTAGAAATACCATCTGAGACATGCAAAACGTGTGTAAATGAGACAATCAATGCTATTAGTCGTTCGGCTAAAATTCCTGGATTTAGACTAGGTAAAATTCCTAAACAAGTCTTAATTCAAAGAATTGGCATCACACAATTACATGCTTCTGCTCTAGAAAAAATAATTGATAAATCATGGCAAGAAGCATTAAAAATAAAATCTATAGAGCCTCTAAGTGAGCCAGAATTGGTAGATGGATTTGAATCTTTACTTGAAAAGTTTAGTCCTGAAAAATCACTAAAGGTTACCCTTCAGACTGATGTTGCACCAGAATTAAAACTAAAAAAATCCAAAGGACTTAGTGTTGAAATTTCAAAAAATAAATTTGATTCTCAGTCAGTAGATGAAGCGCTAGAAAAATCTAGAAGTCAATTTGCAAATATTGTTCCAGTTACTAATAGATCAGCGAAATTAGGAGATATTGCTGTAGTTAGTTTCAAAGGGACATATAAAGACTCTGGTAAAGAGATTGATGGTGGAACAAGTGAATCAATGGATCTTGAGTTAGAAAAGAACAAAATGATTCCGGGTTTCGTTGAAGGAATAGTAAAGATGAAAATTGGAGATTCTAAAACACTTAACCTTAAATTTCCTGAAGATTATTCTCATGAAGATTCAAGGGGCAAAGAGGCACTCTTTGAAGTAAATCTTAAGGATCTTAAAGAAAAAGAATTACCCGCACTTAATGACGATTTTGCAAAACAGTCTGGCAATAAAGAATCATTAAAAGAGTTAAAGAAAGATATTGAAAAGCAACTAAAAGACAATTTTGAAAAAACTCAAAAAGATATAAAAATTGAAGCTTTATTAGATGCATTAACAAACGAATTAGTTGCTGAAATTCCAAAAACTATGATTGATATAGAAGTTAGGAATAATATTGAACAAACCGCGCAAAAATTTGCTCAACAAGGTCTTGATGTTAAATCTACTTTCACTCCGGAATTAGTTAAGTCATTGGCAGAGTCCACAAGGCCTCAGGCTGAAAAAAATGTTCAAAGAAATTTAGCTCTAAAGGCATTAGCAGAAACAGAAAACATAACAGTTGAAAAAGAAGAAATTGATTTAAAAATGAAAGATTATGAAGATGCAATCTCTAAATCTTCAAAACAAATAGATATTAAAAAATTAACAGAAGTAATTAGTAACGATTTGCTCAAAGAAAAATTAATAATATGGCTTGAAGAAAATTCCGAAGTTAAAGAAAAAACTACAAAATCTACCAAAACCTCCAAAACTACAAAAGCGACAAAAACTACGACAAAAACAACAAAAACAACAAAAACAACAAAAACAACAAAAACTCAAAATAAAAAAGAAAAAAAATAATTTATAAAATTTCTTACTAATTAATCAAAAACCTCTTAAATTAACAATAAGACGAAAACTATTTTGTGAATTCAGAAAAAAAACATTTAATCCAAAGCTCAATAAGTTCTTTTGAAAGCATTAATAAAACTAGTGCCGCTGTTCCTACGGTTATAGAACAATCTGGTAGAGGTGAAAGAGCTTTTGATATTTATTCAAGACTATTGAGGGAAAGAATAATTTTTTTAGGTACTGGCATTAATGATCAAGTATCTGACTCTCTTGTCGCACAATTATTATTTCTTGAAGCTGAAGATCCTGAAAAAGACATACAAATATATATCAACTCTCCTGGAGGCTCAGTAACTGCAGGAATGGCCATATACGATACTATGCAACAAATATCCCCTGATGTAGTGACAATATGCTTTGGAGTAGCTGCAAGTATGGGTGCATTTCTACTTTCTGGGGGAGCAAAGGGGAAAAGATTAGCTTTACCTAATTCTAGGATAATGATTCATCAACCCCTGGGAGGTGCACAAGGTCAAGCAGTAGAAATAGAAATACAAGCTAAAGAAATACTTTTTCTCAAGAAGACATTAAATTCGCTTTTAGCAGAACATACTGGTCAACCTTTAGAAAAGATTAATGAAGATACAGAAAGAGACTACTTTTTATCTCCCTCAGAAGCAGTCGAATATGGATTAATTGATAAAGTTATCAAAAAATGACAAGGGGGGGTTATTTTTTACGAAAATGATGACGAATCGATATTTATAAGCAATCCTAGTAAATAGGGAATATTGAACACCTTAAAATTTTATACTTTATAATCGATGGCTAAATTCGACGCCCATCTTAAATGTTCATTTTGCGGAAAATCACAAGACCAAGTTAGAAAGCTCATAGCTGGTCCTGGTGTTTATATCTGTGATGAATGCATAGATCTTTGTAATGAAATTCTTGATGAAGAACTACTTGATAATCAAGCAAAAACAAACAATTCCCCGCCAGTAAAAAAGAAGTTACAAACTGATAATTCCAAAAAATCTATTCCTTTAGAATTAACTGCAATTCCTAAACCATTAGAAATTAAAAGTTTTCTTGATAATCAGGTAGTAGGACAAGAATCTGCAAAGAAAATATTATCAGTAGCCGTATACAACCACTACAAAAGATTAGCTTGGAAAGTTAAAGAAGAAAATAAAGATAGCAATTCAAAGGATGCACAATCGACAAAATTACAAAAATCAAATATTTTACTCATCGGCCCAACTGGAAGCGGTAAAACATTATTGGCACAAACTTTAGCTGAGTTTCTAGATGTTCCTTTTGCAGTGGCTGATGCAACATCTTTAACAGAAGCAGGATATGTTGGAGAAGATGTTGAAAATATCCTTTTAAGACTTCTACAAAAATCAGAAATGAATGTAGAGCTAGCTCAAAAAGGGATAATTTACATAGATGAAATAGATAAAATTGCTAGAAAAAGTGAGAATCCTTCAATTACTAGAGATGTCTCTGGTGAAGGAGTGCAGCAAGCATTATTAAAAATGCTTGAAGGAACAGTTGCTAATGTTCCACCGCAAGGAGGAAGAAAACATCCTTATCATGACTGCATCCAAATTGATACGAGTCAAATTTTATTTATTTGCGGGGGGGCTTTTATAGGTTTAGAGGATATAGTTCAAAAGCGTATGGGTAAACACTCCATAGGATTTACCACCAATTCAGATCAAAAGAAAGTTGATACAAAAAAAATATTAGACCCAAGAGATTCTCTGAAAAATTTAGAGTTAGATGATTTAGTAAAATATGGACTAATTCCAGAATTTATTGGAAGAATTCCCGTTTGTGCTGTATTAGATCGTCTGACTAAAGAAACCTTAGAATCTATTCTAACTCAACCAAGAGATGCACTAGTAAAGCAATTCAAAACTTTACTAAGTATGGATAATGTGGAATTATCATTTGAGCCTGATTCTGTTGAAGCAATAGCAAATGAAGCATATAAAAGAAAAACAGGTGCAAGAGCATTAAGATCAATAATTGAGGAACTAATGCTAGACATAATGTACACTTTGCCTTCTGAAAAAAATGTAAAAGACTTCACAATTACAAAACAAATGGTTGATAATTTATTCTCATCCAAAATTGTTAAACTACCTTCAGGATCAAAAAGAATCATTAAAGAGTCTGCTTAAAAATTAGAGTTGAACTGTAGTAATTGAAACCCTAATTGTTCTAATTAATGAAGATTAAATGCCTAATATTCATAAGCCTTTTCATCAAAAATATAGACCAAACAAACTAGACGAACTGGTTGGGCAAAATTTTATATCTATTACTCTAAAACAAGCAATGTTAACAAAAAAGATTGCTCCTGCATATCTTTTTAATGGTCCAAGAGGCACTGGCAAAACATCAAGTGCCAGAATCTTTGCGAAATCTTTAAACTGTCAGGCATTTGAACAACCAACAATAAGTCCTTGTGGTAAATGTGACTTATGTAGACAAATTACAGATGGTAACGCTCTAGATATTATCGAGATTGATGCAGCATCAAATACAGGAGTTGAAAATATAAGAGAAATTATAGAAAGAGCGAGGTTTGCTCCTACTCTAGCGAGATGGAAAGTATACGTTATTGATGAATGTCATATGCTTTCCTCAGCAGCTTCAAATGCTTTACTAAAAACTATTGAAGAACCGCCCTCAAGAGTTGTATTTATCCTTGCGACGACAAATCCTGAGAGAGTATTAAATACAATACAAAGTAGATGTCAAAAATTTGATTTTAGAAGAATAAGCCCTAGTGACATTTTTCAAAATTTATCAGAAATAGCAGAAAAAGAATCCATTAAGTATGAGGTGCAAGCATTAAAAATGATTGCAAAAAGATCTAATGGAGGAATGAGAGATGCACAAAGCCTTCTTGAACAAATTCATCTTCTACCAGAGGGTATAACAATTAAAAATATTCAAAGCCTGCTAGGAGAAGTATCAGAGATTGAATTAACAAATCTGATTAAATCATTAATTGAGAATAATCCAGAGTCATTAATTATCAGCTGCAACAAATTATATGATGATGGAAACGAACCCAATCAAATCATTATTGGATTATTAAATATAACAAGAGATTTACTACTACATACTACAAATAATAAATATTCAGATCTTTATTATACGCCTGATGAATTTCAAGAAGAATTAGATAAAATCTCAAAAACAATCAATAAATCAACAATAATTAATTGGCATAATAAGCTTAGAAATATTGAATATCAAATCAAAACAAGTGATAATCCAAGGCTGTGGTTGGAAATACATTTAACAGGCCTTCTAGATAATCAAGAGATAAATAGTTTTGAAAATAAGCAAGAAAATAACAAAAATGCGACTAAAGACCAGCATGAAAACATAAAAAACAATGAAACAATAAATAAAGAAAATATATCTCATGAAATTCAAAAACCAAGCATAAAAGAGCAAATAAGAGGCACGGAATTGATTATAAAAAAAGACGAAGAATTAGAAGATTTTAATAGTCTTGGGAAAAAAAGTATTAGAAATATTGCTGATACTAGCCAAAAAAATCCTGAGCCAAATAATTTAAAAGATCAATGGGAATTAATTCTTTCTAAATTAGAGTTACCATCAACAAGAATGTTACTTTCACAACAAGCCGAGCTAGAAAGTTTTGATTCTGAGAAAATCACAATTGCATTATCTCCAAACTGGGAAAATATGATAAAAAGCAGAAAAGTTATAATTGAAAATACAGTAAAAAAGATATTTGGAGATCAAATAATACTTAATTTTTCTACCAAACAATTATCTAAAATTAACCCAACAAACTCTCCAAAAACAACCAACAATCAAGAAAAGAATCTGAAACCAATAAAAAAAATAGAACCAACAACTAATTTGTCAAAAAAAATATCTAAAGAGGAAAATTATGATGATAGTCCAAAAAACTTAGCAAATTTTTTTAATGGAGAGATTATAGACCTTGATGAATAAATTACACTCCAGTATGCAGAGTTTTTCGCCAAAGAATCTTTTTGGGGAAAATAGACATTTTTATTGTTACCCAAGGTATTACTAAAAACCAATGTGATAAATAAAAAATCGATACAAATGTCATCAAAAGATTTCCTTTTTGCAATACAGGCACTTCGCTTTTGCAAGAAGCACCGTACCAAAAAGCAATTCCTGATAACATAAAAGCTGTTAATGAAATAGGCCAGTAAATTGGTGAATCTAATAAAGCGATACTGAGAACTAAATCAACAATAGATATTATTGGAAGTGCATATTGCAAGATGAAGAAGTATGTTAAATCAAATTTCTGCAAATAATCAATTTTATTAGTAAATAATTGATCCCCATAATCAAAGAATCTTTGCAAGCCGCCCTCTGCCCATCTTTGCCTTTGTGCTAATAAAGCATTTAAATTCTCAACTGCTTCTTCCATGACTGGAGGATCCCATAAGATTCCAATTCTAGATTTTGATAATAATAATCTTAAACTTAAATCGAGATCATCCGTAACTGTGTCTTCATTAAAAGAACCACATGCCAATAACGTATCTTTTTTAATTAATTCACCATTTCCTCTTAATTCAGCAACTCTGGCAACTGATAACCTTCCATATTGAAAGATTGCGTCCATAGCCATCTCCATGGACTGACATGAAGTTAAAAAATTCTTACTTACATTTGTTACTGATTTTCTTAATTGAACTGCAGACCAATCACCCTCTTCTACAAAACTAAATAACCGTATCAAAGAATCTTGTTTTAATTGAGCATCAGCATCCAACACTAATAACCATTCACCATGAGTAAACTTCAAGGCATAATTTAAAGCTCCTGACTTTCCGCCTCCTGCGCTTGGAGAACGACTTACTACTTTTAGCTTTTCAAATTGTCTGGATAATCGATCTAAAATTAAAGGGGTCTTATCAGAACTACCATCATCGATTATGTAAATATTTAATTTATTTTTTGGATAATCCAAATTAAATAACCTTTCAACTAATCTTTCTATGACATTCTCTTCATCTCTAGCTGCAACCAAAATATCGAGTAAAGGTAACTCTTTATTAATCACTCCTCTGCTAATAGTATTTGCAATATTGTTCCTTTTGAAATTTCTAGAAATAACTATGAAACCGTAAAAAGCAATCACCAAAGAAAGAGTCAATATAAAGTAAAAAAAACCTCTGATATTGTAAACATGAGGAATGATAGTTACTAAAAAACAAGCACTAAGAAATAGAAACGACTTCAACCTTCGATTTTTATAAAAACCCTTACTCATACAAGTACATTTCTAATTATTGAATTCTCATTGAGACAATAACTCAATATTTTCAAGTTTTGCATCTCGATAATAATGATTCAATATTTGTTCATAAGAGAATCCTAATTCAGCCATTTCAATTGCTCCTGACTGTGATAAACCTACACCATGACCGAAGCCTCCTCCTCTCAAAAGCCATAAATCATCACTTAATTTATTAATAGTAAATAAATTACTAGGTATAAAACTGAATACTCGTCGAATATCATCTTTAACTAGCGCAATAGATTTATTAACTTTGTTAGTCTGTATTTCTAATTTTGTCACTCTGCCACTTGAACCTCGTTCAATGACATTGAAATCCAAAACATTTTCATTAATATTGATAAGTTTGTTTTTAATTAACGTTTCTTTAATTTTAAGACGAGAAATTTTCTTATTCCAGCGAAAAAGAGAGTGATCGCTCCCATAAAAATGGTCTTTATCAAAATCTAAAAAATTATTTAATTCAGATTCACTTGAAATTGGAAGTTTAAAAATTTTATTTAATGATTTAGAACCATCAATGATTGAATTAAAGTAAAAATAATCTTGCATTTGCCAAGACTCGGCAGCTAAAGCAGATACACCACCGTTAGAACCATGATAAAAAGCATTTATTGGTTGATTTTCATATGTGAGAATCAAGTTTGAAGTTGCTTCTATAGCTTGTTGTACTTTTTTATTTTTAATTTTAGGAGGCTGATAAACTTGACATTGAGTGCTTATACATAAATGATATTTATCCATATTAAATCTATCAGAATTATAAATTCCCCAAGTTCGGGCAATAACTGCCTGTGCTTTGAGGGCTTCTAAAGGGGAACTCGGTCCAATTTCGTGTGGCAAAACACCTTCTAAATAATCATCAAACTTAATTTTTTGAATTAACGTCCAAGTTCCATATAAATCTTGTATTAAATAAAAATTATTACCAAAATTAACATCATTTATTTTTATTTCCTCCTCAGCATAAATATGTATAGGTCCTTCGAGTTGCATAACACTATAATCACTTTTAAGAAAAGGAGTAATTTGAATATTTTTTATTTTTCTGAAAATTTTATTTTTTAATTCAAAATCGGGTAAATCATCTTCAAATGGAATCCATACCTCCCAATTTTCAGGAAAAGCAACAGTAGTCTCAAAGCCTTTATCTTTTATTTTCTCTGCTTGTTTTTTTGCTGATTCATAACTAGCAAAAGGACCAAAAACAATTCTTTCAATAGTTTCTGGATTTTTGATGGGTATATCCCTCCAGGTAATATTAATGTGTTTTGATTTATATTTGATACCGTTGGATGAATGCAAGTTTAAAAAGCCTTTATCAGTTGTAAAATTAATATTCTTTACCTTAGAAAAACTATCATTTTCCCCGCCAAGATATTGCTTTAAACCTATTAAAAATTTTCCTTTTTTAATTTCTGTATTAAGTTCAACCTCTAGCAATTCTTCTGAAACTACACTAGAAGTAAATTTAGTGTTAATTATTAAAAGAGAAATAAAGCCTAAACATAACTTTAAAAAGGTAAATTTACTTTTCATAAGTAGAAACTTTCCTTATCAATATAAAAACTTTAATTTGCGCCAATGCGTATAAAGGTTTAGATTATCCTAATTAAACACATTTGACTTAAATGTCTAAACTAAAAACTCGTAAATCAGCTGCCAAAAGATTTAAAGCTACTGCTACGGGTAAATTCATGAGAAGAAGAGCTTTCCATAATCATTTACTTGATCATAAAAGCTCAAAATTAAAAAGACATCTTTCAACAAAAGCAGTAGTTGATGAAAGAGATGCCGATAATGTAAAATTGATGATTCCATACGCATAAATCGTTAACCCATTCCCCTTAGTAATTCATGGCACGTGTAAAAAGAGGCAATATAGCCAGAAAAAGAAGAAACAAAATCTTAAATCTTGCAAAAGGTTTTAGAGGCGGAAACAAAAATCTTTTCAGAACAGCAAATCAAAGAGTAATGAAAGCTCTCTGTAATGCTTACAGAGATAGAAGAAGAAGAAAAAGAGATTTTAGAAGACTTTGGATTGCTAGAATTAATGCTTCAGCAAGAATAAATGGAACGAACTATAGCAAGTTAATAAATGGCATGAAAACTTCTGAAATTATCATTAATAGAAAAATGCTTGCTCAATTAGCCTTAAATGACCCAAAATGTTTTGAAAAAATAGTTTCTTCCGTTAGCAATTAAAAAAAAGAATATAATCTTAAAAAATAATTCTAAATAATGGAAATATCTTCCTTTCAATCCTATTTAATAATTCTTTTTGTAGTACTAATAATAATTTCTATTTTTGTTTTAAGACAATTTTTAAGAACAAGAAGTGAAGAATTGAATTTAGTAAAATTTGAACAAAAAGGTTTAGATGCCCTAAATGAAGCCACAGAATTATATGAATTTGGTTCTGTTCAGATAAAAAAAAGATTATATTCTGAAGCAACTAAGACTTTTTTAAAAGCTATTGATAATTATGAAAATGAACCTGATGAGGCCAAAGCCATTATAAATAATGCTTTAGGGTTTTCTTATGCTGCTCAAAATGAATTTAAAAAAGCAATTAAACACTATAACTCTGCAATAAAATCACTCCCAGAATATCCGATAGCCTTAAATAATCTTGCATCAGCACAACAGCGTTTATTGGAATATGACATGGCATATGCGACTTATCAGAAGGTTTTAGTTATAGATCCAAAAAACAAAACCGCAATTAAAAAAAGTAAGGAATTAGAAAAAAGAAATAACTACAAACCTTATGAAGGTATAAAAGATAAAGGATTTTAAATATGGAAAATTATTCATCTTTACGAATTGGAGGAAAACAATTTTCCAGTAGATTAATGGTAGGTACTGGCAAATACAAATCTACACAAGATATGGTAGAAAGTTTGTCAAATTCAGACACAGAAATTATAACCGTCGCTGTTAGAAGAATTAAAAATGATCAGAGTGGAGAAAATTTACTCGAAAAGATTAACTGGAAAAAATACTGGATGCTTCCTAATACAGCTGGTTGTGTGAATGCCGATGAAGCCGTCAGAATAGCAATGTTGGGAAGAGAGCTTGCAAAATTATCTGGTCAAGAAGAAAATAATTTTGTCAAGTTGGAAGTGATTCCTGACAAAAAATATTTGTTGCCAGACCCAATAGAAACGGTAAAGGCCGCTGAAGTTTTAATAAAAAAGGGTTTTGCTGTACTTCCCTATATAAATGCAGATCCTATTCTTGCAAAAAGACTAGAAGAATTAGGTTGTTCAACTGTAATGCCATTAGGCTCGCCTATTGGCTCAGGACAAGGTTTATTAAATTTATCAAACATAGCGATAATTATTGAGAATGCCAAAGTACCTGTGATAATTGACGCAGGGATTGGAGTGCCGAGTGAAGCATCTCAAGCTATGGAACTTGGAGCCGATGGTGTTTTAATTAATAGTGCAATCGCACAAGCTGAAAACCCACCTCTAATGGCTCAAGCAATAAATTATGGCGTAAAAGCAGGCAGGCACGCTTTTCTTGCAGGAAGAATTAAAAAACAAGACTTTGCAATAGCAAGTTCACCAGACAACAACATATCGATCTAATTCTCTAAAGTTAAATCAATTTAAAAGGAGAGTAAAAATTTATTATTTGTTTGATTTCTTCTATTAAGAAAAAAGATTTGAAACTATTTACGATATTTTTTCGCAAATTGGAAGCACACTGTAGTAATTTAATAAATATATTATGAAACTATTAATTCTGGAGTTCTGAGTGAAAGTTATTGTTCTTGGTGGAGATGGTTTTTGCGGTTGGCCTTGTGCGGTGAATTTAGCAGAGCAAAATCATGATGTAATTATTGTCGACAATTTAAGTCGTAGAAAAATAGATATTGATCTAGAAGTAGAATCTTTAACTCCAATCTCTTCCATAACAGAAAGACTTTCTGCATGGAAAGAGATTGGAGGTAAACCTATGAGATTTCTTAACATGGATATCTCTAAACAATATCAAAAATTACTGAATTTGCTTATTGAAGAAAAACCAGATTCAGTTATCCATTTCGCAGAACAAAGAGCAGCGCCTTACTCGATGAAATCGAGTTTTACGAAAAGATATACAGTAGATAATAATGTTAATGGCACGCACAACCTTCTAGCTGCAATCGTAGAATCTAATTTAGATATTCATGTTGTTCATTTAGGAACAATGGGGGTCTACGGATATGGATCCCATAGAGGTGCAACAATTCCAGAAGGTTATTTAAAGGTTGAAGTTCCACAACCAGATGGAAGCCGCTTTGAAGAAGAAATATTACACCCTGCGAGTCCAGGAAGTGTTTACCATATGACTAAAACTTTAGATCAATTATTATTTCTTTACTACAACAAAAATGATCTTGTAAGAATAACTGATCTGCATCAAGGTATTGTTTGGGGAACAAATACAGAATCAACTTTGAAAGATCCTAGATTGACAAACAGATTTGACTATGACGGAGATTATGGAACTGTTCTAAACAGATTTCTCATGCAAGCTGCTATTGGATATCCTTTAAGTGTTCATGGAACAGGAGGGCAAACGAGAGCATTTATACATATAAAAGATTCGGTAAAATGTGTGCAACTTGCACTTGAGAATCCTCCAAAATCGGGAGAGAGAGTCAAAATCTTTAATCAAATGACTGAAAGTCATCAAGTTGGGGAGCTAGCTAAAAAAATTGCATCTCTCACAGGGGCTGATATCAATTATTTACCAAATCCAAGGAATGAAGCAGTTGAAAATGATTTAATTGTTGATAATAAATGCTTTATAGAATTAGGTTTAAACCCAACCACTCTTGATAATGGCTTATTAGAAGAAGTTGTTGAAGTTGCTAAAAAATACTCCAAGAGATGTGATTTGAAACGCATACCTTGTGTTTCATCCTGGACTAAAAAACAAGCTGAGGCTATAAAGACTAATTAAAATTTCTGAAATAATTACCTGAAGAAAGTGAAAATTGCATTGTTTACTGAAACCTTTTTACCTAAAGTTGATGGCATAGTCACAAGACTAACTAAAACGATTGAATTTTTAATAAAAAATGGTGATGAAGTTATAATTTTTTGTCCAGAGGGGTGTCCAGAATCATATATGGGAGCAACAGTAGTTGGAGTTGCTGCAATGCCCTTACCACTATACCCAGAGTTGAAGCTTGGTTTACCAGGTCCTGCAGTTTCAGATAAGTTAGAAAAATTCAATCCAGATTTGATACATGTTGTTAATCCAGCTGTACTTGGCTTAGGTGGCATATGGTTGGCGAAAACTAATAATATTCCTTTAATTGCTAGCTACCATACTCATCTTCCAAAATATCTGGAATATTACGGTATGGGTATGTTAGAGCCACTTTTGTGGGAATTACTTAAAGCAGCTCATAATCAAGCCTTATTAAATTTATGTACTTCCACCGCTATGGTCAATGAGTTAAAAGATAAAGGTATTCAAAGGACTGCTCTATGGCAAAGAGGAGTAGATACTTACAGTTTCCGACCAGATTTGAGAAGTGAGGAAATGAGAGAAAAATTATTTGGGAAATATCAAGATGCTAATTTCCTATTGATTTATGTAGGAAGATTATCCGCAGAAAAACAAATTGAGAGAATCAAACCAGTCTTAGCAAGTATTCCTAATGCATGCCTAGCACTTGTAGGTGACGGTCCATATAGAAACCAGCTTGAAAAAATATTCGAGAATACTAAGACTAATTTCATAGGATATTTATCTGGAGATGAACTTGCTAGCGCCTATGCCTCTGGCGATATATTTTTATTTCCCTCTAGTACAGAAACACTTGGATTAGTATTACTAGAAGCAATGGCGGCAGGATGTCCAGTTATCGGAGCAAATAAAGGAGGAATTCCAGACATAATTAGCGATGGCATTAACGGTTGTTTATATGATCCTGATGAAAAAGACAATGGGGAACAAAGTTTAATTGAAGCGACAAAAAAAATTCTAGAGAATGAAGATAAAAGAGAAGTTATGAGGAAAGAGGCACGAAACGAAGCAGAAAAATGGGATTGGAATCAAGCAACGTTACAACTACAAAATTATTATTCAGATACTCTCAAAGAAATAGATTAAACTTTATCTAAATTATGCTACGTGTGGAGGCGTAGGATTACTATACGAACTTAAAGGAAGTATTAGAGTAGCTATATTTTGATTCTTTTCAGGCCTTTTTTTCTTTGAGAATTTTTTACCAAAAGGTACTCTTATAACATTAGTTCCTTCAATGGAACATATATTTGAGTTATCCCCTGAAAAATTATTGACAAAATTTGGTAAGTTGACGTTTTCAAGTGGCAAGTGTTTAACATTACCAGATTTAAAATCTTTGGTCATAGCTTCAAATACCCCAAAAAAATTTGATGCTTGTATATATTAATAAAAAAATTTAAAAAATTTCTATAAGAAAATATTAAATTTTTTTCCACACTGATAATAACTAAGTAATTACAAGGATGCTAGTCCTTTAAGCACATTTTTTTTCTTCTAAAGTCTCTCCTTGATTTACAGTGCAAGAACAAATTAAATTGCGATCACCATATGCATTATTAATTCTAGAAACTGAAGACCAAAACTTAATAGTTGTTGGAGTTTTATAAGGGAAAGAAGCTTTTTCTTTTGAATAAGGATAATTCCAATTATCCCCAATTAACTCTTTCAGCGTATGGGGAGCATTGCTTATTACATTATTATTATTTAATTCAATATTATTTTCTATTTCGCTGATTTCTTCTCCAATCAAAAGCATAGCCTCACAAAATCTATCCAATTCAGCCAAACTTTCACTTTCAGTAGGCTCTATCATAATAGTCTCTGGAACAGGCCAACTTATAGTTGGGGCATGAAAACTATAATCTATTAATCGTTTAGCTAAATCATTTACACTCAAACCAGTTTTAGATTTTAAATCTCTAAAATCTAAAATACATTCATGTGCGACAAAATTATTTTTTCCTTTATAAAGAATCTTGAATTTATGCTTTAAAGAATGTGCAATATAATTTGCAGATAGAATTGCATGCGCAGTTGCTTTCCTTAAACCACTAAGACCAGCCATTTTTATGTACATCCAACTTATTGGGAGAATACTGGCACTCCCATGCTTGGCAGAAGATACATAATTGGAACTATTAGATAAATTATTATCCATTAAAGAATGAGTAGGAAGAAATGGGCTTAAAGTTTCTGATGCAGCAACTGGTCCTACTCCTGGACCCCCACCTCCATGTGGAATGCAGAATGTTTTATGTAAATTCAAATGACAAACATCAACACCATAGTTACCTGGTTTGCATAATCCAACCTGAGCGTTCAAATTTGCTCCATCTAAATAGACAAATCCACCAACAGAGTGAATTAAGTCACATATCTTTCTGATTTGCAATTCAAAAACTCCATGAGTAGAGGGGTAGGTCAACATAAGGGCTCCTATTTGGTTATCAAATTTCTTGACCTTGATCGACAAATCTTGAAAATCAATATTTCCTTCGTCATCACATTCAACCGTTAAAACATCAAATCCTGCCATAACTGCACTAGCAGGATTTGTGCCATGAGCACTTTTAGGAATTAAACATTTTTTTCTTGAAAGTTCACCTTTTGATTCAAAATAAGAATTTATTGCCAATAATCCTGCAAACTCTCCCTGAGAGCCTGCATTTGGTTGAAAAGAAACTGATTTTAGACCAACAATATCACTTATCCAGTTTTCTAGATCAGATATTATTTTTGTATAGCCCTTCGTTTGATCTGGTGGAGAAAAAGGATGAATAGAAGATAAATTAGCCCAAGAGACTGGATTTAACTCTGCTGCAGAATTTAACTTCATGGTACAGCTTCCTAATGGCATCATTCCATCTACCAGAGAAAAATCTTTTTCAGCAAGTCGGAATATATATCTCATTAATTCAGTTTCACTTTGATTTTTTGTGAATATATCTTGCTGCATCCATTTACTGGATCTCAAAGCTAAACCTTCAAGATGAAATCTTTTATCAAATTTTATATACTCTAAATCTTCTTTTTTTTCTATAAGGTTTGCTATGAAAGTCAAAATATCTTTGATTTCTTTTTCATTACTGAGCTCATCTAAAGAGATCCCAAAGCCAGTTGAATTTTCAATAGTTGATCCCAACGGCAAAATTCTTAAGTTATAACCATTTTTTAAAGCTTCATTATGGATCCTCTGGGAGTGCTCAGAATAAACATCAACACTATCAAATCTAATCCCATCAGGAATATGAAAACCTAGATCAGCTAAACATGATTCTAAATTTAGTCTCAACTCCACTAATCTCTTAGCAATTTGCATTAATCCAGAGGATCCATGATAAATAGCATAAAAAGAAGAAATTATGGCTAACAAAGATTGAGCAGTACAAATATTACTCGTGGCCTTTTCCCTTCTAATATGTTGCTCTCTTGTTTGCAATGCTAGTCTTAGTGACTTTTCTCCATTTTTAGAGAGAGTTTGTCCAACAATTCTTCCAGGTATCAGCCTTTTATATTTTTCGCTACAAGCAAAATATGCTGCATGGGGGCCACCAAAACCCATTGGAACTCCAAATCTTTGCATACTACCCACTGCTACATCAACACCAAATTCAGAAATTGGTTTAATTAAAACTTGTGCCAGTGGATCAATAGATGCAGTTACAATAATTTCTGATCTATGTGCTTTGGATATTAAGAATGTGGGATCAAATAATTGACCATTTTTACCTGGTAATTGCAACAAAATTCCAAAAACATCATCATCATTAGGAAAGTTGCTTTGAGTAAAGCGTTTTAAGAATATTCCCAAAGGTTTTGCTCTGGTTTGTAGAACATTAAAAGTATGATCAAAAACATTTGATTCAACTAAGTACACTTTTGAAGATTTATTTTTTCTTGCCGCAAAACTCATGGCCATAGCCTCCGCAGCAGCAGTGCCCTCATCTAATAAAGATGCATTTGCGACAGGGAATCCTGTTAGTTCACAAACAATAGTCTGAAAATTAAATAGAGCTTCTAATCTTCCTTGTGCAATTTCTGCTTGATATGGGGTATAAGACGTGTACCACCTAGGATTTTCAAGAACATGTCTTTGGATTACTTTAGGCATGTGATTGTCATAATAACCAAGGCCTATTAGTGATCTCATTTTGGTATTTTGCTTGGCAATCTCTTCTAATTCATTTAAAGCCTCAATTTCTGAACAACCTTGGGGCAATATTTCTGAAGATTTATCTTTAAGCTGAATATCTTCAGGAATAACTTGGTTTATAAATTGATCAATATTATTAAAACCAAGCTTATTTAGCATGCTTCTCTCATCATTATCTCCTAACCCCAGATGCCTATCTATAAACAAATCGGACCCAAATTTGGATGTCATATTAAAATATTTTTCTTTAAAATAGCTCTTTTTAAAAAGTTTGCCTTATTTTGGTACAACCTTTGATTGATATTCCTCAGAAGTCATCAAATCAGCAATTGATACTTCTGATTCTGGTTTCAAAATGACTAACCAACCTTCTCCAATGGGATCATTCTGCAAAAGCTCAGGGTTATCAATTACACTTTCATTTACAGATACTATTTCCCCTGAAAAAGGCAGGTAGACTTCCTCAACGGCCTTAACAGATTCTATTGTTCCAAAAGTCTCACCTTTCTCTAAAGTCTTCCCTTGATCAGCTAACTCAACAAAAACAATATCTCCTAATTGATCTATAGCAAAATCACTAACTCCAATTTTTAACAATCCGTTTTCTTCTAACACATATTCATGGGTATCAGCATAGTGAAGGTTGTCTGGAAACTGGTAAGACATGATTAAGTTGATAAAGAGACTAGAGAATCCTTTGAAATTAAATTTTCCTCTAATAGCTCAGATAATAATTGAATTAGTGCAATTTTGATGTGAGCTATGTGAGAACCACCTTGAACAAAAATATTGTAAGGATCTCTTAGAGGAGCATCGGCGGAAAATTCACTTGTACTACCTTCAATAAATGTACCTCCTGCCATTAATAATTGTGAATCATAACCATCCATTGATGATGGAACAACATTAAGAAAAGAATCTACTGGTGAAGAATTTTGAAAAGATTGACAAACTTTTTGTAACAAATCAGGATTATTCAATCTTACTGACTGAATGAGATCAGATCTATAAGTTGCTGGCTCTGGCAAAACCTTAAATCCCAAATTTTTAAAAACTGCTGCAACCATATCAGCACCTTTTAGTGATTCGTGAACAATTTGTGGTGCTAAAAACAAACCCTGCAAAATTAATCTTCCTAGTCCAAAATTTATTCCTGCAGATGAACCAATACCTGGTGAGGTTAATCTAGAACACGCCATCTCAACCAACTCTGCATCTCCTGCAACATACCCACCAGTAGGAACGATTGTCCCTCCCAAATTTTTAATCAATGATCCAGCAATTATATTTGCCCCTTTAGAAATTGGTTCACTATCTTCAACAAGCTCCCCATAACAGTTATCAACAAAACATATGCAGTTAGGATCAAGAGAGTGAATCAGACTACAAATTTTCTCTATCTCATGATTCGTAAGAGATTTTCTCCAACTATATCCACAACTTTTTTGTATAAATACTAATTTGCATGGATTTTCTTGAAAAGAATGAACAATTTTTTCTTCAAAAGAATCAAAATTCTCACAGATATTTATTTGCTTATAGTCAATCTCAAAATCTTTAAGTGAGCCTATACCTCCTCCCCTTATTCCTATCACTTCTTCTAACGTGTCATATGGTTGTCCTGTAAGAGATAACATCACATCTCCAGGCCTAAGAATTCCAAACAAGACAGAACTTATTGCATGCGTTCCACTTACAAATTGCATCCTCACAGCTGCCTTTTCAGCAAGAAACAATCTTGCAAAAACCGCATCAATTTTTTCTCTAGATATATCACCATGACCACTACCAGAAGATTGATTGAAATGACTAGTAGAAACTTTTTCTTCCTTAAAAATTGTCAAAATATTTTCTAATTTCTGGAAAACCTGATTGGATCTTTCTTGAAAAACTTGACTTAAACTCTCTTCTACAGAAAGAACAGCTTTTTCAGCCAGTTTTAAGTTATTGTTTCGTGTCATTAATTATGAAGACTCATGTTATTTTTCAGAAGCTAAATTTCTTAATTCTGCGAGGAAAGCATTAGGTCCTCTCCCCTGAAAATAAGAGAGTTTTTTTGAAGCCTCATATAAATCAATTAGTTCTCCATCTAATTCTTCTGCCGTATAGTCTCTAATTCCTGCTATTACCTCAGCAAAACGTTCTCTACGGGTAGATTTATTTACAGCATAGGAACTCATAACCTGAATTTTACATGATCTCCAAGCCTTATTCTGGCAAAAATGCACTGAAAGGGCATCACTTAAAGCAGAAGCCTCTTCATCTTCTATATACCAGTCAAAAGATGAAGGGAGAGATTGTAATCCTGAAAATATCTCAAATAACTCCCCAGCAGACAATGGATTACCAGAATCATTTTTCAAGGGTAATGCAGACTCTTGCAAAGATTTCCATAGCTCTGGGTAATCACTTTCTAAACGATCCCTGATTTTTTCTATACCTTGATCAAGAATCGTATTGACTTGAGCTAAAGCAAGAAAAACTTCAGGCCCAGGCGAAGATAACTTTCCATTCCTAAGATTAGAAATTTGTGAATTATGAACTTTACCTAAATCAAGAATTTCAGAAAGTAACGGTAAAACCCTATGTGACCAACCATTTCTCTCATGCCAGAGATGTATCAAATGAGCCATAGCCCTTCGACCTCTAGATAATTTATCGCGATATCCGAGACTCACAGATAATTAAACTTATCAATAGTATAGTATGATAATATTACATATCGGTAATTTTGAAAATAGTATTTCAATATCATGAACTCAGTAATTTTCCAAGAAACAGCAAAATTAAAAAAACCTGTTCCAGCTGAAAAAGTCATAGAACTATCAGAAAAGCTGCTGGAACCTTCAAGACATTCAAAAAAATATCCTCCCAGACTGCATAAAACTTGGGGAACAATCGTCTTCATGGTGGCAATTCATATTCTTTCTCTTATAGCGATACAACCAAAATTTTGGAGTCTCCCTGCAGTAATATCATTATTATTTTTTTACTGGGTGACTGCTTGTTTAGGAGTCACTCTTGGATATCACAGATTGTTATCCCACAGATCCTTCATAGTTCCAAGATGGCTTGAAAGATTTTTTGCTACCTGCGGAGCAATAAGTTGCCAGCATGGGCCTATAGATTGGGTAGGTTTACATAGACATCACCACTCTTTTTCAGATACAGAAGTAGATCATCACAATAGTAAAAAAGGTTTTTGGTGGAGTCATATGGGTTGGATGTTCAAAGACGTTGAAGCACTCAAAGCTGTTCCAAAACTAAGTGCAGATTTAATTAAAGATCCATACTATAGATTTCTCAATAAATATTTTTTAATTTTACAAATTCCTATCGGACTCTCTTTGTACGCAATAGGTCAAAAATTAGGAGTCGGGGGATGGGCTTTGGTTCTTTGGGGAATTCCATTAAGACTTGTGGTGGTTTATCACATAACTTGGCTTGTTAACTCTGCAACACATTGTTGGGGGAAAGCGCCTTTTGAAAGCGGTGATTCATCCAAAAACAATGCCTGGGTTGCTGCATTAACATTTGGAGAGGGCTGGCACAATAATCATCATGCATTTCCTAACTCGGCAAAACAAGGATTATTTAGAGGTCAAATTGATCTAACTTGGGAACATATTAAGATTCTTGCAAAATTAGGTCTTGCAAAAAAAGTAAAGTTACCCTCTAGGTCTTATTATTAAATAATATTGTTAAATATTTTCATGGCTAAAAGAGTACAAGTCGCATTAACTGAATCAATCGTCTCGCTCGGTAAAGAAGGTGACTTAGTTGAAGTAGCACCTGGATATGCAAGAAATTTTCTATTACCTTATGGCAAGGCGATGAATGTAACACCAGCTGTTCTTAAACAAATTGAAAGGAAAAAAGAAAAAGAAAAAATTGCTGCTGACAAATTAAAGCAAGAAGCTCTTGATTTCCAAACTGCATTAAAAACAATAGGAAGATTCACTATTAAAAAACAGGTTGGTGAAGATGGTGTACTATTTGGAACTGTAACCAATGGGGATGTTGCTGAAGCAATACAAGAAGCAACCAAAAAAGAAATTGACAGAAGAAACATCACAGTTCCTGATATTCATAATTTGGGTTCATTTACAGCAAAACTAAAATTACATCAAGAAGTTAATGCAGAAATAAATATTGAAGTAACAAGTTAATCAATTGGTTGCATTATTTTGAAAAGTAGCCAGAGTATATATCTAAGTAATTAAAGATATGGTTTCAGTACCTTTTCCAAATAATAACCAAAATAAAAACTTTAAAAAAGATTTTAATAGTGAAAATGCTGGGTTAGTACCTCCTCAAAATATTCAAGCGGAAGAAGCGGTACTAGGTGGCATACTTCTTGACCCAGATGCCATCAGCAGAATTGCAGATTTAATAAAACCGGAAGCTTTTTATATAAATGCTCATCGAGAGATTTATAAAACATCATTAATGTTGCATACCCAGGGAAAACCAACTGATTTAACTTCAATGAGTGCATGGTTAGCAGATAATGGATCACTAGACAAAATTGGAGGTAACAACAAATTAGTGGAACTCGTGGAAAATGTATCCTCTACAGCGTCAATAGAACAAGTTGCTAATTTAATTAACGATAAATTCATGAGAAGGCAACTTATCAGATCTGGAAATGAGGTGGTTCAACTAGGTTATGATCAGACTCAAGATACTAATGAAATTTTAGATAAAGCCGAGCAAAAAATATTTGAAATCAGTCAAGAAAAACCTTCAAAAGGCCTGACTCAAGCGGCTGAAATCCTTACAAGTACTTTCAATGAAATAGAGTCGAGATCGTTAGGAACTTCAGTAGCTGGAATTCCAGTAAATTTTTACGACCTTGATGCTATGACTCAAGGCTTTCAAAGAAGTGATTTAATAATCGTGGCGGGAAGACCTTCAATGGGGAAAACCTCAATGGTGCTTAACCTTGCGAAGAATGTTGCTCAATCTCAAGATTTACCTGTGTGTGTATTTAGCCTTGAAATGAGTAAAGAACAATTGACATATAGATTACTTTCTATGGAAGTAGGAATCGAAAGTGGCAGGCTAAGAACAGGTAGATTGCAACAAGATGAATGGCCGCTACTTGGAGAAGGTATAAATTCATTAGGTCAACTACCAATATTTATAGATGACAAACCTAACCTAAGTGTTTTAGAGATGAGATCTCTATGTAGAAGATTAATAGCTGAACAAAAAAAAGAACTTGGATTAATTGTAATTGATTACCTCCAATTAATGGAAGGAACAACTCCTGACAATAGAGTGCAAGAATTGTCACGGATAACAAGAGGCCTTAAAAGTATGGCTAGAGAATTAAAAGTTCCAGTTGTTGCCTTGTCTCAACTTAGTAGAGGAGTAGAGTCTAGAACAAACAAAAGACCAATGTTAAGCGATCTAAGAGAATCAGGTTCTATTGAACAAGACGCAGATTTAGTATTAATGATTTATAGAGATGAATACTATAATCCAGAGACTGAAGATAGAGGTATAACAGAGATCATTGTCACTAAACATAGAAATGGACCCGT
This sequence comes from Prochlorococcus marinus CUG1416, assembly GCF_017695965.1. Taxonomy (NCBI): domain Bacteria; kingdom Bacillati; phylum Cyanobacteriota; class Cyanophyceae; order Synechococcales; family Prochlorococcaceae; genus Prochlorococcus; species Prochlorococcus marinus. Next base: position 555,655 of record NZ_JAAORM010000005.1, read on the forward strand.
AGGAACTGTTAAATTATTATTTGAACCTCAATTTACGAGATTTAGGAATTTAGCTAATTAAATCAAGCCTAAAATGCAAGATCATCAATCACTAAATGAATCTTTTGACATAATCGTTATTGGAGGAGGACATGCAGGATGCGAAGCAGCTATAACAACAGCAAAATTAGGATTTTCAACAGCCTTATTTACAATCAATCTAGATAGGATTGCTTGGCAACCTTGCAACCCTGCAGTTGGCGGGCCAGCGAAAAGTCAATTAGTGCATGAAGTTGATGCATTAGGAGGAATTATTGGAAAATTAGCTGATGAAACAGCAATCCAAAAGAGGATATTAAATGCAAGTAGAGGCCCAGCGGTATGGGCATTAAGAGCTCAAACGGATAAAAGAGAATATTCAAAAAAAATGATCGACATACTACAAAATACAGATAATTTATCTTTGAAAGAAGCAATGATTACTGAACTTGATATTGCAAAAACTGAGGCAATTGGATTGAACTCAAAAAAAATCATACAAAAACGAATAAAGGGTGTAAAAACTTTCTTTGGTAGTTACTATTCAGCGAGATCAATTATCATTACAGCTGGTACTTTTTTAGAAGGAAGAATATGGATAGGAAATAAATCAATGTCGGCTGGTAGATCTGGTGAACAAGCTGCACAAGGCCTTACTCAAAACTTGCACGAAATTGGAATAAAAACAGAACGGTTAAAAACAGGCACCCCAGCCAGAGTTGATAAAAAAAGTATCTTTTTTGATGAATTAGATATTCAACCAAGTACAGCAGGTGATAAATATTTTTCGTTTGACCCAGATATCAAAAATAGTATGCCCCAGGTTAGTTGTCACATAACAAGAACAACTTCTAAAACACATCAACTAATTCGTGATAATTTACATTTAACTCCCATTTACGGTGGTTTTATTGATAGTAAGGGGCCAAGATATTGTCCATCTATTGAAGATAAAATCGTTAAATTTGCGGATAAAGAATCACATCAAATTTTCCTAGAACCAGAAGGAATTAATACTCCTGAAATATATGTTCAAGGCTTTTCTACAGGATTACCCGAAAATATTCAATTAGAACTTTTAAGAACCTTACCTGGATTAAGTAAATGTAAAATGTTGCGACCAGCTTATGCTGTCGAGTATGAATATATACCTGCAACACAGCTCCAAACTTCACTAGAAACAAAAGAAATTGAATATTTATTTAGCGCTGGGCAAATTAATGGAACCACTGGTTATGAAGAAGCCGCTGCACAAGGATTAGTTGCAGGAATCAATGCGACAAGAAAACTAAACAAAAGAGATCCAATAATCTTTACTAGGGAAAGCAGCTATATAGGAACAATGATTAATGATTTAATTACTAAAGATCTCAAAGAACCATACAGAGTTCTTACTAGTAGGAGCGAATATAGGTTAACTCTAAGAGGAGATAATGCAGATAGAAGATTAACCCCATTAGGTTATCAAATAGGGCTAATTGATGAGAAAAGATGGTCGGCTTATCAAGAAAAAATGAAGTCCCTTGAAGAAGAGAAATTAAGATTAACAAACACCCGTTTAAAAAATACCGATGAAATAGCGAAAAAAATAGAATTAGATACAGGATCAAAAATCAAAGGCTCAGCAACTTTGAAAGAACTCTTAAAAAGACCAAACTTTCATTATTCAGATCTAATTAAATATGATTTAACTGAACAAGATCTGGCTTCTTCAATAAAGGAAGGTGTTGAAATAGATATTAAATACGAGGGTTATCTTAAAAGACAAAAAAACAACATTGAACAAATAAATCGTCAAAGCTCTAAATCTCTGCCTCAAGAAATAAATTATGAAAAGATAGATACATTATCTTTAGAAGCTAGAGAAAATTTGAATAAGATAAAGCCAAGAAATTTTGGTGATGCTTCAAAAATTCCTGGAGTTAGCAAAGCTGATTTAACTGCATTACTTGTTTGGCTAAAGATAAAAGAGATAAAAAAAGAAAAGGCAAATATTTTTGCTGAAAAAAAGTTATCATCGTAAAAGCAATCTTTCATCGCACTGAATAATAAACTTTTTAAATCCCCAAAAATATTATGGGAAGAAAAAGCATCTACTTTTTTAGTGAAAAATTCACTTCCAAAGATATCTGGTCCATGGAAATTAATGCTGCTTGGGGATGGAAGTCCAACTAGACACCTACAACTTTTAACTAATCAAGAAACAAAAATTAAATTAATTTCAATGCAATTAGATCCTCTCTGCAGTCAAGAGGGTCCTAAAGAATTGAATCAACTAAATGGCCCTTTAATTAGAAGACAAGTATGGATTAAAAACAATAATAAAAACTTAGCATGGGCTGAAAGTTGGTGGAATGCAGAACAAGTGAGTGAAAATTTAAAAGCCAAAGAAGAACCAATTTGGAAAAATTTGACGCAAGACAGATCAGAATTGTTTAGAGAAGTTGATCGAATTTCACTTGTGAATTCAAAATGGTTAGAAGATCAATTTTGTTTTAAAGGTCCATTCTGGTCAAGAAATTATAGGTTTTTTCGTGACAAAAAGCCCTTAACAATTATTAGGGAAGTTTTTAATCCACATTTAGAAAGTTTACTAGGTTCCTCTGGAATCAAAGAATTTACAAATCTATACTCTTCTTCTTCTTGATCTAGGAAGATTTCTTAATTTTGATTGACCTTGTTGGTTTAATTGGTCTCTTGATACATTATTCTCTTTTTCTGAAGCTCTTTGCCATCTTTCAACTTTGAAATCCATTTCATCTGGCCAATCTTCGTCTTTACTTTCTTTCCTATAAGGTAATTTTTTTTGCTCAGTTGTCTGTAAATTCTTTGGTTGCCTTAAAGATATTGCTTCTAAAGGTCTTTTTGAATATGGTTTAGCAGATTCATAAGAATTTAATTCTCTAGCAAATGTCTTAATATCGCTTTTATCATCGTATAAATTGTCATCATCATACCAATCGTCATTATCTTCATCAAAAAATAAATCCACTTTTTCAGATACCCATCTTCCTACTTTTTTCACACTTTTACTTGTTATTCCTTGAAAATCTGAGTTCCTTCTTTTACCTGGCCTAGCCCCAGATACTCCATCAACGAATTGTCTTCCAGTTTCAAAAATTTTATCAACTTGTTTATCAACAATATTTCTATCAAAACTATTTCTAAGATTTCTAATTCTCCTTGAATCCATAAATTATTATGCTTTTTCAAATATAAATTACATTAAAAAAATAAATAATTCCCAATATAGAAACAAAAACACATCTAAATATTGTTAATCAAACAAAATTAAACAGTTTTTATTCCATGATCCATTAAAGAAATTTACACAACATTTTTTACAGGCAATATTCTTGATTCTTTTCCTATAAAAGAATTTCTCGCCACAATTTTGACATTTTCCTATATATTTTAATTCTCTCCTTTCAATAGGAAATGAGTGCCTTACAGAAATTTGAAAATTCATCTCTTTCGCATTTATTTCATTCATCTTTTCTAAGAAATTAGGACCATGGATCTCATTTTTTTGTAATATCCTATCTACCCATGCATGAATCATTTCATGACATAAAGTACTGTTTATTTCACTAATAGATAATTTACTTAAAATAGGTTTCGATAAGATAATTTCAGAATCTACAAGACCATTTATTCGTTTTCTTTTATAAAAACCAGCAGTAGTTTTTAATCTATTGTCACTCCATCTAACTTTTACTAAAGGCTGATTATTAACCGCTAAAGAATTTTCAAAATATTGGCTATTAAATCTATGAAATAAAGGTAAAAGAGGAATTACAGGCATTATGGATTAAAATTAGTATTATTTTGACAAAAAAAGTCATCAAAAACGATTTATTTTCTTAAAGTAATAAAAAACCACAATCAACATGGATGCAACACTAGTTAAAGATATCGGAATTAAAGCATTATTAGTTGGCGGAGCAGTACTAGTTTCTTTTTGGACTTTTAATGCAATCAAATTAGTTATAAGCGCAAGAGGAATTAATCCATTAGTAAGAAAGTTTTTTGATCAAATAGCTGCTGGCAGAATTGATGCAGCTTATGGTTTGACTACAAAAACTTATAAAACTCATGTTAAGCGCCAAGACTTTCTAAAATTCTTAGCTAGTTTAAACCTCAATAAATACAGAAATTTAAAATCAGGAAGACCTAGAGTTCAAGAAGACCAAATCATAATAACGTTAAACTTAAAATCAGAAGATAAAAAAGATGAGCTCCCATTAGATTTTACTTTCGCAAAAACTGACAATGATTGGAAAATAGACAGAATAGCTAAAGTTAATTAATAATTTCTTGTGAGGCAAAAAGAATTGTTAAAAGAAGAGATAATACGTCAATTAGAATTACACCCAAGCAGATTAGATAAAGAAAAAATCATCTGCGAATCAATGGATAAAGGCCTCGATGATTTTTTTGAAGGCATCCGTATGGCACTTGATCCATTGGTAACTTTTGGTGTAAAAATTATTCCTGAGAAAGAGAATGAAAAAAGTCAAAATTTTTTATGGACAGATTTTAAAGAATTAGCCAATAAGCTTATTCAAAGAAAACTTACTGGTAACGCTGCTCGTGATGCAATTCTTACTGCTATGAAATCTTCAACAAAAGAAGAGTGGAATGGATTTTATAGACGAGTTTTAATTAAAGATCTTAGATGTGGTGTGTCTGAAAAAACAATCAACAAGATAGCAAAGAAATTTCCTAAATATGCGATTCCTATTTTTTCTTGTCCATTAGCTCATGACAGTGCAAATCATGAAAAAAAAATGATAGGAAAAAAGCAAATTGAAATCAAATTAGATGGTGTTCGCGTCTTAACTATTATTAGACAAAATAAAGTAGAAATGTTTTCTCGTAATGGGAAACAATTCCATAATTTTGGTCATATTATCTCAGAAATAGAAAACGTATTAAAAGAAGATCCTGCACCTTATGACTTAGTCCTAGATGGTGAAGTAATGAGCGCTAACTTTCAGGATTTAATGAAACAGGTACATAGAAAAGATGGCAAACAAACCAAAGATGCAGTTCTCCACCTATTTGACTTATGTCCCCTTGAAAACTTCCAAAAAGGGAGATGGAATACTAGTCAAACAACCAGAAGTTTATTAGTAAAAGAATGGGTAGCAAAACATTCTGCGCTTCTAAAACATATACAAACACTTGAATGGGAAAATGTAGATCTTGACACCATTCAGGGGCAGAAAAGATTTATAGAGCTGAATAAATCTGCTGTGGAGGGTGGATATGAAGGAGTAATGATTAAAGATCCTGATGCTATGTATGAATGTAAAAGAACACACAGTTGGTTAAAAGCAAAACCTTTCATTGAAGTCACTTTAAAAGTTGTATCGGTTGAGGAAGGCACAGGTCGTAATAAAGGTAGACTGGGAGCAATACTGGTTGAGGGGGAAGATGATGGGTATGAATACAGTCTCAGTTGCGGTAGTGGTTTTAGTGATATCCAACGTGAAGAATATTGGTCAAAACGTAATCATCTCATTGGGCAACTTGTAGAAATCAGAGCTGATGCTAAAACCAAATCCAAGGATGCGGTGGCTTTTAGTCTTAGGTTTCCTAGATTCAAATGCTTTAGAGGATTTAAGGCTGGAGAAAAAGTTTAAATTTTAAAAAAATATTCAAGAAAGTAGTCAATGCAAAATGTGGTTTTTAATTAAAAAAACTTAAAATCTTACCTATAAAATATAAGAATAATTATTAGGAATTTTGTGAGACTTATGACAAAGAAAATAGTTTTCAACTACATAAAAACACCCTGTGGACAAGCAAAATATATCGAATTAGAAGCCAACAAAAGTTGGCTAGGTAAATTTAGGCTTTTGTGGTTTGTCTTGATTGCATCTATTAGAGATTTGAATATTAAAAATTAAATTCTTAGGAGTTTTCAAAATATTCTCTAGAATATTTAGCTAAGAAATATACCACTAAAAACGTTGAAACAAATCCAATGGTAGTAATATATAAATTATTTGGTGATTGCACATTTTTTAACTCCTGGAGACTTTTTGCCAAACTACCTATTGAGCAATAAAGAAAAGTTCCTGGAATTATTCCAAGAAGGCCAATAGCAAAATCTCTAAATTTAACATTATTCAAACCATAAAAATAATTAAGAATACTGAAAGGAAATATCGGCGATAATCTCGCTAAAACAATTAATTTAAGTCCACCTTTTTCTACTACTTTCTCCATAACACTTAATTTTGGATAACGGCTCAAAAGGTTTTTTAGCTTTTTTGCAAAAAAACTTTTTGATACGAAAAATGCAACTGATGCACCTATGGAAGCCGAAATGAAAACGATAATTGAACCTAAAAATGAGCCATATAAAAAACCTGATAATAGAGATAACCAAGAAGCTGGAAGTATAAATAAAACAATTAAAATATAAATGCAAACAAAAGAAAAAACGCCAATTCCAGTATTAAAAAAAAAAGACAAATTATAAATATTTTCTAGGAATATATGCATTCTCAATTCAAAAGTTCGAGTTTTTTTGTAATGCTCGCCATTTGTACAGAACCCTCGTTTAATTTAAATCTACATTCATCAACAATATCTTTTGGAGCCTTATCAACGAAATTTTTATTAGATAATCTCTTATTTAAATTATCTACTTCAATAGTCACCTTTTTAAAATCCTTGGTTAACCTTTCCTTTAATGCATCTATATTTACAAAATCATGAAAAGGTAAGTAAACCTCTAAATCACTAATTATCCCAGAAAAAGATTTAGCAAACTCTTTTTTATCAACAGCATTAGTTTTAAAAATAAATACTTCAGAAGATTTAGTTAGGGTTTGAATATCATCAACCAAAATTTTTAAAAAATCAATCAATTCATCATTATCTGAAATTAAGTAAACAGGAACTTTTTCTGATGGCTTGAGGCCTAATTCAGCTCTTAAATTTCTAATCAATCTAATAATTTCAAAGAGTTGCTGAAAGGAATTATCAAGCTTATTATCAACAAATTTATTTTCTTGGGTTGGCCATTTTTGGAGAGATAATAATTCTTTATCTGGTTTGAGTTGCAGTACATGCCAAAGTTCTTCAGTAATGTGCGGCATAAAAGGATGAATCATCACCAAAATATCATTAAGCACTTTTATTAAAACCTTTTCAGATATTTGTCTATTTTTATTCTGTTTATTATTAAACCTTTGTTTAGCAAATTCTACATACCAGTCACAAAAATCATTCCATGTAAATTCATATAGTAGTTTCGCAGATTCCCCTAATTTATATTCTTTCAATAAACCAGCGACCTTTGTATTAACCTGATTCAATTTAGATAAAATCCACTTATCACATAACTCTAAAGAAGTTTCATCACTTTCATTAAGCGAATAATTATTTTTAGAAGTTTTATTAAGTAATACAAATTTAGTTGCATTCCATAATTTATTCGCAAAATTTCTTGAAGCTTCAACAGTTGAAGATGTATCTTTTTTTCGATCAAAATCAAGCCGGATATCTTGTCCGGCGCCTGCAACTTCTCGAATTAAAGCAAATCGCAAAGCATCAGAACCGTATTTATCAATTAATAGTATTGGATCAATACCATTACCTGAACTTTTACTCATTTTTTTATTATTTTCATCTCGAACTAAACCATGAATATAAACATCCTTAAAAGGAATATTATTCGTGAAAGTATTTCCCATCATTGTCATTCTCGCCACCCAGAAGAAAATAATATCGAAACCAGTAACAAGAACACTATTTGGATACCATTTTTTAAAATCCGGATCACTTGTATTTGGCCAGCCAAGGGTTGAGAAAGGCCATAAACCACTTGAGAACCAAGTATCCAAAACATCTTTATCACGAACCAATTTAATATTTAATCCAAATTGTTTTTTAGCTTTGATTAAGGCATCCTCTTCATTTCTTGCAACTACATATGGGGTATTTTGTTCTATTGAGTCTTGAGAGCCATCTAAAACATACCATGCTGGTATTTGGTGCCCCCACCATAATTGCCTACTGATACACCAATCATTAATATTCTCTAACCAATCCTTATAAACTTTCTCCCAGCGTGAGGGAATAAAGGATGGTTTTTTAGAATCAATTTCATTGAGACATCCTTGAGATATATCATCCATTTTCAAAAACCATTGTGTTGACAATAAAGGTTCAATTGGCACCTTACCTCTATCAGAAAAAGGAACGGTATGTTTATAATCCTCGATCTTTGTCAAAAGGCCTAAGTTATCCAATTCTTTTATAATTTTCTTTCTAGCCTGATATCTATCTAAATTTTGAAATTCACCTGCATTAATATTTAAAGTTCCATCTTTATTCATTACATTGATCTGTTTTAAATTATGCCTTTTTCCTATTGCAAAATCATTTGGGTCGTGAGCTGGAGTAACTTTGACACATCCAGTACCAAAATCTTTATCAACATGTGAATCAGCGATAATAGGTATTTCTCTATTAACTAAAGGGACTGTTACTTTGCCACCAATAAATTCTTTATATCTATCATCATCAGGATTAACTGCAACAGCAGTATCACCCAAAAGAGTTTCTGGTCTTGTGGTTGCAACCTCTAAATATTTATCTAACTGTTCACCATTTTTAGAAAGTAAAGGGTATTTAAAATGCCATAAATGACCATTTACTTCTTGCATTTCAACTTCAAGATCACTGACGGCAGATTGAGACTCAGGACACCAATTAACTAAATATTCACCTCTATAAATTAAATTCTTTTTATAAAGAATATTAAAAGCCTCAATAACTGCCTCATTTAATTTTTGATCGAGAGTAAATCTTTCTCTAGTCCAGTCAACTGAATACCCTATCCTCTTTAATTGAGAAACTATTCTGCCACCACTTTGTTCTTTCCAGTTCCATGCTCTTTTAAGAAATTCATCTCTTCCAATATCCTCACTTGTTTTGCCTTCACTTTTTAATTGTTTTTCGAGAATAGTTTGAACAGCTATTGAAGCATGATCAGTTCCTGGTAAACACAAAACATTCTTCCCTAAAAGCCTTTGAAAACGAACTACAACATCTATCAAAGCTGTATTAAATGCATGTCCCATATGCAAATATCCAGTTACATTTGGTGGCGGAATAACAATACAAAAAGGCTCGCCATCATCCTCAGGGTTAGGACTAAAGGCCTTTAAACTTTCCCATTTTTCTTGCCACTTTTTTTCTACTTCAAAAGGTGAATAATTCTCTAAAGATAATTGATCATTCATCTCTGTCATATGCAAATTTTATTTCAAGAAACTTTTTTTTTATTTTATCTTGATAGCAGCCAATTAATGAAAATAATCTTAGTTTGCAAAAAAAGGCATATTAATTCTACAAAAGTTTGAAGCCAGAACCGCAGGAGCAACGTTTGGCATTTTTTGGTGTTGAAATAAGAAATCCACCACCGCCTAAATCACCGTAATAATCTAATTTTAAATCTTTAAGTAAATTAAACTTTTTTACATCCGCATATAAAGTGACTCCTTCTGTTCTTGAGATAGGGGTTCCATTACATGTGCCTGGCCTTAATTTAATATGCATCCACCCTTCGGAACAATTTTTATCCTCAACCAAATCAATTGACATTTCGCCAGGAGAACCTCCAAAAGAAGCTTGCCTAGTTAGTTCTGAAGCAGCGCTTTGACTGATTGAAAGATTGACGACCTCAGTCATTAGAAAAATAATAAATGGGCGATCCAGGGTTCGAACCAGGGACATCCTGCTTGTAAGGCAGGCGCTCTACCGCTGAGCTAATCGCCCTTATAATAATCTATTCTAATAGATGAAGTTGAAATATTTATACTAAGTATTTAAATATTTCATGATTGAGGCAAAATTAAATTAATAAAATATATCCTATGTCATCAAACGATAGATATAACTTGCAAAAAAATTCCTATTTAGAGACTATAGAGAATTTTAAAATTTTAATATCGAATGTCAAATCATTAAAAGATAAAAATTGGGGATGCCCTTGGCAGAAAGTACAGTCTCATAAATCGTTGATCCCATTTTTACATGAAGAAAGTAGTGAATTTATAGACGCGATATATGAAAAAACGGCTGATAACATATGTGAAGAGTTAGGAGATCTTTTATTACAAATAATGCTTCATGCTGAAATCGGTTACGAAAAGAAAGAATTTGAACTAAATGATGTTATAAAAAATCTAAACAAGAAAATTATTAATAGACATCCATATATTTTCAAAAAAAAAGAAAAAGTATCCATAGAAAAATCGCAACAGATTTGGGAAAATATTAAAAATTCAGAAAAAGAAGCACCTCATATGGAATCTTCAATTAGTAAAAATTTAAATTTGAAAATCAAAAATTTACCGCCAACGGTTGGAACAAATAAAATCACTAAAGTTGTCAAAGAATATGGTTTTAAATGGGAGAGTACCGATCAGATTTTTGAAAAGTTAGAAGAAGAGATTAATGAATTAAAGGAAGCAATTAAAAGTAATAATGATTCAGACATAAATAATGAATTTGGGGATATTTATTTTACTCTTCTGAATCTCTCAAACTTTTTAGAAATAAATCCTGAATCAGCTCTTCAAAAAACTAATAAAAAATTTTTAGACAGATTTTCAATCATTGAACATCATGCAGGAGATAATATTAAAAAACAAACTCCTAAAGATTTTCAACGACTTTGGCAAATAGCCAAGCAGCAACTTATGAGAAAAAATTCTTAACAAGAAAAATGTCCTCTATAAATCAATGGATTGATGAATATCATAAAGGCTCAAGATTCGGCCTAAATGGAGAAATTTTAATTAAAAAAACCTCAAAGTATCAAGAAATTATTGTTGTTGAAAATGAATATTATGGTAAAGCTTTAATGCTAGACGGTTGTTGGATGACATCATTAAAAGACGAGAAATATTATCATGAATGTCTTGTGCATCCAGCATTAAGTAGCATGGACGAAAAATCTAATGTACTAATTATTGGTGGAGGCGACGGTGGTACAGCAAGAGAATGCCTAAAATACTCTCAAATATCAAATATTGATCTGGTAGAGATTGATGAGGAGGTAATCAAAATATCTAAACAATTTTTAAAAGAAATTGGAGGCGAAGCATGGAATGACAAGAGATTAAAGATACATATTGATGATGGTGTTAAATGGGTAAAAAATACAAGAGATAAATTTTACGACGTTATATTTATAGATTGTTCAGATCCCTCAGAATTTTCAAATTTATTATTTTCAGATTCGTTTTATAGTGATTGCAAAAGACTTCTTACAAAAAAAGGTATCTTAGCAACGCAAAGTGAATCCCCTGAATCCTTCAAAAATATTCACATAAGTATTTTGAAAAGCCTGAAAAAAATATTTAGAGTCTCTGAAACTATGTATTCTTTTGTACCTATATATCCAAGCGGTATTTGGAGTTGGACATTCGCTTCCGAAGACGTTATAAATTTATCAAAGCAAAATTGTAATGAAGCACTGAGAATAGAGAAAGGTTGTGAAATTTGGAATTTAAATTTTCAAAATGCAGCATTCAAAATGATGCCAAATAAAATTGTAAAAGAACTCAATTCATAGAATGATAAACAATTTATTTGATAACGAAAATGCGATTTTTATGGGAGCAAAAAGAAGGCCTGATAATTGCTCAATTGGTATATTTGGAGTCAATTATGATGGAACATGTTCGTTTAAACCAGGAGCTAGATTTGGTCCAGAGGCGATAAGACAAGTCAGTTCTTGTTTAGAAACATATTGTCCAAAACTAGATAAAGACTTAGAGGATATTATGTATGTTGATTTTGGGTCAATAATAATTGATAAAAATGACTCACTATCCGTTATTGAATCGGTCAAATCAGCAACAAATTTTTTAATTAATAAACAACTTAGTCCTATTATGCTTGGAGGCGAACACTCTATTACCAGAGGTGCTATTGAAGCATTAGTAAAAAAATATCCAGATTTGATATTAGTTCAACTTGATGCTCATGCAGATTTAAGAGAATCATATATAGGAAATAAACATAGTCATGCTTGTGCCATGCAAAGATGCTTAGATGTGCTACCTGAAAAGAAAATTTTGCAAGTAGGAATAAGAAGTGGAACGAAAGAAGAATTTCAAATAATGGATAATAACAATCAATTAGTTAACTTTTTTCCAGGCGGAAATGCACAAGAGTTAAAGCAAGCTCTACTACCATATTCTAATTCTCCAATTTATTTAACTATAGATTTAGATTGGTTTGATCCCAGTTTATTAGCAGGGACGGGGACTCCAGAACCGGGAGGATTTTTTTGGAATGATTTTGAAGAAATCCTGAAAACTTTACAAGACTTTAGAATTGTGGCTTCAGATATTGTGGAATTATCTCCAGAAATTGATAAAAGCGGAGTTAGTAGCATAGTTGCAGCCAAAGTACTTAGAAGCTTAATTTTGTCATTAGAAAATATGCAATAAAAAATTTCTAAACTAAAGTGTAAAAATACTAAATACAAACTAAATGTTTCATGGATTTGCTTAAAAGTCCTCTGTATTCAAAATATGTTCAATCCAATGCAAAATTAGTAGATTTTGCAGGTTGGGAAATGCCCATATCATTTTCAGGATTAATCAAAGAGCATGAATCAGTTAGGTCTTCAGCAGGATTGTTTGATATTTCTCACATGGGTGTAATCTCTATTAAGGGAATCAATCCAAAGGATTATATTCAGAAATTTTTTCCTACTAATTTATACTCCTTTTCTGAAGGTCAGGGGCTTTATACAGTTATGCTCAATGATAAAGGGGGGATAATAGATGACTTAATAATTTATGACCTTGGTATACAAGAAAATGACATATCAGAATTATTGTTAATAGTTAATGCAAGTAGATATGAAGAAGATTTTCAGTGGATACAAAATAATCTAAATAAACATGAAATTTCGATAAGAAACTTTAAAAAAGACAAAGTACTTTTAGCACTACAGGGGAAAAACTCATTCGATTTATTTGAAGAATGGATTGAATCTTCGATCTCACATATCCCTAACTTTGGATGCGAATATAAAATTTATGAACATATTTCACCTACAGAAAAAATCTTCGTTTCGAAAACAGGATATACAGGGGAAAATGGCTTAGAAATACTTTTATCTAAAAAAGCAGCAATTAATTTATGGGATTTCTTAATTTACAAAGATGTTTCGCCTTGTGGTTTAGGAGCTAGAGATACTCTGAGACTTGAAGCAGGCATGCATCTTTATGGTCAAGACATCAATGAAGAAACTTCTCCATATGAAGCAGGGTTAGGCTGGCTAGTACATTTAGAAAATAATCACGAATTCTTTGGAAGAAGATTTCTTGAAGAGCAGTCAAGATTAGGTATTCAAAAAAAGTTAGTTGGTCTCTCTATAGAAGGTAAAGCAATAGGAAGAAAAGGTTGCATAGTACTTAAAGGTGAAGAAAATATTGGAACTATCACTAGCGGCAGTTGGTCTCCAACAAAACAACAAGCTATAGCTTTTGCATACATCAATACTTCGCATGCCTTAATAAATAATGAAGTTCAAATATTAATAAGAGGCAAAAAATTCAAAGGAGTTATAACAAAAAGAGCGTTTTATAAAAAGAATTATTAACTAAATTTACCCTTAAAGAATTATTATAAGTTATTGATAAATAAACCATACTTAGATGAGAAACAAAATTTGCGAAGAACTCAATAAAACAGATATTGGTAAATTAGTTAATCTATGCGGATGGGTAGATAGAAGAAGAGATCATGGTGGTGTAATTTTTATTGATTTAAGAGACCATAGTGGATTCTTACAAATAACAATTAACCCCGATGATGGAGCAAGTCTATTTAAACAGGCAGAAACTCTAAGAAATGAGACGGTAATAATGGTTAGCGGAATTATTAATGAAAGGCCCAAAGATTCAATAAATAAAAATTTAAGTACTGGAGAATTAGAGCTTAAGGTTAAAGATTTGCAAATTCTCAACCAAATTAAAAGAAACTTACCTTTTCCAGTGTCTATACATGATTATGAAAATACAAAAGAGGAACTCAGATTAAGGTATAGATATCTAGATTTAAGAAGGGGGAAATTACTAGAAAATTTAAAAACAAGACATAAGATTATTAAAGTTGCTAGAAAATTTCTTGATAATTTTGGATTTACAGAAGTAGAGACTCCATTACTTACAAAATCAACTCCAGAAGGCGCTCGCGATTTTCTTGTTCCTGCACGTCTTTCGGATGGAGAATTTTTTGCTCTACCTCAATCCCCACAACTATTCAAACAACTTTTAATGGTTGGAGGCTTGAACAAGTATTATCAAATCGCAAAATGTTTCCGCGATGAAGACTTAAGGGCAGATAGACAGCCTGAGTTTACTCAATTAGATATTGAGATGAGCTTTATTAGTGAAGAAGAAATAATTTCTTTTAATGAAAATCTCATAAAAAAAATATGGAAAGAAGTGTTAAATATTAATTTTGATAATGCTTTTCCAAGAATGTCATGGCAAGCAGCAATGGATAATTACGGCACTGATAGACCAGATACTAGATATCAAATGTTATTAAAAGATTTAGGAGAAGTATTAGGTGATATTGGTTTTAATATTTTCACCAAGGCAATTCAGTCTGGAGGTTATATAAAATCCATAACAGTCAAGGGAGGTAATTCAAGTATTAGCAACGTAAGAATTAAACCAGGAGGTGATATCTTCCAAGTAGCTCAAGATGCAGGAGCTGGTGGCTTGGCCTTTATAAGGGTTAAAGGAGATGAGCTTGAAACTATTGGGGCAATTAAAAATAATTTAAGTGAAGAGCATATAGCTGATATTTTAAGAATCACCGAAGCACAGGATGGAGACTTAATCCTCTTGGGGGCTGGAGACAAACAAATTGTCAATCAGTCATTAGATAGAGTGAGACAATATATAGCAAAAGACTTAAATCTCATAGATACAAATAAATGGAATTTCTTATGGGTAACTGATTTTCCAATGTTTGAGAGAAATGAAGAAGACAATAGATATGAAGCCTTACATCATCCTTTTTGTTCTCCTAAAAACATAAAATCTAAAGATTCTAAAAACTTGCAAAAAGAAATCGAAAATTCTATAGCCAATGCTTATGACTTGGTTCTTAATGGCTTGGAATTAGGAGGGGGCTCTTTACGCATTCATGAAGCTAAATTGCAACGAGAGGTTCTGAAAACAGTAGGACTTACTGAGCAAGAGATTGATGAAAAATTTGGATTTTTAATAGAAGCCTTAGAAATGGGTGCTCCTCCTCATGGTGGAA
Organism: Prochlorococcus marinus CUG1416; assembly: GCF_017695965.1. Taxonomy (NCBI): domain Bacteria; kingdom Bacillati; phylum Cyanobacteriota; class Cyanophyceae; order Synechococcales; family Prochlorococcaceae; genus Prochlorococcus; species Prochlorococcus marinus. The sequence goes on from NZ_JAAORM010000005.1 coordinate 571,003, forward strand.
TAGCATTTGGATTAGATCGTATTACTATGCTGATCATAGGTGCAGATTCAATAAGAGAAACTATTGCTTTTCCAAAAAACCAACAAGCAAAATGTCTTCTCACAAATGCACCTTCAAATGTCTCCGAATCACAATTAAAAGAATTAAATATTGAAATAACAATTGATGAATAAGAATATATATGGATGTTCTAAAAGTTTTTTGTTTAAATAAAATATAAGGAGGATGTGCTTAATTAAAAATATTTAATGTCAAAATTTGTTTTTGTAACCGGAGGTGTGGTTTCTAGCATTGGCAAAGGAATTGTCGCTGCAAGCTTAGGGAGATTATTAAAGTCTAGAGGATATAGCGTTTCAATATTAAAACTAGATCCATATCTAAATGTTGATCCAGGCACAATGAGTCCTTTCCAGCATGGAGAAGTTTTTGTAACGGAAGACGGAGCCGAAACCGATCTAGATTTGGGACACTATGAGAGATTCACTGATACTGCAATGAATAGATTAAATAGTGTCACTACTGGATCTATTTATCAAGCAGTTATTAACAAAGAAAGAAGAGGTAGTTATAACGGTGGAACTGTTCAAGTAATACCTCACATAACGGGAGAAATTAGAGAAAGGATTCATAGAGTAGCCGCTAACAGCAATGCAGATATTATTATTACTGAAATTGGTGGAACAGTTGGTGATATTGAATCTTTACCTTTTTTAGAGGCAATAAGAGAATTCAGAAATGATGTAAAAAGGAATGATGTTGCATACATACACGTAACATTACTTCCCTACATCAAAACCTCTGGCGAAATAAAAACTAAGCCAACACAACATTCAGTAAAAGAATTAAGATCAATTGGAATTCAGCCAGATTTACTTGTATGCCGAAGTGATAAATCAATCAATGAAGGTCTTAAAAAGAAACTTAGTGGATTTTGTGGAGTCAATATTAATTCAGTAATAGAAGCATTAGACGCAGATAGTATCTATTCTGTGCCTCTTGCTTTAAAAAAAGAGGGTTTGTGCAAAGAAACTCTGAAGTATCTTGAACTAGAAGACAAAGAATGTGATTTAAAAAATTGGGAAGCACTAATTCACAATCTAAGAAATCCTGGAGATCCAATAAAAGTTGCTCTTGTAGGCAAATATATTGAACTTGGAGATGCATATTTATCTGTAGTTGAAGCTTTACGACATGCATGCATTGAAAGCAAGGCTTTATTAGATTTACATTGGGTAAGCGCTGAAATGATAGAAAAAGATTCAGCAGAAACTTACTTAAATGAAGTTGATGCAATTGTCGTACCTGGAGGATTTGGAAATAGAGGAGTTAATGGCAAAATTTCAGCTATAAAATTCGCAAGGGAAAAGAAAATTCCATTTTTAGGCCTGTGCCTTGGTATGCAATGTGCAGTTATAGAATGGGCTAGGAATGTAGCTAATCTTCCAGATGCATCCAGTTCAGAACTAGACCCAGATACTCCCAATCCAGTGATACATTTATTACCAGAACAGGAAGATGTAGTTGATTTAGGTGGAACAATGAGACTTGGAGTTTATCCATGTAGATTGACAAACAATACAACTGGAAAAAACTTATATGATGAAGATGTTATTTATGAGAGACATCGCCATAGATATGAATTTAATAATTACTACAAACAAAGTTTTTTAAATTCCGGATACAAAATTAGTGGTACATCACCAGATGGCAGATTAGTTGAGTTAATTGAGTTAGAAAATCATCCTTACTTCCTAGCATGTCAATATCATCCTGAGTTTTTATCAAGGCCTGGCAAACCTCATCCTTTATTTCAAGGTTTAATAAAAGCCTCTCAAGAAAAGTTAACTCAATCAAATTAATATTCTTTATTTTTTTGAATGAAAAAATGACAAAATTTTTACCCTTAGTCGAACAATTTCATTCATTACAAGGTGAAGGTTATCACGCTGGAAAAAGTGCTTTTTTTGTGAGATTGGCTGGTTGTAAAGTTGGATGTTCGTGGTGCGATACCAAGAATTCATGGGATGAGAAGAAATACCCCTCTATCTCAATTGAAAAAATAATAGATCGCATGAAAATTGCTAGAGAGAAAGGAGCATCTTTTTGCGTTATTACAGGTGGAGAACCTTTACAACATAACTTGGATGATTTTTGCAAAGCCATAAAAAAAATGACGTTGGGAGCAGAACAAAACTCAATGAAGATTCATATTGAGACAAGTGGAGTTAATTCGATATCAGGAAGTTATGACTGGATTACTTTATCTCCTAAAAGACACTCGCCTCCAAAAAATTATTTTTTAAAAATCTGTAATGAAATCAAAATAATCATACATGAAATAAAAGATATTGAATTTGCTATTCAAATAAAAAAAGAAACTTTAAAACAATATCAACTCTCAAAAAGTGACGATGGCTTAGAAAAAGAAGATAAAATTTTTTATTTACAGCCAGCATGGAACAATGCGAATGGTTTTTCTTTAGCTATTGATTTCGTAAAAAATAATCCAGATTGGAAACTAAGCCTTCAAACTCACAAATACTTAAAAATTAAATGAAATTATATGATTCTTAAAAACAAATCAATAGTAGTTTTATTATCTGGAGGGTTAGATTCCTCTACAGTAACTGGTATCGCAAAAAAATCCGAAGCTAAAATTTTTGGCCTTTCATTTGACTACGGTCAACGTCATAAAAAAGAATTAAATTCTGCATCAATAATTGCAAAACACTTTGATATCGAAGAATTTAAAATCATTAAGCTTGACTTATCTTTATGGGGAGGCTCTTCATTAACTGATACTCAAAAAAATATTCCGATAGAAGGAGTACAAACTAATAAAATTCCTAATACTTATGTTCCTGGGAGAAATACTATATTTATTTCCGTTGCACTAAGTTACGCCGAAGCAATAGATGCTGATTTTATAGGATTAGGAGTTAATGCACTGGATTATTCTGGTTATCCAGATTGCAGACCTGACTACATTAAAAAATTTCAAGAATTAGCAGATTTAGCCAATAAAAGAGGGAGAGAAAATAACCCAATAAAACTTTGGACACCACTATTAGATCTAAATAAAGAGGAAATTTTTAAATTAGCTTTTGATAATCATGTCCCTTTAGATAAAACATGGAGTTGTTATTCAGGAAATTCAAAACCATGCGGAAAGTGTGATAGCTGCAGAATTAGAAATGCCGCTTATGAAAAATGGCTCAATAACAATAATAAAAAATGAAAATAAAAAAAATAATTCTAGAAAAATGGATAGATCCAGCACTGATTACGCATCATCTTACAAAAAAATTCGGAGATAAAGGATTAGCTTGGCTAGACAGTGATGGTAAAGAAAATGGGGAATGGTCAATAATAGGAATTAAACCTAAAAAAACAATTCAATCAAGAGATATCTATAACTTAGACAAAACTAATAATCCCTTTAACAATTTAAAAAATATTGAAAAAGGATTTTGGATCGGATGGTTAAGTTATGAAGCTGGAGTTTACATAGAACCAAAAAACCCATGGCGACAATCTGATATGGCAACTTTATGGATTGCATCATATGATCCAATCATTAAATGTAATCTAATAAAAAAAGAAATAATTATCGAAGGTACAAACTCATCTGAACTGATAAATTATAAAAATATAATCAATAATATAAAAACTATTGAAGAAGAAAATATTTTAAAAACAAATTTGAATTTTGATTTCTCAAAAATCAATTTGGACGAAATGGCTGAAAAATTTCAGAAAAATATTTTAAAATTGAAAAAATTAATTTCCCTAGGGGATATATTTCAAGCAAACCTAACAACTAAATGCGAAATTGAATCATCCAAAGACTATAATCCTCTAGATATTTATTTAAAAATAAGAAGGAAATTAAGAGCTCCCTTTGGAGGAATAATAATAAATAATAATGATAATTATAAAGAGGCGGTATTATCTACCTCGCCAGAAAGATTTATAAAAATAGATAATAAAAATTTTGTAGAATCAAGACCTATCAAAGGAACTAGATCCAGAGATAAGGATTTAAATCAAGACGCACTGAATGCTATCGATTTAATAACGAACGAAAAAGATAGAGCCGAAAATATTATGATTGTTGACCTAATAAGAAATGATTTAAGTAAAGTTTGCGAAACAGGAAGTATTATCGTGCCAGAAATCTTAAAACTTGAAAGTTTCTTAAAAGTTCATCATTTAACTTCAGTAATCAGAGGCAAATTAAAAAAAAACAAGAACTGGATTGATTTACTAAAAGCTTGTTGGCCTGGGGGCTCTATAACTGGAGCACCTAAATTAAGATCATGCCAGAGACTTTTTGAATTAGAAGAATGTGAACGGGGACCATACTGTGGCTCATTTTTGAAGCTTGACTGGAATGGAGAGTTTGACAGCAATATACTAATAAGATCATTTTTAATTAAAGACAAAAAAATCAATATATATGCTGGTTGCGGAATAGTTATTGACTCTAATCCTGAAGAGGAAACTAATGAACTAAAGTGGAAACTTTTACCATTAATTGATTCACTAAAATGATTGAAACATTAGGCTGGCACAAGGATCAATGGTTAGATATTGATAGAATATTTATTGCTGCTAATAATAGAGGATTAAAATTTGCTGATGGTATATTTGAAACCATATTAATAAAGCAAAACAAACCTATTCTTTTTGAGGAACATCTGAAAAGGTTAGAAAAAAGTAGCAAAATTTTAAATATTAATCTCAAAATAAATAAATTAACTTTGAGACAACTTATTCATGATGGAATTAGAAAGTTATCGCTTAAGAATGATCAATTTGCTTCAGTAAGAATAAACTATAGTCGAGGAACTAATGAAGGTCGCACGCTAACAATTGATAGCACTTCAGAGACAAAAAACTTAGACAATTTATGGCTTGAGTTCTATAGAATCAAACCAAATTTTAATCCGATAAGCGTTTTTATTAGTCAAACGGAAAAAATAAATGAATTCAGTCTTATAGGTAAATGCAAAACATTTTCATATAATCAGGCAATACAAGTTTTGACAGAAGCTAATGAAAAATCATTTGATGATTCTATCCTGTTGAATACGTCAGGTGAACTTTGTTGTGGAAGTACATTTAATCTTCTAATTAAAAGAAATAATCAATGGATAACTCCTAGAAAAGATAGCGGCTGTTTAGAGGGGATTATGGTTTCTAAAGCTTTAAAATTGAAAATTGTAAAAGAAGAATTAATTTCTCCAGAATTTCAAAATGATGACATAATAGTTGCAATTAATAGCTTATCTTGCAGACAAATTAATCAAGTTAATGATTTAAAGCTTAAACCAAAATTCGATCCAATTTACTTTTGGGATTTATTATATAGTTGAACTTTATTAATATCTGGTAAATAGACATCAGATACTTTAGTTATATTGTTATTAACCTTAAATTCAACAATGTTTCCAATAATGATAATTGATGGAGCTAAAAATTCTTTATCTTTGATTTTATCTGGAAGATTATCTAATTTATCTATAAAACATTTTTGATTTTTCAAAGTAGCTTCTTGAATTACGGCGCATTTAGTATTCTTACTTAAACCACCTAAAATTAATTCTTCAACAATAAATTCAATATTTTTTATACCCATAAAAATTACTAAGCTATCTGAAGATTTAGCTAAATCTCTCCAATTAACGCTCTTTTTTTCTTTAGCTACATTTTCATGCCCAGTCACAAAAGTTACAGAACTCGCAGCATCTCTATGAGTAAGTGGAATGCCAAAATATGTAGGTGCTGCTATACCAGAAGTTATACCAGGAACTATTTCAACTGATACTCCATTTTTTTCTAAAAAAGATACTTCTTCACCACCCCTTGAAAAAACAAACGGATCGCCCCCTTTAAGCCTAACAACATTTTTACCTTCTTTTGCCAATTTCAAAATAAGATCATTCGTTTCAACCTGAGGCACAGAACACTTCCCCGCTCTTTTACCGACATGATAAATTTCTGTATTTTTTCTTGTTTCTTTTGTTATTTCATCTGGAATTAATGCATCATGAACCAATGCATCACAATTTTTTATTAAACGCAAAGCTTTTAAAGTTAAAAGTTCAGGATCACCAGGACCTGCTCCAACTAAATAAACAATACCGGGCACATTAATCTCCATTAACAAGTATGGTAATAGAAGTTAATTGGAATGAAGGTAAATATTGTGAAAGACAATTTATTGAAACCAAATAAAAAATTTACTCTCCTTAGTGCTTTTATAACTCTTTTAAATGATCGATTAAGTGAAAGTATTCTTCTACCTATTTTACCCTCTTTTGTTTTACTTTTTGACTCTAAAGCCAGTACATATGGATTATTATCATGTACTTACCAATTAGCCCAATTTACAGCTTCTCCTTTTATAGGAGTTATGAGTGATAGATACGGCAGAAGACCTGTCACTCTTTTTTGTATTACTGGCTCAATAATAGGAATTTCAATATTATCCTTTACTGTTCTTTTTAATTGGTCAAATTCTATAGCTGCTATCCCTTTATTTTTATTATTTTTAGCAAGACTAATTGACGGTTTAAGTGGTGGCACAGCAGCCACAGCAACAACTATTCTTGCAGATATTTCAAGCCCTGAAAAAAGAGCAAAAACATTTGGACTTATTGGTGTGGCTTTTGGTTTAAGTTTTTTCTTGGGAAATATTTTCGTTGTAATTTTTGCAAAAAGTACAAATAATAACTTTATTATCCCAGTTTTGATAGCCTCAATAATTCCAATAATAAATTTTCTCCTTGTATTTTTTTACTTACCAGAAACGAAACCTAATAAAGCCTCAAATAAATCAAAGACTATTTTAAAAAATCCTTTAAAAGCGCTATTTACAGTTTTCAAAGAAGAAAAAATTAAAAAATTATCATTAGCTTTTTTTATTTACTTTATTGCTTTTACTGGATTGACCAATATCCTAATATTTTTCCTTCAAGAATCTTTAAACTGGACAACCAAAGCATCAAGTGGAACTCTTGTGGTAGTAGGAATTATTGCAATTATTGTTCAGGGAGGACTTATTGGACCTCTCGTAAAGCAATTTGGCGAAATGAGATTAACACTTATAGGATCAGGCTTCATTCTTGTAGCATGTTCCCTGTTAATAACTGCTCCAAAAGAAAATGCGACAATTAATATTTATTCAGCTGTCTCATTTTTAGCCATTGGAGCAGGGTTAATTACGCCTACCTTAAGAGCACTAATATCAAAAAAATTAGACGATGATAAACAAGGGTCAATTCTAAGTAACCTCCAGGGTCTACAGAGTCTTGGAGGGGTTTTAGGGATTGCAATGGCTGGGAGAGTTTATGATAGTTTTGGCCCTAAATCGCCATTTATAGCTGGTTCCATTATTTTAATTTTCATGATATACCTAATTGCAGAAGGTAAAAAAAATAATTCTCTTAACGATCGACAATCAAAAGTATTTTAATGAAAAGCCAGGCTGATGTTTTTATTAATAGAGAATTAAGTTGGATTGAATTCAATAAAAGAGTTCTCCTAACTGGTATGGAAAAAAAGTACAAAATCCTAGATAAAGTAAAATTTTGTTCAATTTTTAGCAATAATCTTGATGAATTTTTTATGGTAAGGGTAGCTTCATTAAAGGCCCAAGTTGAAGCAGGTATTACTAAAAAAAGTATTGACGGACTCACCCCTAAAGAGCAATTAACAAAAATAAACAAGGAAGTAAAAAAATTAACTAAACTGCAAGAAAACTATGTAAATAATGAATTAAATAATGAACTAAGAAAGCAAGGCGTAATTTTAAAAAACTATAAGGAACTAAATGAAAATCAAAGAAATTGGTGTGATAACTTCTTTACTTCATCTATATTTCCTTTATTAACTCCATTAGTTGTTGATCCAGCACATCCATTTCCTTTTATAAGTAATTTAAGTCTAAACTTAGCAGCTTTAATAAAGGATAGAGAAGCTTCTAAAAATCAGTTTGTAAGAATAAAAATACCAACAAAAAATATAAATCGATTTATACAAATTCCTAATGAATTAATTGAAAGTAATTATGAAAGTTCCCACTTTTTCATAAGTGTTGAAGATTTAATTGGGAATAATATAAATACTTTATTTAACGGAATGGAATGTATAAATTACTCTTTTTTTAGAGTGACAAGAGATGCAGATTTAGAATTAAAAGAGCTTGAAGCTGATGATCTTCTTTTAGCAGTTGAGCAAAGTTTGCAAAAGAGAAGATTAGGTGGAGACGTAGTTAGATTAGAAGTTGAATCAGATATGCCAGAAAATATTCTAAAATTACTAATTGAAAGTATCTCCATACAAGAAGAATATATATACTTTTGCAAAAGTTTATTAGGCCTTGACGATTTAAATCAGCTGACAAAAATTGATAGAGATGATTTAAAAGAAAATTTGCTAATTGGGAAAACTCACCCTCAATTAAAAAATTTAGATTTGCCTTCAAACAAAAACCCAAATTCTATTTTCAAGATACTCAGAAAAAAAAATATTCTACTTCATCATCCATACGACTTATTTAAAACTTCAGTTGAAGAATTTATAAATAAAGCAGCTGATGATCCACTTGTAATGGCTATTAAAATTACCTTATATCGAGTTTCAAAGGATTCACCTATTATTGCAGCTTTAATGAGAGCTGCAGAGAATGGAAAAGAAGTAATGACTCTTGTTGAACTAAAAGCCAGATTTGATGAAGACAATAATATTCAATGGGCAAAACAACTTGAACAAGCTGGAATTCATGTTGTATATGGAATCATAGGATTTAAAACACATACAAAAATAGCTTTAATAGTTAGAAAAGAAAAAGGACGATTAAGAAATTATTTTCATATTGGAACGGGAAATTATAACTCCAATACTTCAAGATTTTATACAGATTTAGGATTACTTTCAACAGATCCTGATATTGCATCAGATTTACTTGAGTTATTTAATTACTTATCAGGTTTTTCTAAACAAAAAAGTTATCAAAAATTATTAGTTTCTCCATCATCGATGAGAGAGAAGTTTATATTTCTCATAAAGAGAGAAATTAACAATGCAAAGGAAGGTAAAAAAGCTGAAATAATTGCAAAAATGAATTCTTTAGTAGACCCAGAAATAATTAAACTTCTTTATTTAGCTTCTGACTCAGGTGTAAAAATTAGCCTTATCATAAGAGGTATTTGTTGCTTATATCCACAAAGAAAAAATTTAAGTGAAAATATTAAAGTCATAAGCATTATTGGGCATTTTCTTGAACACTCAAGAATTTTTTGGTTTTGTAATAACGATGATAATGAAGTTTTTATTGGAAGTGCAGATTGGATGAGAAGAAACCTTGATAGAAGGATAGAGGCTGTTACTCCAATAGAAGATTCTGAATTAAAATCTCAACTAAAAACTCTTTTGCAAACATATATTCAAGATGATTACTTTTCTTGGGTCATGAAAGAGGATGGTTGTTATGCAAAATATACATTAGATTCAGCGGATAATCGTTCACAAATTGATCTCATAGAAAAATAAAAACAATATTTATTTTTATAACATTTAAAAAAATACTTAATATTTTAAATTTTTTTTTATTTTTATAAAAGCCTTTCATATCAAAAGATTTGAAGAAATCAGGACAAAAAAAGATTTTTTTGTCTTTAAAGTTTCAACGTAAAAGTAGTTTTTATTTCAATTTCAGTGCTAGCTTTTTAAAAAATCCATTATTTAGGAGGCCAGGGTGATGGGGATCCCTCTGGAATCTACAAAGAGCTCTTCAAAGAAAAATTTTGATGAGCCAAGATTACCAAACACTGCGGGCAAGTCTCGCAAATCAAAATCAAGTCTAGCTGCAAAACAAAGCCAAAAGAAATCTGGAAGACTCGCTTCAGATTCTATTGGATTTTACTTAAGTAGCATTGGTAAAGTACCTCTTTTGACTCCAGCAGAGGAAATAGAGTTAGCGCATCATGTTCAGAACATGAAAAAGTTGTTACAAATTCCTGAAACTGATCGAACGCAAAGAAATCTTTATCAAATTAAGATTGGCAAAAGAGCCAGAGATAGAATGATGGCGGCTAATCTAAGACTAGTTGTCTCCGTTGCAAAAAAATACCAAAACCAAGGGCTTGAATTATTGGACCTTGTCCAGGAAGGCGCTATTGGCCTTGAAAGAGCTGTAGATAAATTTGATCCTGCTATGGGATATAAATTCTCAACTTATGCTTACTGGTGGATTAGGCAAGGAATGACAAGGGCTATTGATAACAGTGCAAGAACAATCCGTTTGCCTATTCACATAAGTGAAAAGCTATCCAAAATGAGAAGAGTCTCTAGAGAATTGTCACATAAATTTGGTAGGCAACCTACCAGATTAGAAATGGCGACTGAGATGGGAATTGATCAAAAAGACTTAGAAGACTTAATTTCGCAAAGTGCTCCTTGTGCCTCCCTAGATGCTCATGCAAGAGGCGAAGAAGATAGAAGCACTCTAGGTGAACTAATACCTGATCCAAACTGCGAAGAGCCTATGGAGGGTATGGATAGAACTATTCAAAAAGAACATTTAGGAACTTGGCTTTCTCAATTAAATGAAAGAGAACAAAAAATCATGAAACTCAGATTTGGCCTAGATGGTGAAGAACCATTAACACTCGCAGAAATAGGGAGACAAATCAATGTTTCACGTGAAAGAGTAAGGCAACTAGAAGCTAAAGCAATATTAAAACTTAGAGTAATGACAACTCATCAAAAAGCGGCTTAAAAAAATTGATAAAATTTTTTGTAATTTTATTATATTTATTGTCAATTTTTTTAATATCAATAATTTTTAAAAAATATAATAAAGATAGCAGAGAAATCGTAAGAAAAATAATACATATCGGAATAGGACCATTAATACCAATTGCACAATTTTTAAAAATTGATCAAAATTCAGCTCTTATTTTTACGGGCCTTGTTTCATTAATGGTACTAATCAATTACACGTATAAATTATTTCCAACAATTGAAGATGTTGAGAGAAAAAGTTATGGAACATTATTTTATTGTCTAAGTTTATTTATTTTAATTTGTCTTTTCTGGGATAAAGATCCATATGCATTAATTACTGGATTTTTTATAATGACTTTTGGGGATGGATTAGCTGGTTTAATAGGCAAAAGCTTTAACTCAAAAAGTTGGATTTTTTTTAAACAAAAAAAATCTTTACTTGGTACTTTCACAATGTTTTTGACAAGCTTAATAGTTGTTTGCTCAATAGGATACTCCCAGCAAAATAGTTTTTATTTAAATTATTTTGTAATAGCTTCTTTGGCCACTGTTCTTGAACAATTTAGTGTTTTAGGGGTAGATAACTTTATTGTTCCAATCTCATCAGCATTATATTTTAATTTTTTTATAACTCACTAAGTGAATTGTATAAAATAGCGAGTAATTCTTTTGTTGTTTCTATATCTATACATGCATCTGTGATGCTTCTGCCAAACTCAAGATCCTCTTTTTTTGAAAGTTTTTGATTACCTTCCTGTAAATGACTTTCAAGCATAACTCCTAAAATATTTTTTTCACCATTACTAATTTGAGAAGCTATGTTTTTTAGCACTTCCGACTGTTTTCTGAAGTCTTTATTAGAATTTCCATGACTACAATCAATCATCACTTTGTGGGGAAGGTTACATAGCTTCAATTCAGCTGAAATCCTTTTAACATGATCACTTTCAAAATTTGGGCCTTTTGAACCGCCTCTTAAAACTATATGTCCATCTGGATTACCTGTAGTATTAACAATAGAAGCCATTCCATTTTCATTTACACCTAAGAAATGATGGGATTTGGAAGCTGCCTGCATTGCATTTATTGCAGTCGTAAAAGAACCATCTGTTCCATTTTTAAACCCTATAGGCATTGATAATCCTGATGCCATTTCCCTATGAGTTTGACTTTCAGTCGTCCTAGCACCTATCGCTGTCCAACTTATTAAATCGGCAATATATTGAGGAACAATTGGATCTAGTAATTCTGTAGCAGAAGGTATTCCACGAGTTGCTAGATATGAAAGCAAACTTCTTGCCCTTCTTAAACCAGTATTAATATCATAAGAATCATCTAGATGAGGATCATTTATAAGCCCCTTCCAACCAATAGTTGTTCTTGGCTTCTCAAAATATACTCGCATAATTATTTCTAATTTATCTTTATAAATTTCTCGAAAGTTTTGAATATATTTTGAATATTCCTTTGCCGCCTTTAGATCATGAATTGAACATGGGCCAACAATTACTAAAAGCTTCTGATCATTATGATGCAAAATATTTTGTATCGATCTTCTTGTTTTAGATACTGTATTAGCAGAGGCGTAATCTAAAGGTATATCATTATGTAATCTTCTTGGAGGTATTAATGGACGTGTTTCAACAACATGTAAATCTGATGTCTTTTCTAAAGATGAATTATTTGATGATGTCGTCATTGATTAATTAAGAAATTTGAATATTTAAAAAAGCATTTATGAATACTCTCCTTTTCAATATTAAAAATAACAATAGATTAGGCATTAAACCTTACTAATGAAGAATTTGGAAACATTGCTAAAAGATTATGCAGCTCATGTAGCTGAAAGAGCTAGCAAAGGTATACCTCCTTTACCTTTAAATGCTGAGCAAACAAATTGTGTCACAAAATTATTGGAAAAAGATAGTAATTACGATTCATCTTATTTACTTGATTTACTAATAAATAGAGTCCCTCCAGGAGTTGATGAGGCTGCTTATGTAAAAGCAAGCTGGCTTACAGCTATTGTTAATTCCGAAAAATATTGCAAATTAATTAATCCTGAAAAAGCAATTGAAATATTAGGAACAATGATAGGCGGATATAATGTAAATTCTTTGGTTGAAATACTTAAAGGAGAAAATAGTTTACTTGCTAAAAAATCAGCAGAAGTTTTAAAGAATATTATTCTAGTTTACGACTCGGCTAATGAAATTTATGAATTATCTCAAAATAATATTTATGCAAAAGAGGTTGTAAATAGTTGGGCGAATGCAGAATGGTTCAAAAATAAAAAAGTTCTAGAGAAAGAAATTACTTGTTTAGTATTTAAGGTTGACGGGGAGACAAACACAGACGACTTATCTCCGGCAGTACATGCTACAACACGCCCGGATATTCCGATGCACGCATTGGCTATGTTGGAATTTAAAAAACCAGATGGACTAAAGATTCTTGATGATTTAAAAAAACACAATTTACCCGTAGCTTATGTTGGAGATGTTGTTGGAACAGGGAGTTCTAGAAAATCTGCTATTAATTCACTCATTTGGCACATAGGCCAAGATATCGCTTTTGTTCCCAACAAAAAAACAGGTGGAATAATAATTGGTAGCAAAATAGCCCCTATTTTCTTTAATACTGCACAAGATTCAGGAGCTTTACCTATAGAAGCTGACGTATCTCATATGAAAACAGGAGATGTTATTAAAATATATCCTTATGAAGGCATTATTAACAAAATCAAAAAAGATTCAAATACTGAAGAATTAATAAGCAAATTCGACTTGTGCCCATCAACTCTTACTGATGAAATTCAATCTGGCGGCAGAATTAATCTTATGATTGGAAGATCTCTTACGGACAAAATTAGAAACAAATTAAATTATCAACCAAGTGAAATATTTATCCGACCACAAAATGCAGCAGAAAGTAATTCTGGCTTTACTCAAGCCCAAAAAATAGTAGGAAAAGCATGCGGTTTAGATGGGGTTAGGCCAGGAATGAGCTGTGAGCCAATTATGACCACTGTTGGCAGTCAAGATACTACTGGGCCAATGACTAGAGATGAACTAAAAGAACTAGCTTGTTTAGGATTCACTGCAGATTTAGTGATGCAAAGTTTTTGTCACACCGCTGCATATCCTAAACCAGTAGATCTAGTTACCCATCAAGAATTACCTGATTTTATCTCTCAAAGAGGTGGAGTAGCTCTTAAACCTGGAGATGGCATAATTCATAGCTGGCTTAACAGAATGCTTCTCCCTGATACTGTTGGTACAGGTGGAGATAGTCATACACGATTCCCTCTTGGGATTTCATTTCCTGGAGGCTCGGGCATTGTTGCCTTTGCCGCTGCAATAGGATCAATGCCATTAAATATGCCGGAATCTGTGCTGGTTAAATTTAAAGGAGAATTATTACCAGGCATTACTCTTAGAGATTTAGTAAATGCAATCCCTCTCTTCGCAATTAAAAAAGGACTCTTAACTGTTGAGAAAGCAAATAAGAAAAATATATTTAACGGGAAAATTATGGAAATTGAGGGATTACCTAAACTAAAACTTGAACAAGCTTTTGAACTCACGGATGCTACTGCAGAACGCTCTTGCGCTGGGAGCACAATACTTTTATCCCAAGAAACTGTTCAAGAATACTTAAGAAGCAATATTTGCCTGCTAGAAAAAATGATTGAGAGCAATTATGAAGACTCAAAATCGATTTCAAGAAGAATAAATGATATGAAAAATTGGTTAAAAAAACCATCATTAATTCAACCAGATAAAAACGCTCAGTATGAAGAAATCATTGAAATTGATTTAGCAAAAGTAACACAACCTATAGTTGCTTGCCCTAACGATCCAGATAACGTAAAGGAAATGACAGATGTTGCCAATACAAATATTGACGAAGTTTTTATAGGTTCTTGCATGACAAATATTGGTCATTACAGAGCAGCTGCGAAAGTTCTTGAAGGTGTACAAAATTTAAAAGCTAAATTATGGATTTGTCCCCCTACAAAAATGGATGAAGAGACTCTAAAAGCTGAAGGTTATTATAAAATATTTGAAAATTGTGGTGCAAGATTAGAGTTACCAGGTTGTTCTTTATGTATGGGAAATCAAGCGAGAGTTGATGAAGGATCTGTAGTATTTTCTACTAGTACAAGAAATTTTGACAATAGGCTTGGGAAAAATGCGCAAGTATTTTTAGGGAGTGCTGAATTAGCAGCAGTTTGCGCACTCCTTGGAAAAATCCCTGAAGTAGAAGAATATCAGGATATTACTAAAAATAAAATTAATCCATATTCAGATGAACTTTATCGTTATCTTCAATTTGATGAAATACAGGATTTCAGTTTGTCAAAATGATCATAGATTATGCCAAATCTTATAAGAGAAAATCTTCAAAATACCAGTCATAAATCTTCTCGCAGCATCAAAAAATTATTAAGACAAAGATCTCTAGTCGTTGTATTGTCTCTCTTATTAACAGGTTTAGGAGCTTCAATTACAAGCATATTTTTTAAAACTGGAATCTATTTTTTTAACAATTGGAGATTAGCACTTTTAGACCAATTCCCATCTATTGCAGTATTGCCAATTTTTGGAGCTTTAGGAGGAGCAATTGCGGGATATTTAATCAAAAATATTGCACCTGCAGCAAAAGGTTCAGGTGTGAGTCAAATTATGGGTTTCTTAAGGCATAAACAAGTGCCAATGAATATAAAAGTTGGATTAGTAAAGCTCATATCAGGAATTATCGCTATTGGTAGTGGATTCCCTTTGGGTCCAGAGGGTCCGTCAGTTCAAATGGGAGGATCAGTTGCTTGGCAAATGGCCAAATGGCTCAAAGCTCCCACAGCTTTCAGAAGAGTAATAGTAGCAGCAGGTGGTGGTGCAGGAATAGCTGCGGTATTTAGCGCTCCATTAGGAGGGTTTGTTTATGCCATAGAAGAGCTATTAAACTCTGCTAGACCAGTAGTTTTGCTATTAGTAGTAATTACAACTTTCATTGCAGATTCATCTGCTGATATTATTCAAGCCTTGGGTTTAGATCCTAAAGCAGGAGGCTTTGATTTTAACCTCGGATTTCTGATTCAAAAAGAATATGACCCATCAGTTTTTTTCTTACCTATAGATTTTATTTACCTAGTTTTACTGGGAATAATTATTGGGATCTTTGCAGAATTGTACAGCAGATATGTTTTGTTAATGCAAAAGCTTGGGAAAAAGTGGTATAAAAATAAATTTGTTTTAAAAATGAGTATCTGTGGACTGATTTTAGGAAGCATCTATTCTTTTTTACCCAGCACATTTCATAATTTAGATGAATTACAGAAAATAATAGCTGAGCAAAATACAAGTATTGGAATTGCTTTGTTAGCAGTTTTAGTATTATTTATCACTACAGGTTTAGCCGCAGCATCTGGAGCTCCTGGGGGATTGTTCTATCCAATGCTGACTTTAGGAGGATCAATCGGACTAATAATGGGGAGCTGGGTAGAAATTGCAACAGGACATGCACCTAGTACATACATTTTTGCGGGAATGGGGGCTTTCGTAGCAGGATGTTCGCGAACACCAATAACAGCTATGTTTTTAGCTTTTGCCTTAACAAAAAATTTATTAATAATGAAACCTGTCTTAATCAGCTGCATTGCCAGTTTCTTAATAGCAAGAGCTTTTAATGAAGAATCAATTTATGAAAGACAAATACATATAGAATTAGAAGACTAAGAAATTAACGTCAATCAAAAACAGCAGTTTTGCTGTTATAAACAAATACTTGATGATTTAGATGTAATCTAACCGCTCTTGCTAGAGCTATTCTTTCAATATCTCTTCCTTTTCTAATCAAATCATCAACTTCATCCCTATGACTTACATTAACCGTGCATTGCTCTATTATCGGGCCTTCATCAAGATCTTCAGTAACATAGTGAGCCGTAGCACCGATTAATTTAACACCTCTCTTCCATGCTCGATGATATGGTTGCGCGCCCTTAAATGCAGGCAAGAAAGAATGATGAATATTTATTATTGAAGAAAACTTTTTTAAAAAAGAGTCACTCAAAATTTGCATATATTTGGCTAATACAACAAAATCAATTTCATATTCTTTTAATAAATTTAAAAATTGATCTTCAACAACAGATTTATCAATATTAAAGGTATCAATATGGACAAATTTTGCATTAAAGTCATTTGCAATATTTTTAAGATCAGAATGATTTGAAATTATTAAAGGAACTTTCATATTAAGTTCACCATTTCTTACTCGCCAAAGTAAATCAATCAAACAATGATTTTGTTTACTCACGAAAATAGCAACGTTTGGAATTTCATCAGAATAATTTACGTTAAATTTTCCATTTACTTCATCTGCAATATTTTCAAATTCTTTATAAATTTCATCTCTATTAAAAAATGCATTTTTATAATTCCATTCAATTCGACTAAGAAACAAACCCGCATCTTGATCTGTATGATGATCAGAGTGTTTTATGTTGCCACCGTAATTTGAAATCCAACTAGTAAGTAAACTTACAAGGCCAGGACGATCGGGACAAACAATTTTGAATATAATTGAAGGATGTTCCAAAAAATCTTTAACTATTAAGTCAAATAAGCAAGTATATCTAATATATCAATGAAAAGCTTAAAAGAAAATTTTCAGAAAGCACACATAGTTATTATTGGATCGGGAATTATTGGGAAATTTAACGCTTTAGAATTATCAGAATTAGGTTTTCAAATAACAATAATAGATCCAGCCCAACTCCAAAATAGTAGCAATGCCGCTTTAGGCTTACTAATGGGTAATATGTATCAAAAAAGGAGAGGTAGAAGTTGGGATCTCAGGAAACAAAGCATTAAATTATGGCCACAATGGATTGCATTCCTACAAAAATTTAATAATGAATTAAATATCGAAAAACCATTAATACAACTAACTACGAATGAAGAAAAGTTTAGAAAATTAAAGAAATTTATTTATGAAAATAATGATATAAACTTAAGAATTTTAGAAAGAGACTCAATATTTATCAAGAATATAAATAAGGCCTTCCAAACAAAAAATATAAAAGGAATGATTTCCTTCAAAGATGGAAGAATAAATGCTATTTCGTTACTTAAAACATTAGATAAATATCTAAAACATAAAAAAATAAATTCTTTAGAAGAAGAAATAATTAAAATCAGAAAATCAAATAATCATTGGATCTCTACAACAAGAAAAAATGAAGACATTAAATCTGACATAGTTATTTTGTGTAATTCTCTAAAAGCGGTTAATTTAATAGATAACCTATCTCACAACATCAAATTAAAACCTGTTTTAGGTCAAGCTATAGAAGTTGATATAAATGATGCAGAAGTTGATTTATTGTCGCTCCCAAAACAATTCAATATAGATGGTAAAAATATAATTACAAAATCAAAAAATAGGCTAATTATTGGTTCAACTGACGAATATAATACCAAGCCAGAAGAAAATACATTCGAAAAACTCACAAATTTTCTCGATAAAAAACCAAATTGGCTTGTGAAAGGGAAAATTTCTAAAAAATGGTACGGAATAAGGTCAAAACCTGATGGCGAACCTTCACCAATAATGAAGCAAATAGAAGATGGCCTAATTATATGTACAGGTTTTTATAAAAATGGGATTTTACTTGCTCCAGCTTGTTCTAAATGGGTTGCTAATGAAATTAAAAATTACCTTTCCTAATCTTTTGTTTCAGTAAAGTCTGCATCAATCACATCATCTCCACCTTTATCGTTTGAATCACTCTGATCAGGACCTTCCGCTGAATCAGGTGATGGTGGCTGATTGCCAGGTTGCTGATAAACAGATGAACCAACTGCATAAAGTTCTTGCTGAAGTTCTTCAAGAAGTTTTTTCATTGATTCATAATCTTCTTTTGAAGTTGCCTCTTTTAAAGCATTACTTTTTTCTTCAACTTTAGACTTTGCTGCTGCATCAATTTTGTCTCCCAGCTCACTAAGTTGCTTTTCTGTCTGATAAACAAGTGTTTCAGCCTGATTTTTTAAATCAATTTTTTCTCTTTTTTCTTTATCTGAAGATGCATTTGATTCTGCATCTTTAACCATTTTTTCTACCTCATTATCAGATAAGGTAGAAGCACCTGTGATAGAGATACTTTGCTCTTTACCACTTCCCTTGTCTTTAGCGGTAACGCTGAGAATTCCATTTGCATCAATATCAAATGTAACTTCAATTTGAGGGACACCCCTTGGTGCTGAAGGTATACCATCCAATCTAAAGGTGCCTAAGCTTTTGTTATCAGAAGCCATTTCTCTCTCACCCTGTAGTACGTGAATTTCTACATTTGTTTGACCATCTACAGCAGTTGAATATGTCTCAGATTTCTTAGTGGGAACTGTAGTATTTCGATTTATCATTTTTGTCATAACTCCCCCTAAAGTCTCTACACCAAGAGAAAGTGGAGTAACATCAAGCAACAATATATCTTTAACCTCGCCTGCTAAAACACCTCCCTGAATAGCTGCACCAACAGCAACTACCTCATCAGGATTTACAGTTTGATTAGGTTCTTTACCTATTATTTTTTTGACTAAATCTAAAACAGCAGGAATTCTTGATGAGCCACCCACCATTACAACCTCGTCTATTTCACTAGTAGAGATTTTTGCATCACTAATAGCCCTCTCTACTGGAGTTTTGCACCTATCGATTAAAGAAGCTGCTAATTCCTCAAACTTTGCTCGAGTAAGGTTCAAATCCAAATGTTTTGGCCCTTCAGGAGTCGCTGTGATAAAAGGTAAATTTATTTCACTTTGCGTAGCATTTGAAAGCTCAATTTTTGCTTTTTCTGCTGCCTCTGTCAGCCTTTGTAAAGCTTGCTTGTCTTGTCTAAGGTCAATTCCCTCATTTGATTTAAAAGTACTAGCTAAATGATCTACGATACACCTATCAAAATCGTCACCACCAAGATGGGTGTCTCCAGATGTAGATAGAACTTCAGTTACTCCATCACCAGCTTCAATAACTGAGACATCAAATGTTCCTCCTCCTAAATCAAAAACAAGTATTTTTTCATTTTCTTTATCCAAACCATATGCTAAAGCTGCAGCAGTTGGCTCATTAACAATTCTTAGGACTTCTAAACCTGC
Organism: Prochlorococcus marinus CUG1416; assembly: GCF_017695965.1. NCBI lineage: Bacteria > Bacillati > Cyanobacteriota > Cyanophyceae > Synechococcales > Prochlorococcaceae > Prochlorococcus > Prochlorococcus marinus. Next base: position 590,958 of record NZ_JAAORM010000005.1, read on the forward strand.
AATTTTTCCTGCATCTTTAGTGGCTTGTCTTTGAGAATCATTAAAATAAGCTGGAACTGTGATTACAGCCTGAGTAACTTTATCACCAAGATATTTTCCCGCATCATCCGCTAACTTTCTTAAAACTTGAGAACTCACCTCTTCAGGAGAAAACTGCTTATCCAAAATAGGGCACTTTAATTTGACACTAGAACCAGATTTTTCAACAGAATAACTGACATCTTTAGATTCTTCATTAACCTCGTCAACTCTTCTACCGACAAAACGTTTTGCAGAATAAAAAGTATTTTCAGGATTCATAACAGCTTGTCTTTTTGCAATTTGTCCAACAAGCTGATCTTGATTTTTTGTATATGCAACAACTGATGGAGTAGTTCTGAAACCCTCCGCATTTGCTATTACAGTGGGTTTACCACCTTCCATTACAGCAACACAACTATTAGTTGTTCCTAAATCGATTCCAACTACCTTACCCATGGGTAAATTCTCATATTTTATATTCTCCATAATCGGTCATCGGCGTCATTATTGTTACTCAAAGACGGGGTGTGGTTCCCGAACAGATCGTAATTTTTTTAAGAAAATTTCTAAACATGATTACAAGTAAGACATCTTTTATTGCATTAATCGGCAATCCAGTAAGCCATTCTTTGTCACCAATCATGCAAAATGCTGCCCTTCAATATTTAGGCTTAGATTTAATTTATATTGCAATACCTTGTAGAGATGAAGATCTAGAATTAGTTCTGAATTCTTTGAAAAAAATCAATTGTAAAGGGTTAAACATTACAATACCTTATAAAGAAAAAGTATTTGACCTTTGCAGTGAAATCTCACCTATTGCAAAGAGACTGAAAGCAATTAATACCCTTAAGTTAAATTCTGAGAGAGAATGGAGCGCAACTAATACAGATGTAGAGGGATTTGTTTATCCATTAAAAACCTTAAATTTAACAAATAAACAAGCAATAGTACTTGGCTCAGGTGGGGCAGCAAGATCCGTTATACAGGGATTAATAAATTTAAATTCTTCAATAATTTCAGTAGTATCACGTAACAAATCATCACTAGATGAGTTAATTAAAAATTTTGGGAATCAAATTGAAATTCAGGGTTTGTTACATAATGATAATCGGGCTCAAAATTTAATTGAAGAAGCAGGATTAATTGTAAATACTACACCAGTAGGAATGCAAACAGGTACTCATGAAGAAAATATATTGCCTTATGGGGAAACTTTTTGGAGATCTCTTAAATCGAAAACAATTGTTTACGATTTGATTTACAATCCTGCTCCAACTCCATTGTTAAAATTTAGCGCTAAAAAAGGATGCATGACTATCGATGGTTTGCAAATGCTTGTTGCTCAAGGAATGAAATCATTATCATTTTGGACAAATGGTTTAGAAGTACCTTTTCATATTATGAATGACGCACTAAAAAAATATCTTTAAAAAAAATGATGCAAATTTTTAATAAACTGCCCATTGTAATGTATCGTGAATAATGAACAGACGCTCATCGCATAATTTATGAGCCAAAGACCTTGTCTGAAACTATGAATGATCAACAATCTTATTACGAAACCATGTACATCCTCCGCCCCGATATAGCGGAAGATGAAGTAACTAATCACATTGATAAATACAATAAACTTTTAGAAGAATTTGACGGTACCATCCTGGATAGTCAAATGAGAGGAAAAAGAAGATTAGCTTATCAAATATCTAAATATAGAGAAGGTATTTACGTCCAATTGAGTCATCAAGGTGATGGGCAACATATTTTTAAAATTGAAAAAGCCATGAGACTAAGTGAAGATGTTATTAGATATATGACCGTTAAACAAGAAGGTCCTTTGCCAACTCCAAGACCCTCTAATAAGAGTACACCTCCATCAGAGAATCAAGATAATCCAGAATCTAAAGAAAAAGAACTTTTAAAAACTCCTGAAGATTCAGCCAATAAAAAAGACGAGTCCGAAAATAAAAAAAATAAAGAATCTTAATTGTTAATCAATTATTTTTGAATTTAACTCTGCCCATATTTTATTAGACATACCCCACATATAAATAAAACCCTCTGCTAAGGAATGATTAAAGACATCATCTTTACTATAAGTTGCCAAATCTTCCCTATAAAGTGAATTATTTTCAGAGATTCTTCCAATTACTGTTGCATTACCCTTATGAAGTCTAATCTTTACTCTTCCATTAACTGACTTTTGAGTAGATGAAATAAAAGCATCTAAACTGTGCTTAAGCGGACCAAACCAAAAACCTTGATAAACTAATTGACCCCATTTTTTTTCCACTATTCCTTTAAAATCAATAACATCTGGGTTTAATGTTATGCTCTCTAATTCCTTGTGAGCTTTGATTAAAAGTAAAAGACCAGGCGTTTCATAAATCTCTCTACTTTTGATTCCTACTACTCGATCTTCAATCATATCTATTCTTCCAAAACCATGTTCACCTGCAAGATCATTAGCTTTTTTAATAAGCTCTACTGGAGATAAAAATTCATTATTAATTCCAACTGGAAGCCCATTTTTAAAAACAATTTCTATATCTTGAGGGGAATCTGGTGAATTATTAATTGATGATGTCATTGCAAAAATATCTTCAGGTGCTTCTTGCATTGGGTCTTCTAATATTCCTGCCTCAACACTCCTACCAAGAAGGTTAACATCTATTGAATAAGGAGATTTTTTTGATACTGGTGCAGGAATACCAAATTTTTCTCCATATAATATTGCCTCTTCCCTACTCATATTCCACTCCCTTGCAGGTGTAATTATTTTTAAATCAGGGCCTAATGCATTAATTGCTAAATCAAATCTAACTTGATCATTTCCTTTACCAGTACATCCATGAGCTACTGCATCAGCATTAATCTCTCTAGCAATATTAACGAGGTTTTCAGCAATTAAAGGTCTAGCAAGAGCTGTAGATAAAGGATATTTATCTAAATATAATGCATTGGCTCTAATAGCTGGGAAAGCATATTTTTCCACAAAACTATTTACTAAATTACCAATAATTGATTTAGATGCACCAGAATTTAAAGCTTTTTGCTTGATAAATTCCAAATCTTCGCCTTGTCCTAGATCTGCTACAAAAGTAACCACTTCTGAAATTCCATATTCATTCTTTAAATATGGAATACAAACGCTAGTATCAACGCCACCGGAATACGCTAGTACAACTTTTTTTACCTGCTGCATTTAAATTTGCTCCATAAATTTAAATTTTTGACGTAATTAAGAATTTGAAAACTTATTAAAAACTAATATTATTGTAACTAAAAGAGCTGGACCAAAAACTAGTAATAAGACAAGAAAGTTATTAATTAATAAAACATTGGGATTCAAGTATCCAATAAGTTTAAATAATCCAGACAATAACAATGAAATTATCCAAATAAAAAAGTATTTTAAATTTCCTTTATCAAACAAAATTTTTATAGTGGATCATTATGTATTATCTTATATGTAGAACAACAATTTTAATGGACTCAAATAAACTAAAAATTAGATTGAATGATATTTCTGAAGTTAACCCAGCTTTAACTTGCTACCATAGAGATGATCCAGCTCCCGTTTTACCATTAAGAGATGAACCAGATCTACTATCTTGGCTCGAAAGTACAGGAAGACTTGTCACTGAAAAAGACGCAGATTCACAAGAGATTAGTACGATAGAAGAAGAAGAACTCTCAGCACTTATGGGAGAAAAAGAAGATTATAAAACTGAAGAAGATTCTTCAGAAGATGATTGGGAGGATTAAAAAGTTTAACTTTAAATCATTATTAATATTAAATACTTTTGCTTTAATAGTTACCTCCTATATTTTCAAAAATTTTATTTTTATAGGTGTATACACTTTATTTTTTTTTATTTCTTTATTCACAACAAAGAATGGTCTAAAAATAATCAAAGAATTAAACTTTCTTCAAAATATTAGAACTGAGGGCCCTGCTAATCACTACAAAAAAAGTGATACTCCAACAATGGGTGGGATTTTTATAATAATACCTTTTTTAATTTTTATTTTAATAATCAATATAAACCTAGGTTCTCCAAAAATATTCCTTTTATTGCTAACTATTGTTGGTTTCTTCATTATAGGTTTCTTAGATGATTATTTAAGCATTAAAAATAAAAAAAATACAGGATTAAAATCAAAAGAAAAATTCATCTTACAAAGTATCATCTCACTAATTTTTATATTATTAGCCTATGAAAAAGATTTAATAAATCCATTAATAACAGTGTCTGACTCCTGGGGAATAAATATGAATATTTTCATATTTCCCATTTCTTTTTTAGTATTAGTTGGCATAAGTAATTCAGTAAATTTGTCTGATGGACTAGATGGACTAGCAGCTGGATGTAGTGCAATTGTTTTTTCTGGATTGGGCACAGAAATATTAATGAAAGAACAGCAGGATCTTATTATTTTTAGTATCTTATGTTATTCAATGTCTGGCATATGTTTAGGGTTTCTCAAATATAATATTTATCCTGCAAAAATATTTATGGGGGACACAGGATCTTTAAGTATTGGAGCAATTCTTGGTTCTATTGCGTTATTAACGAATAGCGTTTTTACCTTATCTATTTTCTCAGGAATCTTCATTATTGAATCTTTATCAGTAATTATTCAAGTAGGGTTTTTTAAAATTACAAAAAAATTATTTCATAATGGGAAACGCATATTTTTGATGGCACCACTGCATCACCATTTTGAACTTAAAGGAGTAAAAGAGCACAAAATAGTTGAAAATTTTTGGAAAATCAACATATTACTTGTGGTTTTAGGTATAGTTTTAAAAATCAATCTATAGAGAATTTGTTATGAGTTTTTTTACATGGAAAGATAATGGCTTAACAAGCGACTGCTCGAGTCTTGATGCTATGGCATCAAGATTTGAAGAAACTGCTAACTTAATGAAAAAACTATCTAAGAAAGGCTTCAAACTAAAGAAAACAAATAACAATCAACTAATTATTCATACTGATCCTAAAGTATTTGATCAATGGGGCTTTATAACTGAAGAGCTTCCTTTTAAACAACTCTGTTTAATTACAGATGAAGAATCACTATTAGACCTCAAAAACTCTTCTGTGAGTATTGATAAATAATTACGGACATGAGTGTTCCAACTAAAGTGTCTATTAACACCTTCAATTCCATTTCTGCTCCATAATTTCCACTGATCACTATTAGCAATTCCTTTTTCAAGAATAACTTTCAACTTATTAATATCAGTAACATCTACTAAAAGTCCATTTTCACATTTTGAGCGAATTTCTTTAGGTCCTCCATCGTCTGTTGATATGATTGGCAATCCACATGAAGAGGCTTCAAGCAGGGTTAAGCCAAAAGGCTCTGTCAAGGCTGGATTAACAAATAACCCACCCCTACTAGCAGCCCATCTATATAAAGCAGGTATCTGAATTGGAAGATGCTTTTTTGGATAAGCTACCTTTCCATACAAATTATATTTATCAATCGTTTCAAAAATATTATAGAAAACATCTTGTTGTTGAGAGTCAAGTTTTGAAGTACTATCTCGACAACCCAAAATCAAAATTAAATTAGTTTTTCTCTTTAATTTTTCAGATCTTCCGTATGCCTCAATCAAAGAAGGAATATTTTTTCTTCGTACAGCTCTAGAAATAGTCAGTAATGGAGGTTTTGTTAGATCCTTTAAAAAAGGTTTCATCATGTTGTCAATTTCAGCTGTCTCTGTAGTCGAGTGAATATGGTGAAATTTATTATGATCAACGCCCGGAGGAATCACTCGAGCTTTATGAGGTGAAAAAGAAGAATATTGGGAATATTGATAAACGGACTCTTGTTTAGTACTTGTTACAACAATATCTGCTGATTCTAAAACTTTTTCTTCTGCCTGAATTCTTTTACTTATGGAATAAAGCTTTTCTATTTGCTTAGTTTTTAAACCAGTATCAAGCAATTTCCTTTGTTTTTCTCTTCCTAAGGAATGACCAGTAAAAATAAGTGGAATATTTAAGGATTTACTAAGTTTAACGCCTACATATCCAGCATCTGCATAATGGGCATGAATAAAATTAGGCTTATTATTTTTTTTGTAGTAAGAAATAAGGGATTCAGTTAATTCATCTAAATAAGGCCAAAGCAATTCCTTTCTTAGATATTTATTAGGTCCAAATTTAAATCTTAAAATTCTAACTCCTGGTTCTACAAATTCTTCTGCTTGTGAATAGTCATTATCTACTTTAGAGTCATTTATTAAACGAGTCACTAAATCTACTTGATCAACATCAGAAGTATTAGCCAAACTTTTTACTAACTCTAAAACGTATTGTGTTTGCCCTCCAGTATCTGCATCTCTACCTAATTCAAGATTTTTAGACCGTATGAGACCATGTAAATGTAAATGTAAAAATTTCAACCTCATTCAGCAAATCCTCAGATCAATAGCCTGTAATACAAATAAGATGGATTCCCAAAGGAAATCTTAAGAAAGCATTATGATTTAAAAATTTTTTAATTCAAAAGTTTTCAAAAAGACAGATATCTACTAAGTTTATACAACTTTACAGAAGACTTTCGTTTTAATCAGATACTTAAAAATAAAAAGAAATACAACAAAGATTTTTTATTTAAGAACCTTTTTAAGATATTTTGCTGTATGGCTAGTGGGATGTTTAGCTACATCCTCAGGAATACCTTCTGTAATAACTTCGCCGCCTTTATTACCTCCATCAGGTCCTAAATCAATAATCCAATCAGAACATCTAATTACATCTAAATTATGTTCGATAACAATTACAGAATTACCTTTATCTACCAAACGTTGTATGACATCCATTAATTTGTGAACATCATAAAAACTTAAACCTGTAGTTGGTTCATCAATCAAATATAGAGTTTTTCCAGTAGCTCTTTTAGATAATTCTGTAGCTAACTTAACTCTTTGAGCCTCCCCGCCAGATAATGTAGGAGCTGGTTGGCCTAATTTGACATATCCTAATCCGACATCTACCAATGTAGATAATCTATCAGCAGCTTGAGGTATCGCTGAAAAAGTTTCTGCAGCTTTTTCAACAGTCATCTCTAAAACATCAGATATATTAAAACCTTTATATTTAACTTGAAGAGTTTCCCTATTAAAACGAGCTCCTTTGCATACTTCACATTGAACATAAACATCAGGTAAAAAATTCATTTCAATAACATTAACTCCCTGGCCTTTACAAGCTTCGCATCTTCCTCCTTTTACATTAAAACTAAATTGGCCAGCCTGATAGCCCCTTGCTTTTGCTTCTACTGTGGCAGTAAATAACTGCCTTATAGGATCAAAAGCACCTGTATAAGTGGCAGGGTTTGATCTTGGTGTTCTCCCTATGGGCGATTGATCAATAACAATAACTTTGTCAATTGCCTTTATACCCTTTAACTCTTTTACCCCTTGAGGAAAAGGGACTTTTAATCCTAGAGAATGACACAAGGCAGGGTGAAGTAATTCATTTATCAAAGTACTTTTCCCACTCCCACTTACACCCGTTACAGAAACTAACCTTCCTAAGGGAAATTCTACAGATATATTCTTTAAATTATTTTTAGAGCAATTGTTTAAAATTAAACTTTTTTTAACAGATGATCTACGTTCTTTTGGAGTAGGAATCGACTTCCTACCACTGAGATAAGCCCCCGTTAATGACCTATCTGATTTTAAGACATCTTCATATGATCCTTTAGCAATAATTTCCCCACCATAAATACCTGCCCCTGGGCCAATATCTACTATATAATCTGCGGATTTCATAGTATCTTCGTCATGTTCAACAACAACTAAAGTATTTCCTAAATCTCTTAAGCTTTTTAATGTTTCTAATAATCTGTCATTGTCTCTCTGGTGTAAACCAATACTTGGTTCATCTAATACATATAAAACACCAGTAAGCCCTGCTCCTATTTGCGTTGCTAATCTAATACGTTGAGCTTCTCCACCAGACAAAGTCATGGCAGGTCTATCTAAAGTTAAATAATCTAAACCGACATTAATTAAAAACTTCAAACGTAAACGAATTTCTTTTAAAACCAATTCACCTATCTGCTTTTGTTTTTCTGATAAAGATATATTTTCCTTATTAGTCTTTCCTAAACCCATGATTCGCTCAATATGAGTTAAAGTTTCAGAAACGCTTATAGAAGTTAAATCAGTTATATTATATGGACCAAGTTTAACGGCCAACGCCTCAGGTCTTAATCTTTTTCCAGAACATGTATTACAAGGTACTAATTCTAAATACTTTTCTAACTTTTGCTTAACTGATTCTCCATTAGCTTCATTCAATTGCCTTTCTAATATTGGTAGAATCCCTTCAAAAGGCCTTTCAAAACCACTAGAAGTTTTAAAACGACTATCAGCTTGAATTAATATTGGTTTATCTGATCCTAAAAGTAAAACTTTTTTTTGCAAATCACTTAAATCTTTCCAAGGAGTTTTTAATTCAAAACCATACGCTTGTCCAACTGAAAATAGTAATGAAAAATAATAAGTATTATCTTTTTCACTCCAAGGAGCTATTGCAGCATAAACAGGTAATGTTTTGTCTGGTATTACTCTATCAGCAGTAAATTTTTTTAAATAACCAATCCCATGACAATCTGGACAGGCACCATATGGGCTGTTAAAGGAAAATAATCTAGGAGAAAGTTCCTCTACAATAGAACCATGTACAGGACAAGCATAATTTTCTGAGTATAATTTTTCTCTATCTAAATTAGGAGGTAAGTTTTCTCCTTTTTTCGGAACAACTTCTACTATGGCTAAACCGTCGCCTCTTTTGAGACAAGTTTGTAGAGAATCATTCAATCTTTCTTGTATTCCATCTCTTGCTATTAATCTATCAACTACTACCTCAATACTATGAATTTGATTCTTATCTAATTCAATACTATCTGCAAGTTCTCTTACCTCCCCGTTAATTCTTACCCTAGCAAAGCCCTCAGCAGCTAGTCCACTTATTAATTTTGTGTGTGTTCCTTTCTTCCCCCGTACAACAGGAGCTAACAATTGGTACCTTGTACCTTCTGGCAATAGAAGAATTTGATCAACCATTTCATCAATGGTTTGAGGCGCAATTGGAATCCCACAGTGATGACAATGAGGCTCGCCAGCACGTCCAAACAACAATCTTAGATAATCTTGTATCTCAGTTACTGTTCCAACTGTTGACCGAGGGTTATGACTTGTAGATTTTTGATCAATTGAAATAGCAGGGGATAAGCCCTCAATATTGTCGACATCTGGTTTATCTACTTGACCTAAAAATTGCCTTGCATATGCTGAAAGACTTTCAACATATCTTCTTTGACCTTCAGCAAAAATGGTATCAAAAGCTAAAGAACTTTTACCACTTCCACTCACACCAGTAAAAACTATAAATTTATTCCTTGGGAGAGAAAGGTCAATATTTTTTAAATTATGCTGACGAGCTCCCCTAATATTGATTGAATTATCTTCTTCAAAACTATTATGGATTTTTGTAACCATGTTTAAATCTATTTATGATTTAAAAAGGTTATTATAGTGGAATTTTTCCTATTTTATGCAGCTGCCCTGTCAAGAAGACTAGAAGCGTAATCATTTGCTTCGCCAAACCCTCCACCAATAAGTTCTATTAATTCATTTTTTCTTTGTTTTTTTGTAGCTAATTTTGATATTGAAGTATAAGTTATTCCATCAATTACATTTTTATGCACTTTAAAATGAGCTAAACCTCCAGCAGCTAAAAAAGGCTGATGTGTAATACATAAAACCTGTTGATCTTTAGATATTTCTTTTATTAGCTCAACCAACGAAAACAAGGATTTACCACTTAGACCATTATCAATTTCATCTAAAAAGAAAGTATTTGGTTTTTTAGAAATACTAGATTTAATCGCTAGTAAAAATCTTGACATTTCGCCACCAGAAATAACACTCGATAGAGGAGCAAGCTTCTGATCAGGATTAGCAGAGAACAAAAAATTTATATTATTAATCCCATCGCCAGAAGGATTACATTCAGAAAATTGAATTGAAAAATTTGCATTTTCTAAGCCTAAATTTTTTAAAATTGAGATTACTGAATTCTGTAACAGTTTTGCAATTTTTTTTCTTTCAGTAGATTGAATAACAAATAAAGAATTTAAATTACTTTGTAAATTTTTGATTTGACTCTTTATCTTACAAATCTCATTATCTTGATTGTTTTGTAGAAAATATGTCTTTAATTGATCCCGCTTTTCAATTAATTGAGGTAGCTCCAATGAAAAAGTTTTCTCCAAATTTTTTAAAAAAAATAATCTTTTTTGTATTTCTGGAAGATTAGATTCGTGATTTTCTACATCTTCTATATATGAGTTGAGGTCGAAAATTAAATCTTCAACATCAGCTTGAATATGTAATAACTTCTCTCTAAATTTTTGAATCTTACAATCAAAATCTGCTGTTCTGTTTAAAACTTTTATTGATTGATTTATCAAAAAAGAGACTGATGGCTCATCATGACTGAAATTATTTAAGTTCTCTAAAGATGATTGAATTGAATTATTTATTTCGAGATTATTTACAAGTTTATTTTCTATTGACTCTAATTCTAAGATTTCCTCACTGGAATTTAAGTTAGCTTCGTCTAAAGTCTTAAACATTTGTTTAATTAATAAGTTGTTTTCTTCTTGTTTCTTAGAGGATTCTAGTTTTTTATTCATTAATCCTTTTAAAACCTCACTTTGCTGCCATATATTTTTAATCTTTGCATTGGTATCTCTCAAATCTTGCGAACATAAATCATCAATAATTAATCTTCTCTTGTCTTGAGAATCAAAAATAAAAGTATCTGATTGACCTGCAAAATCTATTAACAATCTTCCAAGTTCCTCTAATAATTGTTTATTAATGGATGAATTATTAAGACTAAATTTGGATAAGATTTTTTTATTTTTTTTATAAGATTCTCTTTTGATTATTAGTTCTAAGGCACTTCTTTCAAAACCATTACTAACTAACCAATCGTTAATTTGGGGAGTGGAAGAGAATTTTGCCTGAATAAAACAATAATCTTTTTCTGGACGTATTAAATGTTTTATAGGTATATTAGTTCCACCAAATAAAACATTTAAGGAATCTAAAATTAGTGATTTTCCAGAACCTGAATCTCCAGTAATGATATTCAAACCTTTTTCGAAATTAATTTCTATAATTTCTATTAAGGCAATATTCTCTATTTTTAGGTGTATTAACATGATAAATCTTCCATATAAAAAAATTAACTTCTTTTTAAAAAAAATAAAGGTTTTAAATATATAAAGTTATGAAAGAAGATTTTACTGATTTTATAGAGATTTCTGGACTATTAGATTATGATCCAGTTACAATTTCTAAAATTTACAAAAAAAATCCAAAAAGACTTTTAAAAAGGCTTTGGCAAACGCTAATACCTATTCTTGCTTATATCTTTTCAGTTGGATGGGATAAATTAACTGGTAGATTAAAAAATGAACTGCAAGCAAGATCTAGAGCAAGAGAATTAACAAATTTATTAGTAGAACTTGGGCCTGCTTTTGTTAAGGCAGGTCAGGCTTTATCAACAAGACCAGATATTATTCCAGCTATTCTTCTTGAGGAATTATCTGACTTACAAGATCAACTGCCAGGATTTGATGGGGGTAAGGCTATGGAATTGATAGAAGAAGATTTAGGATCGAAAATAGATGAGTTGTTTTTAGAAATTGATAAGGAACCAATTTCTGCTGCTTCTCTTGGACAAGTTCATAAAGCCAAACTGAAGAATGATGAAGTTGTAGCAGTTAAAGTCCAACGACCAGGTTTAAGAGAACAAATCACTTTAGATCTTTACATCGTTAGAAATATTGCTTATTGGCTAAAAAACAATATTGGATTGATAAGAAGTGATCTCGTGGCATTAATTGATGAATTAGGCAAAAGAGTTTTTGAAGAGATGGATTATTTAAACGAAGCTGAAAATGCAAATAAATTTAGAAATATGCATAAACATAACCAAATGATTGCTGTACCTAAAATTTATAAAGAAATAACATCCAGAAGAGTTTTAACAATGGAATGGATAGAGGGTACAAAATTAACCAATTTAGAAGATGTAAAAAAATTAGGAATCGACCCTGATAAGATGATAGATATAGGAGTCCAGTGCAGTTTAGAACAACTTTTAGAACATGGTTTTTTTCACGCTGACCCACATCCAGGTAATTTATTAGCCTTGAAAGATGGCAGATTATGTTACTTAGATTTTGGAATGATGAGCGAAGTTTCCAGAGAATCTAGATCTGGTTTAATACAAGCAGTTGTACATTTAGTAAATAAAAACTTCGATAAATTATCTCAAGATTTTGTAAAATTAGGATTCTTATCAGAAGAAGTTAATCTAGAACCCATAGTTCCTGCATTTCAAGATGTTTTCATTAATGCCGTTGAACAAGGAGTTTCAAAAATGGATTTCAAGAGCGTCACAGACGATATGTCTGGCGTTATGTATAAATTCCCTTTTAGATTACCTCCATATTATGCACTGATAATTAGATCATTACTAACATTAGAAGGAATTGCTTTAAGCGTAGACCCAAACTTTAAAATATTGGGTGCAGCTTATCCATATTTTGCGAGAAGATTAATGGAAGATCCTGATCCACAATTAAGAGAAAGTTTGAAAGAAATGCTTTTCGATAATAAAAAATTTAAATGGGACCGTTTAGAGAATCTACTTTCAAACGCAGCAAAGCAAACAAATCTTGATTTAGAAAAACTTTTAGATGAAGTAATAAATCTTCTCTTTTCTCCAAAAGGAGGTTTCCTTAGAAATGAAATAATTGAAAGCTTAACCAACCAAATAGATTTACTGAGTCTAAAAATATTGAAAAATTTAAATAAATACCTTCCAAAATCAATTAAATTAAATACGACTAATGAAAATAACAACTTAAGTGACCTTATAATGTACATAGAGCCACTAAGCAACTTTTTAGAAATTTTACGAAAAGTGCCAGGCTACTCTATTGATATTTTTCTAAAACGGGTTCCTAGACTTATAAATGAACCTTATACAAAAAAAATGGGTATAAAAATTGCAAAAAAAGTAACCGAAAAAGGAGTCGTTAGACTTGTAAAGATTGCCGCTGGCGCAAATATCTAAAATGAAATTTAGTAAATTTTTAATAATTAAAATATTTTTTATTTTAATAAGTTCTCAATTACTTTTTAATGTTTCCAAAGCTAATGCTGCTGAAGAAATTAAAATTATATACAACATATTTTCTAGAACAATTAAAGTAAATTCGTTAAAAACTTTTGCCGAAGAAGGATATTCAACAAAACAATTAAAAAAAATTTTAAAAGCAAGTGGGTCCTCCAACAAAGAAATCAGATCAGTGTTAAATAAAGATTTTGATATCCCTATTACGATTGCAAGCAAATTAGTATATTCTGAAATAGGAAAAATTTTTTTAACAAGACTTTCATCTATTATCCACCCACCCAAAGCAGATGATGAAAGAACTGGTATGTTAGCCCTTAGAGCAAGTGTAGTTCAAGGGATTAACATAGGAAATGGAAAAATAAATCTGATAAATTTTTTTGAAGGATATCCAACTAAAACTGTTATTTTAGATGTCAACGCTTTAAGCAAAGTTATGAATAAAGTAGAATCAATTTCAGAATTATTAGAATTTTTTACAAATTCTCCTCTAGAAAAAATTAAAACAAATTAAAAAGTCATGGTGTTATTAAATAAAATCAAAAATAAGCTTGGTATTAATTACAGAAAAAAAAGATGGCCAGGTCTAATCGAAGCTTACAAACAATATCTTCCAATTACAAAGAAAACTCCTATTATTTCCTTAAAAGAAGGAAATACACCACTAATTCATAGTGACTCAATTAGCAATTTAATTGGAAATGGAACAAAGGTTTTTTTAAAATATGATGGGCTAAATCCCACAGGATCTTTTAAAGATCGCGGTATGACTATGGCGATTAGCAAAGCAAAAGAAGAAGGGCGTGAAGCAGTAATTTGTGCTAGTACTGGAAATACTTCTGCCGCTGCTGCTGCATATGCATCTAGAGGAGGATTAAAACCTTATGTCTTAATCCCAGAAGGATTTGTTGCACAAGGAAAACTTGCACAAGCTTTAATGTATGGAGCTGAGATAATATCCATTAATGGAAACTTTGATAAGGCTCTCGAAATTGTTAGAGATTTATCATCAGAACATCCTATAGAGCTTGTTAATTCTGTGAATCCATATCGAATACAAGGCCAGAAGACAGCAGCTTTTGAAATTGTTGATGACTTAGGTATTGCGCCTGATTGGCTTTGTATTCCAATGGGAAATGCAGGAAATATAACTGCTTATTGGATGGGTTTTAAAGAATATTCAAAAATAAAAAGAAATTTAAAATTACCTATTATGATGGGTTTTCAATCTGAAGGTTCTGCTCCATTAGTACAAAATATAATAGTTAAAGATCCAGAGACAATAGCAACAGCAATAAGAATTGGAAATCCTGTAAATAGAGAAAAAGCAAAAAAAGTAAAAAAAGAAAGTAAAGGAGACTTTCAATCAGTTACTGATGAAGAAATAATAAATGCTTATAAAATCCTGGCCAAAGAAGGTGTTTTTTGTGAACCTGCCAGTGCAGCATCGGTTGCTGGGCTCATAAAAAATAAAAATAGAATTCAGAAAGAATCAACTATTGTTTGTGTTCTTACTGGAAATGGCTTGAAAGACCCTGATTGTGCTATTAAGAACAATGATGCTGTTTTCAGGAAAAATATTGAACCTTCGTTAAAAAATATAACCAAAATCTTAGGATATTAAAATCCAAAAAAATTAGTGTCTGTGGAAATCAAATTTAAACAGAACTAATTTGTTGAAAAACTAGTAAAAATTCAGTCTATTTGTTGAATAGTTTTTTAATAACTAAAAAAATGTAAATTTATTCAACATATAAAAAATTTTTTCCACTTATTTAAATATTCATAAACTAAG